>CAZVYN010000080.1:0-18183 GCA_964631125.1 uncultured bacterium | reverse complement strand
CCCCGTCGCGGAAACGGGGACCCGTTCAGGCTCATTTCGCCATTGGAAAATACTCTCGGGAGACGGGGCGTTGCAGAAGTAGACTCGTCGGCGCGAGTTCAAGCCGGGAGGAGGAGGGGCGATCGGACGCGAGACGACGCCGCTTCCGTCGACGCTCCCCGGCGGGCTCCGCATCGTGAATCTCCCTTCGGCCGACGCCGATCCGCTGAGCGAAGCTCCGCTCGTGGTGTGAAACGATCAGGCGCTCGGGAATCCCGACATCTTGTCGATTCGCTCGACCGCGCTCCAGGTCAGCCCGTCGTCGAACACCGGGACGACGGGGCGGCGCTGCGAGTAGTGGGGATGCGGCAGGGAGCGCCCGGACGAGGCAGAGGCAGAGGCGCGGGGCCGAGCGCAACCCGGCGCGACGCGCGGTTTGCATCGAGCGTCGACAACAATCTACGCCTCTCCAATAAATATCCTTGACATGTTTTGTGTTTCACAGTTTCGAAGATCGCGCTTCCAGAAACATGCGCCGTCCTCGAGACACATAGCGGCGACGAGTGGTGATATCAGCTCTCCGGGCCCGCTCGGGATGTCCGCCAACTCGTTCGCACGCGACGAGCCTCCGCCGAGCCTCGCGGAACGTCATGATATATAGGTTGTATGAACAACCACATCGATACAAATCGGGCGCGTGTTCTCAGCCCTTCCCAACCTTCTTCGTCGAGCCTCTCGTCATTGAGCGACCGTGAGCTGCTCTCCCGAATCCCAACGCTCGCGTCGCGTGAACGGGCGGCGACTGCGGCGTTGGTTGCGCACCTGGCCGAGCTGGAAGCGCGTCGCCTCTATCTTGGCCAAGGATGTTCGTCGATGTTCGCCTACTGCGTGCAGGTACTCCACTTCTCGGAGTGCCAGGCCTACGCGCGGATCGAAGGGGCGCGTGTTGCGCGGCGGTTTCCCGTCGTACTCGTGATGCTCGAGCGCGGCGACGTCCACCTCTCCGCTATCGGTCTGCTCGCGCCCTGTTTGACCGAAGCGAATCACCTCGAGCTGCTCGCTGCGGCCCGACACAAGACCAAGCGAGAGGTCGAACGGCTGGTCGCTGAGATCCGACCCCGCCCGACGGTTCCGGACTCGATTCGAAAAGTCCCCGAAGCTCGCGCGTCTCACGGGTCGCTGGACCATCCACGGGTGGAAACGGCCTCGCCGGAAACTGACGACCCCCAGACCGGCGCGATGATTCTCGGCGAGAGGGCGACCGCGCTGCGGTCGGAGGCGCTGTGGTCGGAGGCGCTGTTCTCGCGGCCGGATACGATCGGTGGTCTGGCGGGACGCCCAGCCTCGCGGCGTTCCGGAGTGGAGCCGCTCGGCGCCGAGCGCTGGAAGGTGCAGTTCACCGCGAGCTCGGAGGTCCTGGAGAAGCTACGTGTGGCGCAGGATCTCCTTCGACATCAGGCGCCGGATGGCGACCTCGATCGTGTCTTCGACCGGGCGCTCAGCGCGCTCGTCGAGCAGTTGTCGCGATCGAAGTTCGCGGCGGCCAGTCCGCGTCGCGCGAAACGCGGCGTGTCTGTGCCTGCACAGCGCCCGGACGTCCAGATCGCCGTCCCGTCCGCCGGCCCAGCCGCCGCCGCCGCCGCGGCCGCCACGCTGCCCGCCGTGCAGATCGACCGATCAGAAGCCGCCCCACGACGAACTCGACACATCTCCGCCGACGTTCGTCGCCGGGTCTGGCAGCGAGACCTGGGCCAGTGTGCGTTCGTCGGCGAGCGGGAGCGACGGTGTCGAGAACGCGGGTTTCTGGAGTTCCATCACGTGACGCCGTTCGCACGGGGTGGAGGCGCGAGCGTCGAGAACATCGAGCTGAGATGCCGCGCTCACAATCAGTACGAAGCGGACCTGTGCTTCGGAACTGGGTCTGGACCCAGTTGAGGACGGGTCTGACTCTGATCCAGTCAGGTGTCGACGGTGAGTTGACCGGCGTTTGGCTCGGCAGCGCCAGGTGCTGCGGCGCTGAATCGGCGCCGCGCGAAACGGCCGCCCTCGATGGTTCACTGCGCTACTCGCCAGTGCCGACCCCGCGCCGAGCGATTCACGCTGCGCCATGCGCCACGCGCCACGCTTCGCGCCGCGCTTCGCCGCGCCGGCGCTACTTCCTGTACTTCGCCTGGTAGAGCTGGATCGTGAATCCCCCGGGCGCCTTGAAGTAGGTGACGTAACCGTAGCCGTGGTCCTCGGCCTCTTGGGTGAACTCGACGCCGCGGGCGCGGAGTTCGGTCATGGTCGCGTGGAGGTCGTCGCAGTAGAACGAGATGTCGGCCGCGCCCGAAGGAACCTCTTTCCCGTCAGTGGGATGGACGCCGAGGTCGCCCTCGGGCGCGTCGAAGATGATCCATCCCTCCCCGACATCGGTTCCGGACAAGCCGAGCTTCTCGCGAAGGAACGCACGCAGCTCCACCGCGTGGGTCGAGTAGAACATCGAGTGGACTCCGCGGATCATGCCGGCGCCTCCTCCTGACTTGTGAGTTTGGTCGCGCTTGCCCCGACGCGACGATCGGTCTCCATCAACGCGCGAGAATAGTAAGAGGGGCCACCCGACGGAGCAACGCCCGATGGAGCAACGACTGGTGGAGCAACGCCCGGACGAAGCACCACTCGTGCGATCGAGTCTTGCCCCTCGCCCGTGGCCCGCTAGACTCCGTCGGCGTGCCCCCTTCATCGAAATCCTCATCGAAACCGCCCTCGGGGTCGGCGGCGAACTCCGCCGCGAAGAATCCGCGCGCGCGCTCCACGAAGCGCGCCTCCCGCTCCCCGATCGCCGTCATCGACATCGGCTCCAACTCCGGGCGCGTCGTCGTACTGGATGGCTCCAGTTCTCACGGCTTCGACGTGCTGTCGGACGGTCGCGCGTCACTCCGACTCGCGCGCGATATCGGACGCACCGGAAAGCTCTCTCCCGCCGCGATCACGCGCACGATCTCGGCCCTGTCCGACTTCAAGCGCCTCGCCGAGGGCGCGGGCGCATCGAGCATCTTGGCCGTCGCCACCTCCGCGGTCCGAGAAGCAGAGAACCAGGCCGAGTTCCTCCGGCAGATCAAGAAGGAGCTGGGACTGAAAGTCCGCGTGCTCTCCGGCGACGAAGAGGCCGAGTACGCGTTCCTCGGCGCGGTGGAGGGACTGCCGATTCGGCATGGCCTGCTCTTCGATCTGGGCGGCGGCAGTCTCGAGGTCACGCACTTCCGCGATCGCCGGCTCAAACGCACGTGGACCCTGCCGCTCGGCGCGCTCCGCTTGACCGACCGCTTCCTGGTGACCGATCCCCCGTCGCGCGGGGAGATGCGCCGCCTCCGCGAACATGTCCGCAAGACGTTCGCCCGCGAGCGCATTCCTCGGCTGGCGCCCGACGAGATCCTGGTCGGCACCGGCGGATCGACGCGCAACCTCGCCAAAGTCGATCGCCGCACGCACCCCTACCCGATCTCGCGGCTGCACGGGTATCTCCTCTCGGGCCGTCGCCTGGAAACGCTTGGCGCGCGGTTGGCGTCGCGAACGCGCGACGCTCGGGCGGCTGTCCCCGGCCTGAATAGCGACCGGGTCGATTCGATCGTGGGCGGAGCGATCTGCGTGGAAGCGGGGATGGCTGCGGTCGGCGCCGATTCGCTTCTCGTCTCGGGTCAGGGGATGCGCGAAGGGCTTGCCTTCTCCCTCACCCGGCCGCGTCTCCTCTCGATCGCGGAGGTCCGAGCCGCCTCTCTGGAGGCGCTCCTGACTCGCTTCGCCAGTTGGAGCGCGCCTCGCGCCGAGCGTCGGGCCGACCTGGCGCTGAGGCTGATGAAGAGCCTCGATCCCGGTGTCGACGGCGAGATCCGCGCCGCGTTGGAGCTGGCGGCGCGCGCTTTGGACATCGGTCGGAGCGTCGACTACTATAACCGCCATCGTCATGCATCCATGATCCTGACGGCCATCGATCTCAACGGTTACGCCCAACGCGAAGTCGCGCTGGCCGCGGCGGTGGTGAGTCTCGCCGGCGACGAAGAGGGGCTGTTGGAAACGTATCGGCCCCTGCTCCGCGGCGAGGACGAAGCCTCGGTGCTGAAAGCTTCGGTCGTGCTCACCCTGGCGGATGAGATCGAACAGCGCGTGCCGCTCGGTCAAGCCGCGAGCTACTCGTGTCGTCTGGGTGAAGATGCGATCACGCTGCGCGCCCCCTCGCTCGACGCTTGGAAGCCGCGCCCGCTCCTCGATCGATTCAGGCGCGGCTTCGGCCGCGAGTTGCGCGTCTCTCGTCCTTCTGGGGTGCAGAAAGGAAAGCGGCTTTGAGTTCCGTGGGCGAAACCCCTCTCAGGGGCAAGCTCTTCATCGTCGAAGGAGTCGACGGATCCGGGAAGAGCACGCAGATCGATCTCCTGCACAAGTGGCTGGTCAGTCAGGGCTATCTCGTCGTTTTCAGCGAGTGGAACTCGTCGCCGATCGTGAAGGCGACCACGCGCCGCGGGAAACGCGAGAAGCTGCTGACGCCGATGTCCTTCAGCCTGATCCATGCGGCCGACTTCGCCAGTCGAGTGCACATGCAGATCCTGCCGGCGCTGGAAGCGGGCGCGCTCGTGCTGGCGGATCGCTACGTCTATACGGCGTTCGCGCGCGACGGCGTGCGCGGCGTGCACAAACCGTGGCTGCGCAAGCTCTACTCCTTGGCCCCGCAGCCGACGATCGCCTTCTACTTCGACGTGCCGCTCGACGAGGCGATCCGCCGCATCCTCGAGGGCCGGCCCGCGCTCAAGTTCTACGAGGCCGGCATGGATCTCGGTTTGAGCGAGGACCCGTACGAGTCGTTCCGGATCTTCCAGGGGATGATCCGCGAAGAGTACGACCGCATCGTCGAGGAGTTCGGCCTCGTGCGGATGGACGCGACGGAGCATCTCATCCGCCAGCAACAGCGGATGCGACAGTTGGTGCTGCCGCATCTCGACGGCGTGCTTCGTTTCGACGGCGGCGAGATCAACACGGCGCTGACCCGGGCGGGACTGCTCGGCCGGTACCTGGACGAAGACGACGTCCGCACCGAAGAGATGTGACCGTGATCGCAACCGTGACCGTGATCACAGAGGAGATCGGCGCGCGATGAGAGAGATCCGCTTCTACGGGCATCAGCCTCCCGGCTTCGGCGAGCGAAGACTCCCGGGTCGGTTGATCGCGATCGAAGGGACCGACGGCGTCGGCCGCTCGACCCATGTCGCCTTGCTCAAGGAATGGCTGGAGGCGCGCGGCTACGGCGTCCTCGATACCGGCTTCACCCGATCGGATCTCGCCGGGCCGGGCATCCAGCGCGCCAAGCAGGGGCACACGCTCGATCCGGTCACGTTGAATCTCTTCTACGCGACCGATTTCTGGGATCGCCTGGAGCGACAGGTTCTCCCCGCGCTCAAGGCCGGCATGGTTGCTCTGACCGATCGCTACATCTTCTCGCTCATCGCGCGCGCCGTCGTGCGCGGCGTCTCCGCCGATTGGATGGAAAACCTCTACGGCTTCGCGCCAGTCCCCGACCTCGTCGTCTATCTGGACATCGATCCGCCGCATCTCGTACCGCGCGTGCTCTCCTCGACCGGCTTCGACTACTGGGAATCGGGCCAGGACTATCTCCCCGGCGACAGTCTCTTCACCAACTTCATCGATTACCAAGCCAGCTTGCTGGAGACCTTCCGCGGTCTCGCCGCCAAGTACGAGTTCAAGACCCTCGACGCCCGCGGCTCCGTCTCCGACGTCTTCCAGTCGCTCTGTCTAGAGATCGAACCGTTGTTGCGCGAAATGGACGCGGAGGCGGAACTCAATGAAATGCGCTGATGGATCGCGGCCGCCGCGATCCATCAGCGCATCCTCTTCTACCCCAGCTCCAATCTTCTCCCCAACTTGGCCCCTGGAGCCCCCTTCTCCCCGAAAGCCCCTCCCATGAAGAGCCCCACGCTCCTTACCCTCACCCTTACTCTCACTCTCCTCCTCGCCGCCGCGCCTTCCTCCGCCGCCTGGCCCACCGACCCCGCCCTGAACCTCGCCATCGCCGATCGCGCCGGCGAACAAGTCGTGCCCAAGATCGCCGTCGCCCCCGACGGCCGCACCTACGTCGCATGGTTCGACAACGCGGCCGGCAGCTACGACGTCTACCTGCAACACTTGGACGCGGCGGGCAACGAAGTCTGGCCGCACAACGGAATCGTGGTCAGCTCGCACGCGCAATCGACTTCCCTCGTCGGTTGGGACCTGATCGTCGACTCGCAGGGGAACGCGGTGGTGACCTTCACCGACACGCGTGACGGCGGCGATCTCGATGTCTTCGCCTATCGCATCGACGCCGCGGGGACGTTCCTCTGGGGCGCGAACGGCGTGCAGCTCTCGTTCAACTCCGACTACGAGCCCTCGCCCACGGTCTGCGAAGCATCCGACGGCGACTTCGTCTTCGTTTGGCCGTGGCTGCCCAACGGCGATGGCGCGCTCGAGATGCAGCGCCTCTCCCCCGCCGGCGCGCCTCGTTTCGCCGTCGGTGGAATCAGTATCGCGAGCGCGCCGGGCGAATCGCCCGCCTTCTGCCAGGTCCTTCCTGGCGACGCCGCGAGCGTTCTCGTGGGCTATGTCCGCGACATCGACACCTTCGCCGCGCCGCGCCGCGCCACGTCAGGATGGTGCGCGTATCCTCGACCGGTTCGATTGTCTGGGGACCGCTCGCCGTTTTCGACCAGGCCTCGGTTCCGATCGCCCATCTTCCGCAGATGCAGAGCGACGGCGACGGCGGGGCCGTCATCTGGTGGCACCGGAGCATCTCGAACGTCTTCAACTCCTGCGTGCAGCATGTCTCGAGCGCCGGCGCCGAGCTGTGGGGACACAACGGCGTCACCGTCTCGACCTTGGTCGGTCGCTATCACATCAATCCGACCTGCACGTTCGACCCCGAATCGGGCGCCACCTACTGCTTCTGGAATGAGGAGACGACCAATCAGAACCAGTGGGGCATCCGCGGGCAGAGGTTTCTGGCCGACGGCACGCGCAACTGGGGCACGGACGGCATCGCCTTCGTTCCGATGCGCCCGACGTTCCGCTCCTCGCCACGAAGCGCCAGGCCCGGTTTCGCCCTCGCCACGGCAGTCCCCACGGTCGTCTACGCCGAGCAACCCACCGGCGCCTTCGGAGACGAACGCGTCCACGCTTTCTGCCCCGAGATCGACGGCGCCACCAACTGGGGCCCCGTCGACGTCGCCACTACCCTCAGCACCAAGTCACGCCTGCCCCTCGCCGTCGACGTCTCAGGCACCGTCCGCGTCATCTGGGAAGACGACCGCAACGGCACACCCGATGTGTACGGACAGGCGATCCGCATCGACGGGACCTTGGGCGCCGCGACGACCGATGCGCCGGAAAACTCCGACGGGTTGGTCCCGATCTCGCCCGCCAGCCTCTCCGCGTGGCCGAATCCGTTTCGGATGTCGACCCGCATCGCCGTTCCGAGCTCTGCGACGGCGATCGACATCACCGATGCAACTGGCCGCCTCGTGCGACGGCTCGTAGTCCGGCCCGGCGACCTCTCGGTTTCATGGGATGGGCGCGATGCGTCGGCGGCGGCGCTTCCTGCAGGCGTCTACTTCGCGAAAATTGTCGGAGGCAGCGGGACTACCCGCCCCATCACCGTGCGACTGACCCGGGTTCGGGAGGGCGCGGCGACAGCGAATCGAGACATCCTCGCTGTCGAGTTCGATGTAGGCCGCATGGTCGATCAGGTCGAGCGCTGCTCGCGGCGAGATCTCGAGGAGGCGTCTCACCTAGCGACCGGGGGCTTGGCTCTCAGCTCTTTGGCTCGGGCAACAACATCCTTGCGGAGCTGCTTCCAAAACTCGGGCGTCACTTCGACCGGGGCGCCGCTCTCGAGACCTTCGAGAAGAAGGTGCTCGAGTCGCTCCTCATCTCGCCGTTTCCGGTCTTCTCGGATGAGTTCCCGGAGGTACTCGCTCGCATTGCCGTACCCGCCGTTGGCGACCACCGCGTCGATCCACTCGCGAAGCGACTCGGGCAACGAGATATTGAGTGAGGTCATGTCCCGCAGCCCTCCATCTCCCTAGTATCGGCGAAATGGCAGATTCTGTCGACTTCTGCCATGCTGCATCCCACCTGTCGGCACATCGACCAAGAGACGCCCGGGCACTTGAGTCGCATCCTTCATATCTACCAATCAGTTACAGTCCAGAGACGCGACGAGCCTGGGTGGGGTGGACCCGGATTCGCGTGCCGAGGGCGCCACTTCTGCTACCCCGCCAACTCCCGTAGCACCCGCGGCGGCAGCAGCGTCACGAGCGCGCCGAGGCCGGAGATGGGCGCCTCCGCGAAATGCAGCCAGGCGACGCCGCCCTTCTTGAATTCGAAGAGGGACGCGGCGTTCTCGCCGGAGAGCCACGCGGCGGTGAGGATCGAGAGGCTGGGCTCGTGGCCGACCAAGGCGACCCGTTTCACGCGCGCGTGCGGGCGCAATGCTTCCTCGACACGTTCGAACGTCGCGTCGACCTCGAGCGCGCGGCAGCGGCGCGGCGCGGGCCAGCCGGCCTCCTCGGTCAAGATTCCCGCCGTCTGCCAGGCGCGCGCGAAGGGACTGGAGAGGACGACGTCGACCCTCGGGATGACTTTGCGCAGGCCGCGCGCGGCGCGACGGAAACGCTTCGCGCCTTCGGGGGTCAGCGGCCGCTCGGAGTCGTCGGGCCACTGGATCGCGTCGCGCTCGAAGGCGATGGCATGACGGACCAGGATGAGGTCCACGGTCTCAGAGCCCCGGTTCGTCGCGAGTCGCGGCTGCCGCGAGCGCGGCCACTTCGCGACGCAGCGCGCGCCACGCCTTGCCGCGCACGAGTCGCGCGCGCCGACGGACACGTCGACGTCCGCGCTTCGATTCGCTCCGCGCCTGTTCGATCAGTCGGCCGAGCGCGACCAATCCTTCAGACGGAAGACTCGACGCCAATCGCGGGTCGTTCCAGAGCGCGAAGGCGATCGAGGCGTCCTGCACCTGTCCGAGCAGATCTTGCAGCGGGACCAGCCGGCGGGCGTAGGCGCGCGCGACGGCGCCGTAGATGGGATTCGAGAACTCCACCGCGTAGCGCAAGCGCTTGCCGAGGATGCGCGCCTGGTGGAACTCGCCGACCGGAGAGGTCGACGCGAGTCCGCGGAGGGCTCGCTGCAGTTTGCGGCGGCGGCGGCGCAAACGCTCGGGGAGAAAGAGCGCGGCGGAGAGCTCGCCGTCTTCGCTCGCGCGAGCTTCACCGGCGTGGAGGAACTGCTCGTAGGCGCGGAAGAGGCGCGCGGTTTTGACGCGGTCGAGCCGCTCGATCATGCGGCGGCGCAGCAGTCGACGCCGGCGCTCGAGCCCCGCGAGCACTGCGTTCAGTCCCGCGCTCGTGCCGGCCTTCTCCTCGGCCGCCGCGGTACGATCGACAGCCGCGAGCCGAGCCTGCAGCTCGAGCGCGAGGACATCGAGATCTCGCACGGCGCCGAGCGACTGTCCTACGCGTCGCCACGCCGCGTTGAACCGCTCGCCCGACAGCGGGAGCGCATCCGCGAAGAACGAGAGCGACGCGCGTGTCCGCCGCGTCGCGACGCGCATCTGATGCAGTTCCTCGCGATCCTCACCCAGCCGAGTCCCCGGCTCGTACCCGCGCAACGCCACGTAGAGCCGCCTCAACGTGACGTAAGCCAGTTCGGTCGCTGACGCGTCCGCCCCCAAGACGAGCGCCCCGATTTCACCGATGGCATTCGACGGCGGCGCCGTTCGAGGTGCGGCGGTCTGCGCGACGTGGACCGGGACGGACGGCGCGGCGGTGCGCTCGGTGCGCCCGGTGCGCTGTTTTCCTGTCGAGCGCTTCGGCTTTCGCTCCGGCGATCGCGCTCTCTTGCGCTTGATCGGCGTCTGCGCGGCGACCGGCTTGGGACCTCGTTTCGCGGTCCCCGGTTCGGCCTTCCGACTTCGCCGCGTCTCGGGCTCGGGCGCGGCGCTCTCCGCTCGCGACGCGCGGATGGCGTCGAGGAGTGCGTCGATGCTGGAACTCGACGCCGGTTTGGGCGCCTGCCGACGCGACCGGTGGTCCGTCGCTGCCTCATCCGCGGCGTCGCCATCGTCGGCGAGCTCGTCGAGTTCGGATCCCTCGGCGTCGGCTTCGGCGTCGGCGTCGGCGTCGGCGGAGTCGGCGACGAGATTCGGCTGCGGAGCGATGCGGCGCAGTGTGCGCGCGAACTCGACATCGTCCTCATCCAACTCGTCGGAGTCCGGCTCGACTTCCATCTCGCCATCCGACTCGTCCTCGTCGGGTGCGTCGTCGTCGAGATCGTCGTCTTCGTCGTCTTCGTCGTCTTCAGCGTCCTCGCCTTCCTCGTCATCGTCATCGTCATCGTCACCACGATCGAGCCCGCCGAAAGGCGCCTCCGCGTCATCCAGCTTGCGGCCGGCCGCGCGCAGTCCGATCTCCAGCTTGCTGGCGTGCGCCGGCGAAAGTTCGACGTCGCGCGCGAACCGCTCGACGAAGGCGTCGACCGCCGCCCGGTCCGCGACGGCGCTCGGGTCGCCCGGTCGACCGAGCCGCGGCGCCAACTCGATCTCCACGCGCTGCAGCGAAACTGGGCGGGAGACCGTCGGCGGAGCGTCGTGCGAACGATCTCCGTTCGTCGCCGCGACCGGCAGCACGTTGGCGTCGTCCAGGGCGATCTCCGCGCACGGACCGTCGAGCGACTCGAGCGTGTATCGCCGCCGAGCCGTCACGACGAGACAGAAGGGGCGCAACGCTTCGCCGGCCATGAGCGCCCCCATCGTCGCGCCGATCTCGCCGCGCGCAGCGTGGGCTGCGGCCACGGCGAGGCGCGATTGCGTGTCGAGCGCGTCATCGTCGATCGGAGTGAGCGCCTCGTGGATCTCGCGACGCACCCGAAGCTCGCCGCCTTCGCTCCGAGTCGCCTTCAACGTGAGGACGCGACGCAGCCGTTCGCCTTCCTCCCGGCCCGAGTCGGCCGGCGAGAGCGATCGCGCCATGCGATGGCGCAGCGACCATCCCCCGTGCAACAGACCAGCCCCGTGCGTGTCGAGGTAGACGTCGGTCAGTTCATCGGAGCCGGCCGAGAGCAGCGCCAAGCGGCCGTCGGGCGTTTCGTCCGGATCGTCGAGCCTCGACTCCAGCCAATCGCGGACCGCGCCGAGGTCGTCGGCGTCGAACTGCCACTCGTGTTCGAGTTCCGACTGCGAACTCCGTCCCGCTCGACCGCGTGCATTCATCGACGCGTGTCCTCGCTCATCAGTTCAGCCACCGCCGCGTCGTCCGACGGCGCCTCGCCGACCAGTCCGAGCACCCCGACCATCGTCAGGATCTGCCGCGCCTGGGAGCTCAGTCCGCTCAGCCGCATGCCGGCGCCGACGTTGCGCGCGGAGGTGAACGACGCGGCGATGATCCCGACCCCCGCGCTGGACAGCCGCGGCACCCCCTCCAAATTGAGAACCACGCCCTTGGCGCCCGCCGTCAGTTCGGCGCGAACCTCCTCGAGCAGGTCGTAGCCGTCCTTGCCCCCGGTGAACAGACCTACGAGGTGGTAGATCGCGATCTCCGGATGCGAGTGCGACGGCTTCGTCCAGGTGAACTGCTGATGGGTCATCGGGGCCTCCCTCTTGGGATCGATCGGAACTCGGACAAGCATCACCGGCGTCGGATCACGGACCCGGCGCCGAGATGCGCTCGATGTCGGCTCCGATGCCACGGAGCCTCTCCTCGATTCGCTCGTACCCTCGGTCGATGTGATAGACGCGATGGATCTGCGTCACCCCGACCCCCGCCAGACCGGCCAAGACCAGAGCAGACGAAGCGCGGATGTCGGTCGAGGTGACCGATGCTCCCGAGAACGTATTCACGCCGCGAACGGCCGCGACGTTGTTCTGCAGACGGATCTTCGCCCCGAGTCGACGCAGCTCGGGCACGTGCGTGAAACGGTCCGGATAGATCATCTCCGTCACGACGCCGTCTCCGTCCGACAGCGCCAAGAGCGCCATGAACTGCGCCTGCAGATCGGTCGGAAAACCGGGATAGACCTGCGTGGTCACATCGATGGCGCGCAGCCGCGTCGGGGCCGAGAGGTGAATGCTCTCCGAGTTGCTCTCGACCTTCACGCCCATCTCCTGCAACCGCTCCAGGACGATCCCGCAGTGATCCGCGCGCGCGCCGTTCAAGGTGACATCGCCGCCGGTGATCGCCGCCGCCGCCGCATAGGTGCCGGTCTCGATCCGATCCGGGATGTTCGTGAACTCGATCGGCTCGAGCGCGGTCACCCCGTGGATCTCCAGCGTCGTCGACCCTTTACCCTCGATCCGCGCGCCGGCCGCATTCAAGAAGTCGATCAACGCGACGATGTCCGGTTCGCGCGCCGCGTTCTCGATCACGGTCGTCCCGCGCGCGAGCACCGCCGCCATGAGCGCGTTCCCGGTCGCGCCGACACTCGAGACGTCGAACGTGAGGCGCCCGCCCACCAGACCGCCCGGCGGCGCCGACGCCACGATGTCGCCATGCTCGAGTTCGATCTTAGCGCCGAGCGCCTCCATCGCCTTCAGATGCAGATCGATGGGACGCGGGCCCCACGCGCATCCTCCAGGCAGCGCGACGCGGGCGCGGCCCGTGCGGGCCAAGAGCGGCCCGAGCACATAGACCGAGGCGCGCATCTGCCGCACGAGATCCCAAGGAGCTTCCGACGCCGTGATCCGCGAGGCATCCACCTCGAAAGTGTGGCCGTGGCTACTCTCCGCGTCGTCGCTCGCGTAACCTCCGCGAACGCCGAGATGCGCGAGCACCCGCTGCATCGTCGTGACGTCGCGCAGGCGAGGCACCCGGTGGATGACGGTCCGACCGGCCACGAGCACCGCCGCCGCCAAGATCGGCAGCGCAGCGTTCTTCGCCCCGCCGATCTCGACGGCGCCCTGGAGTCTTCGACCGCCGCGAACGAGAAACGCGTCCATCTCGCTCGCTCCTCTACCGCGCCCGCTCGGCCAGCACCCCGCGAGGTCGACCCGCGAGGTCGCGATAGGCGCGCACACCTTCGAAGCGGACGTCGCGCGTGAGCCAATCGGTCACGACCGGGACCTGTTCGCTGCTCAGCTCGAGCGCGAGGAGCCCGGTCGGCGCGACGACCGTGGCCGCCTGCGGCACGAGCCGCCGCACCAGCGCGAGTCCGTCCGCGCCGCCGAAGAGCGCCTCGGGCGGTTCATGATCCCGCACCTCGGGATCGAGCGACTCGCGCTCGCCGTCGCAAACGTACGGGAGATTCGCGACGACGATCGTCGCCATCTCCTCTTGCACTCCGGCGAGCAGGTCGCCGCACATCCAGGCGATCCTCGACGCGACGCCATTGCGTCGACCGGTGCGCTCCGCCCAGAGGAGCGCCTGAGGCGACCAATCGATCCCGATCGCCCGCCAGTGCGGAAAGCGCTCGAGCAGCGCGCAGACGATCGCTCCCGATCCTGTCCCGACGTCGATCAGGTCGATGTGGTCGATGCGGTCGGTGCGGTCGCTCCGCTCGCGCCGACTCGCCCATGCGGTCACCTGTTCGACGAGCGATTCGGTGTCGTTGCGCGGAATGAGCGCGCCCGGCCCGACCTCGACCTCGATCTCGCAGAACGGCTTGGTTCCCACGATGTAATCGAGCGGTTCGCGCGCGAGACGCCGAGCGAGCATCGCCTCGAAGCGCGCGCGCGCGTCGCCGGAAAGCTCGGCGGATGCGCCTTGTCGTCGCCAGGCCGTGCGGTCGACTCCGAGCGCGTGCATCAACAGGGTCTCGGCTTCCAGACGAGCGTCGCCCGCCTCGATCCCCGACAACTGCTCGATCGCGTCGCGCAGCAAATTCATCGGATCTCTCCCGCCGCCGCTTCCAGTCGCGCCTCGCTCTCGGCCAACGCCAGCGCCTGGATGAGCGGATCGAGATCCCCTTCGAGGATCGCCGGCAGGTTGTAGAGCGTGAGCCCGATGCGGTGATCGGTCACGCGCCCCTGCGGAAAGTTGTAGGTGCGGATCTTCGCGCTGCGATCGCCGGAGGAAACCATGCTCTTGCGCGCCGCGGCCGTGACCGCCGCCTGCTCGCTCTGCCTCAGGTCGAGAAGCCGCGCGCGGAGGATTTTCATGGCCTTGATCTTGTTCTTGAGCTGACTCCGCTCGTCCTGGCACTGCACAACCAGCCCCGAAGGGATGTGCCTGATCCGCACCGCCGAGTCGGTCGTGTTGACGCTCTGTCCGCCCGGGCCCGACGAGCGAAAGACATCGATCTTCAGGTCCTTCTCCTCGATGTCGATCTCGACATCCTCGGCCTCGGGCAGCACGACGACGGTGACCGCGGAGGTATGAATGCGGCCCTGCGCCTCGGTCTCCGGCACCCGCTGCACGCGATGCACTCCGCTCTCGAACTTGAAGGTGGCGAAGACGTCCTCGCCCTCGACCAGGTAGATGATCTCCTTGTAGCCGCCCATCTCGCTCGGGCTGGAGCTCATCTCCTCGAAGCGGTAGCGGCGTGCCTCCGTGTACTTCGCGTACATCCGCGAGATGTCGCGCGCGAAGAGGGCGGCCTCTTCGCCGCCGGTGCCGGCGCGGATCTCGATGATGGCGCTCTTGGCGTCGTTCGGATCGCGCGGCACGAGCAGAAGCTTCAGCTCGGTCTGCGTCCGCTCCACCGCCGCCTGCGCCTCGGGCAGCTCCGCGCGCGCCATCTCCTGCATGTCGGCATCGGGATCCGAGAGCAATCCCTCCAACTCGGTCGCGGTGGTCAGCGCCTTCTCGTGCGCGTTCATCGCGACGAGTAGCCCCTCCAAGCGATGGCGCTCGCGCCCGAGACGCTTCATCTCGCGCGCATCCGAGAGCACCTTCGGCTCGAGTTGGAGTCGCGTCACTGCATCGAGTTGTTCGATGAGCTGGGGCCGGGTGCGGATGAGATCGATCATCGTTGAGGGCGCGCTTTCGGGGAGAGTGACATCCGGAAAAAAGAAGAGACTCCCGGCGATCCATCCGCCGGGAGTCTCGATTCCGCGAACGCGTCGCTAAGCGTCGGCTTTGACCGAATCCGCCGAAGTCCCCTCGCTCGCGCCATCCGCAGTGGCCGGATCGCCCGGGCCGCCCTTCAGGTTGTACTTCCGCATGAAGCGCTCGACGCGCCCCGCGGAGTCGATCAGCTTCTGCTTGCCCGTGAAGAACGGGTGGCAAGCGGAGCAGATTTCAACGTGGAGGTCTTTCCCCATGGTCGACCGCGACTCGAACTTATTGCCGCAGACGCAGGAGATGGTGATCCGCCGGTAGGTCGGGTGGATACCCTCTTTC
This sequence comes from uncultured bacterium, assembly GCA_964631125.1. Taxonomy (GTDB): domain Bacteria; phylum Eisenbacteria; class RBG-16-71-46; order CAIMUX01; family CAIMUX01; genus CAZVYN01. The sequence goes on along the minus strand of CAZVYN010000080.1, from coordinate 2,854 downwards.
ATGGAACGGCTACCTCCTCGGGAAAAGCATTCCCTCGGCCCCGTGATCGCCCAGAAGGACTGATCCGGTGCTGGGTCTGCGTGATCTGGGACTGGCTGTAAACCGAGGGCGGAGCCTAACCGATCGCGAGGGGTGGTGGCTAGGGGGCAGTTGGAGCCACGGTTGAGGTGGTCGCCGGAGATCTTCAGTAGCGGCGCGCCGGCTCCACGCCTAACTTCCCCTCCTTCACGCCACTTGGAGGCCCGATCGATGGCCGAGAGCGACGCCACACTTCCTCGCGCGGTCGGACGCTACGAGGTGCGCTCGCTCCTCGGGCGGGGCGGCTTCGGCGAGGTCTTCCGCGCGTGGGACCCCGTCCTGCGTCGCGATGTCGCCCTGAAGAGGATCGGGACCCGCGGTCGCCAGGAAGATGCGGCGGCTCGGCGGGCGCAGATCGTGCGCGAGGCGCGGCATCTCGCTCAACTGCGACATCCGGCCATCGTCGCGGTCCATGACGTCATCGAGCACGACGGCGACCCGTTCCTCGTCGAGGACTACGTCGCGGGCGTCAGCCTGCGGGCCCAACTCCAGAGCTCGAGTCCGTCCGCGGAAAAGCCGAACGCGTTGCTCGATCTCGGCGCCTCACTCCGCTTCTTGCATCGTTGCGCCGACGCCCTCGCACTCGCCACGCGGCATGGCGTCGTCCATGGCGATCTCAAGCCCGAGAACATCCTGATGGACGAGGCGGGCGATCCGCATCTCGTCGACTTCGGCCTGGCGCGGCAGTTCGGTCCGACGAACCCGGACCTCGAGGAAGCGACGCGCGAGATGCCGCCCGCGGTCGGAGGGACCCCGGGCTACACCGCGCCCGAGGTCCTGCGCGGGCAGCCGCCGGATCCCCGCTCCGATCTCTTCTCGCTCGGCGTGGTGGCGTACGAGGTGATGACGGGTCGACATCCGTTTCGGCGAGAAAACGACTGGCAGACGATCGCGAGCGTGCTCTCGGACGAGCCGCCGTTGGTCTCGACTCTCCAGACAGGACTGCCGCCGGCCGCGTCGCTGCTGGTGGCGCGGCTGCTGGCGAAGGACCCGAAGGAGCGCATCGAGTCGGCCGCCGCGCTGGTGGCCGAGACACTGCGGCTGATCGACGGCGTCGCCTTCGTCCCGGAGCCCGCGAAGAGCGATTTGACCCGAACGGTCAGTCGGAAGGCGATGGCCGCCGGGCTCGCCGTCGTGCTGACGATCGCCGCAGTCGTGGCGCAGCAGATACCGCGCGGCGATCGCGTCCCCGCGGATCTCGATCGACGACTCATCCTCACCGTGCAGCCGTTCCGCTCGCTCATGGGAGGAAGCGAAGCGGAAGTCTTCGCGCTCGGCTTCACCGAGGTTCTCCGCGGCCTACTCGTAGCCCTAGATGCGCTCGATCTCTTCGACACGCAGCCGCGCATCTCGGACGCAATCGTTCTGAACGGCTCGCTGCAGAAGTCGGTCGACAGCGTCCGGGTGACTTGGTCCCTCGTCGACGGGAGTCAGCTCCTAGAGGGCGCCACAGTCGAAGGGACGGCGGAAGAGCTGTTCTCGCTGCAGGACCGAGTGTGTCGAGACGTTGTCCGTGCGTTGGAGGAATCGTTCCCGCAACTCGCCGGTCGGCGGCCGGTTGCACTCGGCCAGCGCGAACCGCACCCGGAGGCCTACGCCTCCTACGTGCGGGCCGCGGGCCAACTCAGTCGCGCCCGCGACGTGAGCGTCGTCGATTCGGCCATCGTGTCGTTCCAAGAGTCGATCGCGGGCGACTCCACCTTCGCCGCGGCCTACGGCGGCCTGACCAGCGCTCAGGTGCGTCGCTTCCGGGTGGCCTCCGATCCGGGCGCGATCGACCTGGCCGAGGCGGCGGCAGTTCGCGCTCTCGCCTTGGATGCGGGAACCGAACCGGTGGTGCGCACGGCGCTCGGCTAGTTGTACCGCGCGACCGGACGTTCACCACTGGCGGCCGAGTCGTTCCGTTCGGTCCTCTCCCACGACCCACGCAAGTTCGACGCACTGGTCGGACTCGGTTGGTCCCTCTACTCGATGAACGAGGCCGCCGCCGCGGAGAGCACGTGCTCGAGACTCACGACCGTTCACCTGGGCGTGTGGTCGGCGTGGGCGAATCGGGGCGCGTTCGAGAGTCGCATCGGTCGCTGGGAAGCAGCGCGCAGGTCTTTCCATGAAACGGTGCGGCTCGCGCCGGAGTACGCGCGCGGCTATGCCTCGCTCGGCGCCGTCGAGCAGCAGCTCGGACTCCCAGATTCCGCGGCCGCGTCCTACCAGCGATCCATCGCGATCGAACCGACCGCCGCCGCCCACAGCAACCTGGGCACGCTGCTCCGCGCTCGAGGTCGACTCGACGACGCGATCACGAACTACCGCCGCGCACTCGCGCTCGACGACCGCGACCCGCGCGTGTGGGGCAACCTGGGCTCGACCTTGATGCGAGCTTCCGGTCGCGGCGCCTCCAGCGATAGCGCGCATCGGCAGGCGATCACGCGTGGAGCCGCCGTCTTGGAGATGAATCCGAAGGATGCGCCGTTCCGAGCGCTCCTGGCGGGCTGGCGGCTCGACACCGGAGATCGCGCGGGAGCGTTGAACGAGATCGAACAGTGTCTCTCCCTGGCGCCGGAGTCGCCGGACGTGCTCGCCTCGGCCACGGTCGTCTACGAGACGGTGGGAGCTCGCGCGCGCGCGCGGGATTGCCTGGTCCGAGCGCTGGACCTAGGCTACTCGTTCGAGCTGATCGTCTCGGAACCGTCGTTGGCAACTTTGCTGGACGATCCCGAGGTGGCCCGCGCGCGCGCGCGGGCGAATGCATCCAGTGCTCAACATTAGTCGTCGTCTG
>CAZVYN010000079.1:0-18456 GCA_964631125.1 uncultured bacterium | reverse complement strand
GTGGTGGTGCCGGGCTCGACTCCAGCGTTGGCGGAGGACGCAGCGAGGTACTCGGCGAAGTAGTCGGATAACCGGAGGCGCAGCGCCTCCGGTTCGCTGGAATACGACGATCCCGCGTGCGCGGCGAGTCGTTCGGGCGAATCGGCGAAGGCTCGGTGGCGTGCGTCGCGTCGCGCGAGGAACTCGTCCGACTGGAGGAATCCTTGCTCGCGGAGCAGCCGCACCATGGCGCGTCCCGCCTCGCTCGCGCGCAGATCGCCGGTCGCGTGGACGAAATGCTCCGCCAGCTCATCTTCGGTGTGCGCGCCGTCGAAGAACCGCAGCCCGCTCGCGAGCAGAGGCGGGATGATCAGCAGACCCTCGGCGTACCCGAGTGGATCGCGCAAGAGAACTCCCGGTCGATCCGGCGTGGGCGACGGGAACGCATCGAGCGTGTCGCGCAGCGGCGGAATCGGCGGAATCGGCGCGGTCACGCGCGCGCGGCCTCGCGCCGGGCCTTCCACGCTTCGAAGACGATCGGCAAGACCGACAAGAAGATCACCGCCAGAATGACGAGTTCGAAGTTCTTCTTCACGAACGGCAGGTTCCCGAAGAGATATCCCGCGAAGATGAACAGCCCGTTCCAGAGCAGCGCGCCGGCGACGTTGTAGAAGACGAACTTCGAGTAGTTCATCGTTCCGATCCCGGCGACGAACGGCGCGAAGGTGCGCACGATCGGCAGGAATCGCGCGAGCACGATCGTCTTGCCGCCATGCTTCTCATAGAAACGGTGGGTCCGCTCCAGATGCTCGCGCTTGAAGAAGCGGCTGTTCGAGGAGAACGCGCGGGGGCCGATCGACTTGCCGATCGCGTAGTTGACCGAGTCCCCCAGGATCGCGGCGACCGAGAGCAGCCCGAAGAGGAGGAACGGGTCGAGGGCGCCGCCCGCCGCGATCGCTCCGGCCGCGAAGAGCAACGAGTCACCCGGCAGGAATGGCGTCACCACCAGGCCGGTCTCGGCGAAAATGATCGCGAACAAGATCGCATAGGTCCAGACGCCGTACTGCGTGACCAGCGCAGTGAGATGCTCGTCCAGATGCAGGAAGAAGTCGACCAGACCCGAAACGAATTCCACGCGAAGTCCTTCCGTCGGTTCGTGGCGCGTGCTGCGCGCTAGTGCTTCAGCGCCACGCGCTAGTGTTTCAGCGCCGCGCGCTTGCGGCTCAGCTTCTCCGCGTCCGAGAGACCGCGTTCATGTCCGAGGATCGCCTGCTCCCAATCGCCGTACATCGGGTTGGGGATCATGATCCACCGGGTTCCCCACCAGTCGGCGTAGCGATTCGCGACCGCTTCCCTCTCGGCCGTCGACAGCCCGTCCTGAGAGATGAAGTCGCCGAGGTTGTCGCCCACGAGCAGCGCGATACGGAAGTCCTTCGCGATCGCTTGGCGGCGGCCCAGCTTGTCACTGGGATCGGCGTCGGCGCGCGTGATGACGGTTTCGCGACCCTGAACCATCGGGAAGCCGCAGCGGATGAGATTGCGGCGGGTCGCCTCGCGCAGGTTCTCGCGTCGATTGGTCAGATAGAAGACGGTGACGCCGCGCCCGGCCGCCCGCTGGCAGAACTCGAGCGCCCCGGGGATCGGCTCGGCCGACTCCTCTCGGCACCAGGGATTCCACGTGGTCGAGTCGTAGTTCGCGGTGTCGCGGATCAGGCGCGCCTCGAAGGGCGAGTTGTCCAAGACGGTCTCGTCGACGTCGAGGATGACGGCCGCAGGCAACCCACCGAAGCCGCCGGTCTGCGAGGTCTCTGCCGTCCAGGTGGGATCCGCCAGCCCTCGCGCGAGTTGCGCCTCGGCCGTGGCGTACGCCTGTTGTCCGGCGGCCTCGAACTCGGCCGCACGCTGGACCCAGAGGGTCGCGTGAAGCAGTTCGTGGGTGTCCCGAGGAGCCGGTGGCGGGACAGCGGAGGAACCGGAACGTCCTCCAGTACAACCGGTTAACGGTCCGGCCAGGGCCAGGAGCAGGAGCAGCGCCCCCGGGCGCGAGTTCGCTCGTTTCGACAAGTTCTCCATCGCCGTCCTTCCCCTCTTGACGCAATTGATAAGTTGGTATCAATGTGACCGGGTCGCCGCGCAGTCTAGAAGAGCCCCGAGTGGAGGTCCAACCCGATGTCCCAGCACCCCGTTTCGAACCGGCCGGCAACGTCGACTCCCCGCGCTGCCTGGCGCTGCATTCTGCTCATTCTCCTCGCCGCCTCGACCATCGGGCTCGCCTCCTGCGGTGAGGACAATCCTGCGCAGCCCAAGACCGAGTGCCCGACGCACGTCGATGTCGACGGTCTGACCATCGAACAAAACGGCGCCCGTCTCTCCTCGCAGTGGGAAGGGACCGTGCTCGGCGCCATCGAAGTCGGAGTAGACGCGACCCTCGCGCCGCTCGCCATCGTCTTCTTGGACGCCGACAGCAGCCGCGTCTCGTTCGCGCCGGAGTGCACCGACTTCTCGCTCGCCTTCGAGGTGAGCAATCCCACCGTCGCGATCTGCGAGCGGGCGCCCGGCACCCCCTGGAGCGTCTCCATCCGAGGCGTTAGCGCCGGAGAGACCTCGGTGCGATTCCGCGTCTTGCATGGCGATCACTTCGACTTCAGCTCGCAACTGATTCCGATCCAGGTGGGCGAGGCGGGTGAGATCGCGATCTCCGGATTGATCGTGCAGATCGGCGGCCAAGAAGTCGCGTCGCAGCGTGAGGGAGTGGTCGCGGGCGAGATCCCGCTGATCGCCGACAGTTCGAGCACCATCATCGAAGTCATCTGGCTCGACGAGGATGGGGCGCCGCTCCCGCCCGACGACCTGGAGGAAGGTTCGTCCTTGGGCTGGGCGCTGCCGTCGCCTCCGCAGCCGGTCGAGGTCGAGACGATCGGCGGACAGCCGTGGCGGTTGCGCCTGCGCGCGCTGGAACTGGGTGGAACGAGCCTCGAACTCAGGCTCCTGCACGAAGGACACAGCGACTTCGCGTCGGCGCCGATCCCCATCCGGATCAGCGGGGGGCCGATCTCACCGCCCGACGCGGTCGTGATCACGCGCAACGGCTCTTCGGCCGCGACCTGGAACTTCGACCCGGTCGAAGGGCCGGACGTTTCGACCGGACCGCTCTTCGCCGAGACCGGCGCCTCGCGCGTTCCTTTCGATGTCGTCTTCCTCGACGAGGAGCGCTTCCCCGTCGAACTCCTCCCGTTGCTCCACACGCTGGAGTGGACGGTGGAGGACTCGACGATCGCCACGCTGCGTCCGACCTCGGGCCGCCGATGGGCGTTCGATCTCGTCGGACATCGCCCTGGCGCGACCACCGTACGGCTGCAACTGCGGGAGAGTCGCGCGCTCCTCTACGAGTCGGGCCCGATCCCGATTCTGATCGCGGACACTCCGACCGGCGACACGACCCCCAGCTTCGTCTTGAAGGAGAACGGCATCTGGACGGTGATCGTCCTGGAGGGAGAAGTCGTCGCGGAAGGATGTGATCACACGGCCGATCCCGGACGCCTCCAAGTCGGCGTGGGCGAACAGACGGAGCTCTACTCGATCCGCCTCCTCGATGCCGGGTGTGAGCAGATCTCACTCGACGAGGGACACTGGCGCATTGTGATGGAATTGGGCGATCCCGGCGTCGTTCGCGTGATCCGACACCCCGAGCACTGGGGCGAACACCTCAACTTTCACCTCGAGGGGCTCGACGTCGGCGCCACCAGCGTGACGCTGCACTTCCTGGAGGACGGCGTCCTCGCCTTCAGTTCTCCGCCCATCCCCGTTCGCGTCACGTCATGAAGCCGACCGCGTGGTCCGACGCGCGGTCGGCCGCTGGTTCCGTCCTGCTCGGCGCAGCGCTCGCGACAGCCGCCGCGAACACCGCGAACGCCGCCGCCGTCCATGGACGGGTCGTCGAACGGGGTACCGGATCCGGCGTGCCGCTCGTGCACCTGGCCTGTCCGGCGCAGGATCGCCACACCACTTCCGACGAAATCGGGCGCTTCGCGTTCGACGACCTCCGTCCCGGTGTCGCGTGGATCCTGGCGGGACGCATCGGCTACGGAGTCGACTCGCTGCGCGTGGAGATCACCGAGGGCGACACGCTCTTCGTTTCGCTCACCCTCAGGCCGACGCCGCTGAACCTCGACACCGTGGAAGTCGAAGGCGACGCGATCGGCGCGGAGTCCACGAGTGGGGGCGCGAGGGTCGAACTCTCGGGCGCCGAGCTTCAAGCGCGAATGCGTGGCACCGTCGCGGCCACGCTCGCACAGGAACCGGGGATCTCTGAGCAGACGATGGGCCCGGCGCCGGCGCGCCCCGTGGTCCGCGGACTGAGCGGCCATCGGCTGCTCGTGCTCGAAGACGGCTCGGCCACGGGCGATCTCTCGGCCACGTCGCCGGATCACGCCGTCGTACTCGAGCCGCTGCAAGCGCGCAGCATCAAGATCGTGCGCGGGCCGGCGTCGCTGCTCTACGGATCGTCGGCGCTGGGCGGCGTGGTGAACGTCGAACGAGACGCCGTTCCGACCGAAGCGGTGACCGAACTACGAGGATCGCTCTCGCTCCAAGGAGAGAGCGTTTCGCGCGGCGCCGCGGCGCGTCTGCAACTGGAGCAAGGTTTCGGCGAGTACGCCGCGCAGGTCGATCTGGTCGGACGTCGCGCCTCCGACCTTCGGACCCCGAACGGTCGCTTGCCCAACACCGAATTGCGGAACCTGAACGGTTCGGCCGGCCTGAGCCGCGTCGGCGACTGGGGATTCCTCGGTGTCTCGGGCGGACTCTACGACTCGGACTACGAGATCCCCGGCGGCTTCGAGGGCGGACACGCGAACGGTGTCGACATCGAACTCGAGCGCCGAAACCTGGAGGGACGGTCCGTCTGGACTCCGCGCCACGGTTCGATCGAACGCATCGAGGGGCACGCCGGTTACTCCCGCTACTTCCACCGTGAGCTCGAGTCGAACGACGTCTGCGGCGTCAGCTTCGGGCTGCTCGACTACACCGGTGAGCTGCGTTCGCACTTTCGCGAAAGGACGTGGGGCGCGGCGACCGTGGGCGCGGCGTTCGAGAGACGTGACTTCGCGACAGGCTGCCTCAGCTTCATTCCTCCCACCATCGAGACGCGCGGCGCGCTCTTCGTCTACCACCGACTGGAGCGCGGCGCGACGATCTACGAAGGGGCCGTCCGCTTCGATCGCAGCTCTGTGCAGCCCGATCGCGCCGACACGAACAAAGCGGGAGTGATCCGCGATCGCGCCTTCAGCGGCGTCTCCGCGTCGGCCGGCCTCGAGCGTGCGGTCTCCGCCGGTCTGCGCGCGCGCGCGACGGCGACGCGTTCGTATCGAGCGCCGGGGCTCGAAGAGTTGTTCACCGAAGGACCCCATCTCGCGGCCTACTCCTATGAGATAGGAAACGCCGATCTCGACGCCGAGTCAGGACTGGGCCTGGAGTTCGGAATCGAATACGACGCGCCCGCCGTCGAGTATCGGCTGGCGCTCTTCCGCAACACGCTCGACGGCTTCATCCATCCCGTGGACACCGGCGAACTCGAGTACGGCGCCGGGGCCGACGGCGCGCTCGCGCGCTACCAGTACCGAGGCGGCGACGCGGTCATGGCCGGCGGTGAGACCCAGGGCCGTTGGCGACCCGGCGTCGGCTGGGAACTCGACGGAGCGGTGAGCTACGTGCGCGGCGAGGCCACCGACCGAGATCGGCCGTTGCCGCTGATGCCCCCCCTGAGCGGACGCGTCGGCTCCCGGCGCCTGTTCGGACCTTGGACCGCTGGCGGCGCTGTCCGCGGGGCGGCGCGCCAGACTCGGTTGGACGAGTTCGAGACCGAAACCGCCCCCTACGCCCTCCTGGATCTCTCGTTCGAATGGCGCCGCCCCACCCTCTCGAACCTGCAGAGCGTCATCTTCCGCCTCGACAACCTCCTCGACTCGCCGTGGCGCAACCATCTGTCGCGCCTCAAGTCGATCCAGCCGGAGGCCGGGCGGAATCTCTCGGTCGTCTACCGGCTGCAGTTCTGAGACGAGAAATCCCCGTTCGGTCGGCCGGCCGCTTCCGTTTGGGACCATGAGCGCGCAGGAGCCACCTGCGGCGCAGTGGCCTATCGCGGGAGGAACCTCGAGATGCGGTGGACGAAGAGTTGGATGCTGGTTGCGATCGCCACGGTGGCCCTGAGCGCGACCAGTCGAGCCGCGGTGCAGACGACCCCGGTCTGGGCGACGGAGTCGAATATCGAGAACAGCCTTTACGGCATCGACGTGTCGACCGCCGGAGACGTCAACGGCGACGGCTACAGCGACATCATCGTCGGCTCGCAGTACGACGAGGTCGGAGAGGCGCAGGAAGGGAAGGTCTGGCTCTACTACGGAACCGCCTCCGGACCGTCGGTCGGCGCCGGCTGGAGGATGGAGGGAGACCAGCAGTTCGCCAATTTCGGCAACTCGCTCGGAGCAGCCGGCGACGTGAACGGCGATGGGTACGACGATGTGATCGTAGGCGCCAGCGGGTACGGGAACGGCCAGGCATCGGAGGGGCGCGCCTACGTCTACCACGGCTCCGCCGCGGGACTCTCCGAAACGCCGACGTGGACCGAAGAGATCAACATCGAGGGCGCGCGCTTCGGATCGAGAGTCTGCACCGCCGGCGATGTCAACAACGACGGCTACGACGACGTGCTCGTCTATGCGCCCAGCCCCCTCGCGCCGACCACGCTCTTCAGCGGCGGCGTCTATCTCTATCTGGGTTCCGCCGCCGGCCTCGCGGCGTCACCTGCCTCGGTCAAGTTCAGCGCGGTCGCCGATACCTACTTCGGGATCGGGATCTCCAGCGCCGGCGACGTCAACGGCGACAATTACGACGACATCGTGATCGGCGCGAACGGCTATGAGAACGGGCAGGCAGGTGAAGGAATCGCCCACGTCTACCTCGGCAACGCCACCGGCTTGACCGCGAGCGCCGTGCGCTCCTGGGAAGGGAACGCGGTCAACGCAAACGTGGGCTGGCATGTCGGCTGCGCGGGCGACACCAACGGCGACGGCTACTCCGACGTCCTCGTGACGGCGGGCATGGGCAACCCTTGCACCGTCTCGTTGCACCTGGGCGGACCGAGCGGGCCGGACGGCGTCGTCGACTGGCAGCAGTCGGTGACCAGCAACAGCACACTCGGTGAGGCGGCCTTCACCGGCGGCGACCTCAATGGCGACGGCTACGCCGACGTGATGACCGGCGACGGCAGTGACGACGGCAGCGTCGGGGCGGTCTACGTCTTCCTCGGGTCCGACAGCGGACTCCCCGGGACGCACAACCAGAAGCTCTTCGGAGATTCGAGCGATTCCGGTTCGTTCGGTCGCTCGGGCACGACCGCCGGCGACACCAACGGCGACGGCTACTCGGACCTGATCGTCGGCGCGCCGTTCTTCGAGAACGGGTCGTTCTACGAGGGCAAGGTCTACGTCTATCTGGGCGGACCGGATGACGTCGCGGAGACCGCGGCTTGGATCGACGAATCGAATCAGGACGGCGCGGGCTTCGGCATCTCGGTCACCTCGGGCGACTGGAACGGCGACGGCTACAGCGATGTCGCGACCGGAGCCTGGTTCTATGATGCGGGACAGACGAACGAAGGCGCGGTCTTCGCGTACTACGGAAATCGCGGCGGCATCTCGACGGTGCACGACTGGCTCGCCGACGGCGATCAGGCCTCGGCGCTCTTCGGCTACGCGATCGCCAACGCGGGCGACACCGACGGCGACGGCTACGACGAGCTCCTGGTCGGCTCGAGCCTCTACGACAACGGCGTGAGCAACGAAGGCCAGGCCTTTCTCTATCGTGGCGGATCGGGCGGACTCGCGGCCACGGCGTCGTGGACTGCCAAGGGAAACCAGGCCGGCGCCTCGTGGGGCTACTCGGTCTCTTCGGCCGGCGACGTCAACGGTGACGGCTACGCCGACGTGCTGGTGGGCGCGCCGAATCACGACAACGGTCAGGTGGACGAAGGGCGCGCCTCGGTCTACTTCGGCAGCGCAAGCGGACCGAGCCGCACCCCGAACTGGGGCTTCGAGGGGAATGAGACCGACGCGAGCGTCGGCTTCTCTGTCGCCTGCGCCGGCGATGTCAACGGCGACGGCTACTCCGATGTCATCGTCGGCGCGCCGGGCGCCGACTTCGGTCAGTCGGATGAAGGGGTGGCGTTCGTCTTCTACGGCGGCGCGAGCGGCCTGCCCGTCACCCCGAGCGCGTATCTCGACATCGATCAGGCCGAATCGAGCTTCGGCATTTCCGTCTCGTCGGCGGGTGACGTCAACGGCGATGGCTACTCCGACGTGATCGTCGGCGCCTCTCGCTACGACAACGGCGAGAGCAATGAAGGCGCGGCTTTCGTCTTCCATGGCGGACCGTCGGGCATCTCGACCTCGTGGACCTGGTTCAAGGAGTCGAATCAGGTCAACGCCAACCGCGGGGAAGACGTCGCCTCGGCCGGCGATGTGAACGGCGACGGCTACTCCGACGTGCTCATCGGCACTCCGTACTTCCTGAATGGTCCGAACGAGTCCGGCCGCGCCGTCGTCTACCTCGGCAGCGCCTCGGGACTCGGCGCTTCCGGGGCCTGGATCGACGACGGCGGCGCGCAGGACGGCGCGCGCTTCAGCGCGGCGATCGCCTGCGCGGGCGACATCACCGGCGACGGTTTCTCCGATGTGATCGTGGGAGCGCCCGACTATGACGGCGGACTGAGCAACGAGGGGCGTGCATTCATCTTCTACGGCAACGTCGTCGATCCGCTGCAGCCGGGCCTCGATCGCGCGGTCCAGCAACGCCGGATGAACGGCAACTCGAACATCGGTCTGCTCGGCGACGCCGAGGACACCGGCGACTTCATCCTCTCGGCGTACGCGCGCACGCCCCGCGGGCGCGGGAAGGTGCGCGTCGAGTATCAGATCCGTGACACGGCCGAGGCGTGGGGATCGCAGCTTCAATCGGGCGCGCAGAGCTACAACACCGGCACGCCGCTCGGCGGCTTGGGCTGCCGTGTCCTGACGACGACGGTGGTAGCCGGTCTCTCGGCCGAGACCACCTATCACTGGCGCATGCGGTTCGCGAGCGACTCGCCCTTCTTCCCGCACACGCCGTGGCTCTCGAAGCAAGGGAACGGTTCGACCGAGACCGATCTGCGCACGGCGCCCGCATCGACGGGTGTGGAAGATCTCGCGGACGGCTTGGCCGGCGGCGCGTCACTGCGCTTCGCGCGCGTCTTCCCGAATCCGTTCATGGAATCGATCTCTATCGGGTTCGCGCTCGTGGCGGCCGCGCCTGTGCACCTCACCATGCACGACGCCAGCGGCCGCCACGTCGCGACGATCTTCGACGGCCCGCTCGCGGCCGGCGCTCACTCGGTGCAGTGGAGTGGAGAGAACGAAGCGGGCCGGGTCGCCAACGGCGTCTACTTCGCCCGTCTCACCGCCAACGGGGTCGAGCGGACGAAGAAGATCGTGCTCAGACGCTAGTCGCGCGGCGGTTCGTCACCCAGGCTCGGTGATGAACAGAGGGCCTGTCCCACCGCGCGGTGGGACAGGCCCTCGATTCGTTTGGCGCTCTGCGGGAAGGTCGTCCGCGGAGCACCCGGCGAGGCGCCGGGCGCCTCACCGTTTCTTCATCGCCTTGCGCGCGGTTTTCTTGGCGCTCCGCGGCGCGCTCTTGCGGACACTCTTCTTGGCGGACTTCTTTGCGGCCGCCTTGCTCAGCTTCGCCGCGACCGGACGCTTGCCGACCTTGCGCGACGCGGTGCGAGCGGACTTGCGCGCGGTCTTGGCGACCTTTCTCGTGGCCTTCTTCGTGCTCTTCTTCACGGCCTTGCGGACCGACTTGCGGACCGGCTTCGGACTCGCCTTGCGCGTCGCCTTGGTCACCTTGCGCGTCGCCTTCTTGGTCGACTTCTTCGCGGCCTTCTTGGCGGCCGGTTTGGCGGCGGGCTTGGACGCGGCCTTCTTCACCGCCGGTTTGGCGGCGGGCTTGGCGGCGGGCTTGGCGGCGGGCTTGGCGGCCTTCTTGGGCGCAGCTTTCGCCGCCGGCTTCTTCGCCGGAGTCGCGGAGGACGAGGCGGCCGACTGCGGACCGACCAAGCTCAATTGCGCTCCCGAGCCGTTCCCGGCGTTGGAGTCGCGACCGCCGTCGCCCCCATCGCTGCCTTCGAGCGCAGCGAGGATCGCGTCGATATGCCCTTCGACCTGCACCGGCGACCAGACCTGCTCGATGCGCCCCTCTTCATCGATCAGGAAGGTCGAACGGACGATCCCCAAGTAGCTCTGGCCGTACATCTGCTTCTCGCCCCAGGCGCCGTACGCCTCGGCCACGAGATGGTCGGGATCGGAGAGCAGATCGAAATTGAGTTCGTGGTGATCGATGAATCCTTCGTGGGAGTCGAGCGAGTCGGGCGACACGCCGAGCACGACCGCGCCGTGTCCGCGGAGCCGGGCCATGTTGTCGCGCAGGTCGCAGGCTTCCCTGGTGCAACCCGGTGTCTCGTCCTTGGGATAAAAGTAGAGCACCACCTTCTGTCCTCTGAGCGTGGTCAGCGACAAAGGCTCGCCGGCGGTCGAGTCCAGGCGGAAGGACGGGGCGGGATCACCAACTCTGAGCATGGCGGGCCTCCTGTATCGGGTGCTGGTTGAGCCGCATCAGTTCTAAGCGGAGGGACGCAGTCGCGCAAGACTCGGGATCGAGGTCAGGGATCGAGGTCATGGAAACGTCAGTTCCTTGCGGGGGATCACGCGCTGCCAGCGCACCGCGCCGTCCTTCGCGCAGGCCCGGAGCGTGACTCGGCGGTCCTGACGGGTCCCCTCGAACCGCAACGAGCCGAAGCCGTGCTCCGTCAGGAGCGTGCCGTCCACTCGGACGGAGTTTTCGGCCTCTGGATCGTCGGCCCCGAAGGAGTAGACCCCGGCCGTCAGCGGCGAATCGGTGAAGTCGTAGAGCGGGTACCCCCCGTCGGGCTCCAGCCGGATCAGCTCGGTCTTGTGCCGATCGCCGCTGAGGAAGAGGACGCCGTCGATGCGCTGGCCGAGGATCCAGTCCAAGAGTTCGTCCAGGTCGGCCCCGAAGTGGAACAGCCCCTCATGGCGCGTCTGTGGATTGAGCACCTGGTTGCCCAAGACGACCACCTTGAAGCTCGCGCGCGATCCGACGAGCGACTCCTTCAGCCAGTTGATCTGCGCGCGGCCCAGCATCGTCTTGTCGGGTCCGTCGGGCCAGCGGTTCGGCTTGCGGTGGTAGCGATCATCCAAGAGGAAGAACTCGACGTCGGCCCAGGTGACGCGCTGGAAGACGCCGGGGGTGTCGGGTAGGCCGTACTGCGGGGCGGGCCAGTAACGGCGAAACGTCTCCAGTGAGGCGCCCTTCAGCGCGTAGCTCCCATCGGAGTCGTTGGGGCCGAAGTCGTGATCGTCCCAGGTCGCGTAGTGGTGGGTCGAAGCGAGGAAGCGTTGGAGCGCCGGCAGCGCGCGCGAGTGGCGGTACCGGTAGCGGATCCCTTCGGGCGTGTGGAAGTCGACCTCGCGCAGATAAACATTGTCCCCGACCCAGAGCATCAGGTCGGCCCGCTGCGCGGCCATCGCGTCGAAGACCTCGAAGTCGTTTCCATACGGCTTGCCGGGGCGGTCGTACGGCGTGTCGTTCACATAGGCGCACGAGCCGAACAGCGCCGTGAAATCGGGCGCCTCGGTGCGCCACTGCCAGAGCGGCTGGGTCTTCACCTGGAACGGATACGGCCGCTCGACGCGCGTTCCGTCGACCGTGAGTTCGACCTCGTAGGTCGTGCCAGGCTCCAGCCCATCGAGCACGAACATCGCGATGCCGTCCAACGGGTCGCTCGTCGCCAACGACATCTGTCGCGCCGCTTCCGGTTGCCCCTCGGGATGAAACCGGATCTCGACCGGCGTCGGCCGCTCCGTCTGCAGCCACACCGCCGCCGACCGGAACGAGGAATACGCCGGCATGGGGCCGGCCAATAACAGGTCCGACGCGGCCCCCGCGTCGGCCTGTCCAGCCATTCCGCCAACGAGCAGATAACCCGCCACCCAAGTTATCGCCACATCCCCCCGCAGCACTCTCACGCCCCCTACTCCATCCCCTTCCCTGCACACTCCGCGCAAAGCCCGTACAAGACGATCTCGTGATCCTCCAGCCGGAATCCCGCCGGCACATCCGCGCGAAAATTCTGGATGCAGGCCTCGATCTCGAAGACGCGATCACAGCTTCGGCAGCGGAAGTGATGGTGGTGGTGCTTGCCGGAGAGCTCGTAGCGCGTGCTCTCCCCCGGCAGATCGACCGGGACGATGCCGCCGACATCCACCAGTTCCTTGATCGTGCGGTACACGGTCGCGATGCCGAGACCGGGGACTTCATCGACGGCCGCGTCGTGGACCTCTTTCGGTCCGAGAGGGCGCGAGGCTCGCTCGAAGGCTTTCTGGATGGCGCGGCGCTGGCGGGTGCTTCGGATCATGGCTCTCGGGGACCTCCGCCAGCGACTCTAGAGAATTGATTGTGGAATGAAGAACTGATCTGCTGGCGCCTCCGTCCCGGATCGCGCACGCCGTTCGCGCTCGCTCCGGTGGAGCCGGTCACCTAGCTCCGTAAGTGCTAGAAATGTAATGAATTGGGTGGCTCTCCACAAAGCGGGCCGCGCCCGGGGCCTCTCCGACCGGCGCTCAGTTCTTCATTCCACAACCAAAAAGTTTGTCGGCGGGGCGGGGGGTCTGTCGCCTCTCCCATCAGGACCGGCCCCCAGCCGCCCCGAACCGCCCCGAGTGGAGAGAGCGAAGCCAGCCAGGAGACCCCGATGTACACAGGACTGACCCCTCGTCCCGTCGGCTGCCCGAGAGTCATCGCCGGGATCACCGCGATCGTTGTGCTCTGCCTGGCGAACCCGCTCGCGCGGGCAGCGGAACGGCCGTCCGCGTCGGCCGGCCCTGGCGGCGCAGTTGGGGTCGAGCAGGCGGCGGTGGTCCGTTTCGACGACCAGTCGATCGAGTTGATCCGACGGCCGGACAAGATTGCGCTCTTCTACCACGCGGGAGAGTCCGAGGCGCAGCGCGACGCGCTGGGCGACCGGTTGGGAATCGCGGCCGCGTCGCGCGACCGCGAGCGGCTGCCGATGCCCGCCTTCGACGTCTTCACCCTCGAGGATTCCGACCGAAGGGCCGAGCTGCTCGACCGTACTCGAGGGGCCCGGCGGGATCTGCTGCTCCGCCACGCGACGGAGGTCTACGAGTGGCGCGGCGTCGAAGTGATTCCGACGGGCGAGCTGTTCCTGCAGCTCGAACGCGGCCGTTCCGAGGAGACGCTCGATCGCCTGATGGAGCGCTCCGGTCTGGAACTGGTCGAGCGGACGCAGTGGAAGACGGGGAACTATCTGCTCCGCGCGACGCCCGAGAACGCGCGCGATCCGCTGGCCCTGGCGGCGGAGCTGCACGAACAGGACGGCGTCGAATTCTGCGAGCCGAACCTGGTGCAGCGGCTGCGCGAGCTGAGTCCGGCGAGCGACCCGATGTATCCGGATCAGTGGAGCCTGCACAACGACGGTACGGGCGTCTGGGCCGAGGACTGCGATGTGGACGCGGAGGAAGGCTGGGAGATTCCGCTCGATGCCGCCTCGATCACGATCGCCATCACCGACGAGGGGTGTGAGCCGCACGTCGACTACAACCTCATGCTTGGCGCGGGGTGGGAGTTCCCGGGCAACGACTCGAACGCCTCACCGATGGCCTGGGACAATCACGGCACACTCTGCGCGGGCGTCGCGGGCGCGATCCACAACGGACTGGGGGCGGCGGGGGTCGCCAACGGCGCTCAGATCCTGCCGATTCGAATCGCCTACTCGCCGTTCGCCGGCTCTCCCGACTGGGTCACCACCACCACCTGGCTCGCGGGCGGCATCGCGTATGCCGCGGACCACGGCGCGGATGTGATCAGCAACAGTTGGGGCGGCGGTCCGCCGTCCGCGCAGATCCGAGCGGCAATCCGCAAGGCGGTGACCGACGGACGTGGGGGCAAGGGCTCGATCGTTCTCTTCGCCGCGGGGAACGACAACGCTCCGTCGCCTTCCTATCCCGCTCTGCATCCGGAAGCGATCTGCGTGGTCGCGACGACGCCGTGCGATCAGCGCAAGGAGAAGAACTCACCCGATCCGTGCCAGGACGACCCCGGCTTCAACTGGGGGAGCAATCATGGAGACGGCGCGGATGTCGCCGCGCCGGGAATGCTCATGCCGGCGACGGACAACGGGAACGGATACATCCCGAACTTCAACGGCACATCTTCCGCGACCCCGATGGTGGCCGGCGTGGCCGCGCTCCTCGTCGCGAAGTACCCGACGTGGCAGGGAACCGAGATCCGCGCGAGGCTCGAGCAGACCTGCGACAAGGTCGGCGGCTATGGCTACGACGCAGCGACCGGCGTGAGCTTCGAGCTGGGACACGGGCGTGTGAACCTCTTCCGTGCGCTCACCGGCAAACCGCAGGTCGACTACGGCGCATTCGACGGTTCGACGCCCGAGCATCCGAGCGTCTACCGCGATGTGAGCGACGCGATCGGCGCGTATCCGACGGCGGAACACGAATCGGCCGCCTACGAGTGGTTGGGGGCCTAGTTCAGCCCCGAGACGAGCGTCAATGACCCGCTCGATCCGGACGGTCCGAGTAATCAAAACGGGCGCGACGGATTCGACGAGGCGGTCACGTTCCAGCCGCCGTACATCCCTGGGCAGCCGGGGAAGATCAAGATCTTGGTCTCGGTCGAAGACTCGAACAGCACTCGATACCAGACCGGGGACGATCCGAACCTCTACCTGAACGTCTGGTTCGATTGGCAGAGCGACGGCAGTTGGAGTCAACCGCACGACTGGAGGGTGCAGAACTTCGTCGTGCAACCCAGCTCCTGGGCCGGCGCGCCCTCGAAGATGTATGAACTCACCTTCACCGTCCCGTCGGACCTGATCCGTTGCCATATCCAGAGCGGCGCCGGCGCCCGGTTCCTGAACGTGCGCACGCGCCTCACCTATGGACAGACCCTGGGCAGCGGCGGCTCGGCCACGCTGGCGGACTGGGGCGAGGTGGAGGACGACCGCCTCTTGAACTTCGTCGAAATGTTCGACGTCGGCGTCGGTCATATGAACATGACGCCGACCCCTTGCATCACGTGGGACTGGAGGGGAGCGCCGGCGCCGTGGCTTCCGCTGGATTGCCCACCGCCTTTCCTCCCCGCTGACCCGGGGTTCAACGGCCACATGGGGCTCGTCATCTACCACCCGGGCTATCTCGGCGATGAACTGGACGGGCTGAGAACCCCGTCGTTCGACCTCTCGGAGTTGACGGAGGCGCGACTCGAGTTCGACCACTCCGCGGTCGAGTTGATCCAGGAGGGACGGGTGGTCGTCTATGTGAACGGCGTGGCGCAACCCGAGATCGCGCACTACTCGTGGATCTCGACCAAGACGCCGTTTCCGGAGCATCCGTGCAAGACCGTCTTTCACGAGACCCTCGATCTTACCCAGTTCTGCGGCGACGGATTCGCTGATGTGTATATCGCGTTCGAGTCGGTGTTCGATGAGCCGTGCGGAATTCCGTTCCCGGCTTATCAGGATTGGTTCATCGATAACCTGGTCGTGATCGGTCAGGACAAGATCGAGCCGGACGTGACGACGGTGACGACGACCCGCACGAGTGCTACCGATGCGACCGTGACCTGGATCGCTCCGGGCGACGACGGCGCCATCCGTCGGGCCGAACTGTACAACGTTCGTTACGGTCCGGAGGCGATCGACGCCGCCAACTGGCGTCACTCGATGTGGGTGCGGCCCGACATGGCGACGATCCCGACGCCGGGCCTCCCTGGCGCGGCGGAAACCATCAACGTGACCCGGCTGGAGAGCGGCCTGCATCACTTCGCGGTGGCGACGCTGGACGAAGTGAACAACCAGAGCGCGTTCTCCGACGGTGGGATGAACACTCCGCCGCATCTGACGATGCCGGGCCCGCAGACCGTCTTCGAGCGGAACTCCCTCACCTTCACGGTGACCGCGAGCGATCCCGACTTCGACTTGGTTTTCCTGCTGGCCGACACGAAGCCCAGCGCCGCTACCTGGGAGGACGACGGCGCCGGGACCGCCACGTTCGACTGGACCCCGGGACCGGACGACGTCGGCACGCACACGCTCGTGGTCACGGCGCGCGACTGGAACGGCGCGACCGACACCGAGACGCTCACCATCACGGTGATGACCGAGCTGCCGGCCGGCCGCGGGGCTTGCTGCCTACCGGCGCCCGGTTGCTGTCAGCGGTTGTTGCCGAACCACTGCACGGCGCAAGGAGGCGTCTTCCAGGGCATCGGCACGACCTGCGATCCGAATCCCTGCGCCCCCGCGGGTGTCGACTATCTGAGCCACGCGACGGGAGCGATCACGTTGACGATAACCGATCGAGGAACGGTCGGGTTCCTGGACGGAACCCAGCAAGAAGGCCTCGGCCTGCGCTATCCGTCGGGATCGCCCAATCACCTCTACACGGGCGGCCTCTGGATCGGCAACGACGCCTTCGTCGCGAACCGCGAGTTCGACGCCGACCCGGGCAAGGATTGGTCGGTCTCCGCCTGCCCGGACGGCCAGATGAAGTCGGCCACGATCGGCGCCAAGCAGATCCTGAACGCGCACTATACCGACGAGAACTCGGTCGCCCCGCGCGGGCTTTCGGTCGAACAGGAGTCGTGGGCGTACACGAGTCCGGCGTCTGACGATGACTTCGTCTTGGTGCGCTGCACCGTGGTCAACGAGAGCGCGGGCGCCATGACCGGACTTCGCGCCGCCGTGATCCTCGATCTCGATCTACGCGGAAACGGGATGGACGACACCGGCGCGGTCGACGCGGCGCGCGACCTGGTCTATATGACGGATCCATCGAATGTGCAGGTCGGCGTGATGGCGCTCGACTGGAACGGCGCGCTTCCCGTCGCCAACCTGACCCTGGTTCCGAATCGCACCTACGTCTGGCCGAACCAGTACATCCTCGACGAGGACAAGAGGGGGCTCCTGGCGGGCGCGGATCCGGCCTATATCTTCCCCGACGCGTCCACGATGGACGACTACTCGATCCTGGTCTCGATCGGACCATTCGACCTGGCGCCGGGTCACGCGAGAGATCTCGCCTTCGCGATCGTGGGAGGCGCGAGTCTCGGCGCGCTGCAGCAGAACGCGGACCGCGCCGAGGCTGTTTGGCTCGGCGCCGTTCCGACCGACGTGGCGAATGATGGGACGGACGGTGCGGGGGACGGTGCGGCCAACGGCGCCCCGACGCGGCTCCTGGCCAACGCGCCGAACCCGTTCTCGCGAGAGACGGTCCTACGATTCTCGCTGGCGGAAGCCGGGCCGGCGGCGCTGGCGGTCTTCGACGCCGGCGGGAGGCTAGTGCGCCGCTTCGAGCAGCGGAGTGTCTCCCCGGGCGTCTACCTACTGCCGTGGGACGGGCGCGACGACCGCGACCGTCCGCTCGCGAACGGGATCTACTTCGTCCGGCTACGGGCGGGAGGCGTCGAGGAGAGCCGACCGGTCGTGTTGGCGAGGTAAAAGGCGCCCTGCTAGTGTGCCCCGACCATGAACACTCACCCGTTGAAGCTCGAACGCGACCTCGTCTTCCTCGATACCGAGACGACAGGGATCGATCTGCAGACCGATCGGATCGTGGAGATCGCATTCGTCTGGTTGAAGCCGGACGGCGCCCGCACCGAGTACCGCACGTTGGTCAATCCGGAGATCCCGATCCCCGAGGAGTCTCGCCGTGTGCACGGGATCTCCGATGAAATGGTCGCCGGCTCGCCAACCTTCGCCGAGTTGGCGCCGCGACTGCTCGAGATCCTTCGCGACGTCGATGTGGCCGGCTACAACGTCGCCCGCTTCGATATTCCGATTCTGCGCGCGGAGTTCGAACGGGCGCGGATCGATTGGCGTCCCGAGGGAATGCGCGTCGTCGACGCACAGCTCATCTACCACCGGATGGAGCCGCGCGATCTCTCGGCCGCCTGTCGCTTCTATGTCGGACGCGACCACGTCGGCGCGCACGGAGCGCTGGCCGACACCCATGCGTCGCTCGACGTGCTCTTGGCGCAGCTCGAGAAGTATCCCGATCTCCCGCGCGACGTGGTCGGACTCGACACCCTCTTCAACCAGCCCGATCGCCGCTTCGTCGACTCCGGCCGCAAGTTCAAATGGCGCGACGGCGAACCGGCCTTCAACTTCGGCCACCACCGCGGCAAGCCGCTCCGTCAGGTCGTGGCGGACGACCCTGAGTACATGGACTGGATCCTGGCCAAGGACTTCCCCAACGACGTCAAGAAGCTGGTCAAGGACGCGCTGATGGGCGTGATCCCACGGCTGAGCAAGACGGCGGGTGAGGGGGCGGGTGT
>CAZVYN010000078.1:8911-19435 GCA_964631125.1 uncultured bacterium | reverse complement strand
GGAAACAGACCCATCCTTCAGGCTCACTTCATGTTGGAAGAGGCTTTTCCTTGACCCCGCCCTCCATCGGCGTACGCTCGTCGCGCGTCGATTTCATCAGGGCGGGGTCGATAACGTGGTTCGCAGCCCGGCCCCAGTCTCCTACCCGGTTCGAAGGAGGGGCGTGGTCGCCTTGCTCGAGAGTTCCCGTTCGGCATGGCGAAGGTTTTTGGCGCTGGCGTTCACTCTTTTCGTACAAATTGGGGGGGGGCGGACTTACGCCCCCGAAGCGATGGCAGGCTCGACGGCAAATGAGGTTCCTAGTCCATCGCAGCTCGACTTCTCCTTCGAGCTGAGCCCCGACGACGTCGCTGTCCACTACGACTCGACCACGGGATACTCGGCCGTCGTCTACCGCGATCTCTTTCCCTTCGTGACGCAGGGATTCGTGGGTGCGCCCATGTTCCCCGCGATCCAGGAGCGCGCCGTCGTCCCCCGGGACGGCGCGTCGCCGAGATTCTCGTTCTGACGTTGGATCCAGTCGTCGGCGCAACCGATGTCGTCCCGTTCCCGATTCCGCCCGGATCGGACCCCGGCGACAGCACCCAGGCCTGGGCGCCCGATCCATTCTGGTACGAAGAACCGAATACCTTTCCGCCTACGCCGGAATCGCTGACGAGCAACGACGGCTATCGAGGGATCCGCATTGGTGACTTCGCCGCTCTTCCTTTCGAGTGGAATTCCGGCACGCGCGATCTCACGCTCTACCAGACGGTCGAAGTCACCCTGGTTCTGGAGCCCATTCCTTCGGGGGAAGCGGTTCCCGCGCGCCTGCGCCCCGAGCGCCGATTCTCGCGAGAGAAGATCGAAGTCGAATGGGTTCGCACCCACGTCATCAATCCCGAAGGCCTCGACTCCTACGAACCACCGGATTCCAGCGGCATCGTCGCGGATCCCGTGGAGCCGATCGACCCGCTGGCCGTCGTCACCGAGTCCAACCACGCCACTGGCTTCCACCCCACAGACCGCCCCTCCCTCGAAGGCCCCGCGATCGACATGGTGATCCTCACCAACGATCACTGGATTACGGGCGAGACGTGGGCCGGATCGATGACCGAGACGTTCCAGGAGTGGGCCGACTGGCGCACGGGGACAGGACTGCCCACAGTTGTTCGTTCGATGGATTGGGTGCGAGCGAACTACAGCGGGTCGGACGACCCCGAAAGCATCCGTACATTTCTGAAGGACGCTTATTCCCTGTGGGGGACCGACTTTGTGCTCCTCGGCGGCGACACCGAGGTGGTTCCGGCGCGCCACTCCGGCGGAGGAGACAATCCCGGCAACGCTCCTGACGCTGAGTATCCGAGTTCCTGGTACTACGCAGGTTTGGACGCGGCTTGGGGCACGCTCCAGAACGGAAGCTTCAGTCCCAGTTCCGCCGATGTCTATCCAGAACTGTGGGTCGGTCGAGTGCCCATCCGCGACGCGGCTGAGGCCGCCGCATTTTTAGGCAAGATACGGTCCTACGAGCGAGTCCCTGGATTCGAAGAACCAGCGCCACCCGCATCGTTCTACACGAAGGCAGTGCTCTTCGCTGGGCTTACGAACTTTGGCGGATGGACTTATGAGGACGACAGAAACGAGACAGACTCCACTAATCCGGAATCACAGCCACCAATCGGGACGAACTGGAGGAGGAACGGAATCTGGCAAGCCGAGAACCTAAAGAACCTGGTTCTCGATGAACTCTCGTTCGAATCCTATCGTCTATATCCCAATCTCGACTTCTCAGCCAGTTGTACGTTGCTCTCCTTTCTGCCTTGCTATCCGCGGATCCAGGCGGCGCTCGATTTGACCGGCGCACCTGAGGATAGCTTCACCACGCCCAAGGTCCTCTCCGCGCTCGAGACTGAAGAGGCTGGAGTCGTGTTTCACGTCGAGCATTCCAATCGTTTCGGACTCGGAGGACTATCCGATGTCGAATCGCAGACTGCTCCGGCGCGAGATCTCTGTTTCGAGACCGGGATCTGCAACTGCACGAGTTGGCGAACCTCGTGTTTCAATCAGTACAAGGCCGCCAACCCACGCCACGAGGGGTTCAGTCGAGAGCAGATCGCGTCGCTCGACAACGGGCCCAGCTACTTCGTGGGCTTGAGCAACGGTAGCCAGACCGGGATGTTCGACGGAGACGCGGTCGTCGAAAATCTGGTTCGCGACCCAGATGGGGGCGCCGTTGCGTTCTGCGGAAAGACCGTCAGCAATATCGCCTTTCCGAATACGGACGTGACTGACGTCGGGGTGACCTTCTACGACGAAGCGCTGCTACTTCGCCGACCAGCCGGCGCGGCGTTGGCGAACGCCACGTTGAGATTCGGAATTGCAGGAGCAGCCACGCGCCGCATCTGGCACCTCTTTGGCGATCCCAGCATGAAGACATGGAGCGCCGCCCCTTCGGGTCTCGAGCTATCCAGCAACCACCCTGAACTCGGCAACCCGGGCCCCTATGACCTCCAGATCACCGTGGAAGACGAGGGATTCAATCCTCTCGAAGGCGCTCGGGTCTGCGTGTCGCGAGAGAGTGATGTCTTCGCGATTGCTTGGAGCGACGAGAATGGAGTTGCTCGATTCCCGTCGTTGTTGGTCCCGGCCACTCTCGAGGGACTTCAGGTTCGCGCCATCGCGGACAACTACGTGCCCGGAGATCTGTTCATCGAGCCAGCAACGATGACCGAGCTGGAGGACGAACCGGCGGTCGTCTACGAGTCGCATGAGGCGTCCGATTCCGAGAATTCCGGTCCTACCGCCGATCTCTTCGAGCCAGGGGATCGCGTCGAGATAGATGTGACGATGACGAACGTTGCCGGGGTGGAGGCCCCGGAAGCAAACGCTCGACTCGTTGTGACTCCGCGCATCCGGATGAGTTTGGCGCGCGACGGCCAAGTCATTCCGGACGAGATCCACATCGGACGGGCAGCCGCGAACGCTCCCGCCGGACAGGACACGTTCACTCTGCTCGTGAACGAGAACGGGATTCGCCCCGAATTGCCGCCTCCCGTGTTCGAGGAAAACCACTTCCACGTATGGCGAGACGCCGAGACCTTCGACTACCATATTCGAGTCGAGTATTCTGATCCGCCGCACGCTGACCTCTTCACGGGAGTGGTCCATGTGGAGGGCGGAGTCGCGCTGGATCTCTCGGGCCTCGACGGAGAGGACGACGCAGATCTGGCTCCCGACGGTGGCTCGGTCACGTTCACACTCGATCCAGACTCGACGCCTGATGAATTGGTCCTCGAGGCGCGCGGCGCGGAGTGGGTGGCCTGGGTCGACGACGAGTGCGTCTACGATGAGATCGATCCGAGCGAGTCGGAAGTCGGGGCGTTTGCGTTCGATCTGCTGCCGGCGCTCCCGGCAGGAACCCGACTCAACTTCACACTTGCGACCCGTCTCGATGAAGCGGGAGATCCAGATCCGACGTTCAGCGATTTCTATCTGGAGACCGCGGCTCCCGAACTGACGCTCGCCCTTCAGAGGGTAGAACAGGACCTAGAGACCAGTATTCCGGAGTGCGATTGTCTCACCGGGTTCGATGGGTACGTCTACCGGCCGAGCCTCTTCAATTCGGGGAACGCGATCGCGGACAGCGTGCAGATCGAGCTGGACTGGACGGGCCAGGACGTGACGATCTGCGCGGCAACGAACCCGGTGTGGATGACGGTAGATCCGGGTGAAGAGGTCACAGCGACCTTCGGAATGCGCTTCTGCGATTCGGCCACGCACCAACGACTCCGCATCGAATCGGCTGCGATTCGCAGGGTGTTGAACGGCGAGGTCGAAGAGCATCGAGTCCAGACACCTAACACTCCATGGAACCCATGGCCACTCTCCTCGGTGGTGCTCGTCTCGGATCTCCGAGTGCGATCGACACTAGATGGCTTGAGAGTCGAATGGAAGCTGCCTGTCGCAGCCCCGATTGGATACCACGTCTACCTCGACAGCGCCGAAGTGGTGGACAGGCGCACTCGGTGCATGCTCCAGGAATCGGCGCAAGCGCGAGTCTATGACCTCGACTTCCTCGACCTTGGAGGCGATCGCGTGGACTACCGCGTTGGTGTGAGCGCGGTCACCGCCAACCTGGTGGAAACCTCGATCGCATGGGCCGAGCCGAACAATCCGTCGCTGCCGGTTCGCGCAGGGTGGCCTCGACGCGTGGCGAAAGGGGCGGTGAAATCGGTTCTCGCCGTTGATCTGGACGACGACGGGGACCTCGAAGTTGTCGCGGCTGGTCGCGTCATCTCCGCCTGGGGCGACGATGGCGCATCGGTGCTTTCCGGGGTCGGGGACACGGGGCTGCTTTATGACCCGATCACGGACGCCGAGATCGACACCGAATTGCACCTCAACTTCTGGGGGGAGATTTCTGCTGGGGACGTGGACGGAGACGACGACGTCGAGTTGGCAGGCGCGTTCAACGGCAGGGTTTATGTCGTGAAGGGAGATGCGCTGAACGGAAACCATTCCTCGTTTCCCAAGGATCTGGAGGTTCGTTCCACGATCACCTTGGCCGACCTCGATCTCGACGGAGAGCTCGAGGTCCTTGCCAATTCATACAGAAGCAGCGCGCTGCACGTCTGGAACGCCAACGGGACCTCATTCCGAAGTGGAGCTGCGAATGGCGTGTACGCGACAGTCGCCAATAGCCCGTACAACTATGCTGGCGTGGCCGTTGGCCAGCTTCACGACTGGACTGGCCTCGAAATCGTTCACCCGCATACCGACGGGCTGGTGACGGTGTGGAAGCAGCAGGCCAGTGGATTCGGCAGTCGGGTGGTGTGGGTGAATGGGCCTTGCCCGGCGGCGCCAGGGACGCCCTGTGGCGGCCCGTTTTCGACGCCCGTTGTTGCCGACGTCAACGCCGATTACTACCCCGACGTGGTGCTTTCGGCCAGGTCCTCGGTCAGGCGGGTGGCAGTGCTCGACGGTCATCCCAGCGCCGCAGAACGCGGCAAGCCGATCATCGGGTGGCGAGGTCACAATTGCTCCACACCAGTTCCAGACGCTTGCCTGTATCACACGCCCGAGTTCTTTGCGGGCGGAGTGCAGGCGTCCGCGGTGATCGACCTACACGACGGTCTGAGTGATAACCTGGAGGTGGTCGTCGCGCGCCTCACAGAGCCCGAGGAGGCGCAGCCAGACCAAACTCCCGAAGAGATTCCGGACGAGTTCGTCACCAAAGTGTCGATCGGACTCCCGGGCAACGGCACGATCAACTCCAGTAGCGATGTCATCGGGCTGGTGCAGACCGCAACCGATACGATCCCGCTCCCCGGTCGGAAGAGCGAATTGCAAGGCATCTCCATCGGCACGCCCGTTGTGGCCAACATCGACGATGATTCTGCTTGGGAGATCTTCGCGTCATCCAATCATGGCGGCGTGTTCGCCTGGGAAGTCACTCCAACCGAGGTCCTCGACAGCCTCGAGGTGCGACAAGAAGTCGGATGGCCGATTGCGTTCGGAGAGGTGCCCACGTCGCCGGTTGTTGCTGACCTGGAAGGCGACGGCGACCTCGAGTTGATCGTCGGATTGAACGACGGGCACGTCTACGTGTTCGAACTCCCCGAGTCGGATGGGGGAGAGGTGCTGTGGGGGATGGCGGGTTATGACGCAGCGCGAACGAGTCATGTCCCGACCGATGGGGATGCCTTCGCTCGTGGCCAGGGCCAGTCCGACGAACCCGGGTTGGCACAAAACGCGTCGTCGGTTCGAGTCTCGCCAAATCCATTTAATCCAGCCGTCGAGATCCGCTATGGAGTGGAAATGACTTCCGACGTGAACCTGGAGATTTTCGATGTCGGCGGACGACGAGTGCGCCGGCTGCTCGACGAGGTCCGTCCGCCTGGAGCACACGCACTATTCTGGGACGGACGCGATGATGTCGGCAAGGTGTTGCCGACGGGAATCTACTTCCTCCGAATCCATGTCGGCGACTCCAGTCGGTCGGTTCGATTGGTGCTCGCAAAGTAGGGGGCGGCGATGGTCATGCTTGCACCTGGATTCGAGCGTGCGCCCTACGTCTTCCGGTCGCTGCTCTCGTTCTTTGCGATTTGGTCACTGGCAGCGACGAGGACCGCAGCTGAGGACTGGTTCGGCCCCCCAGTCTCGTTTCCGATTCCCGAGACTGCAACAGCGCTCTCCGTCGGTTACCTGAACGACGACCCCTTCGTTGACTGCGCCGTGGGAGCCCGCACTGGAAACGTCGAGAAGATCTACGTACTGGTGAACGATAGAGTCGGCAACATGTCCGTCTCCGCGATCCTCCCGGTGACGAACGGGTGGAACGATCTCGAAGTCGGCGACTTCAATGGCGATGGGCGTGACGATATTGCGTTCTGCGAGAACCCCCTCAAGATCTACTACGCCGACGCCAACCACACGTATCCAGGGCCGAGCGTATCGGTGACATGGCCGGAATCCTCGTTCTTCCATCGAATGGAGGTGGGAGATCTCGACAATGATGGCTATGACGATCTCGTGGGACGCTACGGAGGCGCCTGGAACACGATCTATGTGCTCTTTGGCTCTCCGGCAGGTTTGATCACGCCTCCGGTGGAGCGACGAGTGAACCTGATCGAAGATCAGGTAGGGTGTCCTCCCGAGTTGTGGCCGACTTCTGTCTATGACATTCGGCTGCGCGACATGGATGGCGACGATGACTTAGATATTGTCGCAAGTTGCGAGTACGAGTACTGGCAGTTTTGCGGGGGGGCGCCCCGGATCGGCATCGGTTTCTTCGAGAACCAAGGCGGGCAATTCATCGCGGAGGCTGCCAATTGGATCAGGGTGGCCCTCGGGGGTGGAGACAACTACTGGGAACAATTCGACATCGCGGAGCTCACCGGCAACGGCCTACCTGACGCGCTGTATGAGCGCCACGAAGTCGAGATCAGAATCCTCGCCGGCTCGCAATCTGTCCCATGGAAGGACCAAGCGGTGGTTGGGGTCGGAGACGGCGACCCACACCTTCATGATCTCGATCAGGACGAGCGGGCCGATGTGATCAAAAAGACCCTATACACGTTCGAGATCTATAGTGGGGGCGGCTTCGGCGCATTCGAGTGGGTCCAATCGGTCCCCGTAACCTCTGGTTGGCTCGAGTTCGCGGATATCGACGGAATTCCTGGGCCGGAACTGATCATGATCTGTTCCTCACCCATGCGAGTCGTGGTCCTGCCTAATCTTGCTGCGACCGCTGCGACCGTCTCCGAGGAATCCATTCCGGGGGCGGCGAAACTCGAGCTTCTTCCCACCGTGGCGCACGGCGGCGAGATCCGAGTTCGACTCGAAGGAGTCGTTGTCGAAGGACGCGGGGGTGTCGCGGCTCGGGTGATCGATGTCTCGGGCGCCGAGCGCGCGACGTTGTGGTTGCGCTCTGCTTCCGGCGGCGCCCATGAAGGGATGCTGTCGACGCAGGCTCCGTGGGCGCGGCAGGGGGTGTATTGGCTGGACGCTCCTGGAAGCGCCGCGCGGTCAAAGCGCTTCACGATCATCAAGTAAACGCCTCCGCGCGCGTCCGGCGACCGCGATGAGCCGGTCATCGGTCGCGTGTTGCGTGGCGCGATTGTGCGGCGCGGCGGTCGCACCGAGCTTGCGCTCGGCCTCCGTCCGCTTCGCTGGGGAACAGCAGACGGCGGCGATCTCCTGATGGGGCGCGGCGCGCTCCCTCGCGTCGGCGTCTCCCTCGCGGGCGCCCCTCGATCCCCTCGACCCGATTGGCGTGGAGTTTCGCGCTGTTGTCGCGTGGACGCGCGGGTGGGACGCTCCTGCGGCTACGGCGATCCTCCCGCACTCGATCGCGCACGCGTTCGGGATCTCGCGTGCGGACTGAGTCCCGAGAATCGAAGGATTGCAAAGGTCCGCACCGATCCCCGACGCTGCGCGTCCCGATGACCAACTACGAAGAGGAGCGCGGGCTCGTGGAAGACGATCGCACCGGGATGGACGACGCGTCGCTGCGCCGCGCGTTCCTCGACCACCTCTCATTCTCGCTCGGCAAGAGCGCCGGCAACTCGACCCAGCTCGACCGCTTCGTCGCGCTGGCTCTGACCGTTCGGGATCGGCTCACCTACCGTTGGGCGCAGACGCAAGAGACGTACTCGCGGGTCGACGCCAAGCGTATCTACTACCTGTCGGCGGAGTTCCTGCTCGGCCGTGCGCTCTCCAACAACCTCCACGCGCTCGATCTCTACGACAAGGCGAAGGAACTGCTCGGGAACGCGGGGCTCGAGCTCTCGGATCTGCTCGAGTCGGAGCCGGAACCCGGGCTCGGCAACGGCGGCCTCGGTCGCCTCGCCGCCTGCTTCCTCGACTCGATGGCGACGCTCGGCTACCCGGGCTACGGATACGGCATCCGCTACGAGTTCGGCATCTTCGAGCAGGTGATCGAGAACGGCTGGCAGGTGGAACGACCCGACGAGTGGTTGAAGTTCGGGAATCCTTGGGAGTTCGTGCGACCCGAGTATGCCGTCACGGTCGGATTCGGCGGACGAGTGGAGGAAGGGAAGGACGCTCAAGGCGAACATCTGGCGCGTTGGGTCCCCGCGAACCGGGTGCTCGGAGTGCCGTTCGACACTCCGATCGCTGGCTTCCGCAACGGCACCGTCAACACGCTGCGCCTCTGGCAGGCGCGCGCCGGCAACGAGTTCGACCTGAAGGTCTTCAACGACGGCGACTATGTGCGGGCGGTCGAGGACAAGAACCAGAGCGAGGTGATCTCGAAGGTCCTCTACCCGAACGATCACAACCAGGCCGGCCGCGACCTGCGGCTGAAGCAGGAGTACTTCTTCGTCGCCTGCGCGATCAGCGACATCGTCCGGCGCTACAAGAAGACCCACCCGAACTTCGACGTCTTCGCCGCGAAGAACGCGATCCAGCTCAATGACACGCACCCCGCGATCGCCGTCGCCGAGCTGATGCGCGTCTTGGTCGACGTCGAGCGGGCGCCGTGGGACCAAGCCTGGGAGGTCACCGTCGGGACCCTCGGCTATACCAACCACACGCTGCTCGCCGAGGCGCTGGAGAAGTGGCCGGTCGCCATGTTCGAGCGCCTCCTTCCGCGGCACCTCGCCATCATCTATGAGCTCGATCGTCGCTTCGTCCGCTCGGTCATGGCGCGATTCCCGGGAGACGACGCGCGCGTGCGGCGCATGTCGATCGTCGAGGAGCCCTCGGGGCATGGCGCGGGCGGCGAGAAGAAGATCTGCATGGCGCACTTGGCCGTCGCCGGGTCGCACGCCGTCAACGGCGTGGCGGCGCTCCATACCGATCTGCTCAAGCGCGATGTCCTCCGTGACTTCGCGGAGATGAACCCGACGAAGTTCTCGAACAAGACGAACGGCGTGACGCCCCGTCGCTGGCTCCACCAGTGCAACCCGCGCCTCTCGGCGCTCATCACCGAGGCGATCGGGCCCGGTTGGCTCACCGATCTGGATCAGCTCGCCAAGCTCTCCGAGCTCGCCACCGACGCGGCCTTCGTCGAGCGAGTGGGCGCCGTCAAGCGGCAGAACAAGGCGGCGCTCGCTCAGTACTGTCTCGAGCAATACCGAATGCGCTTCGACCCCGAATCGCTCTTCGACGTGCAGATCAAGCGGCTCCACGAGTACAAGCGCCAGCTCCTGAACGCGCTCCATGTGACTCGGCTCTACTTGGACGCGAAGCGCGACCCGAACGCTCTGCGGACGCCGCGCACCATCCTCTTCGGCGCGAAGGCCGCGCCGGGCTACAAGGCGGCGAAGCTCGTCATCAAGCTGATCAACTCGATCGCCGACGTCGTGAATGGCGACGTCGATCTGCGCGGTCGCCTGCGGGTCGCGTTCCTCCCCAACTACCGCGTCTCCTTGGCCGAGCGGATCATCCCAGCGGCGGACCTCTCGGAGCAGATCTCCACCGCCGGTATGGAGGCTTCCGGCACGGGCAACATGAAGCTCGCCATGAACGGAGCGCTTACGATCGGCACGCTCGACGGCGCCAACATCGAAATCCGCGACGCCGTCGGCGCCGAGAACTTCTTCCTCTTCGGCCTCACGACCGAGGAGGTCCACGATCTCCAGAGCGCCGGCTACCAGCCGCGCGCCATCTACGAGAAGAACCCTCGTCTGAAAGAGGTCATCGACCTGATCGCCAGCGGCTTCTTCAGCGCCGAGGACCAAAGCCTCTTCCGTCCCTTGACCGACTCGCTCCTCGACCAAGACCGCTATCTCTCCTTGGCCGACTTCGACGCGTATGTCTCGTGTCAGCAGCGGGTCAGTGAGGCCTACGTCGACCAGGCCTCGTGGCA
Organism: uncultured bacterium; assembly: GCA_964631125.1. GTDB lineage: Bacteria > Eisenbacteria > RBG-16-71-46 > CAIMUX01 > CAIMUX01 > CAZVYN01. The sequence goes on along the minus strand of CAZVYN010000078.1, from coordinate 9,123 downwards.
TGCCATGGCCACCCGCAACATCGCCCACGTCGGACCGTTCTCCTCCGACCGAACCATCCGCGAGTACGCCCGCGACATCTGGGGCGCGCAGCCCGTGCAAGTCGAACTTCGCGGGGAGGAGAAGCGCTGAGCGGGGTCAGGCGCACGTGACGGGGCACGTGACGTGGCGCGCGATGTGGCGCGCGATGTGGCGCGCGATGTGGCGCGCGATG
>CAZVYN010000078.1:0-8811 GCA_964631125.1 uncultured bacterium | reverse complement strand
CGTGACGTGGCGCGCGATGTGGCGCGCGATGTGGCGCGCGATGTGGCGCGCGATGCCGCAGAGCCTTGTGAAAAATCGGTGCAACTCGTCGCGAAACGAGTTGCACCATTTTTCACAAACACGTTGCCGAGCGTAGGCGCCCGCGAGGATGGCGACCTGATGGCGTGCGGTCGGCGTCAGTGGCCCAAGTGGCCCAAGTACGACTCGCACCCCTCGCCAGACGGCGATTCGATGAGGACGGATCAAGTCGCTGTTCCGGTAGCAGTCGCGGTAGGGACGCCGGGCGACCGGCGCCCCTACCGCGACCACTTGGGCTGCCTTGGGCGCAACGATCCGCTGACCGTCGACGCCTGACAACCCACGTCCGCCCCTTGTCGCCGGCCACAAGCTCCGGCATCCTTCGCGCTCCCCGCTCGGGGTAGGAGGAGGGTGGATGACGGAGCTGGCGAAGGCCTACGACCCGAGTGGGTTCGAGGCGCGGTGGTACGAGAGGTGGGAGAGCGCGGGGGCGTTCAGGCCTCGGGCGTCGCGCACGGGCGCGAAGTATGTCATCTCGATGCCGCCGCCGAATGTCACGGGGTCGCTCCATGTGGGGCATCTGCTCAATCACACCATCCAAGACGTGCTGACTCGCTCGCATCGGATGCGGGGGGACGAGACGCTGTGGGTTCCGGGGATGGACCACGCGGGGATCGCGACGCAGATGGTGGTGCGGCGCGAACTGGAGAAGCAGGGGCGGGACATCGTCGCGATGGGGCGCGAGGCGTTCATTGCGGAGGTCTGGGCCTGGAAGGAGCAGTCCGGCGGGAAGATCTTGAAGCAGCTCCGCCGGCTCGGCGTCTCGTGCGACTGGGAGCACGAGCGGTTCACCTTCGACGAGGGGCTCTCGCACGCGGTCGAGGTCTGCTTCGAGCATCTCTATCGCAAGGGCCTGATCTACCGCGGCGAGTACCTGGTCAATTGGTGCATCGATTGTCAGACGGCGATCTCGGACGACGAGGTCGAGCACGAAGAGCGGCACGATCACCTCTATCACGTGCGGTATCCGATCGAAGGTACGTCGCGCGTCATCACGATTGCGACGACGCGGCCGGAGACGATCCTGGCCGACGTGGCGATCGCAGTGAATCCGGAGGATGAGCGCTACGCCGATCTGAAAGGGGCGTTTGCGCTCGTGCCGGTGGTCGGGCGGCGGATACCGATCGTTTTCGATACCGCGGTGGACAAGGAGTTCGGGACCGGCGCCTTGAAGGTGACGCCGGGGCATGACCCGGTGGACTTCGAGATCGGGCGACGACATGAGTTGCCGACGATCTCGATGCTGGATCAGCACGGGATCCTCAACGCGCACGCGGGTGAATTCGCGGGTCAGACGCGTGAAGCGGCGCGAAAGAGTTTCGTGGCGCGGCTCGAGGCGGATGGCTTGCTGGAAAAGACCGAGCCCTACACGCACTCGGTCGGCGTCTGTCATCGCTCGGGCACGGTGATCGAGCCGTTCCTCTCGAAGCAGTGGTTCGTCCGCATGAAGGATCTCGCCCAGCCGGCGGCCGAGGCGGCGCGCAGCGGCGAGGTCACCTTCGTCCCCGCGCGTTGGGAGAAGACCTACCTGCACTGGATGGACAACATCCGTGACTGGTGCATCAGCCGCCAGCTCTGGTGGGGACACTCGATCCCGATCGCGTACTGCGAGAACGGGCACGACCGACTGAAGAGCGACAGCGACACGCCCTGCCCGAAGTGCGGCTCGACGCAGGCGACGCTCGATCCCGACGTGCTCGACACTTGGTTCTCTTCGTGGCTCTGGCCGTTTTCTACTCTGGGCTGGCCCGAAGAGACCGAGGATCTGAAGACCTACTACCCGACCCACGACCTGATCACCGGGCCTGACATCATCTTCTTCTGGGTCGCGCGCATGGTCATGGCCGGCTACGAGTTCACCGGCAAGAAGCCGTTCTCACGCGTCCATCTGCATGGCATCGTGCGCGATGAGCAGGGCCGCAAGATGTCGAAGACGCTCGGCAACTCGCCCGATCCGCTCGATCTGATCGACAAGTACGGGGCCGACGCCATCCGCTTCACGCTGCTGTTGTTGACGCCGCAGGGAAACGACGTCCTCTTCGGCGAGAAGCGGATCGAGACGGGGCGCAACTTCGCCAACAAGCTCTGGAACGCCGCGCGCTTCGCGCTCATGCAGCTCGAAGGGACGCCGGCCGAGCAGCTCACGGCGGGGACCGCGGGCTCGACCGAACTGTCGGACCGGTGGCTGCGCACGCGCATCGGCGAAGTGGCGAGCGAAGTCCAGCGGCAGACCGATGAGTTCCGCTTCAACGACGCGGCGCGCAGTCTCTACGACTTCGTCTGGAAGGAGTACTGCGACTGGTACCTCGAGATGGCCAAGGTGCGCATTCAGGCCGGCGGCCCGGACGCCTTGGCGGCGCGGCGCGGCGTCCTCGAGGGGTTGCAGATGATCTTGCGAATGCTGCACCCGATGATGCCGTTCATCACCTCGGAGATCTGGGCCTCGCTGCCGGGATCCGAAGGGGAGTTGATCGCGGCGGAGTGGCCTGATCCGGCGGCGTTCCCGCCCGATGAAGAGGCGCGCGCGGTCATGGCGACCTTCGTCGACACGGTGACGGCGGTGCGGAACCTGCGCAGCGTCATGAACGTCCAGCCTGCGCGGGAAGCGCCGGTCCTGCTGCGGACCCCTCCGGGCGTCGAAGCGGGATTGCGAGCGCTCGCGCCCGCGTTCAAGTTGTTGACGCGGGCGAGCACGCTCGAGATCGGGCCCGATGTGGTCAAGCCGAAGCAGGCGGCCGCCGACGTCGCGCGAGGGGTCGAGGTGTTCGTCGATCTCGAGGGATTGATCGACCTGGGCGCGGAGCGCGAGCGGCTGAACAAGGAGCGTGAGCGGATGGCGGGGCTCGTGCTGTCGGCGCGCAAGAAGCTGGAGAACGCAGACTTCCTCGCCAAGGCGCGGCCCGAAGTCGTCAGCAAGGAGCGCGAGAAGCTCGTCCTGCTGGAGGAGTCATTGGCGAAGCTCGAGAGGGCAGTCGCGGCCGTCGACGTCTGACACACGTGTGAGCAGACGGCGGAGAACAGGGAGGGAGGCACACCATGTCGAGCTGGATGGGACAGAGTTTCGGGAGTGAGTGGGCGCTGGCCGCGGCGGGCGCGTTGGCGCTGGCGGCGCTGGCCGGTCGCGCGCAGGGAGCGGAGCGGGAGGTTCGCCTCACCGTCTACAACGACGACCTCGGACTGGTCAGCGAGACGCGTGAGCTCGACCTGAGCAAGGGGCAGGCGACGATCGAGATCAGCGATGTGCCGGCGCTGCTCGATCCGACCTCCGTGCACTTGAAGGGCGTGAAAGGCGGGGTCGAGGTGCTGGAGCAGAATTTCCAGTTCGACCTGGCCAGCCCCGATCGCATCTTGCAGCGCTACGTCGACTCTCGCGTCGAAGCGGTCTTGAAGGAAGGGGATGTACGCGGCGGCGAGCTGCTGTCGTTCGACGGCGGCACGCTCGTCCTGCGCGGCGACGGCGCGGCCGTCGATCTCATCACGCGCGAGTCGGTCGTCGACCTTCGACTGCCCGCGTTGCCGGAAGGGCTGCGCACCCGCCCGACGTTGGTCTGGAAGGTCCAGTCCGACAACAGCGGCGCGACCCCGGTCGAGCTGACCTATACGACGAGCGGCATGTCCTGGCACGCCGAGTACGTGGCGGTGGTCGATGAGAAGGACACCGAGATGGATCTCTCCGCGTGGGTCTCGATCGACAATCGATCCGGCGGCGCCTACGAGAACGCCACGCTGCAGTTGGTCGCCGGCGAGGTCCATCGGGCGCAGCCGCCGATGTTGCAGCGCGGGAAGGGCGCAATCGCGACGATGGCGATGGACGGCGCCGAGTCGCGCGGCTTCGAAGAAGAGGGGATCTTCGAGTACCACCTCTACACGCTCGATCGGCGCACCACCTTGGCCGACCAGGAGACCAAGCAGGTTTCGCTCTTCCCCGGCACGACCGCGCCGGTCAAGAAGCTGTTCGAGTACAACGGCCAGCGCGACCCCAAGAAGGTGGCGGTGGTGATCGAGACCGAGAACCGCGAAGAGCGCGGACTCGGCATGCCGCTGCCGAAGGGACGCGTGCGCACGTTCAAACGCGATTCGCGCGGGCTCCTGCAGTTCATCGGCGAGGATGCGATCGAGCACACGCCACGCAACGAGAAGATCCGCCTGACGATGGGCAACGCCTTCGATGTGGTCGGCGAGCGTACCGACCTGGCGCAGCGCCGCATCAGCGACCGAGTGAACGAGGCCGATGTCGAGGTCCGCATCCGCAATCGCAAGACCGAGGCGATCCAGGTGGTGGTGACCGAACAGCTCTGGGGCGATTGGGAGATCCTGCGCTCGTCGATCCCGTCGAAGAAGAAGGACGCGAACACGGCGGAGTTCTTGGTCGACGTCGGCGCCGATCAAGAGGCGGTGCTGACCTACACCGTACGGACGCGCTTCTGATGCCTCGCGGTTCGCTCAGGGCCCCGCGGTCGCGCGCGTGACTCTCCGCCGCAAACTCTTCTGGGTCGGGTTGCTCTACTTCGCCGAGGGGTTCCCCTTCGGCGTGATCTACGATCTGCTCCCGGTCTACTTCCGCAGCTTCGGCGTCGACCTCAAGACGATCGGGCTCCTGAGCCTGCTCGGCATGCCCTGGAGTTTGAAGGTCTTCTGGTCGCCCCTGGTCGACGCTCTGGGCGAGCGACGTCATTGGATGACGGCCTGTCTAGCGACGATGGGCGTCGTGCTCGCGTGCGTGCCGTTCTTCCCGACCGGCGAGCCGCCGCAACTTCTCTGGGCGCTGCTGCTGCTCTTCACGATCTGCGCCGCGACGCAGGACATCGCCATCGACGCGTTCACCATCGGACTGATGGACAAAGGAGAGGAAGGCGCCGCGAACTCGCTGCGTGTTTCGGCCTACCGCGCGGCGCTCATCGTGGCCGGAGGCGGGCTGGTCGCCTTGGCCGGCATCATCCCGTGGAGCGTGCTCTTCTGGATCGGCTCGGCGGTCTTCTTCGCGCTCGCCATCGCGGCATGGCGCACGCCGAATCTCGATCTTCCGCCGCAGAGTCGGCCGTCGCTCTCTGCTCTCTGGAAGCGTCCCGGTCGCGAATCGTGGCGGCAGTTCTTCTCGGGCTATCAGCCGCTCATGGTCTGGTTCCGACGTCCGACCGCCGTGGCGGTCTTCGCCTTCATCCTCACCTACAAGCTCGGCGACAGCAGCATGGGCCCGATGGTGAAGCCGTTCTGGTTGGATCGCGGCCTGACGCCGGCCGAGATCGGACTCATCTCCACGACGCTGGGCGTCTTCGCCACCGTCGCCGGTTCGATCGTGGGCGGGATCTTCTCGATGCGCTTCGGCATCTTCCACGGCCTCTGGGCGCTCGGGCTGTTGCAGGCGCTCTCGAACCTCGGCTACGCCGCCGCCGCGCACTTCGGCGCGCCGCGTGAAGCGATCTACGCCGCGTCGATCTTCGAGAGCTTCACCGGAGGGATGGGCACCTCCGCGTTCCTCTCGTTCCTCATGAACGTCTGCGACAAGCAACACGCCGCCGTGCAGTACGCGCTCCTCTCCGCGCTCTTCGGCTTCACCCGCTCGCTCGCCGGCGGCGCCAGCGGATGGGCGACCGAGCGTCTCGGGTATGCGCCGTATTTCGCGCTGACGTTCTTGTTGGCGTTCCCGGCCTATCTGCTGTTGCCGTGGGTGCGCACGTGGATTCGCGAGAGAGGGGCGCCGGAGGGTGAGCTCGGCGCGAAGGAGGGTGCTCCGGCGTGAGAGTGTTCGACGGCGCGCCCGGCGGTGACATGCCCGGCAGGGTCATGCCCGGCGGTGACATGCCCGGCAGTGTCATGACCCGCCGGGGCGTCTCCCGCGTGTGCTGGCTCGCCCTGACCTTCGCAGCGCTCGCGGCGAGCGTTGCGAAGGGGCATGAAATCGACACCGGCTACGTCACCGTCGAGGCGGAGGCCGACTCGGCCCAACTCGCGGTGACCTTCGACGTCGTCGACCTGGATCGGGCGCTCGGCCTCGATCGCGACCGCAACGGCGAGGTCGATGCCTCCGAGATCGAGTCAGGCCGCGCCGCGATCGAACGTTTCGCGCTGGAGACGGCCACCGCCAGCTTCGACGGAGTGGACCTGCGCGTCACTCCACGCGCCTTCGACTACGCGACCGACCCCACCGGACACCTGCTCGTGCGCGTGACCGCGCGCGGCCCGCATCCCGGCGAGCAGCCTTCGGACGGCCCCGCAGTCATCGCCGTGCGCAGCTCCGCGTTCGAGAGCTTCGGGTCCGGTTTCAAAGTCCTCGTGCGGCTGACCGCGGGAATCGAGTCGCGAGAACAGGTGCTGACCAGCGGCGCGCCGTCGACCGATCTCGTGCTCGACGCCGAACGCGTCGGCGGCAGCCGCAGCGCCGGCGGCTTCCTGAAGTTGGGGGTCGAGCACATCTGGATCGGCATCGACCACATCCTGTTCCTGGTCGCGCTCCTCTTGGTCGGCGGACGCTTCCTGGATCTCCTGAAGATCGTCACCGCGTTCACGCTCGCCCACAGCGTTACGCTCGCCCTGGCCGCGACCCGGGTCATCACGCCGCCTTCGGCCTTCATCGAGTCCGTCATCGCACTCAGCATCGTCTACGTCGCGGTCGAGAACATCGCGCGCAAGAAAATCGAGCACCGTTGGGTCATCACCGCGCTCTTCGGGCTCGTCCACGGATTCGGCTTCGCCAATGTGCTGCGCGAGCTGTCCCTGCCCACCCAGGGATTCGTCTCGGCGCTCCTTCTCTTCAATCTGGGCGTCGAGATCGGACAGGTGTCGATCGTCGCGCTCCTCTGGCCGCTCATTCTCCTGATCGGCCGGATCTCACGCGGGGACGTCATCCGTCGCGGCCTCTCTCTGGTGGTCGCCTTGATCGGTCTCGGCTGGTTCCTGGAGCGCGCGTTCGGTCTCGAGTTGGGGATGCCGTGAGCACGCCCGCGGCCCGAGCTCGACGCGCCGGCCGGTTCAATGGACTCGACGCCCAAGCCCCGCTCGATCCGCCTCGTAGCCGTTGTGAGCCCGACATCGCAGCGCGATGTTCGTGACCGCGCTCCCTCCTCCCCGCGCGAACGGGTCGACATGGTGGAACTCGACGAATCCGGTCGCGGAACAGCGCTTCCCTCCCTCGGAAACGAAGGCACACCGTCCTTCATCCCGACGCCAAACCACGCGACGGACCGCGCACGGGATGGTTCTCGGCCGTTGGGCACGATGCGAAGGGGCGGGAGCGATGTCATTGCGTGGCGCCGTCGCGGGCGTTGCCATCGCGGTCACCGTTTCCGCATGTCGCGCCAAGCCCGCCTCCTGTCGCGCACGACGCGCTCCACGCGGAGAAGGCGCGCCGCACTTGTGCCGCTCCAGCTTCTGGAGCAGTTCGATCAGCGCCGTATCGATCACCGCAGCGAGATCACCGTCCGGGATGCGATGACGTAGGAGATCCTGCAGACGCTCGATCCGCTCGCGCATCTCGCCGCTCGCAGTGAACTGGACGCGATGTCGCTCCGGCGCGAGCGGTTGGATGGACGGGCGGGCTCGGTCGCGGTTCGATCCGGACGCAACAGGAGCGAGTCCGAGCCCTTCTCCGAGCCATTCTCCGAGCGTGTGTCCGACCCCGTGTCCGAGCGCGAGACCGTCAGCCGGAACCTCCATCTCTCCCGCAACACGTTTCGCGACGTGTTCAGTCCGTTCCGGACACCGACGGATGGTCGGCGGCGCATCCGGTCTCGGCCGCTCGCGCGCGACCAGCGCTTCCACTTCGCGCGACGTCTTGTGCCGCGCTTCCGCGATGAGTCGATCGCAGTTGTCGGGTGTGAGCACCGGCGCGAGGCGGCGGATCGTCGTGAGCGACAGCGAGCCGTCCGCGAGGCAGGGGAGGAGCCGAGGCGTGCGTCGGACGGCTCGAGCCACCTCGATCCGTGCGTAGGCTGCCGACTCCGAAAGGTGAAGGACCTCCGTGCAATAACTGAACATCGAGGAGCAGCCTCTACCCAGATACAGCCGCCGCAGCTCCGCTTCGGCGATGTGAGCGACGAGCTCCGCCGTGACCGACCGCTCCCTTGCGACCAGTTCATGGAGACGATCGAGAAGCAGGTCGTCGGGGACAACTGCGAGGAAATCGAGGCGCGGAACACGGGGAGACAGATCGACGGGCGCAGGATTCGAAGCAATGTGAGTGTTCATGACACTCTTATATCACGGCGTTTTCCGACGTTTCTGGGAGGTGCTGACACGGACATCGTCCGTGCATTCGGAACGTTTGGCAAGAGCGCTTAAGTCGTTGCTCTTGCGGCTCGCATCGGCGCCACAGCGTATCTGCCGTGGGCACACCTCCGACCGTCGGAATGCACAAATCAAAAAGTCGTCAAGAACTATATATTTGTTCGGCGAACTCTAACTGTGCAAGCTGGCACGGTTTCGCTCGGCGCGCGCCGAAGCCAATCCGCCGAAGCCAATCCGCCAATCCACCAATCCGTCAATCCACCGAGCCCCCACGTCCCGCGACCCTCCCGCCGACCGTACAGCCACGCCGGGCCGCGTCGCCCTGCGCCCCCTTCGCCTCCCTGTCGCGAACTCGTTTCAAAACGTGTTCGCCCGTGACGCGTGCCAGCGCCCAGCGCCCAGCGCCCGCGCGGAACCGCTCTCCGTGCTCGGGTCGCGCCTCGCACCCGCACGCGCCACACTCCGCGCCGATGGCCCGCGCCCCGCACCGCCGCACCCCGCGCCTCACAC
>CAZVYN010000077.1:0-19689 GCA_964631125.1 uncultured bacterium | reverse complement strand
ACGGCTGTGACTCACGGCTGTGACTCACGGCTGTGACTCACGGCTGCAACTCACGGCTGCAACTCACGATGGAGTCCCGCCCCCGTTTTCAGGTCCGGTTCTTGGGGTGGATGTAGCTCAGTTGGCAGAGCGCCGGATTGTGGTTCCGGTTGTCGCGGGTTCAAGCCCCGTCATCCACCCATCTTTTCAAACTGTTCGAACAGCGATCCCACTTGCGCCTGTAGCTCAGTTGGATAGAGCAGCGGATTTCTAATCCGCCGGTCGCAGGTTCGAGTCCTGCCAGGCGCGCGTCTCACCCTGATGTTCAGGCGTACCACTCCATCAAGATGCGACGCGCCGCCGCGAGCGCCTTGCCTCGGTGGCTGACGCTTCGCTTCTCCTCCAGCGTGAGCTCGGCGAAGGTCTTCCCGAACTCAGGAACCAAGAACACCGGGTCGTACCCGAACCCGCCGTTCCCCTGGGGCGCGTCGAGGATTCGACCCTCTGCCACCCCTTCTACTTTCGCTCGGCGACCGTCGGGATCGGCCAACGCGATGACGCAACGAAATCGCGCCGTCCGCTTTTCCTCGGGCACACCGGACAGTTCCTGGAGCAGCTTGCGCACGTTGTCGGCGTAGCTCACGCCGATCCCCGCGTACCGACTGCTGTAGACGCCTGGACGCCCATCGAGTGCGTCGACCTCGAGCCCCGTGTCGTCGCCGAGCGCCGCGTACTGCGGGAAGGCGACGAGCGCGGCCTCGACCTTGAGACGCGCGTTCTCGGTCAGCGTGGTTCCGGTCTCCTCCACCTCGGGCCACGCGCCGACATCGTCGGGCATTCGTACATCTATCGGGAGATCTTGCAAGGCGTGGGCCAGCTCGCGAACTTTGTCGCGGTTGTGCGTCGCCAACATCACTGCGCGCATGTCACTCCTTCCCGACCAGCAGACGCGGCAGTCGAGGCGCCGGCGCCTCCAAGGCGCGGGTCTGGGCTCGCGTCAGGCGGCGGATCCCGCGGAGCGCCAAGCGCACCAACCCGCGGCTCTCCTGCTCGGTGAACGTGCCGTGTTCCGCCGTCCCTTGCAGCTCGATCAGTCGGCCGCCGCCGGTCGCGACGACGTTGAAATCGACCTGCGCGCGGACGTCTTCTTCGTAACAGAGATCGAGGAGCGTCGCGCCGTCGACCAGTCCCACGCTGACCGCCGCCACCGAATCGAGAAGCGGCGTCTCGGCGAGGCGGCCATCGGACAGGAGTCTATCGATCGCTTCACGCAGCGCGACGTAGGCGCCGGTGATCGCGGCGGTGCGGGTGCCGCCGTCGGCTTCGAGGACGTCGCAGTCGATCAAGATCGTCCGTTCGCCGAGCTTCCGACGATCGACGACGGCTCGCAGCGAGCGCCCGATCAATCGCTGGATCTCTTGCGTGCGGCCCGAGACCTTGCCGCGCGCCGCACGGTCGGGCACCGAGGCGGGCAGCATGCCGTACTCCGCCGTCACCCATCCTTCGCCGCGCCCGCGCAGAAACGGCGGGACGCTCTCCTCGATGGTGGCCGAGCAGAGCACATGCGTGCCGCCGAAATGGACCAAGGCGGAGCCGGCCGGATGCCGCAAGCAGGAGCGATAGAGACGCACCGGCCGCAGGGTCGTCGCGCTGCGGCCGTCGGGACGCGGCGGCGTCGGCGGCGGCGTGTCTCCGCTCATCGCTCGTACCATGGCAGATCGTTCTGATCGACCCATTCCACTTGATCCATCGGGCTCCCCAGGAATCGGTTGCCGACCTCACGGAACTGGGCCGGGATGTCGCTCACGAAGTACCGGGCGGTTCCGGCGCGCCCCGCGGGAGCGGTCAGTCCGAGTCCGGCCAAGACCGTGGCCACCTCGGTCGACGTCTCGACCGCCGGCTCGACGAGGGTGATCTCCTCTCCCATCACCTTTGCGATCGCGGCCTCCAAGAGCGGATAGTGCGTGCAGCCGAGGACGAGCGTGTCGATCTCCGCCTGCTGGAGCGGGTCCAGATAGACGCGCGCGATGTCCTCGACGACCGGCCCCTCCGTCCAACCCTCCTCGGCCAACGGAACGAAGAGCGGACAGGCGCCGGTGGCGACCACGGCTTTCGGCTCCAGCGCGTGAATCGCCTCTTCGTACGCCTTGGACCGAATCGTCGCGCTCGTGCCGATGACACCGATTCGTTTCGTCCGCGTAGCGCGCAACGCTGCGCGAACTCCGGGCTGGATCACGCCCACCATCGGCAACGGCGTTTCGTCCCGCAGACTCGGCAACGCCAGCGCACTCGCCGTATTGCACGCCACTACCATCAGCTTGACGTCGAACCGTCCCAAGAACCGCGTCGCCTCTCGCGTGAACCGCAGCACCGTCTCGGGCGACTTCGTCCCGTACGGCACGCGCGCCGAGTCGCCGAAGTAGACGATCGATTCATCGGGCAGCATCGCGCGCAACCGACGCACGACTGTGAGGCCGCCGATCCCGGAATCGAAGACCCCGATCGGACGCGGGTCGACGCTCATGGCGCGAGCGCCTCGTCGGAGAACTGCTCCGCCGAGATCGGCTCTTCCAGATCGACGTATCCCCCCAGCGTCGTGATGACGTCGCCGTCGATCATGAAACGGATCGCGCTCACCTCGTGAAAGTTGTCGCAAACAGTGCGCACGATCGCGCCGACCGCGAGCCACTCTTCTCCGTCACCGGGCAGGCGACCGCGACGGATCGCACCGTCGAAATCCAGATAGGCGACTCCCCAGGGATCGAGGAAGGCGCGGCGCAGTCTCGTGTTCGTCGGGAGCACGGAGATGCGCCCCTCCAACGAGCCGCGAGCCAGTTCGTCGATGCAGGCCGAGATGCGCTCCTCGAGCGACGGACCGGATGCAATCGTGCGCCGCTCACGTTCGAGCGCGGCGGAGGCGACCGAGCCATAGTAGAGCCAGACCGTCTCCAGTCGCGCGCGATCGTCCAAGCTGGCCGCACCCGCCGTCGGCCGCCGTTGCGCCTGGATCCGCTCGCGACCGAGGAAATAGAGGGCCGCCACTCCGGCGACGAGGAGGATCGAGAAGATGATCGTGACTCGATAGCGCATCGGCTTCGTCCCTCAGGGGGTCGGCTGGCTGGAGAGCAAGAACTCATCGATGCCGAAGGCCAGCGACCGCGCGGTGCGACGGATGCGATCCGGGTCGGCCAGGCTCTCGAGGTCGCTCTCGTCCAGACGTGAGGCCGGATAGAGGAGGACGGCGGGGGATGCGACGCCGCGGAAGACGCGCGCCGGGCGCCCGACGACGCGGACCGGGCGGTCTCCCATCTCCGAACGCAGGTGATCGGCAATCGTCTGCGCCAGCGCCTGACTCGCGGCCGCCTCCACGCGTCCGGTCTGTCCCCAGGGCACGGGCCGCATTCGCGCGAGGGAGCCGGGCGAGCCGCCGCGACGCGAGACCAGGCGCCGCCAGAAACCGCTGCGCGCCTGCTTCTCCTGGTCGTTCGACACCAGCGTGGTATCGACACCGACCGCTTCTCGCGCGACGGTCTCCCAGCGAACGGGCGGATCGGGCACCACGACGAGAAACTCGCGCGCCGAACTGGATGGGTACCGTTCGAGACGCAGCCCGATCCAGACGTCGCCCATCGGCGCGGGGCCGGGATCCCGTCCGCGAACTCGCGCCGCCGCTTCCCGATCGCCGATGACGTCGACTTCGTAACGGAAGTCTCGCTCCAGCGTGAAGCGCAGCTCCTGCACCAAAGCGCTGAGCACTTGGGCTCCGAGGCTGGAGGAGTCGCTCGGTCCGCCGCGCTCCAACACGATGCGGCGCGGAGTCGCCTCATCGCGACGCCGGGGAGGCGCCCCGAAGGAGACGAGCGGCTCGAAGCGCGCCGCTCCTTCGAGATCGATCGGGCGATCGGTCAGCTCCATGGTGAGCACGCGATCGGAACCGGTGAACCGCGAACGGAGGCCGATCCAATTGCGGTCGAGATCGAGGCGGAACTCGAGCCCATCGGATCGCGGCGAGACCTCGACGCGAACGAGTCCTCGGCCGCTGGCGGTGGGAGGCGCGAAGTCGACCGGCAGTCCCACTCCGCGCAGCTCGACAGTGAGCTGGCCCCCCGGGTCGTGCCGGACGCGGGCGGCTCTCGCGTCGGGCAGCGGACCGAGCCGCACGATGAGCCTTCCCGGATCGACCTGGACATCGGCCACCGACAGCCAGGGACCGGGCCCCGCCAGCGTGAGGCGGCCGGTCTCTGCGTCCCATCGGCAACGCTCGCCGAGGCGCGGCGCGAGCACATCGTCGACGATCGAGAACGGCAGGAGCACGCGCTCGTCATGGAACCGAATCGGGGCCTCCAACTGACGCGTGCGGCCGGCGACCCAGACGAGCGGCGAGTCGATGAGGAACGCGACATCGGTGGAGTCGACGCGGATCGAGCCGCGAAAGGTCTCTGGGTTCCAGACGTACCCCTCGCCGGTCAGCCGCGCGACGTCTCCGAGATCGAGATAGGAGACGCCGGCCTCGGAGCGGAGGACGGCGAGCGCGTCGTCCTTCCCGCCGTCGAACCTCGTGATGCGCAGCGAATCGAGACCGCGTCCCGCGCCGATCGTCGTCTCCTCGGGCAGCGTCTGTGCGGCGGCCGGCGACGGGAGGCAAGCGACTGAGAACGCGGCGAGGAGCGCGGCGACGGCGATGCACGTCGATCCCGTCATCGGTCTCGTCCGCGGCGCGCCCGGTCCATCTCGCGGGTGGCGTCGCGCTTGGCCATCGTCTCTCGCTTGTCGTGGAGCTTCTTCCCGCGGCAGATCCCCAACTCGACCTTCACCCGGTTGTTGCGCAGCAGGAGCGTGAGCGGGACCAGCGTCAGACCCTTCTCCTGCACCCGCGTGCGCAGTCGGTGGATCTCGGTCTTGTGGAGGAGCAGTTTGCGCTTCCGCAGCGGCTCGTGATTGAACTGGTTGGCCTGGGGATAGCTGTTCACGTTGAGGTTGAGCAGCCAGGCCTCGTCCCCGTCGATCACGGCGTAGGCGTCCCCCATCGACACTCGGTTCGCGCGGATGCTCTTGACCTCGGTCCCCAACAGGACCAGGCCCGCTTCGACCTTGTCGATGACTTCGTATTCGTGTCGAGCCTTGCGGTTGACGAGGAGGGTCCGCGTCGAAGCCGGCCGCTTCTCATTCATCGGGAAGACCTATCAGATCGAGTCGGACTCGGCAATGACCGCGGCAATGACCGCGGCAATGACCGCGGCAATGACCGCGCGCGTTGACACTGCGCCTCGACCCGCCTACGCTGCTGACGCTGCGGGAGTGGCGGAACTGGTAGACGCGCTGGATTCAGAGTCCAGTGAGGGTTCCCTCGTAGGGGTTCGACTCCCCTCTTCCGCACATTCAATTCCGCCCTCCCGATCGATCCCTGCCGCGCTCACCTGCGCTCACAGGCGCCGCCGTTCGAACTCTGGGGCATTCTGACCCGATCCGCGCGCCAATCAACGCCCGATCGGCCGAGCGACGCCATATTCTTCTGCTCCGTTCGCGCGCGGACCGAGTGCGGCGTTGACCGTCCGTCGCCGCGCCTCCTACCATGGTCTGGCGCTTATCCAGTAGCGCCTCCTGCCATCCGAACTACTGACTGGCCGTGAAATTCACGCGGGAGCTGGGCGCCGGGGCGCCCTGGAGCCAACGAGTGGAACGTTTTCGCATCAATTCCCGCGCGCGTCGTTTCCGTCGGATGCTCGGCATCGCGCTCGGCAAGTCCCTCGTCGGCCCGCAGGTGGTGAGTCTCGAGACGACCCACCACTGCAACCTCCGCTGTTCATTCTGCGAGTCGCACGGCGCGCTGCTGCCCGCGCCGATCACGCGCACGCGAGAGTACGTCGGCGGCCGCGTGACGATGAGCCTCGACACGATCCGCCGCGTCGCCGGGGAGATGGCGGAACTCGGCGTCGACTTGGTCGAACTCTCGGGCAAGGGCGACCCGATCGCGCATCCGCAGTTGACGGAGATCGTGCGCGCGATCTGTGACGCCGGATTGGGCTGCTCGATCGTGACCAACGGAACCCTGGCCAAGCCCGATCTCGCCGCCACGCTCGTCGAACGGGGCATCGACCGCATCAGCGTCTCGCTCAACGCGGGCAACCGCGAAGACTATCTGAACTCGAACAAGCGCGATCTCTGGGAGAAGGCGCTCGGCTTCCTCCGCGAGGTGCTGTCGGCGCGAGCGGGGCGCGGACGACGCCCTTGGGTGAGGATCACGCATGTCGTCTCGAAGGAGAACGTCGCCTCCTTCGCCGGCATGTCCCAGATCTGCATCGATCTCGGAGTGGACGAGGTTGCGTTCTACGTGATGGGCGAGCTCGAGGGAACGCATCACCTGCAGCTGGAGCCGGCGGAGGTCGCCGCGGTGCAGGCCCAGATCCCGGAACTGTCAGCCAGGCTGGAGGCGGCGCGCATCGTGCATGACCTCGGAGTCTTCGGCGCGCAACTCGGCGCACGCGCCGTGCACGGCAGCCAGTCGCAGAACAATGCGCTCCAACGGACCATCCCCTGCTACGAAGGCTGGATGTTCTGCGTGATCGGTCCCGACGGCGTGGTCGTTCCCTGCTGCTATTGCGAGGAAGAGAAGCTCGGCAACGTCAACGACCAGAGCTTCGTCGACATCTGGCATGGAGTGCTCTACCGCAAGTACCGCGAGAAGTCGCTCGCGATGCCCGCCACCGGGCGGTGGATCTGCAGCGAGTGCTTCACGAGTTGCAACCGAGCGGTCGAGAACCGGCGCATCTACAACAAGCTGCATCCCTGGGCGCCGCGCCCGCTGGTTGCGGGTTGACCTGACCGAAGAGGAGTCGGCTGATGTCGAGGTTTTCCGCATCCAGTCCCTTCGTAGCGTGTTTGTTGATCACCGCCGCCGCCCAGTTCGCCGCGGCCGTGCCGGTGACCCTGAACATTCGCAATGGACAGTTCGAGTCCATCCCGGCGCGGGTGCACATCGTTGATGCGAACAACACCAGTTTTCCGGGCGCGCCCGATTCGCTCCTGCTCTCCCACTACGGCGGCGCGTTCAACCGCGGCTTCTACTACTCGGACGGCCAGGACTCGCTCGACCTGCCCGTCGGGTTGACGACGTTCACCGTGGGGCGCGGCTTCGAGTACCGCCCGGTCACGGTGCAACGGAACGTCTTCCCAGGCGCCTCGATCCACATCACGTTGGAGCGCCCGTACGACCTGCGGGCCGAGGGCTGGTCCTCGGGCGACGATCATGTCCACGCCAAGCATCCCCCGAGCGAGTATCAGATCTCACCGCAGGAGATGCTCCGCATCGCCCAAGGCGAAGACCTGCAGATGACTTGGTGTCTCGACAATGGGTATCAGTTCACCGGCGGGCCGCACGCGGTGAGCACCCAGCAGAACTCGATCTATTTCGCAACGGAGTACCGCAACCAGGCCTACGGACATGTCGAGGTTCTGGGGCTGACGCAGGCCATTCCCACCGGATGCTGTCTGCCGCCGAC
The DNA here is from genome assembly GCA_964631125.1 of uncultured bacterium. Classification (GTDB taxonomy): domain Bacteria; phylum Eisenbacteria; class RBG-16-71-46; order CAIMUX01; family CAIMUX01; genus CAZVYN01. The sequence continues at coordinate 12,211 of CAZVYN010000077.1, read as the reverse complement.
CGCCGCCTATCCCATGCTCTCGGACTTCAACGACATCTGGATTCCGCAATACGGACAGGCGCTGGTCCTCGCGCATCCGTGCACGCCGGCTGACTATTTCTATGACGGTGGATGGCCCGGTTGGGGGCTGGGCCGAGAATTCCCGTTGCTCGCGTTGAACAGTCGCATCGACGCGTACGACATCGTCTCGTTCAACAACCAAGGGCACATCGCACTCCCGCAGTGGTACGACGCGCTCAGTTGCGGCTCGCGGATCCCCGCCGGGGCCGGCTCCGACGCGGCGGCCGACCGGTACTACAACCAATTCCCCGGCGGCTACCGGGTCTATGTCTACGAGGGACCAGGAACGCACACGCCCGCGCGGTACGTCCAGGCGCTCAAGTCCGGACGCACCTTCGTGACGAACTATCCGCTTCTCCCCGAGTTCACCGTCAACGGCGCGTCCGCCGGCACGACCCTGCTCCTGCCCGGCGGTCAATCGAGCCTGACGGTGAAGTTCCGAGTCGAGTCGGTGCTGCCGGTCTCCGTTGCCTCGATCGTGCAAGACGGAAAGATCGTGGAGGCATTCGCTCTCACGCAGCTTCCGAGCGGCACGAGCCAGGCTTGCAGCACTTCGGTGCCGGTCACCGAGAGCGGTTGGATCGCGATCCGCGTCGACGGGGTCACCGCCACGCCCCACGCCGCCCAGCCCGCTCTCTTCGCCCACACGAGTGCCGTCTACTACCGCGTCTTCGGCGACCAGACGAAGAACACTCTCGCCGCCGGCCGCATGGCCGATCGCTGCGATTCGCTGGAGCAGTTCGTAGAGGCTCGCGGAGGATGGGCGTTACCGAGCCATCGGACGCAGGTACTCGACAAGATCCACGCGGGGCGCAATCAGTACAACGCGTTCTTCCGCGTCCCCCCAGACTCCTTCGCGCTCCTCACGCCTTACGAAGGCGACACCGTGGAGCTCGGCGGTCCCGTCGTTGTGACTTGGGAAGCGGCGTCCGATCCCGAACCCGGAGACCGCGTCGAGTACCTCGTCTCGCTCTCGCCAGACAGTCTCTTCCTCTTGGCCGGAGCCCCGATTCCGACCCGGGAGACTTCGCTCGACCTCGCCGCGAACATCACCCCCAAGTCCACGTGGTGGTGGCGCGTCGTTGCGCGCGACCGCAACGGCAACGCGCGCCCGAGTACTCCGGTCCAGGCCCGATTCCATTACTTCCTCGTATCCACCGATGTGGATCGAGCGAACGCTCTGGTGGATCCGGGCGAACTGCGCCTCTCCGCCAGCCCCAATCCGTGCAGCGGCCCGCTCGTCGTCCGCCTCTCGCGCCCGTTGCGCGACGAAGGTGAGATCGGCGTCTACTCCGTCGACGGCCGCCTCGTCACCCACTCCAGCCTGTCGGCCCCTCGCCGCGGATGGACCACCATCACCCGCAGCCTCTTCCGTTGGGACGGCCGCGGGGAAAGCGGTCAGCCGCTCCCCGGCGGCGCGTACTGGCTGAGAGCGCGAGAAGAGACGCGTCACGTCGCGGCGACGCGGGTGATCTTGGTGCGGTAGAGGGGTCGGGCTCACAACAACCCCGCCTCCCGCATAGAGAACGGCGCCCCCTGGCCGAGGATCAGGTGATCGAGCACCTCGATCCCCAGCATCTCCCCCACCCGCCGCAGCCGTTGCGTGATCTCGAGGTCGTCTTCGCTCGGCGTCGGATCGCCCGACGGATGGTTGTGCGCAAGGATCACGCTGGCGGCGGAGCCGAGGATGGCGGGGCGGAAGACTTCGCGGGGATGCACGATGCTTGCGTTGAGAGAGCCGACCGAGACCAGCTCCACGCCGATCGGCAAGTGCCGCGTGTTGAGCAACACCGCCAGGAAGTGTTCTTTCGGCGCCCGCGCGTAGTGCTGGATCAACGGCACGACATCCTGCGGCCGACGGATCGGCTGATCCAGCCCCCCTGCCCGTGCGTAGACGCGACGCCCGATCTCGAAGGTGGCGAGAAGTTGACAGGCGCGCGCGAGCCCGAGGCCGCGCAGACGCCGCAACTCCGCCAACGGGAGCCGCGCGAGCGCGTCGAGTGAGCCGTCCTTGAGCACACGTTCCGCCACGTCTTTCACCGGAGTCCCGGTGCAGCCGGTCCCGAGCACCGCGGCGAGCAGTTCCCGATCGGTCAATGTCTCGACGCCCGCCGCCGCGATCTGCTCACGAGGGCCTGACTCACCCTCTCGCACCACGGTGAGCGTGCGGTCATATCGAACCCCGGCCCGGCGCATGGAAGCCCCGTTTCCCCTGGAGTCATCTAGTCGTGTAGTCACGCGTGCTGTGGACAACGCATCGCCGCAAGATCTTCGACGGCGACAAGGTGAACAGAAGCCAGGGGCGTGCCACGACGGCGGTTGACGAGTGGCGGACTGGGGCCGCAGGGTTCGCGGCCATGAGTCTGACTCTTCGCACCGTTCCGATTTCGCTCTGGGTCTTCCTCGCCGCGCTCGCGGTCTATGCCGTCACGCTGCTGGCGGGCGGGATGCTGCGGCAGACGGGGGTGGTCTATTTTGACGAGTTGGCGGCGGCCTTTCTTCGGGGAGAGCTGCACTTGGCGACGCCGTCGCAGAGGCACGATCTGTCGTCGTTCGGTGGACGGTGGTATGTGCCGTTTCCGCCGTTGCCGGCGTTGCTCTTGTTGCCGTGGGTGGCGACCGGCGGCGTGTCCGCGGTCAACTCGGTGGTCTTCTCGGTGCTGTGCGGCGCGGTGTCGATCGCGGCGGTGGATGCGATGTTGGCGGCGTTGGCGGGGCGGGGGCTGGCGCCGCGTCGCTGGCGGGACAGAGTGTGGCTCACGGCGCTCTTCGGATTCGGGTCGGTGCACTGGACGGTGTCGATCCTCGGCTCGGTTTGGTATCTCGGGCAGACGTGCAGCGTGATGTGTCTGGCGGTAGCGGGCTGGTTGGCGGCGTCGGGGCGTCCGGGCTGGCAGGTCGGGGCGGCGTTGGGGCTGGCCATGCTAGGGCGGCCGAATCTGATGCTGGCCTGGCCTTTCCTGTGGGGATGTGCGCACCTAGCGCGGGCCGGAGGGGATGAGATCGCCCGCTCTCGTGCCTGGGTTCTCGGCTCCGTCGGGGCGGTCGGCTCCGCCGGATGTCTACTCGCGATGTACAACTTCGCGCGCTTCGGGAGTCCGTTCGACTTCGGGTACACGCATGCGCTGGTGCCGCCGCGGCTGGCGGATGACTTGGCGCAGCATGGGCAGTTCGACGTCGCGTATCTGCCGCGCAATCTGGAGATCTTCTTCGCGCGGCTTCCGCAGTGGCGCGCGGGGGCGGGACTCACGACTGACTTCGAGGGGATGAGTGTCTTCGTGACCACGCCGGCGCTGTTGTTTCTCGCGTTGGCGCTGCGGGCGCTGCGGGGGCTGCGGGGGCTGAGGGCGCGGGGGCCGCGGGCGCGGGAGGCTGAGCCGGTGCGCGAGTTCGTCGTCGCGACTTGGGTTTCGCTCGGGCTGCTGCTGTTGCCGATCGTGAGCTACTACAACACGGGATGGATGCAGTTCGGGGCGCGGTTCTCGCTGGATCTGATGGTTCCGGCGGTGGCGTTGCTCGGGGTGGTGACGCGGGAGCGGATGGGGTGGTTGTTCCAGGCGGTGGTTGGCGTCGGGGTGTTGGTGAATGCTTGGGGTGTGATCCTGTGGTTGCGGGTGTTGCGGGGGTGAGAGCTCCAGCCTGATCCGGAGTCGTCTCGAGACGAGTTGCGAACCGTAGCGCGAACACGTTTCAAAACGTGTTGCCAGACGCTAGGTGAACACGTTTCGAAACGTGTTCATGCGCTGAGGCATCGATCCACCCTCGGCGAAACGCCTCGGGTTCTACAGACCAACCAACCCCTCCGCGAAGAGCTTCGCGTCGAAGTCGACCAGGTCTTCGACTCCCTCCCCCACGCCGACGTAGCGCACGGGCAGCGCGAGATCGTGGGCGATCGAGAGGACGATACCGCCCTTGCTCGTGCCGTCGAGTTTGGCCAGCAGCAGACCGGTGATGGGGATCGCTTCGGAGAAAAGGCGCGCTTGCGAGAGTGCGTTCTGTCCGATGGTGGCGTCGAGGACGAGGAGCGTCTCATGCGGCGCGCCGGGGAGCGCTTTGCCGATCACCCGGTGGATCTTGCGCAGCTCCTCCATCAGGTTGCCCTTCGTCTGGAGGCGACCGGCGGTGTCGACGAAGATGACGTCGGCGCCGCGGGCGACGCCGGCTTGGATACCGTCGAAGGCGACGGCGCTGGGATCGGCGCCATGTTGGCTGCGGACCATCTGCACGCCGAGGCGATCGGCCCAGACCTGGAGTTGTTCCGAGGCCGCCGCGCGGAAGGTGTCGGAGGCGACGATGAGCGGCGTCTGACCGGCGCTCTGTGCGCGGTGCGCGAGCTTGGCGAGGGACGTCGTCTTGCCGACGCCGTTGACGCCGACCATGAGGACTACCTTCGGCTTCGGCGCCGAGCCGTCCGGCTCGGGAGAGCGATTGCCACGCAGGATCTCTTCGCACAACTCGCGCAGAACCGGGCCGAGTTGACCGGCGTCTTCGATCGAATCCCGACGCACGCGCGCTTGCAGCCCTTCGATCAGCGCGGTGGTCGTGGCGGGACCGACATCACCGCGCAGGAGCACCGCCTCGAGGTCATCGTAGAGCTCGCGGTCGATCGGCTTCAGGGGACGGAGGACCTGCTGGATCCCCTCGGTCACGACCTCGCGGGTCTTCTTGAATCCGTCGGCGATCTTCTGGAAGAACGACTTCATCGCGCTGATGCGTTCCTTTCGTCTCGCAGCAATTCGCCGCCGCGCATCGCGCGCACTCCGTGGGTCGTTTCGAGGATCAGCTCGCCCAGCGGTCCCAGATCGATTGCGACGCCCTCGACCACCGCGTCTCCCTCGCGCACGCGCACATGACGGCCGATGGTGTGCGAGCGGGCGAGGAGTCCGGAGCGTAGCCAATCGCGGTCACCGCGGCCGAACGCGTCGTAGCCTCGAGCGAAGCGATCGTCGAACGCGAGGAGAAGTTCGCGCAGACTCGGGAGCGGTGAGAATCCCTCCAGGCGCAGCGACGAAACCGAGCCTTGCAGTTCGGGCGGAAAGTCCTCGGAGCTGTGTCCGATGTCGAGGCCGAGTCCGAGGATGACCGCATGTCCCGTGGTTTCGGCGAGGACTCCTCCCAGTTTGCCGCGGCGTCCGAACAGGTCATTCGGCCACTTCAGTTCGGCCAACCAGCCGGGGGGCGCGCCGATCGACAACGCTTCGGCGGCGGCGATGGCGGCCAGCGAAGTCAACGCCGGCCACGCTTCCTGTTCGAACTCGGGGCGCAGGATCAGACTCACCCACAGACCGAGGCCCGATGCCGAGTGCCAGGTGTGGTCGCTGCGCCCGCGACCGGCCGACTGTGCGAGCGACCAGACGATCGTTCCCTCGGGCGCGCCGGCCTCCGCCGCTCGGCGCGCGAGATCTTGCGTGGACGTGCATTCGGCGATCGGACTCGCCGGGAGGGAGAGCAACCGGGACTCGGCGGTCACGCGGGGCGTCCGGCGGGCGGGGCGATCTCGACCTCGAGATCGCCGTCGAGATCGAGATCGAGCGCCAGGTCGAGCGCGGGCGCGGAGTGCGTGAGGGCGCCGATCGAGATCCAATCGACGCCGGGGAGGGCCTTCGAGCGGACGGTCTCGAGGGTGACGCCGCCGGAGACTTCGATGCGGATCGCGGGACGGCTGGCGGGACGGCTCGGGGCGGACGTCTCGGCCGCGCGGATGGCGACGACGGCTTCGGTGATCTGTGCCGGGGACATGTTGTCCAGGAGGATCTGGTCGACGGCCAGGGTCGCGGCTTCCAGCGCCTCGGCGACAGTCTGCGCTTCGACGGTGAGCCACAGAGCGGAGTCGGTCGCTCGTGCCCGCGCGACCGCCGACAGGATCCCTCCCGCGGCGATGATGTGGTTGTCCTTCACCATGAAGGCGTCGTAGAGACCGATGCGGTGGTTGACGCCGCCGCCGTGCCGCACGGCCTGTTTCTGCAAGAGGCGCAGGCCGGGCGTGGTCTTGCGCGTGTCGGCGATGGCGACGCCGGTTCCGGCCACGGCGTCGACGTAGCGCCGGGTCAGGGTCGCTACGCCCGAGAGCTGTTGCAAGAAATTGAGCAGCGTGCGCTCGAGCGTGAGGATCGAGCGGGCGCGGCCGGAGATGTGCGCGACGGTCTGGCCGGTCGAGAGTGCGTCTCCATCGACGCAGGACTCCATGAATTCGACCTCGGGGTCGACCACGGCGATGACGGCGCGCGCCGTGGCCAGGCCGGAGAGCACGCCGGGGCTGCGGGCGACCACACGTCCAGTGGCCCTTTGTAGCTCGGGGATGGTGGCAAGCGCGGTGACATCGCCGGGGCCGACATCTTCCGCCAGCGCCGCGGTCACGAGGCGGGAGATCGCCGCGTCGAGCGCGGGAACACCGGCGGGGGAACCGGCCGGGAAACCGGTGGCGGACCTGGACGACATGATCAGATCGCTCCCTTCAACTCGAGGATGCGATCGCGCAGGGTGGCGGCCAGCTCGTACTCCATGCGGTCGGCCGCCATCTTCATCTCTTGGATCAGCATCTCGACATACTGGTCGGTGGTGAGATCGCCGGGCGCCGACGGTATGAGGATCGGCGCCTTCTCCTCGGTCTTCATCGCGTCGGCCACCGCCGTCACCGCCATGATCTCGGCCACCGTCTTGTAGATCGTCTCGGGCGTGATCCCGTTCGCTTCGTTGTAGCGAATCTGCTTCTCGCGTCGCCGCCGCGACTCGCCCAGCGCGCGCTGCATGCTGCCGGTCTCGCGATCGGCATAGAGGATGACGGACCCGCGCGCGTTGCGGGCGGCGCGACCCGCCGTCTGGATGAGGCTGCGATCGCTGCGGAGGAACCCCTCCTTGTCGGCGTCCAAGATCGCGACGAGCGAGACCTCGGGCAGGTCGAGCCCCTCGCGCAGTAGGTTGATGCCGACCAACACGTCGAAGCGCCCCAGGCGCAGACCGCGGAGCACGTCCATGCGCTCGATCGCGTCCATGTCGGAGTGCAGATAGCGCACCTTGACGCCGGCTTCCGAGAGATAGTCGCTCAGGTCCTCCGCCATCCGTTTGGTCAGGGTGGTGACCAGAACCCGCTCGCCGCGGACGGCGCGCGCGCGGATCTCGTTCAAGAGATCATCGATCTGGTTGGTCGTGGGGCGAACGTCGATCTCCGGGTCGACCAGACCGGTCGGGCGGATGACCTGCTCGACCACGACGCCGTTGGTCTTCCGGAGTTCGTAGTCGGCGGGAGTGGCCGAGACGTAGATCCGCTGGCGGCCCATCGCTTCGAACTCGGCGAAGCTGAGCGGTCGGTTGTCGAGCGCGGACGGCAGGCGGAATCCGTGCGCGACGAGCGTCTGCTTGCGGCTGCGATCGCCGAAGTACATCCCCCCGACCTGCGGAATGCTGACGTGACTCTCGTCGATGATGAAGAGCGCATCGTCCGGGAAGAAGTCGATCAGACAACTCGGTCGATCTCCGGCCGGGCGCAGGGCCAGATGGCGGGAATAGTTCTCGATTCCCGGGCAGAAGCCGGCCTCGCGCATCATCTCGAGGTCATAGCGCGTGCGCATCTTGAGGCGCTGGGCCTCGAGCAGCTTGTTCTCTTTCTCCAACTCCGCTAGCCGCTCGTGCAGCTCCGCCTCGATCGCGTCGCAGGCCAGCAGCAATCGATCCCGCGGCGTCGAGTAGTAGGTCGTGGCGAAGGCCGACATCCGATCGCACTCGCGTTTCACCGCGCCGGTGAGCGGATCGATCACACGGATCCGCTCGACCTCGTCGCCGAAGAGCTCGACGCGATACGCCTCTTCGGCTTGGTGCGAGGGGAAGATGTCGACGACGTCTCCGCGCACGCGAAAGGCGCCGCGTTGGAAGGCCAGGTCATCGCGTTTGTACTGGATCGAGACGAGTCGCTTCAGGATCGCCTCGCGCGAGATCTCCTGCCCCACCTCGAGCCGCAGGAGCTGCGTGCGGAAGTCTTCGGGGCTGCCGAGGCCGTAGATGCATGAGACCGACGCGACGATGATGACGTCGCGCCGCTCCGAGAGCAGCGTGGCCGCCTCGATCCGCAGTCGGTCGAGGTTGTCGTTGATCGAGGCGTCTTTCTCGATATAGGTGTCGGTCTGCGGGACGTACGCCTCCGGCTGGTAGTAGTCGTAGTACGAGACGAAGTAGCCGACGCCGTTCTCCGGGAAGAAGCTCTTGAACTCGCCGTAGAGTTGCGCCGCGAGCGTCTTGTTGTGCGAGAGGACGAGCGTCGGGCGCTGCAGTCGCTGGATGACGTTGGCCATCGTGAACGTCTTGCCCGAACCGGTCACGCCCAATAGCACCTGATGGGGATCGCCGCGTTCGAGGCCTCGGGTCAGCTCTTCAATCGCCTGCGGTTGATCGCCGCGCGGGTCGTACTTCGAGACGAGATGGAACTGCATGGGGCGGCAGTCTAGCAGGCGAGTTCGCCGCATCCTTCTTAGGTCGAACGCCGTAGAATGCGCCGGCCGGCGGAGGGAGGAGGAGGCGCGACCTCTCCGCCGGATTGGCCGCACGCGCTCTCGGGGGATTCAAGATGTTGGTATGTAAAGGCCGCGCCGTCCTCGGCGCGGCCCTTCTCCGCCTGACTTTCTACCTCTGCCTCACCGTCTCTCTTCTCACGTTGGCCTACGCGACCCCAGCCTTGCATCCCCCGACCCCACTTCCTACCTGCCCCCTCGACTGCCTGGACCACTTGGACCACCTGGACGATGCCGGCGCCCCTGGCGACACCTCGTCAACGCCTCCGACCGCCAAGGCCGACTCCGCCAGCGCCGCGTGGCGCGTCAACATGGCGCACGGCCCGGTCGACACGGTCCGCTTCGAGACCGACGAGAGCACCTGGACCTCGGTCGACGTGCACCGAGACGGCGAGACGCTCTTGATCGACGTCCTCGGCGATCTCTACACGCTGCCGATCGGCGGCGGACGCGCGACGAGACTGACGAGCGGGCCGGCCTACGACTTCCAGGCGCGGTGGTCGCCGGACGGCACTCGCATCCTCTTCACCAGCGACCGCGGCGGGAACGACAACCTCTGGGTCATCGATCGCGACGGAACGCGCGCGCGCCCGGTCTCCGAGGAGAAGGACAAGGCGGTCAACTGCGGATCTTGGTCGCCCGATGGAACCGAGGTGATCGCGCGCAAGCGGCTGACCGACCACAGTTCGCTCGGCACGACCGAACTCTGGCTCTACCGACTCGACGGCGGGAGCGGGATCCAGATCACGAAGAAGGCCGACCTGCCCGAGGCGAACGAACCGATCTTCTCGCAGGACGGTCGCTACATCTTCTACAGCGCCCGCGGCAGTCGCTATGAATACGACCGCGACCCGCTCGACGGCATCTTCCAGATCCAGCGCTTCGATCGAGTCACGGGCAAGACCACCGGGATCACCGACGGCCCCGGCGGCGCGGCGCGGCCGATCCTCTCCCCCGACGGGAAGTTCCTCGCCTTCGTGCGACGCGATCGCTTGAAGACCTGCCTCGGTCTGTTCGACTTGGAGCGACTGACGGAACGGGTCGTCTGGAACGGGCTGAATCACGATCAGTTCGAGGGCTTCGCGTTCACCGGCGTCTATCCCTCCTATGCCTTCACTCCCGACGGGAAGAGCGTCGTCGTGTGGGCGAAGAGCAAGCTGTGGCGCGTCTCGATCTCGGATGGCTCCGCGCGTGAGATTCCGTTCGTCGCCTCGGTCGAACAGATCGTGGCCGAGGCGGTCCGGTTTCCGCGGGATATCTCCCCCGATGAGTTCCTCGTTCGCCAGATCGCGCGACCCGAGGTCTCGCCGGACGGAGCGCGACTCTCGTTCTCCGCGCTCGGTCGGCTCTACGAACTCGAGCTTCCCGCGGCGCGGCCCGCCGGGGGCCGCCGGACGAGCGCGACGCCGCGTCGGCTCGAGACGCCGATGGCGCGCGCCTACTGTCCCACCTATTCGCCCGATGGCAAGTGGCTCGCCTACGTCTCGTGGAGCGACTCCACCGCCGGCGACCTCTGGAGGATGCCGGCGCGCGGCGGCGCGTCCGAACGACTGACTCGCATCCCTTCGCAGTTCGCGAACCCCGCCTACTCGCCCGACGGCTCGAAGATCGCGTTGGTGCGCGGCAACGGAGCGCCGCAGCGCGGGCACGACCTGGGAGACGAGGGGTACGCCGAAGTGATCTGGCTCCCCTCCGGCGGCGGTGCGGCGGAGGCGGTGGTCGCGTTGCCGAGCCGAGGCTCGTCTCGCCCCATGCCGCGCCCGAGTTGGAACGCGCGCGGCGATCGCGTCTATGTCATCGAGTCGGACGATTCCAGTCCGAGCGAAGAGAAGACGCTGCTCGCTTCGTATCGGCTAGACGGAACCGATCGTCGCGAGCACGCCAAGGTCCATTTCGCCGAGGAGATGGTCCCCTCGCCCGACGAGAAGTGGGTCGCGATCCGCCAACTGCACGACGCCTACGTCGCGCCGCTCCCCGTCGTCGGAACCGAGGCGATCGAGATCGATGTGAACGGCGGCGTCGTGCCGGTGCATCGCCTGACCAAAGACGGCGCGCAGTGGTTGGGCTGGACTCGCGGCCGTTCGCTCACCTGGTCGTTCGGGCCGGACTTCTACCGGTTGCCGCTCGACTCGTTGGTCGGACGCTGGGAGCGGGGACGGTTGGAGGCTGGGAAAGATTTCCAGACGACGGGTGAGTTGCGCCAGGCGGTGAAGGCGGCGGAGACGGCGGAGACGGCGGACGCTGCGAAGCAGGCGGCCGACGCCTCCAAGAAGGCGGCCGACGGGTCTGGGTTGCCGATCGATACGCTTTCGATCTCGCTGCGAGTTCCCACGGCGCGACCGCGGGGCGTGGTCGCGTTCACGGGCGCGAAGCTCCTCACGATGCGCGCGCCGGAGGGAACTCCCGCCGGCGGTGACGGGCTGGCTCGCGTCGGCGTGATCGAGAACGGAACGTTGGTCGTCCGTGACGGGCGGATCGAGGCGGTCGGGCCCTCCGCGTCGGTGCAGGTCCCCGCGGGCGCGACCGTCTTCGATGCAAGCGGCACGACCATCCTTCCCGGTCTCATCGATACGCACGCGCACTATCACTACTCGACGCTCGATCTCCTGCCAGAGCGATCGGCGGCCGCGTGGTGCAACCTCGCGTATGGCGTGACGACGACGCACGACCCCTCGGCGGCGACCAACTCCGTTTTCACCGAGCGCGAGATGATCGAAGCGGGTGAGATGGTCGGGCCACGCACCTTCTCGACCGGGTACATCCTCTACGGCGCGACTTCCCCGCAGCACGCGCCGATCAGCTCTCGCGACGACGCGCTCCACCATGTGCGGCGACTGAAGCGCCTCGGCGGTTTCAGCGTGAAGTCGTACATGCAACCCCGCCGCGAGCAACGTCAGTGGGTCATCGATGCCGCGCGGGCCGAGTCGATGCTCGTCATGCCCGAAGGGGGCGGCCAGTTGGAGATGAATCTCTCTTGCGTGCTCGATGGCCACACGACGATCGAGCACAGCCTTCCGATCACGCCGCTCGGGCAGGATGTCGTGCAGCTCTTCGCGCACTGCGCAACGGCGGAAACCCCGACGCTTCTCGTGGCGTACGGCGGGCTCGCCGGCGAGCACTGGTTCTACCAACACTCCGAGGCATGGAAAAATCAGAAGCTGCTCCGTTTCACGCCGCGTCGGAACCTCGACGCGCGCTCGATCCGGCGTCCCGTCATGTCGATCGACGGCGACTGGCATCACATGGAAGTCGCGCGCGGGGTGAAGGCGCTCGTCGAAGCGGGCGCTCTCGTCACCCTCGGCGCGCACGGGCAGTTGCAGGGGCTGGGGCCCCATTGGGAGTTGCAGGCGTTGACCCAGGGCGGGATGTCGAACGCCAACGCGCTGCGCTGCGCGACTTGGAACGGCGCCCGCGCGCTCGGACTCGACGCACAGATCGGAAGTCTCGAGGCTGGGAAGTTGGCCGACTTCATCGTCTGTACTCGGGATCCGCTGCAGTCGATCGAGAACTCCAACTCGCTGCGTTGGGTCGTGAAGAACGGCGAGGTGTGGGACGCGGAAACGATGGCGCAACTGTGGCCGACGCGGCGGGCGGCGCCGAAGTTCGGGTTCCAGTTCTGGGGGGCGAGTCCGGCGCCGTTGGAGTAGGGG
>CAZVYN010000076.1:0-19927 GCA_964631125.1 uncultured bacterium | reverse complement strand
TTCGCTTCGCCATCCGCGAAGGCGGCCGCACCGTCGGAGCGGGTGTCGTCACGGAAATTTTGGACTAGTAATCGGCCGAGCGCCGCGCTCGGCCGATTCCGCCTCCACCTCAGTCGCCCGTTCTAGCAGAGCCCTGGCCCCCGCGCCCCACCCCTGCAAGGAGTCGTCCTCAAATGGCCCAGCCTCAACAGGTCACCGCCTCCGCGCCCACCTCTTCCTTGGCGCGCTTCCGGGGATTCCTCAGAGAAGTTCGCGGCGAGGCTCGCAAGGTCACCTGGCCGACCAGGGAGCAACTGAAGGACTCGACGATCGTCGTCCTTGTGACGGTTCTCATCATCTCCTCGTTGATCGCGATCATCGACCGGATCATCGGCGTCTTGGTCTCGGCTCTCATGGGACTCGTCGTCTGATGGAGATGGAGATGTCGGAAACGGGCGCGACCGACGCCAGCTCGAGCGACGCCAGTCCGAGCGAATCGGCGACGACCGGCACGGCCAGTGCGCGGCCGAAGCGCTGGTATGTCATCCATACCTACTCGGGGCACGAGAACAAGGTGAAGACCAACCTCGAGAAGGCGATCCAGTACAACCAACTGCAGGATCGTTTCGGCGAGATCTTGGTCGCGACCGAGGATTTCGCGATCGTCAAGGATCGCAAGAAGACGATCACGCGCCGGAAGACTTTCCCTTCCTACGTGATCGTGGAGCTGGCGCTCGACGAGGAGACGCGCGCGCTGGTGCAGAACATCCCCGGAGTGACGCACTTCGTCGGCGACGAGAAGAACCCGATGCCGCTGAGCGAGACCGAGATCAACCGCATCCGGGGGCGCGCGCCGGTCGAACGGCAGCGCGTCACGACCGAGGTGCCGTTCAAGGTCGGCGAGAGCATCAAGGTGATCGACGGGCCGTTCAGTGATTTCGTCGGTCTGGTGGATGAGATCCACCCTGATCGAGGCAAGGTTCGAGTGATGGTTTCCATCTTCGGGCGAGCGACTCCGGTCGAACTGGACTTCGTCCAGGTCCAGCCCGTCTAAGAAAGCCCGTCTCGGAAAGCCCGTCTCGGAAAGCCCGTCTCGGAAAGCCCGTCTCGGAAAGCCCGTCTCAGAAAGGCAGTGGAGCCCATGGCGAAGCAGATCGTCGCAAAGATCAAGCTGCAGATCCCGGCGGGGCAGGCCAATCCGGCGCCCCCCGTGGGTCCGGCGCTCGGTCAGCACCAGGTCAACATCATGGAGTTCTGCAAGCAGTTCAACGCCGCCACGCAGGGCCAGGCCGGGCTCATCATCCCGGCGCTCATCTCGGTCTACAAGGACCGCACGTTCAGCTTCGAGTTGAAGACGCCGCCCGCGGCCGTCCTCTTGAAGAAGGCGGCGGGACTCGCGACCGCGTCGGGCCAGCCGAACCGCGTCAAGGTGGCGACGCTCGGCCGCGACAAGGTGCGCGAGATCGCTGAGATGAAGATGAAGGACCTCAACGCCAACGATATCGAGGCCGCGATGCTCATGATCGAGGGCACCGCGCGGAGCATGGGAATCGTCATCGAAGGCTGAGCCCCAGAGGGCTGAGTCCCAGTGGAGATCAGAGACCGGGAGGCGCGCTCGTCGGACGCCGTTACCACCGGCCAGGGAGACAGATGAAACTCGGTAAGCGATTCAAGAAAATCAGCGAGGACAAGGCCAAGTTGGCCGCGCCTACGCTGGAGTCCGCGGTCTCCTTCGTGAAGAAGAATGCGACCGCGAAGTTCGACGAGACGATCGAGGCGGCGGTCCGGCTCGGCGTCGATCCCAAGCACGCCGACCAGATGGTGCGCGGCACCGTCGTTCTTCCCCACGGCACCGGCAAGACGATGCGCGTCGTCGTCATCGCCAAGGGGGAAAAGGTCAAAGAGGCGCAGGACGCGGGCGCGGATGAAGCCGGCGCCGACGACCTCATCGCCAAGATCCGCGAAGGCTGGACCGCCTTCGACCGCGTCGTCGCCACGCCCGACATGATGGGCGAGGTCTCGAAGCTCGGAAAGATCCTCGGACCGCGCGGCCTCATGCCGAATCCGAAGGTCGGAACCGTCACCTTCGACATCGCGCAGGCCGTGCGCGAGGCCAAGGCGGGCAAGGTCGAGTTCCGCGTCGACAAGGCGGGGAATCTGCATGCGCCGCTGGGCAAGGCGAGCTTCAGCGAGGAGCAGCTCCTCGCGAACACCAACGCGTTCCTGGCCGAGATCGTGCGCCTTCGCCCTCCCGCGGCGAAGGGGCACTACGTCCGCTCCATAACGCTCAGCTCCACCATGGGGACCGGGATCAAGATCGATCCGGCGGTCGCTATCTCGACCAAGATCTGAAACAAGCCGGAGACTCGAACCCATGCCGAAGACGAGAGCCCAGAAAGAAGCCCAGGTCGCCGTGGTGACCGAGCGCTTCAACCAGGTCGAGGCGGTCTATCTGGCCGACCTGACCGGGATGTCGGTGGAGTTGCTGACGCAATTCCGCCGCAAGTGTCGGGACAAGGACATCCAGATCTCGGTCGTGAAGAACACGCTCTTGGAGCGGGCCTCGAAGGGGACGCAGTTCGAGGCGATCGCACCGCACCTGGCCGGTCCGACGGCGATCCTGACGCCGTCCGCCGACGTCATCGCGCCGGCGAAGCTGCTCGAAGAGTTCATCAAGGCGAACAAGTTTCCGAAGGTGAAGGCGGCCTGCCTCGAAGGGGTCGTCTACGCCGACACCGGCGTCAGCGCGCTGGCCAAGCTTCCGAGCCGCGACCAACTGCTCTCACAGTTGCTCTCCGTGCTCCAGGCGCCGCTCACGCAGCTCTGCGGTGTCCTCAACGCGAACGCGCGCGGCCTGGCTGCCTCGTTGGACCAGGTCGCCAAGCAGAAGACCGAGTCCGGCGCCGCGACCGGAGCTGCCCCGGCTGAGACACCGGCTGAGACACCGGCTGAGACACCGGCTGAGACACCGGCTGAGACACCGGCGGCGCAAGCCTCCGCGGCGGAGGCCCCAGCGACTGACGCTCCCGCAGGGGACGCTCCGACAGCAGACGCTCCCACAGCAGACGCTCCCACAGCAGACGCTCCGGCCGACCCGGCGCCGAAGGATGGGGAGTAGCCGCCCCCCGACCTACAGTTCGAAGACCGAAGACCGAAGACCGAAGGCTGAAGACTGAAGTACGAACGATGATGACCAGGGGACCGCGTTTGGAGACGTGCCCAGCACGAAGGAGGATCGAATGGCGGAGATGAACCGCGAGGTCGTGCTCGAGTGGATCGAGAAGGCTTCCATGATGGAGATCTCGAAGCTCGTCAAGGACATCGAGGAGAAGTTCGGTGTGACCGCGGCGGCTCCGATGATGGCGATGGCGGCCGGCCCTGGCGGCGGCGGTGACGCGGCTGTGGTCGAGGAGAAGACCGAGTTCGACGTCATCCTCAAGGAAGTCGGCGCGAACAAGCTGAGCGTGATCAAGGTCGTCCGTGAGGTCACCGGCTTGGGTCTCAAGGAGGCCAAGGATCTCGTCGACGGCGCCCCCAAGACCGTCAAGGAGAAGACGACCAAGGAAGACGCCGCTTCGGTCAAGGCCAAGCTCGAAGAGGCCGGCTCCAAAGTCGAGGTGAAGTAGTTCCCAGCAAGACGGTGTACGCACACGTCCACCCGCGATCTCGCGATCGTGGGTGGCTACCGCCGTTCTATCGCAGTTACTTCCTCTCGGGGGTCTGGATTTGAAGAACACGCCATCCGCGAAGATCCGGAGCTTCTCCAAGCTGAATGACAAGTGGCAGGTGCCGATTCCGAACCTGCTCGATGTCCAGCTGAAGTCGTACCAGGCATTCCTGCAGAACGAGACCGCGCTGGAAGAACGGAAGAACGAGGGCCTCCAGGAGGTCTTCCATTCCGTCTTCCCGATCACCGATGCGCGCGAACTCTTCTCGTTGGAGTTCCTCTCGTACAACGTCGGCGACCCGAAGTATCGGGTGGAGGAGTGCCAGGAGCGCGATCTCACCTATTCGGTGCCGCTGAAGGTGAGGCTCCGCCTCCGGGTGCGCCGCGATGAAGACGGTCAGAAGCGCGAACAGGTGACCGACAGCGAGGTCTACCTGGGCGAGTTGCCGATGATCACCGAGAAGGGCACGTTCATCATCAACGGCGCCGAGCGCGTGATCGTGAGCCAGCTCCACCGGTCGCCGGGCGTTTTCTTCGACAGCAGCGTTCACCCCAACGGGAAGAAGCTCTACACCTCGCGGATCATCCCGTACCGGGGATCGTGGGTGGAGTTCTCGATCGACGTGAAGGACATCATGTATGTCCACATCGATCGGAAGCGGAAGCTGCCGGCTACCTCGCTGCTGCGGGCGATGGGGATCGTCTCCGATCAGGATATCCTCGACTTCTTCTACGAGCACGAAGAGGTCAACCTCAACGCGCTGCGGGACAAGAAGCGGGATCAGCTCATCGGTCGGATCGCCGCGCGGGACGTGGTCGATTCCGAGACCGGCGACGTCCTCCTGGAGTGCAACGAGGAGATCACCGCCGAGAAGCTGAAGAACCTGCAGAAGGCGAAGATCTCGAACATCTTCGCGTACATCATCCCGCTGCTCGACGAGGCCGACATCATCCGCAACACGTTGCGGAAGGATTCGGCCAAGACCGAGGAGGAGGCGCAGGCGCGCATCTACCAGTTGATCCGCCCGGGCGAACCGGCGCGGGCCGACGCGGCGCGCGACATCCTGGGGCGGCTCTTCTTCAATCCGAAGCGGTACGACCTGGCCAACGTCGGTCGTTACAAGCTGAACCGGAAGCTGAGCCACGAGCGCCTGCTCGGCGGCCGCACCCTCATGCGCAAGTGGGGTCTGCAGGTCCCGACCGACGATCTGGAGACGCTGTGCCGCGAGGACTTCATCTCCATCATGAAGTACCTCCTCTTGCTGCGCGTCGGCGAAGAGGTGACGGAAGAAGGAGAATCGGCGGCGGAGACCGACGACATCGACCATCTCGGCAACCGCCGCGTCCGGTCGGTCGGCGAGCTCTTGGCGAACCAGTTCAACACGGGACTGGCGCGCATGGCGCGGATCATCCGCGAGCGCATGTCGCTGCAGGAGCCGGAGTCGGTCACGATCTACGACTTCATCAACGCGCGCACGATCTCGGCGGTCATCCAGAGCTTCTTCGGCTCCAGCCAGCTCTCGCAGTTCATGGACCAGACCAATCCGCTGGCCGAGCTGACGCACAAGCGTCGGCTCTCGGCTCTCGGACCGGGCGGACTGACGCGCGATCGCGCCGGCTTCGAGGTGCGCGACGTGCACTACACGCACTACGGCCGGATGTGCCCGATCGAGACGCCGGAAGGGCCGAACATCGGTCTCATCTCGTCGCTCTCGACCTATGCGCGGGTGAATGATCTGGGCTTCCTGGAGACGCCGTATCGGCGCGTGAAGGAAGGGGTCGTCACGCGCTCGGCGGTCGAGTACCTCTCGGCCGACGTCGAGGACCAGTACATGATCGCCCAGGCCAACGAGGCGATGAGCGAAAAGGGAGACCTGACCAACAAGCGGGTCGCCTGTCGACTGAAGGGCGAGTTCCCGCTGGCCGCGCCCGAGCAGGTCCACTTCATGGACGTCTCGCCGATCCAGTTGGTCAGCCCGGCCGCGGCGCTCATTCCGTTCCTCGAGCACGACGACGCCAACCGCGCGCTCATGGGATCGAACATGCAGCGCCAGGCGGTTCCGCTCCTCATCTGCGAGGGGCCGCTGGTCGGCACCGGGCTGGAGAAGAAAGTGGCCGAGGACTCGGGCGCACTCATCATCGCGAAGCACTCCGGGCTGATCATCCGCGCGCATGGGGCCGAGATCGTGGTGCGCCCCGATCGCGACGAGACCGACCAGGTGATGGAGTTCACCGAGAGCGGCGGCGACGACGTCTACACGCTGACCAAGTTCAAGCGCTCGAACCAGGACACCTGCATCAACCAGCGCACGCTCGTGCAAGAAGGCGAGCGGGTGACGGCGGGGCAGATCCTGGCCGACGGCCCGAGCACGCAGAACGGAGAGCTGGCGCTCGGGGCCAACATCCTCGTCGCCTTCATGCCGTGGAATGGATACAACTTCGAAGACGCCATCATCGTGAGCGAAGGGCTCATCCGGCGCGACTGCTTCACCTCGATCCACATCGAGGAGTTCGAACTCCAGGTCCGCGACACCAAGCGCGGCGTCGAAGAGATCACGCGTGAAATCCCCAACGTGGGCGACGACGCGCTCAAGCACCTGGACGAAGACGGCATCATTCGGATCGGCGCGCCGGTGCGCGCTGGCGACATCCTGGTGGGCAAGGTCACGCCCAAGGGGGAAACCGATCTCACCCCCGAGGAGCGGCTGCTCCGCGCGATCTTCGGTGACAAGGCCGGCGACGTGCGCGACGCCTCGCTCAAGGCGCCTCCCGGGATGGAAGGCGTCGTCATCGACATCAAGGTCTTCTCCCGCAAGGAGAAGGACGAGGCGACGGCGAAGCAGGAGCGACTCAAGATCGAGCGGCTCAAGCGGCAGTACCGCAAGGAGCGGCTGCGGATCATCGAGGCGCGCGATGACGAGCTCAAGCGGATCCTCGACAACCAGATCCTCGAGCGCTGGGACTCCGCTTCCAGCGGCAAGCCGCTCATGCGGGCCGGCAGCAAGGGATCGTTCCAGCGGCTCTCCGGCATCGATTTCGAGGACGTCGTGGTCAACTCGCAGGTGGCGCGCGACGCGAAGGTCACCACGCGCTTCTGGCGTCAGATGGACGCGGCGCGCGAGGCGCTCAGCCAGTTGGAGAAGAAGCTGGAGAAGGATGTCGATCGCGTCAGCCGCGGCGACGAGCTCCCGCCCGGAGTGATCAAGCTGGTCAAGGTCTACGTGGCCAAGAAGCGGAAGCTCTCGGTCGGGGACAAGATGGCCGGTCGCCACGGCAACAAGGGAGTCGTGTCCAAGATCGTACCGGTCGAGGACATGCCGTACCTGCCCGACGGCACGCCCGTCGACATGGTGCTCAACCCGCTCGGCGTGCCTTCGCGTATGAACATCGGCCAGATCCTGGAAACGCACCTGGGATTGGCCGCGGCTCGCCTCGGTTTCCGCGCGCACACGCCGGTCTTCGCCGGCGCCAGCGTCGAGGAGATCAAGTCGTGCCTGCGTGAGGCCGGCGTGACCGACGACGGTAAGACCGTCCTGCACGACGGCAAGACGGGGGTGGCGTTCGATCAGCGTGTGACCGTCGGCTACCTCTACATGATGAAGCTCTCCCACTTGGTCGACGACAAGATCCACGCGCGCTCGATCGGACCGTACTCGCTCGTCACCCAGCAGCCGCTGGGAGGAAAGGCGCAGTTCGGTGGTCAGCGATTCGGAGAGATGGAAGTGTGGGCGCTCGAGGCGTACGGCGCCGCGCACACGCTCCAGGAACTGCTCACGGTGAAGTCGGACGACGTCCAAGGTCGTTCGCGGATCTACGAGGCAATCGTCAAGGGCGAGAACTCTCCCGAGCCGGGGGTGCCGGAATCCTTCAACGTCTTGGTGAAGGAACTGAAGTCGCTCTGTCTCGACGTGATGTTCGAATGATCCGCACTGACTTGACCCGAGCTGAATTGACCCGAACGGCGGGGAGGTAACGCGCATGTCCGAGACCCCGGGATTCAAGCTGACGTCGCCCGGCGAGAGCTTCACGCTCCCGCAGATGACCGCGATTCGCGGTGAGCGCGACGCCCGCCGGAAGTTCAACTTCAATTCGATCCGGCTACGCCTGGCGTCGCCGGAGAAGATCCTCGACTGGTCGCGCGGCGAGGTGACGAAGCCGGAGACCATCAACTACCGCTCGTTCAAGCCGGAACGGGACGGCCTCTTCTGCGAGCGCATCTTCGGTCCGGTCAAGGACTGGCAGTGCTCGTGCGGCCGCTACAAGATGATCCGCTACCGCGGAGTCGTCTGCGACAAGTGCGGCGTCGAAGTGACGCAGGCCAACGTGCGCCGCGAACGGATGGGTCACATCCAGCTCGCGGTGCCGGTCTCGCACATCTGGTTCTTCAAGGGTGTCCCCAGCCGGATCGGGCATCTCCTGGAGATGTCGGTCCGCACGCTGGAACGGATCCTCTACTACGAGTCGTACGTCGTCATCGACCAGGGGAACACGCCGTTCAAGCAGGGCGAGCTGCTCTCCGAGGAGCAGTACCAAGAGCTCCGCGTCGACGCGAACATGCGTTTCGAGGCCGACATGGGCGCGCAGGCCATCCGCAAGCTGCTGGAGCGCCTCGACCTCGATGAACTCTCGCAGGAGTTGCGCATGCAGTTGCGCATCGAGACCTCCGTCCAGCGCAAGAAGGACGTGCTCAAGCGACTGAAGATCACCGAGGCGTTCCGCCAGAGCGGGAACAAGCCGGAGTGGATGATCTTGACGGTCGTCCCGGTGCTACCGCCCGATCTTCGTCCGCTCGTTCCTCTGGAGGGCGGCCGCTTCGCGACGTCGGACCTGAACGACCTGTATCGCCGCGTCATCAACCGGAACAACCGGTTGAAGAAGCTGATGGAGATCA
The DNA here is from genome assembly GCA_964631125.1 of uncultured bacterium. Taxonomy (GTDB): domain Bacteria; phylum Eisenbacteria; class RBG-16-71-46; order CAIMUX01; family CAIMUX01; genus CAZVYN01. The sequence goes on along the minus strand of CAZVYN010000076.1, from coordinate 11,390 downwards.
AGGCGCCCGAGGTGATCCTGCGCAACGAGAAGCGGATGCTGCAGGAAGCGGCCGACGCCCTCTTCGACAACGGCCGCCGCACGCGCGCCGTCCGCGGTCAGGGCAACCGTCCGCTCAAGTCGCTCAGCGACATGCTCAAGGGCAAGCAGGGGCGCTTCCGGCAGAACCTGCTCGGCAAGCGCGTCGACTACTCCGGCCGTTCGGTCATCGTGGTCGGACCCGAGCTCAAGCTCGAGGAGTGCGGGCTGCCGCAGAACATGGCGCTCGAGCTCTTCAAGCCGTTCATCATCAAGAAGCTCGAGGACCGCGGTCAGACGGTGAAGAGCGCCAAGAAGCTGGTCGAGCGCGAGCGGCCCGAGGTCTGGGAGATCTTGTCCGAGATCATCAAGGACCACCCGGTCATGCTCAACCGCGCGCCGACGCTCCACCGCTTGGGCATCCAGGCGTTCAACCCGGTCTTGGTCGAGGGCAAGGCGATCCGTCTGCACCCGCTCGTCTGCACGGCGTTCAACGCCGACTTCGACGGCGACCAGATGGCCGTGCACGTCCCGCTCTCGTTCATCGCGCAGATCGAATGCCGCGAGCTGATGCTGGCGTCGAACAACATCCTCTCGCCGGCCAGCGGTCGACCGATCGCCACGCCGAGCCAGGACATCGTCTTGGGTTCCTACTATCTGACGAAGCCGCGCTTGGAGGAGATCGACAAGTCGCGCTTTCCGTTCGCCTCGGTCGAAGAGGTGCTGCTCGCACTGGAGCACGGCAAGTACGACCTGCACAGCCGCATCCGTCTGCAGCACCGCGGGAAGATCCTGGAGACGACGCCCGGGCGCGTCATCTTCAACCAGATCCTCCCGAACAAGATCGAGTTCATCAACAAGACGCTCGACAAGAAGCAGCTCGAGCAGCTCGTCGCCGATTGCTTCGCCATTTGCGGCAAGGTCGTCACGGCGCAGTTCCTCGATCGCCTCAAGCAGCTCGGCTTCACCTACGCGACGCGCGCCGGTATCTCGGTCGGAATCGATGACCTGGTCATCCCGAAGGAGAAGAAGGAGATCGTCGCGAAGGCCTCGAAGGAAGTCGAGAAGATCAACAAGGCGCACCGGGATCTCGCGCTCTCCGCGAACGAGCGTTACAACAAGGTCATCGAGACCTGGACGCGCGTCCGCAACGAGGTCGAGGAAGTCACCATCGACGGCCTCAGGCGGATCGACGGCGGCTTCAATCCGATCTTCGTCATGGCCGACTCGGGCGCCCGCGGTTCGAAGGAGCAGATCCGTCAGCTCGCCGGCATGCGCGGTCTGATGGCGAAGCCGCAGAAGAAGATCACCGGCGCCGTCGGCGAGATCATCGAGCAGCCGGTCCTCTCCAACTTCAAGGAAGGGCTGACCGTGCTCGAGTACTTCATCTCGACCCACGGCGCGCGCAAGGGTCTGGCCGACACGGCGCTCAAGACGGCCGACGCCGGCTACCTCACGCGGCGACTGGTCGACGTGGCGCAGGACGTGATCATCACGGAAGAGGACTGCGGCACGATCCTGGGCGTCGAGAAGGGCGCCCTGAAGGACGGAGAAGAGGTCGTCGAACCGCTCCGCGACCGCGTGCTCGGGCGCGTCGCCGCGGAAGACATCTGGGATCGCCGCACGAACCAAGTCGTGGTCGAAGAGGGCGAGATGATCGACGAGGCGCTCGCCGACGATCTCGACGAGGCCGGCATCGAGCGGATCCGCATCCGGTCGGTCTTGACCTGCGGCTCGCGCCGCGGTGTCTGCGTGAAGTGCTACGGCCGTGACCTGGCGAGCGGCGACATCGTCTCGATCGGCGAGGCGGTCGGCGTGATCGCGGCGCAGTCGATCGGAGAGCCCGGTACGCAGCTCACCCTGCGCACCTTCCACATCGGAGGAACGGCGAGCCTCATCGTCGAGGCGTCCAAGGTCGAAGCGCGCGCCGACGGCGTGCTCCGCTACGAGTCGGGCCTCCGCTGCGTGCTGACCGAGGAAGGCCACTACGTCAACGTCGGGCACCGCGGGGAGCTGGTGCTCTACGGACACGACGGCACCGTCCACGATCGCTTCGAGCCGCGCTACGGCACGATCGTCTACCACGGCGACGGCGCCAGCGTGAAGAAGGGCGACATCCTCTTCGAGTGGGACACCTGGAACACGCCGATCGTGGCCCGAGAGAAGGGCACGATCCGTTTCGTCGACGTCAAGGAGCGGGTCACGCTGCGCGACGAGATCGACGAGACGACGAAGAAGCGCGTCCCGGTCATCGTCGAAGACCGCGACAAGGTCCTGCAACCGCATCTGGAGGTCACCGACTCGGGTGAGAACGTCATCGGGACCTATGCGTTGCCGACCGGCGCGCGTCTGCAGGTCCGCGACGGCGATCCGGTCAACGTCGGAGACGTCATCGCCAAGATCCGCCGGGAGTCGTCGAAGACCCGCGACATCACCGGCGGTCTGCCCCGCGTCTCTGAGTTGTTCGAGGGACGCAAGCCCAAGGATCAGGCCATCATCTCCGAGATCGACGGCGTGGTCGAACTGGGCAAGGGCGTCCGCGGCATGAAGAAGATCACGGTCAAGAACGAGAGCGACGAGAAGGAATACTTGGTCCCGCACGGCCGGCACATCTACGTGCAGGACGGCTACGAGGTGAAGGCGGGCGATCGACTGACCGAGGGTCCGATCAATCCGCACGACATCTTGCGGGTCAAGGGGATCAACGAAGTGCAGGAGTACCTGGTCGATCAGATCCAAGAGGTCTACCGCATCCAGGGCGTGCGCATCGATGACAAGCACATCGAGGTCATCGTCCGGCAGATGCTGCAGAAGGTGAAGATCGACGACCCGGGCGACACCAACTTCCTCACGGGAGAGAACGTCGACAAGGTCGTCCTGCGCGAGGAACTGGCGCGGATCAAGGCCGAGGGCGGTAAGCCCGCGACCAACCAGCCGCTGCTCCTGGGCATCACCAAGGCCTCGCTCTCGACCCGCTCGTTCATCGCGGCCGCGTCGTTCCAGGAGACCACCCGCATCCTGACCGAGGCGTCGATCATGGGCTCGAGCGACCCCCTGCTCGGCCTCAAGGAAAACGTCGCCATCGGCCGCCTCATCCCCGCCGGCACAGGACTCCCGGAGTACAAGAAGATCCGGGCGTATCCGCTGGATATCGAGGAAGAGGCGTTGGAGCAGTTGATGGATGATGGGCCTGAAGTAGTGCAGAGCGCCTAGGCGCTCTGCACGCACGTCGGCGAAGCCGACGTGCTCCGAACTCCCGCGCCGACCCGGTCGGCGCGGAACATCAGCACTGAACTTGGAGGCCGAGATGCACCCGTGCATCTCGGCCTCCCCGTTTCTGTAACCCACCCCCCCACCATCCTGTCACCTCCTCTAGTGCAGGATCGATCACCGAGCGGCTCGTCAGCCGGGCTGACGAGCCGCTACTTCTGCCACGCATACGACACCTTCGCGAACAATTCTCGCCGGCTCGGAACCAACTCGTCGCGAGGCTCGGCGTGCGTCTGCACATCCCCGTATCCCGCATAACAGACCGTCTGCCAGTTCAGCTTGTAGGCGACGAGCGCCGACGCGGCGAACTCCGCCTCCTTCGGTTCGACCGGAAATGTGTAGAGCGCGGGATCGTTGCGCGTCTCGACGTACTGCCCGATGAGCCGCAGGAACGCGCGCGAGCTGAAGGACCACGTCGCGCGGAGTCGAGCCACCTTGGCCGTGAAGACTCGGCCGGACAGACCCGGACCGGCATCCACGTCGAGCGTCCTCAGGTCGGCATTCGCTACCAACTCGAGGTGCGCGCTGGGACGCACCGTCGCGCTCGCGACCACGTTGACGCCATTCCCGTCCCGCCCGTTGGCGAAGTCGATCTCCTCGCCGAAACGGGTGTCGAGCGAGACCTGGTTCACGACCCAGCCCGGGCTCGCCTCGAGCAAGACGCGCGGCCTCAACCGCCGCAGCCACGCGTCGCCGACGCGCACGCTCTCGTGATTCAACTCGACTCGGATGACGCTGCTGAAGCGTCCCTCCATGTCGGCGCCCACCGAAAGATGCTGGTTGAGCGGCCGCTCGGATCCCTCGACCTCGATGTCGTAGTAGTCCACGGTGAAGAGTCGGAGGCGGGAGAGGAATCCGCGCGAGGGGCGCATCGTGTAGCCGGCGTCGAGGTATCCCTCGCGGTAGCCCACCTGCGGGACGAATCCGTTGTCGGCGCGGAAGTCGAGCCCCACGTCCAACGCCTGCAGATCCCAGTCGACCCGTTCGGTCGCGTGCGACCAACCCAACATCAGTGCGTGGTCGGAGAGCTGACGACCGTCCCATCTACTCGACAGGCTCGGCCTGTCGGGCGTCCGGCTCCGACTCCAAAGCAGTTGCCCCGTGAGCGCGTCGGAAGCGCTAGGTCGCCACAGGACGTCCGGCCCCGCCAGCAGATTGCTCCCACCGTCCTCGATGTGTCGCCCCGTCGCGAGCACACTGACGAACGAGCTCCCGAGATCGCGACGCAGCCGCACCACGCCCACGTCGGACCGGAAGTCCTGGAGCGCAAACTCCGACCCCTGCGGCCCCGGCAGTATGACGAGACCGCCACCCCGATCCTGCGTGACGAGCGCCGTGAATGCCGTGGAGCCCAGCCGTCCCGTGGCTCGCAGCCCGCCACGCGGGGACGTGATCGTGCGCGTGTACACCACCGGTATCGGCGTCGACAGCAGATCGACCCCCTCCAAGAAGAACGGTCGCTTCTCGGAGAAGAACAGCGCCGAACGTTCGTTGGCGGTGATTTGCGCGGCGTCCGATTCGACCTGCGAGAAGTCGGGGTTCACGGTCAGGTCGACGGCCATGCTCGTGGATGGGCTCCACTTGAGATCGAGACCGCCGTCGATCTCCGAATCGCCGGAGCCGAGAGGAGACCCGAGTCCCGCGCGCGGCAGGCGCGTGCGCTGCGCAGTCGCGAACGGTGCGACGACGAGATGCGATCCGCGAGGCAGGTCGCTCAGGCCGACCACCTCGGCCGCATTGCAGATGAAACAGTTCACGTCTCGCGGTAGCCGCGCGGAATAGAACTGGTACTGCCGGTCTCTCGGCAAATTGCGGTGCAGCAGGATCCGCCATGTGGGATCTGCCTCGTTCGAATAGCGCAGCGTCGAGAAGGGAATGCGGATCTCCAGCGACCAGCCGGTCGAGTCGATCTTGCCCGCGACATCCCAGAGGAAATCCGGCGAGCTGTCCTCACCGCTGGCGTCGCTGTACATCGCGTCGTATTGCACGCCGCGCGGATTCGCAAAGAACACCTGCGCCGTTTTGCCGTCGTTTCGGCTGTCGACGTAGAGTCCCGCGAAGTCCGTCGAACTGGGCAGCGCGTCGTGATCCCCCAGCGGCGCGCGGATCGCCTGCGGATCCGGGTCGGCGAACCGAAATCCCGCGTAGAGGAACCGCGCGTCGAAGGCCAGATACGCCACGTTCTCGACCGCCGGCTCCACGTTGTCGCCCACGCTCGTTTCGAACCAAGTCGTGATCGGCTGCGCGCCCTCCCACCCGATGTCGTCGAGGACCCCGTCCACGACGATCGGCGCGGCGGCGCGGGCGATGTTCAACGGCGGGGGCGCCGCGAGTTCCGACGAGTGCGCCGCAGCGGGAAGGACGATCCAGAGGAAGAAGAGGATCGACCACCGTACGACTCGTGCGATGTCGCGACGCGGGTCCGCGAGGCGTTTGGCTGAATCGAGTTCGCTCATCGCGTCGACATCGGTCTCCCGGGGGTCAAGCGGCGGTCACCTATCCCAACACGAACGACGCAAGAAACCGCACACTCCGAGCGCGAAGCGAAGCTGATCTCGAGCCTGAACCATCCCCACATCTGCACCCTGTTCATCTGGGACGCGTCAGTTTCAAATCGCCACTTTGAAATTGACATGACAACGCCCGATGCCCATCCCACCAACATGTGCCGGCCCGTACTCTCTACGGTTCTACGGCAATCCGCCGCCGAGATGCCGGTCGTCACGCTGGTCGGGCCGCGTCAATCTGGCAAGACACCCCCTGCGCGAGAGACCTTTCCGCATCTCGCGTGTGTCTCGTTCGAGGCCCCTGACGTGCGCCTCGAGGCGACGGAAGCTCCGCACGGATTTCTTTACATCGAATGAGTGTGGGCGACCCACCCGATCGCGGTCTTCGTCGGAAACGATAGGAGCGATCGCTCTCCAGACGGAGGACTCCGTCGGCGGACGCGAGAAGGCCGAGGTGCAGTCGCGCACCTCGGCCCCGGTCTTGGATTGCGACGATGTCGGAGCTAGCGGTAGAGACTCTTCAGTCCTCCCCAGGTGACCGACTGGGTCGGCACCGAGGGCATGCACTGATCCGGATCGCAGGTCGTGTTATCGCCTTGATAGGCGCCGTTCAACAGGATGCAGCCCTGGATCTGCGCGACGACGCAGAAGTTGCCTTCCAGGCAGCACGCGCCGGTCGCTTCGGTCGGAAGACCGCACGGGTCGGGTTCGCAGCTCGTTCCGTCGCCTTGGTAGACGCCGCCCCCCATTTGGCAAGCGGCCGCGGTCCACTGGGCGCAGACTTCTCCGCTCACGCTGCGCACACCGGGCGCCGGGGCGAAGATGCAGCACGCGCCGGTCGCGTCGTTCGGAAGACCGCACGGGTTCGGATCGCAGATCGTCCCGTCCCCCTGGTAGTCCCCCGAGCAGAGGTCGACCGTTGTCTGGATGCAGTCGCCGCCTTCTAGACAGCATGCGCCTTGACGTTCACCGCACTCGATGACGTAGCTGGCGCTCCAGCTCGAGCCGGTCTCGGCGCCGTACGAATCGAAGATGAGGTAGTAGACGCCGTCGATCGGCGCCGTGAAGTCGAGCGACTCGGGCGCCTGATGGTGACGCGGATCCTGGTCATCGGCGGCCGCGACGCACGATCCGCTCGGATCCTCGCAGTCGGTCAGCAGATAGACGACCCCGTCAGCTTCCGATTCGTAGTCGGCGATGAGTCGATCGCCCGCGGAGAGCGGAATCCCGAACGCCAGGTCGCGTCCCGCCGCTCCATACGGCACGCACGAGTTCGGACCCGGGTCGTAGTCGTTGGAGGCTTCGGACATCGAACCTTGCGCGCTCGCCTGGCTGCAGGGATCCGCGACGACCTGTGGCGAGCAGCGGTCTGCGGGGTGCCCCTGGGTCGGCGCTCCGCAGAACACGTCGAGCCGGTACAGTCCGATCTCGTCTCCGTAGCCGCTCACGCGGATGAAGTAGGCGCCGCTGCGGTCGGCCACGAAGCGGGGAATGAACGCCAGTTGCTCCGGTCCGGTGTCGTCGTCCGAGGCGAGCACGGTCTGGCAGTCATCCGACAGGATCTCCAGGACCGTATCGATTCCGAGCGGGCTGTGGCCGCCTTCCTGACCTTCATGCGGACTCCGAGTGGCGACGGTCAACACCTCGCCCACCTCCAGCGACACTGCGTAGTAGTCGACATCGCCGGGCGCTTCCAGCTCCGCGTCGGTCACGGTCACGCTGCATCCGATCAACTGGGCGTTGAAGACACAGTTGTCGTTCGGCTCGATCTCGGAGACAACCTGCGCGGGGGCGGGCAGGCTGTAGCTCCAAGGCTTCGGGTCGTGACCGGGACCCGCGGCAGCTGGGTTCGGCCAAGCGAACGCGCCTGCACAGAGAGCGGGAGTGACGATGGCGGTGACGATCATGGCGGCGTCGATTCTACGGTTCATCGGGTTCATGGCAGGCTCCTAGGTTCGCGGACTCCATCGCTTCCTGATCGGTGAAGACGGGGGCCGAACCGGCTGCTGCTGCTCGGCCTTCAGACCCAAGAGCGAGAAGCTCGAGATGGGGAGATAACGCGGCGCGCTAATTTTCTCGAGCAGCGCCGCCGGGCTCTCGACCCCTTGACACGCCATCGGCGAAAGTGGAGGCTCCCTGCCTCCAAAGCGTGCAACGCGCGCGTCTTCGGGACGGCCAGCGAGGGCGCCATGAATTCGACCCCCAGTCCGGTGACCGCGCTGCTCTCGAACTTCAGAGCCGGCGATTCCAACGCGGTCGAGAAGCTGTTCCCGCTCCTCTATGACGAACTGAGGCGGTTGGCGGGGCGCTATCTCGGGCATGAACGACCCGATCACACGCTGCAGGCGACAGCGCTGGTGCACGAGGCGTATCTGCGACTGGTGGGCGACGCCGATACGCATCTCGAGAATCGCGCGCATTTCTTCGCGCTCGCGGCGCAGGTCATGCGACGCCTCCTCGTCGACCATGCTCGCGCCCGCAAGATGGCCAAGCGAGGCGGTGGGGCGCCGAAACTCTCGCTCGACGAGGCGCTGCAAGTCGGCGGCGGTGAACCGGAAGAGTTGCTCGGTTTGGATGGGGCGCTGACCCGCTTGACGGAGCTCGACCCCAGGAAGGCGCGCATCATCGAGATGCGCTTCTTCGGCGGGCTCTCCGTGGAGGAAGCGGCGTCGGTGTTGGAGCTATCGACCGCGACGATCGTGAACGAGACGCGCGCGGCCCGCGCCTGGTTGTACTCCGATCTCAGCGAGCGCGCGTGACGCCCGAGACCTGGCGGAAGGTGCAGCAGCTCTTCCAGGACGCGCTCCAACTCCAAGGCCGCGAGCGATCCGATCTACTCGATCGAGTGTGTGCGAACGACGCCTCGCTGCGCGCCGAGGTCGAGAAGCTGTTGCGCGCGGATGAACGGGCCGGCGGATTCATCGAGGACGCGATCGATCTCGCAGCCTAGGCGGTGGTCTCCGATCACCACGCCTCCCGCATCGGCGAGAAGATCGGCCCGTACCGGATCAAGCGACTCATCGGCCAAGGCGGCATGAGCACCGTCTACCTCGCGACCCGCGCCGATGACGAGTTCCAGAAACGGGTGGCGCTGAAGCTCGTCAAGCGCGGCATGGACACCGACGACATCCTGCGGCGCTTCCGCAACGAGCGGCAGATCCTCGCCAGTCTCGATCATCCCAACATCGCTCGACTGATGGACGGCGGCACGACTCCCGACGGACTGCCGTACTTCGCGATGGAGTACATCGAGGGGACGCCGATCGATCAGTACTGCGATCTCCACCGACTGCCGACCGTGCGGCGGCTGGAGCTGTTCCTCACCGTCTGCTCCGCGGTCCATTACGCCCATCAGAACCTCGTCGTCCATCGGGACATCAAGCCGGCCAACATTCTGGTTACTGAGAGCGGCGAACCCAAGCTGCTGGATTTCGGGATCGCGAAGGTGCTCAATCCCGAACTCTTCGCCCGCACCGTCGAACTGACCGGGGTCGGACGCGGCCTCATGACGCCGGAATACGCGAGCCCCGAGCAGGTCCGCGGCCTCGCGATCACAACTTCGAGCGATGTCTACTCCCTCGGGGTGCTGCTCTACACGCTTCTGACGGGCCGTCTCCCGTATCGGTTGACGAACCGGGGCCTCCAAGAGATCGAGCGCGTGATCTGTGACACCGATCCGATCCGGCCCAGCCTCACCGTCCGCCGAACGGAGGAGGTTCCGACCGAAGAGGGCGTGAAACGGATCACGCCGGACCAGGTGGCGGCGCAACGAGGCGAGGCGCCCGATCGACTGCGGCGACGACTGGCGGGCGATCTCGACAACATCGTGCTGATGGCGCTGCACAAGGACCCCCAGCGGAGATACGCATCGGCGCTGCAGTTCGCCGAGGACATCCAGAGATACTTCCGCGGACGGCCGGTCAAGGCGCGCGCGGACACGGTGCGCTACCGCACCACGAAGTTCGTCCGCCGCAACAAGGGAGTCGTGGCCGCCTTGCTCCTCATCGTCGGGTTCGCCGCGATGATGACCGTCCAGACCCTCCGAGTAGGACGTGAGCGAGATCTCGCTGCGGCGGAGCGCGACAAAGCGGAGCGGGTCTCGAATCTCCTCGTCGATGTCTTCCGGGTCTCGGACCCGCAGACGAATCGAGAAGGCGCCACTGCTCGCGAGGTGCTCGAGGCCGGAGCGGAACGAATCGCTCGTGAGTTGAAGGGCCAGCCCGAAGTCCGAGCCAAGCTTCTGGACACCATCGGCCGCGTCTACCAGAACCTCGGCCTGTACAAGGAAGCCGGCGAACTACTCGAGGAGGCGTTGGATCTTCGGCAGCGAACGTTGGGGAGCCAGCACGCGGACGTAGCCGCGAGCTTGAACAGCCTCGGTATCCTCCGACGGGTGACGAGCGACTACGACGGCGCCGACTCGCTCCTGCGGAGGTCGCTCGCGATGCGAGAAAAAGCTCTCGGATCCGAACACCTCGACGTGGCCGAGAGCATGAACAACGTCGGCGAGGTCCTGATCGACAAAGCGAACTATGCGAGCGCGGACTCGGTCTTTCGCGCGTCGCTTCGTATCCGGCTGCGCTTGCTGGGAAAGGAGCACGCCTCGGTCGCGCAGAGCTTGAACAATCTCGGCCGGACGCTCTACTTGGGCGGGAGCTACAGCGAGGCCGACTCGCTGCTCCGAGCGGCGGTGGAGATGCGACGCCGCGTGCTCGGCGCCGACCATCCCGCCGTCGCCGCCAGCATGAGCACCCTCGCCCTGTCGCTCTCGGCCCGGATGAGAGACGAAGAGGCGGAGCCCCTCTTGCGGGAAGCACTCGCCATCCGGCGACGGAACTTGGGCAAGGACCACGCCGACGTCGCTGCCGGCATGATCAACCTGGCCGCTTTCCTGGGACGCATCGGCAAGAGCGCGGAGGCGGAGTCCCTCTGTCTCGGAGGTCTGGAAATCTTGAGGAACGCGCTCGGGAGTGAGCATCCCCACGTCGCGGTCGCGGCGGCGAACTTGGCGAGGCAACTCGAATCGAGCGGCAACTTCGCCGGGGCCGAGGCCCACTACCGCGAGGCTCTGGAGATCTGCCGGAAGAAGCTGCCACCCGGGCACCCCCAACTACTCGTATCCCCTGTTGCGTCTCGGCGTGCTGTTGTACAGCAACGGCCGGCCGGAAGAGGCGCGCCCGCTTCTCGAAGAGGACCTGGATCTCGAGCGTGCGCTCGATGCGGAAAGTATTGAGTCTGCCGAGGCGGCCTGCGCATTGGGGGAGTGCCTGGCGGCGCTGGATCACCACTCCGAGGCGGAGTCGCTGTTGGTGTCTGGATCGACGCGTCTTCTCTCCGAGAGTGAGTATCCCCGGAGAGAGAAGGCCAGGATCCTCGACTCCATGATCGGCTTCTACGAGGCGTCTGGAAGACCGGAACGCGCGGAAGAGTTCAGGCAGCAGAAGAAGGAGCTGGAGGCGGAGCAGAGCGCGGCCTCCTGACGGCCCCTCGATCGCATGGCGTGACCCGCTTCGCCCGCCGTCGCCTCGACCCATCCCGATCCTGTAGATTCCCCCGATGCCTCTCGACCCCGGCGCCCGCCTCGGCCCCTACGAAA
>CAZVYN010000075.1:0-20365 GCA_964631125.1 uncultured bacterium | reverse complement strand
CTCCACGTCACCGGGGTACTGCAGCGTGTTCTCGGAATCCCGGATGCCGGCCGCGCACTGGTTCAGGTTGAACCCGCGCCCGATGATCGACTCCTGGGTGAGCAGATTCGACAAGATATCGCCGTTGCCTTCCCCGAGCCCCTGGTTGCCCTGGCCCCCGAGGATGAAGTTCTGGACGCCGTGTCCGAACTCATGATGCGCGACGCCCTGGATCTGACCGGTGTTCCCGCAACCGCCGCCCGCCTGGTAGAAGTTGATCGTCCCATCCCAGTAGGCGTTGCAGGTCTGCGACCGGTTCACGTTGGCCGTGATCCGCTGGTTGATGTAGCCGAAGGTCGGATCGAAGATCGCGATGAAGTCGTGGACGTCGCCGATGGCGTTGAAGACGTCGCGCTCATCCGCCCGCGAATTGGTGTCGTCGAAGTGGACGCTCGCCGGAATCCCGGGAATGGCCACGCCGTTGAACTGCGCCTCGTTGCCCTGGATGTTGTTCAGGTCGACCCACGGGCCGAAGAGATCGGCCGAGAGCACACGCTGGTCCAGCCCAAGGTACGGGATCGCCCAGTCACCGTCGGCATTGCTCGTGGCGGCGGGCAGACCCTGCACCGTGACGCGAAGGTGTCCGAAGTCCTGGATCTCGGTGGGATTGCAGTAGGTGTCCGGCTCGATGACGCCGGAGGCCGTACCGCTGTAGTCCAAGAAGTGCACGTCGTTGAATCGCGCGATGATCTCGCCGGTGTGCGCGTCGACATGGGTGACCCAGCGCCCGACCGGATCTCCTGTCACGACGATGACCTTCCATACGAGATGGTAGGAGACCTCGGTGTCGCTGGACTGGATCGGCAGGACCAGGAGCTTGGCCTTCTCGTCGATGCGGTCGGTCTCGCCGAGACCGTAGAAAGGCAGGTCATCGCGAGCGATGACTTCGGCCACCGACGCAAGGACGGACGCCTTGGCATCGATATCGATGCCGGGGTAGTAGTTCGACCCCATGGCGAAGAGGCGACCCGCATCCGTGAAGACCAGGTTCGCGCGGCCGCCCCAGACATCCACTCCCCCGTGAGTCTGTTGGAACTGAGCGGCCCACTTGCCGAGACCGCGCGGGGCCGCGGAGAACCGCAGGTCACGGTTGGTTGCGCCGAAGACCTCCGGGTTGGCGCCGATCACCCCGCGCGCCGCCGTCACCACATCGTTCGCCTCGCGGAACGCCTGATCCGTCACCTGAACGCCCGAGCCGTAGAGGTGGCGCGGAGTGTTCGAGAGCGGGTTGACGCCGTACGTCCGCCACTCTCCACCGTGCCGCAACCCGAAGGACTGCGTGGCGAGCGTGGCGCCGGCCGCAGTCCGGGCATCCTGGTACTGGTACGGATCGAAGGTAGGGATCAACTTCTCGTACCGGCGGACGTCTTCCGCCGGCGGCACGAGGGCGCGCGCCGGACCAACTGCGCTCACAAGAGCAAGCAGCGCTGCGAGATGGGTGAGGCGAGAGCGCGAAAAACTCATGGGCGTCCTTCTCCTTTGAGATCCGAAGCGAAGAGTGGAGAGCATCCTGGAACTCTCCTACGAGTGCCGAGAGGCCCGACCGACTCGAGCGCCGGACCACGAAAGGGGACGGGCGCGTTCCGTTGATCTGGAGCACGACCGGAACAAAAGTACTAAAGTCGGCCACAATTTTTCAACAAAAGCTTGGAAGGGGGTCGAGTGGGGCAGGGCGCCCCAGCGCCGGCCTCGCTCGGCGCGGCGCCGAGAACTCACGGCCGAGACGTCCCGGCCGAGAAGTCACGTGAGAACTCCGGCGGAAAAGTGTGTCCCCAACGGGATTCGAACCCGTGTTGACGCCTTGAAAGGGCGCTGTCCTAGGCCGACTAGACGATGGGGACTCAGCGGTCGAACGGACCGGCGGAACTTATCGGCCATCCTCTTGGGCGTCAAGCGGTCGGCGATCCTCGTATCCACGAGGGTGCGCGCGGCGCCATTCCCAGGCAGAGCGAACGATCTCGTCCAGATCGCTGTGCGCGGGACGCCATCCCAAGACGTCGCGCGCTCGCTCACTGGAGGCGACGAGGCGCGCCGGATCTCCCTCTCGGCGTGGTCCCGCCTGCCACGCCACCGTGCGGCCCGTCACTCGCTCGACCGCGGAGACGACCTCGAGGACCGAGAAGCCGAGGCCGTTTCCGAGATTGAAGATCTCACCGCTCTCGACGGCGAGCCGGTCGAGCGCGAGGACGTGCGCAGCCGCCAGATCTTCGACATGCACGTAGTCGCGAATGCAGGTGCCGTCCGGGGTCGGGTAGTCGAGACCGAAGACGCTCAACGGGTTCTCGGTGGGCGCGACCGCGGCCAAGGCGAGAGGAATCAAGTGGGTCTCGGGCTCGTGGTCCTCCCCGCACGACACGGTGGCGCCGGCGGCGTTGAAGTAGCGCAACGAGATCCAACGCACTCCATGAACCAGGCCGTACCACCGGAGCAAGCGCTCGCACATCCACTTCGACTCCCCGTACGGATTGGTCGGCGCGGCGGGCGCAGTCTCTCGAATCGGGGTCTCCGCAGGTGCGCCGTAGGTCGCGGCGGTCGAACTGAGGATGAAGCGCAAGTTCCCCTGCGGCGAGAGCGCCTCCAGGAGCTGCAGAACCCCACCGAGGTTGTTCCTGAAGTACAGGCCGGGATCCCGCATCGACTCGCCGACCTGACTGCAGGCAGCAAAGTGGAGCACGGCGTCCGGCGAGTATCGGTCGGCGATCCGGCGGACGAACGCGGAGTCCGTCAGATCCCCGATCTCGAGCGGGACGTCGGCGGGAAGCGCCTCGGAATGGCCACGCACGAGATCGTCCGCGACGACGACCTCCTCTCCCCGACGCCGGAGCAGCTCGACGGTGACGCTTCCGATGTAGCCCGCCCCCCCAGTGACCAGAATCGGCATTCCTCACTCCGTTGGACCTTCATGGTCCGGCTATTTCTTCGACGCGCAGGAATTCCGGTTTGACTCGCTCACGAAATGATTGCTAGCGTCCAGCTCGGACTTCAGCTTCGTTCCCTGTTCCCGCGTCATCGGACGCCTCGAAAACCCGATCCTAGTGCGGGCTGCTCCTGACGGGATTTCGAGGATCGCTCGGACGCTCGTTTCGGGGAACGTTCTTTCAGGCAGCGGCCGAAACAGACGGCCCGGCCTGCGAAATACGAGAGCCTCCGTCACGAGTGACGGAGGCTCTCTGCGTATTCACGAACTGTGTTCACGGGCGGTAGTCACCGACACGCGAACTCGACCCCAGAGGGTCTCAGCTGGCCTTCTTGGTGGCCTTCTTTGCGGCCTTCTTCTTCGTCGCCTTCTTGGTGGCCTTCTTCGTCGCCTTCTTGGTGGCCTTCTTGGTGGCCTTCTTCGCGCTCTTCTTCGCAGCCTTCTTCGCCATCGCCATTACGGACTCACCCCCCTTCAGGCAAGATCCCCGTGGATTCCCTTCACACTCGAGCCAGAGCTGTGCCCACGTCCTTGTAGGAGGGTTTGGACCAGTCCCAGCATCGTCCCCAGGTCGAACGGTTTACGTACGTAACGATCCACGCCCAGGCGACGACATCGGCCTTCCGAGTCCTGGCTATCGAACGCCGTCATGACGATGGCGGGACCTTCGTAGCCGCGAGCGCGCTCCTGCTCCAACAAGTCCAGTCCAGAGCGCCCGGGCAATTTGATATCGAGGACCATGAGATCAACGGTTCGATCGCGAAGGAGGGTCGAGCCCTGCTCCGCATTCGACGCGACGACCACTTCGTAACCCGCGTCCCGAACTGCGTTCGACAGCGTTCGGAGCAGGAGAGTCTCGTCGTCGACTATGAGTACCGTTGGAGCCACCGTGTCCTCCTGCGCGCATGCAGAGCAACACCTGTGCCATACGATCCGAGTTCCTACGCTGACACTCCCGATCTGATTACGCCACAGGCTGTTACCTCGGAATACATGACTTTGACGTTCCTAGACCGTGCAACGAATTAGCCCTGCTGAGGCGATCGAGCTGTCCACATTATTGACAAAGAACCGGAAGAGTTGACATATCCCTTGTGGCGCAATAGGTTATAGCGGGAGTCGAAGTGCCCAGATCTTTGGCATGTCCACCGTCTGGGCGATCCGAAGAAGGAGTGCCTCTCGAAGGAGGGTCGTTCGTCAGGACGCCAGCGCCGATCCGGAGAGCGAGACTCGCTTCAGCCGATCGAGCAGGCCCTGGCGTGAGAGCCCGAGCACCCGAGCTGCTTGGCTCTTGTTGCCGTCACAGCGCACCAGGATGGAGCAGATGTACTCGTCCTCGACGTCGCGCAGCGTCCGCATGGATGAGACGGGAGACGACGCCTCGCCGCGCGCCGCGACTCGCCCGACGCCGAGTCGCTGGAGCAACTCGCGCGGGAGGTGTGCGATCTCCACCTGATCTCCGTCTTCGATGAGCACGACGCGCTCCATGAGATTGCGAAGTTCCCGGACGTTGCCAGGCCAATCGTAGCGTCGGAAGACTTCTTCGACTTCCGGTGAGAGACTTCTGAAGCCCTTCTTCATCTCGAGGGCGAACCGCCGGAGGAAAGACGTCGCGATGACGCCGATGTCGTCCCCACGCTCCCGGAGAGGCGGGAGATGGATCTGCACCACTTGCAGCCGATGGAAGAGGTCGAGCCGGAAGCTGTTGTTCGCCATCCGTTCCTCGAGATCGACGTTCGTCGCCGCCAGGACGCGGAGATCGACTTCGAGATCGAGGTTGCCGCCCACGCGACGGAAGCTCCGGGCTTCGAGGAATCGGAGCAGCTTGGCCTGCGTGGAGAGCGGCATGTCCCCCACCTCGTCGAGGAACAACGTCCCGCCTTCGGCCAGCTCCACCAGCCCGCGTTTCAGTTGCGAGGCTCCGGTGAACGCCCCGCGCTCGTGGCCGAAGAGTTCGTTCTCCAGAAGACTCTCTTGGAACGAGGAGCAGTTGACCTCCAGGAACGGGGCCTGCCGCCGCGTGCTCTCGAAGTGGATCGCGCGCGCGACGAGTTCCTTTCCGGTGCCGCTCTCCCCCGTGATCAGGACACTGGCCGCATCAGAGCGAGCGACCTTCTCGACCAGGTCCAGCACCGCGCGCATCCCGGCGGAAGAACCCACCATCTCGTTCCGGCCGTTTCGCTCGCGATCGCTCCTCCGGTAGACATCGAGTTCTGCTTCCCGTGAGAAAGAGCGGGCCGCGTTCTCCACGGCAGCGAAGAGTTCCTCCAGGTCGTACGGTTTCTTCAGATACTCGATCGCCCCGAGCTTGATCGCTCGCACCGCCGTCTTGGTGTCGTCGAAGGCGGTCAGGACGATGACCTGGATCGTCGCGTCGAGCTGTCGGATCTCCTGGATCAGGTCGAGCCCACTGCCGTCTGGCAATTTCAAGTCGAGCAGCACGACGTGGGGCCGAACGGCGCAGAGGCGAACCCGGCCTTCGGCTGCGGTCGGCGCGGTCTCGACATCGTGTCCACGATCGGAGAGTGCGCGGGCGAGCGAACGGAGGATGCTCGGCTCGTCGTCGATAACCAGGACCCTAGAGTTCACGCCTCTCCTCCGGCCGGCGCTCGTCTGTCGCGCGCCGATCCTTCGGCGCCTTCTCGTTTCGCACCGGGAACGAGAGTCGGAAGGTGCTCCCCCCCTGTGAGCGATTTCGCACGTTGATGCGACCGCCGTGCTCTCGGACGATCTGCAGGCTGATGCTCAACCCGAGGCCGGTCCCGGACGACTTCGTCGTGAAGAAGGGGTCGAAGATCTTGTCCAGGACATCGGGAGGGATGCCCGAGCCAGTGTCGTGGAAGGCGACCTCGACGGCCCAGCGGGAGCGATAGCGGCGAGAAGAAGTGGTCACCCGGAGCTGTCCGCCGCGCGGCATCGATTCAACGGCATTGAGCGCGAGATTGAGGAAGACCTGCTGCAGCGCATCCGGGTCGATGGCGATCGGCGGCAGCTCGGGGGCGAAGTCGCGCTTCACACCGACGCCCGCCTCGGCGAACTGGAGTTCCAGATTGTCGAGCACCTTCTCGATGATCGGCGTGAGGTCTTGTTCCACCATCTGGATCGACTTCGGGCCGGAGAACTGGAGCAGGTCGGTCGTGAACTGTTCGATCCGGTCGAGTTCCTTGATCGCATCCTCGAGGTCAGTACGCAGGGTCGATCCGGACTCGAGTTTGCTCCCGACGTACTGGATCGTCGTGCGGATGCCGGTCAGCGGATTGCGGATCTCGTGCGCGATGATGGCGGAGAGATCCCCGATCGATGCGAAGCGGTCGGCGCGCCGCTGGAACTCCATCTCCCCGACGGTCTCGGTCACATCTTCGAAGGCGAGGATGGAGTCGACGATGGAGCCCTCATCCGCCACCGGGAGCCAACGCACCTCCAGGAGGTACTCGCGCCCGTCGAACTGCAGCATCACTTCGCGCGCGCCCTCTTCTTCCAACCCTTCGGTGCCCGCGGTCCAGAGCGAGAAACCGGGTGTTCGCGAGGTGAGAACCTGCGCCACCGGTTGATGGAGGATTCGCTCGGAGCGAGCGCCGAGGATCTCGAGCGCCTTGCGATTCGCAAAGAGGATGCGGCGTTCGGGATCGAGAGCGAGCAGCCCGAAGTCGAGGCTGTGCAGCAAGAGCAGAGAGAGTTCGTTGGCTTCCGCCACGTTCCGTTCCGGCATCGGCTCGCCTCGACCTCCTGTCTTGCGCTCCAAGATCATGCTCGGTCTGTTCTCATCGCCGATGATCGCGCGATGTGAGCGATGAGTACTTCGTGACAACCTACGAGCCTCGATGCGGCTTGTAAACATGCAATCGCCTCTCGGAGCCTCATGTTAGTGTTCGCCGACTCGATGCGATGCGATGTGAGGCGGCGCGACGCGGCGGACTCAGATGCAGTCCGCGCGAAGGAGGGAGCGAGGTGGAGGAGCGATGGACGCCGTGGCGGATGGAGTTCATCTCGACCCACGCGGCATCGTCCGGTTGCGTCTTCTGCGAACTGCCGAAGCAGCTCGACGCCGAGTCCTTCATCCTCCACCGCGGTGAAACGAGCTTCACCGTGCTGAACCGCTACCCCTACGCGGTCGGGCACCTGATGGTGATTCCGTACCGACACGCGGCGCGACTCTACGAGCTGACGGAGACGGAGCGACGAGAGGTGGCGCGCGAGTTGGCGCGGGCCGAGGGCGCGCTGCGTCGCGAATACGACGCGAGTGACTTCGTCTCGGGCATCAATCTGGAACGCGCGGCGGGCGCGGGAATCGTCGGTCATCTGCACGCCCACCTCTTGCCGCGCAGCCGATCGCGGGCCGAACTCGACGGTCCCGAATCCTCCCTCCCCGAGCCGCTCGCGACCACTTTCGCGCGACTGCTCCCCTTCTACCCCGGCGGCTGAAGCGCCGGAATCCGTCCGAGGACCCAGAGAGCGAGCGCCGCATGCGGATCGGGATGATCCTGGACAAGCCGTTTCCGCCCGATCCTCGCGTGGCCAACGAGGCGCGCTCCCTCGTGCGCGCGGGACACGACGTGGTGCTGCTCTGCTTGCGCTTCGACGAGACCACGCCCGCCGAAGAGATCTGGCAAGGGGTCCGAGTGCGCCGAATCCGGATGGGACGCGGATTCTACAAGAAGGCGAGCGCGCTCGCGCTGACCGCCCCCTTCTACTTCGACGCTTGGCGTCGGGCGCTCCGGACGTTCGCCTCCGACGAGAGGCTCGATGCGATTCACGTCCACGATCTGCCGCTCTCCAGGGTGGGACTCGAGGCGGCGCGGCGCGCGCGGATACCATTGGTGGCCGACCTCCACGAGAACTACCCAGCCGCGGTCGCCGGCTACGCCTATGCGAATCGCTTCCCCGGCCGGCTGCTGATCTCGCCGACTCGGTGGCGTCGGTACGAAGAGCGCTGGCTGCCTCGAGTCGACCACGTCATCGTCGTGGTCGAAGAGGCGGCGGAGCGGTTGCGCAACGCGGGGATCCCCGACGCGCGAGTGAGCGTCGTCTCGAACACCGTCGACGTCGATGAATTCGAAGGCTTCCCGAGAGACGCGGCGCTCGAAGCGAGGATCTCGGCTCACTTCAGCGCGGTCTATCTCGGTGGATTCGACCGCCACCGCGGACTGGACACGGCGTTGGCGGCAACGAGCCTCCTCTCCAGAGATGATCCGGATTTTCGATTGATCTTGGTCGGCGAGGGAGCGACTCGGTCGGAGCTGGAGAGGGAGAGCCGTCGGTTGGGGTTGACCGATCGCGTGTCGTTCGAGGGGTATCAGTCGTTCGCGCGGTTTCCGTCTTACGTCGCGGGCGCACGGGTTGCGCTGATCCCCCATCGGCGGAGCGAGCACACGGACACGACGATTCCGCACAAGCTCTTCCACTACATGTTGCTCGAACGGCCGGTGGTCGCGAGCGACTGCCGTCCGCTCGATCGGATCTTGCGCGAAACCGGGGCAGGAAGCGTCTTCCACTCGGGATCGCCCGAAGACCTCGCGCGGGCGATCTCCATCTACCGCGATCCCGTCGTCGCCGCCGAGACCGGCCGACGCGGACGACGCGCGGTGATCGAACGGTTCAACTGGGATCGCTCGGCCGAGACGCTGCTCGAGCTATACGCGGGACTCGCGCGCTCCTGATCGATCGCGCCAGATCCCGACCGCGGCCAGCGCCAGCGTGAGACCGGCGCCGAGGCGCGCCAGGAACGCTCCGCGCGCCTGTCCCTCGGATTGCGTGGTCAACTCGACTCGGTGTTGGCCCGCCGGCGTCTCGAATGCCATGAGGACGTGATCGGCGCGGCGAAGCGGAACCGGAGCGCCGTCGACGCGCGCGCGCCAAGCCGGTGGATAGGAGATCTCGCTCACGACGACCAGCGCGGGGCCGGTCGCATCGACCGACAGTTCGAGCCGATCGGGACTCCGCGACACGACGGTGACGCGCGCGGGAGGGTACGCCGCCGTCGCCGGCGCGTCCGCCGGGAGGAAGAGCGCCTCGAGCGCCGGATCGAAGTCGCCGCGCCTCATGCGTCCGATGATCGCGCGGCCATCGGGGAGCTGCGTCGCCCGTTCGACCGCCCAGGCTCGCCCCGGCGTGGGTGGGAGCTCGTAGACGAAGCCGTCTCCCTCGTGCACGAGCTGGGGCGCGTTGATCGGAGTCGTGCTGACCACGTAGCGAACATCGAGTGCGCTCAGGATGGCGGGCGAGGTGATCACGCCGTCATCGAGGAGATCTTGGTACGCCCGCAGTTTGGCCGGGTGGTAGCCGCCGACCGATTCGAGGTTCGACCGACTGAAGGCGTTCGAGCCGAACAGATCTCCGAGCGGGAGGATCCGAAACGGCGGCGTCTGCGCCTCGAGGTAGCGCACGGCGCCGACGACCGGCATCGTCGACTCGATCGAGGGTCGCGGCTCGGGATGGTAGAACTGCCGAGCGACGGAGAGTGCGTCCAAGAGGACGAGGACCGCGAGACCCAGAGCGAGGCGCGTTCCGACGAAGCCCGCGCGGCGCGCGAAGACGAGCCAGGCTGCGGTGAGCGTGAGCCAGCCGAGTCCGAAGAGAATGCTGCGCTGCAAGAGTCCCCAGCGCGCGTTCTGCAGTTCGAAGAGCGCCTGCGCCGAAGCGCGGCTTCGCTCCGCCTCGCGCGTCAGGCCCCCCCCCGCCAGAACGCCGTCGCGCATCGCGGCCATCAGGCCGAAGGCGAGAAGGAGCGAGACGCCGCCCGCGATAGCGAGCCGGGGCGCCCAGCGCAGTAGCATCGCGCCGACCCCGAGCGAATCCGATCGTTCGCGCGTCTGAGCGCGGCGAGCGCCGGGAGCGGCGGCCGCAGCGGGCGCCGAACGGGAGTTTCCGAGAGCGTCGATCCCGGCCGCGACCAGCGGCGCGAGGACGAGCGGGAGTAGTCCGTAGATCATCGACGGCACACGGAAGCGATCGAACATCGGCGCGAAGTGGAACATCGGACCGTAGATCAACGGCAGGTGCCGTCCGAATCCGACGAAGAGGACGAAGAGCGACAGCCCCGTCCAGATCCAACGGCGGGAACCACGGAGCGAGAAGAACCCAACGACCGCGAAGATGAGCGCGACGAGCCCGAAGTAGTGCGTCGACTGCGTGAACGGCATCTGTCCCCAGTAGGTGCGGCCCTCGAGTCCGAACCAGGCGGGAAACAGGAACGAGATCAACTCCTGCGGATGGAAGGACCAGGTGGTCGCGTAGTCCCAGCCCGCGCCCTGGCTCGCGCTCTCGGCGAGCCCCGAGAGGTCTCCCCCGCCCCCACGGATCGAGAACGGGGCGTACTCGAAGACCGCCAGGTACGGCTCGGTCACCAGGAGCGCGACGAGCAGGGAGGCGAGTGCGAGCGCGAACGCGCGGGCGGGCAGGCCGCTGCGCCTGAGCGCCGGCTCCGCGATCAATCTGCCGAGCCCGAAGAGCAGCGCGAGAACGAAGGCGTAGAACGCGATCTGCGGATGGTGCGCCCAGAGGAGGAGCGCGCCGGCGCCGCCGAGCGCCGCCGCCGAGAGCAGGTTCGGTTTCGAGAAGAGCAGATCGAACGCCAGGAGAAAGACCGGCGCGAGCGCGAGCGCCTCCAGCTTCGTGGCGTGTCCGGCGGCGACGTTGCCGAATGAATAGGGCGTGAGCGCGTAGAGCAGGCCGACCGTGGAAGACGCGAGGCGCGAGGCGCCTTGTCGACGCACCAACGCACAGACGGCGGCCGCGGCGATGACGGCGAAGATGAAGTAGCGGGCGCCGCGTTGACTCGCGAACGGCGCCAGGATCCAGGTGAGCGGATTGACCGCGCTGCGCGGCGTGTAGAGAAAGCTGCCGTAGGACGGCATCCCCGAGAAGATGTACGGGTACCAGTTCGGCGTGTGGCCGATCTCCTGCTCGGTCGCCTTGCCCCAGGCGCCGAAGGGGGAGAAGGCCTGCGTGTCGGGCGCCGGCGGCTCCCATCCGAGGAAGACCATCTGCGCGTAGAACGCCAGCGGGATCAGGACGATGGCGATCCCGTACGGGAGCCACGACCGCCAGCTATCCCCGCGCACCGTCGAGCCGGTCAAGCGGCCTCCTCGATTCGAAGTGTGTGCGGCGAGTGCGTTGACCGCGCTGGAAACGGTTGATACCGTGCCGTCCCGTGTCCTCTCCCAACGCGCCGACCGCCGCGGATCCGACCGCCGCTGGAGCTGAGCGCTTCCGCCACGCCGGGGCCTACGCGCAGTACGAAGACAACCCGTTCCTGCAATCGCGCGATCGCGCCGTCGTGGATCTGCTGCCCGCCGAAGTCCGCTCGGTCGCCGACTGTGGCTGCGGACCGGGCAGCGCGGCGCGCGCGATCGCGGCCTCGGGTCGGTTCGTCGCGAGCCTCGACGCCAGTCGCGTCGCGCTGCAGCACCATCCCCCCAATGCCGTGCAGGGGTCGGTCACGTCGTTGCCCTACCGCGCTCGCGCGTTCGACGCCGCGGTCTGTCTGGAAGTGCTCGAGCATCTGCCGGACGGCGCCCTCGAAGCTGCCGCCGCCGAGCTGGATCGCGTGGCGGGGCGCTGGCTCGTGGTCGGCGTGCCGTTGGCCGAAGCGCTCGGACGAAACGCGATGCGCTGTCCTCGTTGCGGCGCCGAGTTCCATCGCTCGGGTCACGTGCAGCGATTCGACGAGGGGCGACTGCGAGGTCTCTTCCCCGGACTCACCTCGCGCGCCCGTTGGATCGGCGGTCCGCCGGTGCGGCCGTACCCCGCGGGCCTGCTCTGGGTGCGTCATCGGCTCGCCGGTCGCTTCAGTGAGATGGCGGGACGAGGCGACGTGGAGTGTCCGAGTTGTGGAGAGACGCGCTTCCCGCCGTTCCGCCACAATCTGCTCTCCTTCGCCTGCGATGGGGTGACGCGGCTGATCTCGCGCCGCCAGCCGTACTGGATCGTGCTGTTGTTCGAGCGCGAGCGCGCGTGACCGGGGCCGGCGGCACTCTACCCACGCCCAACACGGGGGTCAAACCGGATGGGCTGACGCCGGTCCTGCTCGTCTCGTACTACTTCCCGCCGTCGGGCGGACCGGGCGTGCAACGAGTCCTCAAGTTCGTCCGCTATCTGCCGCAGTTCGGTTTCCGGCCGCTCGTGCTGACCGTGCCGGAAGACGCGGCGTTTCCGGTGCTCGATCCGTCACTCGGCGCGGATGTCCCGGCCGAAGCGATCGTGCGGCGCGCCCCGATCCTCGAGCTGTACTCGGTCTACGGCTGGTTGACCGGACGCAAGAGTCGCGGCCGGGATCTCGACATCGACGCGGTCTCGGCGCGGCCGAGCGGATTCGTCGCTCGACTGCTTCGCGCCGTTCGCGGCGCGGTCTTCATTCCGGACGGCCGGGTCGGCTGGGTCGCCTCCGGGACGCGCGCCGGCGTGCGTTTCGCGCGGGAAGAACGCGCGCGCGTGGTCTTCGCATCGGGGCCTCCGTTCACGACGCACTGGATCGCGGCGCGTGTCGCACGTCGCGTCGGACTGCCGCTCGTCTTGGACCTGCGCGATCCCTGGACGAGAGCGCCGTTCTATCCGACGCGACCTGGGTGGGCGCGGCGTCTGGACGAAAGGCTCGAGGCGAACTGCCTGCGACAGGCCGCGGCGGTGCTGACGGTGAATCGCGCGATCCGCGACGATCTGCTCGCGCGGCACGCGGACCTGGACCCGAATCGCTTCCACGTCGTCCCGAACGGATTCGATCCCGCCGACTTCGAAGGAAAGACTCCGCGCAAGGGGCCGGTGCTGACGTTGACGCACACCGGGAGCCTCCACGCCTCGCGGATTCCGCGGGCGCTGTTGACCGCGTTGACGCGTTGGATCGAAGAGGAGCCGGAGCGTGCGGACGATGTCGTGCTGCGATTCGTCGGACGACTGGACAGTGAGATGGAGAGCTTGCTGCGACGGCCGCCGTTCGACCGGATCGCGCGCATCGAGGGGTACCGCCCGCACGGCGAGAGCGTGCAGTCCCTGCTCGACGCTCACCTCCTGTTGCTGTTGATCGTGGACGATCCACAGTCGCGCGGCATGCTGACCGGCAAGCTCTTCGAGTACCTCGGATCGGGCACGCCGATTCTCGCGCTGGCGCCGGAGGGAGAGGCGGCGGAGATCGTGCGCGCCACGAAGGCGGGGCGCGTAGTGCAGCCGGACGACACCGACACCCTGCTGGAGGTCCTGCGGGAGGCGCACGCCTCGGTGCGCGCGGGGCAGCCGGCGTTTCCTCCCGCGGCGCCAAGCGCCATCCTCGCCTACTCGCGGCCGGAACTGACGCGCCGAGTGGCGGAGATCTTTCGTTCGGTCGGAGGGTCGGCGTAGCGAGGCGGCGCGTCGCTGGCCTCGTGGTAGCATCCCGCGTCCATCACCGGAGAGGAGGCCGCGTGTCCGAGTCGCCGATCCCAGTCGCACTCATCGGGTGCGGCAAGATCGCCAGCAAACATGCCCGCGTGCTGCAGAGCATCCCCTCTCTCCGCGTCGCCGCCGTTTGTGATCTCGACCCGGAGCGCGCGCGGGCTTTGGCGAATGAGATCCCCGGATGTCGCGTGCTGGAAGGTGTCGACGCGGTCGGTCTCGACGCGGAGGTCGAAGTCGGCGTGGTCTGCACCCCGAGCGGCTGGCACGCGCGGCACGGCATCGCGTTGGCCGAGGCGGGCAAGCATGTCGTGGTGGAGAAGCCGATGGCGCTGCGGCTGGATGAGGCCGACCGCCTGATCGAGATCTGCGACCTGGCCGGCGTGAAGCTCTTCGTCGTCAAACAGAACCGATGCAATCTGGCCGTGCGCAAGGCGCGCGAGGCAATCCAGTCGGGACGGATGGGCAAGATCTTCCTCGGCGATGCGCGCGTGCTCTGGAATCGCACCCAGAAGTACTACGATGAGGAGCCGTGGCGCGGGACCTGGGAGATGGACGGCGGCGTCCTGACCAACCAGGCGAGCCACCACATCGATCTGCTGCTCTGGATGATGGGCGAAGTCGAATCGGTCTTCGCGCGCAGCCGCACCGTGGGACACAAGATCGAAGTCGAGGACCTGGGCGTCGTGCTGCTGAAGTTCCGCGGAGGCGGGCTCGGAGTGGTCGAGGCCACCACCTGCGTGCAGCCGAAGGATCGCGAAGGGAGCCTGAATCTCTACGGCGAGCGCGGCACGATCGAGATCGGCGGCTTCTCGGCCGACGCGCTGGAGACCTGGCGCTTCCTCGAACCCACTCCGGAGGACGAGCGCGCGGTCGAGACCTTCGGCCGCAATCCTGACGTCTTCGGCTACAGCCACCGTGAGTTCTATCTCAACGTCGTCGAAACTCTCCGCTCGCGCGAACGGGCGCTCATCGACGGCTTCGAAGGTCGCCGTTCGCTAGAGGTCATCTCGGCCATCTACGAGTCGATCGAGACCGGCGCCGAAGTTCATCTCCGTTTCGAGCCGCGCCTCTGTCGGCTCGGCGTCCCACCGGCCTGAGAAGGAAGCACCCGCATGGCATCGATGCAGATTCCGCTCGTCGACTTGAAAGCCCAGTACGCGCGCATCGCGCCCGAGATCGAAGCGGCGATGGCCGAGGTCATCCGCACCACCGCGTTCATCGGCGGGCCGGCGGTGGGCGCCCTGGAGAAGGAGTTCGCGGCCTTCTGCGGCGCGAAGTACGGCGTCGGCTGTTCTTCGGGCACTTCGGCGTTGCACTTGGCGCTGATCGCCGCGGGCGTCGGACCGGGTGATGAAGTACTGACCGTCTCGCACACCTTCATCGCGACCTCCGAAGTGGTGAAGCCGATGGGGGCGCGGGTGCGATTCGTCGACATCGACCCGGAGACCTTCACGATGGATCCGGCGCAGATCGAGTCGGCGCTGACGCCGCAGACGAAGGTGCTCTTGCCGGTCGATCTCTACGGCCACCCGGTCGACATGGATCCGATCACCGAGATCGCGCGGCGTCGTGGGCTTCGCGTGGTCGAGGACGCGGCGCAGGCGCACGGGGCGCGCTACAAGGGACGGCTCTGCGGAGCGCTCGCCCCGCTGGCCACCTTCAGTTTCTATCCAGGGAAGAACCTCGGGGCGTACGGCGACGCCGGCTTCGTCACGGCCGAGAACGTGGCCGAGGCCGACCTGATGCGCAAGCTGGCCAACCACGGACGCGCGGAGAAGTATCTGCACGACGTCGAGGGATACAACTACCGACTCGACACGATGCAGGCGGCCATCCTGCGGGTGAAGCTGCCGCATCTGGCGCAGTGGAATCAGGAGCGACGGCGCGCGGCCGGTTGGTACGACGAGCGGTTGCGCGGAGTGGCCGGAGTCGTCACGCCGAAGACCGCGCCGTGGGCGGAGCATGTCTTCCACATCTACGCGATCCGAGTGGCGGAGCGGGATCGGGTGCTCACCTCGTTGCGCGAGCGCGGTATCGATGCGGGGGTGCACTACCCCGTGCCGCTTCACCTGCAGCCCGCTTACCGGTACCTGGGGCATGCGCGCGGGGATTTCCCGGCGACCGAGAAGGCGGCGGACGAAGTGCTCTCGTTGCCGCTCTATCCGGAGATCACCGAAGCGCAGGTCGACCAGGTGGTGGCGGCGCTGCGCGCGTCGCTGTAGCGGGCGCGTGGCCGCCGCCGAACCGCCGCAGGAAGGCGAACGCGACCGCACGCTCGAAGCCGGGCCGCGTCTCGACGAGCCGCTCCCGCTGTGGGGGGTGCTCGACAACGTGCGCAGCGCGTTCAACGTCGGCTCGATCTTTCGCACGGCCGAGGCCGCGCGCATGAGCGGACTCGAACTCGGCGGGATCACGCCGTATCCGCCGAACGAGCAGATCGATCGGACCGCGTTGGGCACGGCGCACCGAGTGCCGCATCGGCACCATGTGCGAACGATCGATGCGGTCGAGGCGCTGCGCGGACGAGGGATCGAGATCTGGGCGGTGGAGCTGGACCCTCGCGCCATCTCGTTGCGCTCGGCCCCTACGCCGGGGCCGGTCGCGCTCATCTTCGGTCACGAAGTGCTGGGCGTTTCGGAAGAGGTGCGACGGCGCGCCGACCGGATCGTCGAGTTGCCGCTCTACGGACGGAAGAACTCACTCAACGTCGCCGTGACCTTCGGCATCGTCGTCTTCGACCTGCTGCGCCGGTGGGGACACTGAGTCGTCGCTATTGGGAGGTTACCGCCGCGGCCACCTCTTCGAAGGTCTCGCCTCCGGTCGCGGATGCGGAAGGCGCCTCGATCACGCGGACCAGCACCACAGTGACATTGTCCGGGGCGCCGTTGGCCAGCGCGGCGGAGAGCATGGCGCGGCCGGCGGCCTCGACCGAACTTGACGCCAGCATCCCGGGAAGCGCGTCCGGGGCCATGGTCTTGATCAAGCCGTCGGTCGCGAGGATGAGGCAGTCGCCCGGTTGGAGCGCGAGGGGTCGCTCGGGTCGATCGGCGCGCTGATCGGGACAGACGCCAAGGCACCGCGTCAGGACGTTGCCCATCGGATGGCCGTCGGAGGCGGAAGCGGCCAGCCGTCCGGCGTCGACCATCTCCTGCGCCACAGTGTGATCTCGCGTCACGCCCGCGATTCGCGACCCGCGCACCCAGTAGAGGCGCGTGTCTCCGACGTGGTTGATCCAGCAGAGCCCCTCGGAGACGAGGGCGACGGTCAGCGTGGTGCCCATCTGGCTGAGACGCGGATCCTGTCGAGCGCGGAGCTCGATGGCCGCTTGCGCGGCGTCGTGCATCCGAGCCAGCCACTCTCGCTCGGGCTCAGCCGAGTTGCGTTCCGTTTCGAGCACCGCCGCCACGGCCACGGACGACGCGACGTCTCCGCCGGGATGGCCCCCCATGCCGTCGGCGACGGCGAAGAGCGCCTGCCCCATCTCTCGGTCGGAGACGACGGACTCGGGCCGCAACGCGAACGAGTCCTCGTTTCGCGTTCGGACGTGTCCAATCTCGGATCCACCCCACGCCTCGAGCCGCACCCACACCTCCTTCGCCTCTACCCGCGACCAACCGGCCCGACCTAAAGTACGTCGCTGGATCGGCGAGCGTCCAGCCGAGATGCGCGGAGGCCCGACCTCTGCCGCGTTATCGCTCGCGGGAGGGGCCGGGCCTCGTGGGAGGACCTGGGACCGTCTAGACGCTACTCGTCCGCGTCCTCGTCGCCGTCCCAATCTTCGTCTTCGTCGTCGTCATCGTCGTCGTCCCAGTCGTCGTCGTCCTCGTCTTCGTCGTCGTCCTCTTCCTCCCAATCCTCGTCTTCTTCTTCCGAGTCGTCGTCGGCATCTTCGAAGTCGCTGTCTTCGTCATCGCGCCGACGGCCGGTCACGGAATCGAGATCCGGGCCGAAACCGAGCGAGACGGTCGGGTCGAACTCTTCGGAACACATCTCATCGAACATCGGGGTCCTCCTCGAGAGTGCGGACGATCGGCGGACGCCGAGCAACGTTGGTTCGGGCGCGTCAGAACCCGAGATGGAGCTACTTTTTGGCAAGCACGGGCGGGATTTAAGGGAGGGGCTTCGAGGGTGTCAAGAGAAAGTTCCCCTTCTCAGATCGGTGCTCCCACTCGATACACTCGCGCCCGTGCGCCGTCGACTCCTTCCCGTCTCACTCGCCCTCGGGCTGTTCCTCTTCGACGCGGTTTGCGCGGCGGACGAGTCGCGCTCCGTCAAGACCGAGAGCTTCTCCGACGCTTATCGGATCACCTTGGCGGGAGGTCAAGCGGGTTGTTCCCTCGAAGGCGAAGAACGGAACGAGCAAGGCGAAATCCTCAGAGCCTGGCGGGAGACGCGGCTGCGCATCGGGCGCGACGGCGCGGTCTCTGAGATCTCGAATCGCCTGGAGCGGAGGCGGGGACGAGATGGAGAGGCCGACACACTCTGGAGCGTAGCGTCCAGCAGCGGGAGCGCACCCACGGAAGTCATCTGCATCTGCGATCTCGATTCGCTGCGGTGGAGCGCGGTGACGGGAGATGCGCGCGCGCGTGGAGCGCTGGCCCGTCCGACCGATCTCGTGCTGTTGGGCGACGAGCGACGTCTCTTCGCGAGGCCCGTCCCGGCCGAGCTCGAGTGGAGTGAGTTCGACTCCGACGCGATCCGCATCCTCCGAGCAACCGGGGTCTGTGACGGCGAGACGTTGTTGGCGCCCGAGAGCCGACCCGCGTCCGCCTGGCGCATGAGCACGAGCGCTGCGCCGGGCCTGACCAGCCTGGAGTGGCGCGACGAGACCGGACGCCGACTTCGCTCGGCGGTTCCGGCCTGGGGGCTGGAAGAGAGGCTCGAGTCCGGCGATCCCTGCGCGTCGAGTGCGAGCGTCCCTGACCTCTTCGGATCGGTGCGCGTGGACCTGACGGCGCCGTGGGTCGAGTCTGGTCGCCTCCGTCATGTGACCTATCTCTTGCAGAGAGTCGACGGCGCGCCGCTGCGAGCGTTCGACTCGGTGGATGGCGTCGTCTGCAGCGAAACGGCGGAAGGACTGGAGATCTCGATCGACGTAGCCGACTCCGGTCGCCCCTCGCCCGCTCCGACCGAGGAGTGCCGAAAGTCGAGTCGATGGATCGAGTCGGACGACCCGGCCATCCGCGCGGCCGCCGCCCGGGTCCACGCCGAACAGTCCGCGCCGTTCGCCATCGCCGCCGCCCTGGAGACGCTGGTCGCGTCGCACATCGCGGCGAAGGATCTCTCGGTGGTCTTTGCCTCGGCCGCGGAGACCTGGCGCGCGCGGCGCGGCGACTGCACCGAACACGCCGTGCTCCTGGCCGCCCTCTTCCGCGCCGATGGGATCCCCGCGCGGGTCGTCGCCGGATTCGTCCCGCAGGGCGACGCGCTGGTCTGGCATCTCTGGACCGAAGCGTGGATCCAAGGCGGCTGGCGGGCGTTCGACGCTGCGCTCGATCTGGGGGACTCGGTGGACGCGCGCTATCTGCCGATCGCGACCTCCTGTCTGACCGGCGACGGCGCCCCTGACCTCGGCTATGCGCTCGCGCCGTTCCTCGGTACGCTCCGCGCCCACGTCATGCGCCGGGAGACCATCGAGTCACCGTAGTCCACGACTCGACCGCGCCAGCCGAAACGTATCGAAGAGGGAGCACAAGTGTCGGAGAGCAGGGTTTCCGAGAAGCGAATCGATTCCAAGAGACGATCGGCGTTCGCTTCGACGCTCCTTCCCCTCGTGCTCCTCGCTCTGAGCCTAGCCCTCGAAACAGCGACGCCGCGATCGGCGCGCGCGTTCATCGACTCGGAAGTGCGCGCCATCGTGCTCAACGAAGTCCTGCCCGATTCATTTCCGGGAGTCGGCGGGGTCTGGATGGCCCGGCAGCGCCGCGTCGAGATCGACGGCGTCGGCGTCGGCGTGATCGATGACCACCACCTGGCCCGCGTCTTCGAGCCGTCCTGGGGCGCCGAGAACTTCTCGTCCTACTCGATCCCCTATTGGGGAGAGCACCAGTCGATCCGCGTGGAGCGCGCTCGGGTCTGGCATTCGATCGACGACTTCAGAGATCTCACGCCGGAAGAAGGCGAAGACCGGCCGTGGGCGGCCGCCGAAGGCGTGAAACCGTATCTCACTTTCCGCGAGATCGTCCTGCACTTCCCACCGCTCCAGTCCGGCGATGTCGTCGAGGTCAAGTGGACGCGCCACGACGCGATCCCGCCCGGTGAACAGAACGTGCGGTTCGCCGAGTACCTCTTCGCCGCGCCCGAACCGACCATCGAGAGTCAGTTCACCCTGACCGTCCCGACCGCGCTCTTGGTCAAGACGGCGGAGCGCAGACCGGAGCGCTTCTTCGCCGAAGTTCGACCGCGCGGTGAGAAAAAGATGTTCGCGTGGATCACCGGGCATCTCGAGCGCACGCAGCTACCGATCGAGAGCACGACCTACGCGCGCCGCTCGCTGCCCGGCGATGCGGCCGCGGCGGAATCGCCCGCGATCTTCTTCTCGACCGCCTGGGACTGGCCGTGGCTCAGCACCTACTACGGCAAGCGTTGGGCTCACCTCTCGTCGATGACCGACGCGAGCATCGGAGTCGCCGTGAGCGAGGTTTCCGGAAAGACCACCGACCTACGCGATCGCGCCTCCCGCATCGAGGCCTACATCCAAGACGAGATCCGCACGCTCGCACTGCCCACCGATTGGACCGGCCTCAAACCGGTCAGCGTCGGCGAGGTCCACCGCGCGAGAGCCGGCGCCCCTCGCGACAAAGCCCTCCTCCTCTCCGCCGCCCTCGGCGCCGCCGGCATCCGCTCCCACGTCGTCTACATCCGAACAAGAACCGGCCCCTGGGACACCGACATCCCCTGCCCCTCCCAACTCGACCGCTTCATGGTCCGCGCCTCGATCCAAGGCGGCGAATCGTTCTGGTTGGACCCGATCGAGAGCAAGACGCCGCTGCCCGCGTCGTTGGGGCTGGTGTTCGCGGAGGAGGGGGATGCGGTGGAGAAGGG
>CAZVYN010000074.1:18433-20733 GCA_964631125.1 uncultured bacterium | reverse complement strand
CCCCCGCGCGCTCCCTCCAGAGAGGACAAGTCCGAGCCGAACCTGGTTCGGCTCGTCCGCTCTGCCCGTCCCCACGCTGGCCAAGAAGACGCAAACGAGCGCCCCGAGCCCCAACAGGCCCCGACGCAACAACCCAAGCAACGACCGGAAAGAGGGGGGATTCGTAGCGACCATCGATGCGCGGGATCCTATCCGTTCGACCGACCTGATAGCATCCGCCGACTCGAAGTTCGACCCGACCAAGGAGAAGCCGACCGATGCAGGACTCCCAGATCGCCCAGGCCGCAAGCGACCTCTCGCCGGAGGCCGCGCGGCTCTACCGCATTCGTCACTCCCTCGCCCACGTCCTGGCCCAGGCGGTCCTGGCGTTGCGGCCGGGGACCAAGCTGGGCTTCGGTCCTCCGATCGAAAACGGCTTCTACTACGACTTCGATCTGCCCGAACCGATCACGGCGCAGGACCTGCCGAAGCTGGAGAAGCGGATGCGCGAGATCCTGCGCCAGAAGCAGGCGTTCGCTCGGACCGAGCTCGGACCGGAGGCGGCGATCGAGAAGATCCGGGGCATGGCGGAGCCGTTCAAGCTCGAGGCGGCGGGCGAGTTGGCCGCGAAGGGCGCCTCGATCCTCTCGTTCTACGAGAACGGGCCGTTCACCGACATGTGCGAGGGTCCGCACGTCGAGACCACCTCTGAGATCCCGGCCGACGCGTTCAAGCTCGACTCTATCGCCGGCGCCTATTGGCGGGGCAGCGAGAAGAACAAGATGCTGACTCGCGTCTATGGACTCGCCTTCGCGACCAAGGAAGAGTTGGACGACTACTTGGAGCGGCGGCGTCTGGCGCAGGAGCGCGATCACAAGAAACTCGGCCGCGAACTCGATCTGTTCCTGGTCGACGACGAAATCGGCAAAGGCCTCATCCTGTGGATGCCGAAGGGGACCGTGCTGCGCGACGAAGTCGAGGCGCTGGCGAAGGACTTCGAGTTCCGTTACGGCTACGATCGCGTCGCCACTCCGCACATCGCCCGACAGGAACTGTACTACCGGAGCAAGCACCTCCCCTATTACAAGGACAGCATGTTCCCGCCGATGGAAGTCGAGGAGATCGACGCCGATGAAGAGGCGTCGTCCGTCCCGGGCGACCCGACCGCCGTCAAGAGCGCGGAGACATCGCCGGTCGGGCAGAAGCGGCGCGAGGTCTTCTATCTCAAGCCGATGAACTGCCCCTTCCACCACACCATCTACAAGGCGCGGCCCCGTTCGTACCGCGAGTTGCCGCTGAGGCTGGCGGAGTACGGCAGTGTCTACCGATTCGAGCAGTCGGGCGAGGTCTCGGGTCTGCTGCGCGTGCGCGGCATGACCATGAACGACGCCCACATCTACTGCGCGCCCGAGCAGCTCCAGGACGAGATCGGTCGCGTCTTGCAGATGTACCGCGAGATCTATGCCGTCTTCGCCTTCGAGCGGTACTCGATGCGACTCTCGCTGCACGACCCGGCTCGCACCGAGAAGTACCACGACGACGAGACGCTCTGGCTGGAGTCGGAGACCGTGCTGCGTGCGGCGCTCGACCAACTGCGACTCGACTATTTCGTCGGGGGCGACGAGGCGGCGTTCTACGGGCCGAAGGTCGACATCCAGTTCAAGAACCTGCTCGGCCGGGAAGAGACCGTTTCGACCGTCCAACTCGATTACCTGGCGGCGCGCCGCTTCGAGCTGCGCTACGTCGACGAACATGGCGAGGAGCAGCTTCCGGTCGTGATCCACCGGGCGCCGCTCTCGACCCACGAGCGGATCATGGCCTACTTGATCGAACACTACGGCGGCGCCTTCCCTACCTGGATGGCGCCGGTGCAGACCCGCATCGTGACCATCTCCGACGACCTGCTCCCCTACGCCGAGGAAATCGAGCAGGCGCTGCGCCTCCATCGCGTGCGGGCGGAGATCGATCGTTCGCCGCACTCCTTCAACAAGAAGGTGCGCAACGCCTCGGTCGAGAAGATCCCCGTCACGCTCGTCATCGGGCGCAAGGAAGCGGAGGACCGCACCGTCACCGTGCGCCGGTACAAGGTCGAGCGGCAGGAGACGCTCCCCCTCGCGGCTTTCGTGGATTCACTCTTGGACGAGATCCGCTCGCGCCGCCACGTCACGACCTGAAAATCGGGAACCGAGGCGACGCTGCGTTCGTTCACCCGCGGGCCGTTCGGAATGGGAAGAGCGAAGGGGGGATGGGGCGATGAGATCGCAAACTGTGTTGGAGCAACCTGTGTTGGAGCAACCTGTGTTGGAGCAACCTGTGTTCAA
>CAZVYN010000074.1:0-18333 GCA_964631125.1 uncultured bacterium | reverse complement strand
CTGTGTTGGAGCAACCTGTGTTGGAGCAACCTGTGTTGGAGCAACCTGTGTTCAAGCGAACTGTGATGAAGCTGAGCGTCGCCGTGTGGGCGACGCTCCTCCTGGCCGGATGCGGCGAGAGCACGGACAGACCGGCCGGGCAGGCCGAGCGTTTCACGCCCTCGCCGCTGAAGGGAGTCGCCTTCGCGGACACCTCGGCTGAGTTTCCCCACCTGCTCTATACCGACGGCGCGCAAACCCTGAACGACCGCTGCCCGGTGCGTCGATCCAAGCTGAATCGCCGGATGCCGCCGGTTTACGTCAACCACCGCCCGATCGGCTTCTGCTGAAGCCCTTGCGTACCGGTCTTCGGGAAAGACCCTGACGGATACCTGCAAGAACTCGGAGTGGCCCTCGGAACCTACGACTCGCCGGAAGCGCCGGCGGTCTTCACGCCCGATCGGCGCGTCTTCGTCAATCACGACGTTTTCTATTTCTCTTCGGCGGCGGCGGCCAAGCGCTTCGCCGCCGACCCTCTGCGTTGGTGCGCGCAGGTTCGAGATCCGGTCACCAGCATGTGGTTCGAGCCGTCGAAGGGCTCACCGCGCCGTGAGCACGACGGTCGGATCTTCTACTTCTCGTCCGATTCAACCAGCGCCGTCTTCGCCGGGATCGCCGACAGCCTCTCGGTCCCGCGCTCGCGGATGGTCATGGTGATGTAGTCCGGATCAGGCGCGGAGCGCGCGCAGACGGGCGACCACCTCATCGATCTCGTCCGCCGTGGTCGCGCGGCCCAGACTGAACCGCACCGCGCCGCGTCCGAGCTCCGGATCGACACCGATCGCGCGCAGGACCGGCGAAAGTTCGATCGATCCGGCATGACAAGCCGAGCCGGTCGACGCCGCCACTCCGTCGAGCTTCGCCAACAACTCGGCGCCGTCGCGGCCGCGGAAGCAGACATTGAGCGTGTTCGGCAGCCGCAGGTCGGGATGTCCATTCAAGACGATCTGGTCCGGCAGGGCCTGTTCCAAACCGAAGTGCAGACGATCGCGGAGCGCGCGCGTCGCGCTCGGTCCGCTTCTCCCCTCGCTCGCCAGCCAGCGTTGCGCCGCCGCGCAGGCGGCGCCCAGTCCAACCGCGAGCAGCACGTTCTCGGTGCCGGCTCTGCGTCCCGACTCGTGCCCCGCGCCGTGCATCAGCGGCTCGAGTTCGACGCCCGCGCGGATGTAGAGCGCGCCGACCCCTTTCGGCGCATACAGCTTGTGCCCGGCGATCGACACGAGATCAGCGCCCATCGCGTTCACATCGACCGGGATCTTGCCGAGCGACTGCGCGGCGTCGACATGGAAGAGGATCCCCCGCTCGCGCGTGATCCGGCCGATCTCTTCGATCGGCTCGATCGTGCCGATCTCGTTATTGGCGTGCATGACCGAGACCAATACCGTGCGATCTTGGATCGCACGGCGAACCTCGTTCGGGTCGACCCGCCCCTCATGATCGACCGGCAAGACCGTGACCTCCGCCCCCTGCCCCTCCAGAAACCGCAGCGGATTCAACGTCGCCGGATGCTCCACCGCCGTCGTGATGAAGTGCCCATCCGCCCGCCCCGCGCGATACCACGCCCCCTTCAGCGCATGGTTGCTCGCCTCGGTCCCGCCGCTCGTGAAGACGACTTCCGCAGGAGCCGCGCCGATCAACTCCGCCACCCGACCGCGCGCCAGCTCCACTGCTTCTCGCGCCGGACGACCGGCCCAATGCGCGCTGGAGGGATTCCCGAAGCTCGCTTCGAGAAACGGCCGCATCGCCTCGATCACGTCGGGATCGAGCGGCGTGCTCGCGTTGTAATCCAGGTAAATGGTCGACATAGCTAGATCGTATCCCGCCGCGCGAACGCCGAACTCACTCGATCTCGTCCCAACGGAAGCGATAATGCGCGGAAGCCGGCTGGCCGCCGACGTCCCCGTAGTAGCTCTCCAGCTCGACCTTGTAGACCGCGTCCGCGGTCCGCACCAGGTAAACGGCGTCCTTCGGGGACAGTTCGTGGGTCGCGCCGTTGTAGTCGTACCACTCGCTCAAGGCCGAGCCGTAGGTGTCCGGGAAGGTCTGGGCGAACTCCGGCTGCGCGGCGAAGGCGGCGAGGTCGGTCGGGTCGTCGAGTTCCGTGTGAGCAAAGAACGCGGTGGCCGCGCCGCTTCCGCTGGCGCCGCCGTTGAGGGCGAGGGTGAAGTGGGAGAAGGCGATGTCCCAGTCGAGTGAAGTCCCGGGCGTCGACGGCGTGACCTGCTGACCGGCGGAGAAGTCGAAGTAGCCAGTTCCATCTGCCACGACGATCGACGCCGTCTGGATCTCGCCGTCGAGGACGAGAGATCCGGCGGTCGACTGATAGAAGTAGGAGATCTCGACCGTGCCCATGTTGTTCTGGCCGGTGGCGCCGACGACCGCGTCGACCCGGAACTTGACCCAGTGTTGGCCGGACGCGTCGAGGAGCGAGTAGACGTTCCTGGTCATCGCGATCTGCTGGTTCGCGTAGCTATACCAATCGTCGATCGCATAAGCGACGCCCCCGCCCTGCCACGCCTGGCTGTTCTCCGCGGGAACGTCGGCGGCGTCGACCTCGGCGAACTCGGCGCCGGCGAGCCGCGCCCCCCGGAGGGATGGGGCCGCGGGATTCATGGCGATGTCCTCGCGGCGAAACGCGATGTCCCAGCCCGCGCCTCCCTCGACCTCGACGTCCGACGTGATCTCCCGATCGGCGAAGGCAAAGCCGACGAACTCGTCACTATCGCTCGCGTTGATGCTGGTGACATAGGCGCCGCCGGCTTCGATCGTCCCCTCGACGAATCCGACGTCGCCCGGCCCGGTCGGATCGTCGTCGTCGTCCGAACAGCCGATCCCCGCGGCCAGCGCGAAGGTCAGGGGAAGAATGAAAAGAAGCTTCTTCAACATGCTAGGAACCCTCCTTGGACAGTTCGTGGCGGACGGGTCGTCGCGTCATGGAAACGACCGATGATATCCGAGGCCCAGCGTGATCTCGAGACCGGGCCAGTAACCGTAGGTCACATTCGTCTCGTCGAAGAGATTCTCCATTCGGAGGTGCGCGGAGAGATCGCGCGCCAGCTTTCGATTCAAGCTGAGGTTCCAGGCGGCTCGCCCGGGCGCCCACTCCGCGGAAGACTCCTGCTCGCCGGTGTTGCTCAGCGAGACCCAGAGCTTCCGCGACTGGACTTCGCCCCAGACGCTTCCGCTCCAGCCAGAGGGATGGTCCGCGGAGAGGACGAGCTTGCCGGTGTGTTCGGGTCGACCGAGCAGTTCCCCACCCGTCGAGAGGTCACGCGAGCTCAACCAGTCATACGAGAAGGAAAGTTCCGCGCTCTCCCAGAGCCGGATCCGCGACTCCCATTCGATCCCGCGGGTGAAGGCGCGATCGATGTTCTGATAGACGTAGATCCCGCGCCAGTAAGTCGGGTTCGTCAGGTCGACGAGGACGAAGTCGATGAGATCGTCGAGATGGTTGTAAAAGTAGGTCAGCCGGTGGCGGCCGATCGTCCCGTAACTGAACTCGCCGGAGACGGAGGAGTTGATCGAGGTCTCGGCCCCGAGTTCTCCGAAGTCCCTTCCCCTGGCGATCTCCGCGGGGACCTCGACGTCCCCCCCGTAGACGATGTATCCGGCCGCGGTGTGATCGAAGACGAAGTACTGCTGTTTGATGGAGGGGGCCCGGTAGCCCCGTCCGACGAAGCCGCGCAGCTTGAAATGCACACTCGGCATGTACATGGCGTTGATCGACGGGTTGACGTGATCTCCGAACGAGGAACTGTGCTCGTAGCGCACACCGGGTAGGAAGGTGAGCGTCTGGACCGGGGCGTACTCGTACTGGAAGTAGCCGTCCCAAGCCCGGTTCGCCTTCTTCCCCGAGGAGATCTCGGTGGAGGAGAGATCTTGGTAGGTGGCGTCGAATCCGTAGGTGGCGACGTGCTTGTCCCCGATCACATAGTTCGAGTAGTAAGCGGCCTCCAAGAAGACGTCTTCGGTCTCGGAGCTGTCCGCGAGCGCGCCGATCCGCGTGTACTTGCTCCAGCGATGGTCGTAGAACGTGCCGAAGAGTCGGAGGTTCATCTCGTACTCGTCCCCCGACCTGTACTCGAGGGTGGTGGAGCCGTCGTACCGCTGGTTCGACTCCTCGTCGTCGTAGACGAAGGTCGAGCCGCCCCGCAGTTCCGACTCGAGCCAGTCGCGGCCTTCGTCCATGAATCGCGCCGCGCCTTTCAGGCGCCACTTCGGATTGAAGCGAAAGCTCCCTTTTCCGTCCAGGTTCAGTCGAGTGATCGCCTCCTGCCCATTCGTATGCGGCGTCGCCGAATCGAGATCGAAGCCGTCGGTGCGCGAGAACTGCGCGCCGAGATCACCGGCAAAGCGACCGCGCCGCGGGAGCGAGAGCGCGGCGGTCGAACGGAGGCTCGCATGGGAGCCGTAGTCGGCGGAGAGTCGGACCTGTGCAGGCGCCTTCTCGGGATCGGTGGTGATGATGTTGATGACTCCGCCCATCGCCTCCGATCCGTAGAGCGTCGATCCGGTCCCCTTGACGACCTCGATTCGATCGACCTGAGTGAGGGAGAGCTGACTCAGGTCGATCGACCCGCGCACCCGTCCCACCGCACGCTCGCCGTCGACCAGGACGAGAACTCGCTCTCCGTCGATGCCACGGAGTGAGGCGCCCTGGCCGGAAAGATCCGCTCTCACGTCGATGCCGACGGCGCCCGCCAGCGCCTCATCCGCCGTCGTGGCGCCGATCCGCCGGATGTCCCGCTTCGTGATGAGTTCCGTCTGAACCGGAACCTCCTTGAGGAGATGAGGGGAGCGGGTTCCGGTGACGACGACCTGGTCGATGACCCAGGCGGTCGGCGTCAGCAAGAGATCGAGCGAGATCGATTCGGTCAACTCGACTTCGAGCGTGTCGGAGGCCACGAAGCCGACATGCGTCGCGAAGAGCGCACAACGGCCGGGGAGCAGTTCGGGAAACGCCACCGCGCCCTGGTGGTCGGTGAACTCCAGTCGCAACGGCGCCACGAGATGGACCGCCGCTCCGGAGATCGGCTGCCGGGTCTCGGCGTTGAGGAGCCGCAGTCGGAGTTCGGCCGCGGTGGCCGGGACAGTCCCGGTCAGGCAGGCGAGGCAGGTGAGCCAGGCGACTGCCGCGAACGTAGGTACGGGGCGGATCGGATACATCTTGTTGCGGGCGATTCTAGCCGGATCCCTCGGCGGGGTAAACGCGCTCTCGTACCGGCGCGGATAAAAAAATCGAACGTGAGACTCACTCCGCCAACGCCAACGCCACCCCGCCGGCCACTCCGAGGGCGGCCCCTTCGCTGTACAGCCGCGCGAAGCTCTCCGCGCCGACCGCTTCGTTCATTCTCGCGCGATACAGATCCCACTCCGACCCCTCCTGTGGAAGTCGGGGCGTCGCGCTCGAGCTCCGCACGGCTTCCGCGGCGGCGAGGAGGCGGACCGATCGCGGCGCGTCGCCAAGGCGTTCCGCGAGCTGCGCGAATCCCTCCAGCGACGAGGCGACGACATCCATGATCTCGAGTTCATGTGCGAGGCGGATCCCTCGAGCGAAGGCCGCCCGCGCCCCCGAGAACTCGCCCAGCTCCAGCAGGGCGATACCGTAGTTGGAGTGGACCATCGGCGCCCAGGTCCGCACACCCAGCTCCTCGATGACCGGGAGACACTCCTCGTAGATGGCGCGAGCGTCCTCGAACCGGCGAGTCAGCATCGCCACGACCGCCGAATTCGCCAACATGACCGTGGCCTGCACGCGGTCGCCGGCCTGCCGCAGCATTCCGACCGCCACGCGGTACGAAGCTTCCGCCTCGGCATAGCGACTCTGCGTCAAGGCCACCGCCGCGAGATTGCCGTGCGCCGAAGCGATCATCCAGTGGTCCGACTCATCCAGATTCTCGAGGCACTCGGCCAGGATGGCGGCGGCGGCATCCAGGTCGCCCTGCATTCGATACAGGCCCCCGAGATTCAACTGCGGGACAGCCGCGCGCCGAGGGAAACCGGCCGCGCGGAGAACTTCGATCGCCTCTTCGTACTTCGCCCTCGCGCCGTCGAACTCGCAGAGGAACTGCAGACAGATCCCCAGGCCGCTCAGGCACATGGCGCGCGCGAAGGTCGGCGCGTCGGCGCCGGGGAGCGACAACGCTCGTTCGAGTGTCTGCCGACCCTCTCGGAACTGCCCCCGGAT
The DNA here is from genome assembly GCA_964631125.1 of uncultured bacterium. GTDB lineage: Bacteria > Eisenbacteria > RBG-16-71-46 > CAIMUX01 > CAIMUX01 > CAZVYN01. The sequence continues at coordinate 12,107 of CAZVYN010000074.1, read as the reverse complement.
CGACCAGTAGCGAACCATGAGCTGTCCGAGGCGGATCGCGGCCTCTGCGTTGCGCGACGCGACCGCGGTTGCGGAGGCGGCCCGCACGTTGGCGACGTCCGCGTCGACCCGCGCCAACGACTCCACCTGTCCGGACCCGACCAACCGCTCTGCCGCCCGCTCGGCCAGCCCGGTGAAGTATTCACGAAAGCGCGTCTCCAACTGCCCGCCATCGGGCGCGCTCGCACGACGACTCGACCCGAACTCCCGCACGGTCTCGAGCATCCGGTAGCGTGTGACGCCGAAGACGACGAGCGACTTGTCGATGAGGCGCGAGAGCAGGTCGAGCACTTCCCACGACTCGATCGCCTCATCCGAGCAGACCGCCTCGGCCGCCTCCAGCGTCCAACCGCCGCGGAAGATCGACAGGCGCCGCAGGAGGATCTGCTCATTCGGGGTGAGGTGCGCGTAGCTCCAATCGATGAGCGCTTCCAGCGTCTGATGGCGCCCGAGCGTCGCACGAGCGCTGCTGCGTAAGAGCCTGAAGCGGTCGTCGAGTCGCCGCGAGATCTCCTCCAAGGAGAGAGAGCGCACCCGGGCGGCGGCCAGTTCGATGGCGAGAGGGATTCCGTCGAGACGCTCGCAGATCTCGGCCACCTTCCTCCCATTCGCCGCCGAGACCGCGAACCCAGGCAGCGACTGCGCCGCTCGCTGGGCGAATAGCTCGATCGCCTCGGCGCCGAGCAGCGCCTCGACACCGCCTTGGTCCTCCACGGACACCTGCAGCGGCGGGAGCTGGAAGACGGTCTCGCCCGCCAGACCGAGAGTCTCCCGACTCGTGATCAGCACCTTGGCTCGCGAGTTCACCGAGAGGATCGCGCGAATCAGCTCCGCCACCGCCTCGATCACATGTTCACAGTTATCCAAGATCAACAAGAGCTGACGCGACGCCAGATGGGCCACGATCGCCTCCGCCATCGAACCTCCCGGCGTATCGGAAAGGCCGAGCGTCCGACCCACCGCGGCGACCACGTGGGTGGACTCCTCCACGGGCGCCAGTTCGACGAACCAGACACCGTCCGGAAACTCTTCGAGCGACTCCTCCGCCACTCGGATCGCCGCGCGCGTCTTTCCACCCCCTCCGACCCCCGTCAGCGTGAGCAATCGACTCTCGCCGAGGAGCGCGCGCAATCGAACGAGGTCGCGCGACCTCCCGACGAACGGAGTCAGGGCCGAGGGGAGGTTGTTCGGATGGGCGGAGCCTCGCGCCCCCGAGTCGCCGGCGCCTTCGCCGCTCGCCTCCCAGGAACGTCGCGCGAGAGCGTGTTCGAGGATCTCTCGCGCCTCCCGCGCGCTCTGTAGCCTGGCGTGCCGGTCGAGCTGGAGACAGGAATGAAGCAGCTGCTTCACCGAATCGGGGGTGCTCGCGGGCAACGCCGCCAGGTTCGGGACGAGCTTCAGCGACGATCGAACTCGCTCGAGCGGCGTCGCGCCGTCGAAGGCGCGGGTTCCGGCGAGCAACTCGAAGAGGACGCAACCGAACGCCCAGATGTCGCTGCGTGGGTCGAGATCCTCTCCTCGAATCTGTTCGGGACTCATGTAACCGGGAGTGCCCGCGCCGGTGCTCACACTCGAAGCGCGTGAAGACGGAGAATCCGAGCGCCCCAGCTCGAGCTGGATCGTCGCGTCAACATCGTCGATCCGCCCATGGCGCCGATCCCCTAGCCGCGGCGATGGCTCGCCGGGCGAGTCCGGGATAGCGACGAGATCCGCCGCGCTCGTCGCCAATCCGAAGTCGAGGAGCTTCACATGCAGCTCCGACGTGACCATGACGTTCGGCGGTTTGAGATCCCGGTGGATGACGCCAGCTTGGTGCGCCGCTTCGAGCCCCCGCGCGATCTGCCGGCCGATGGCGAGCGCATCGGCCAGCGAGAGCGAGTCGCTCGCGATCACCTCGCCGAGCCGTCGTCCCTCGATGAGCTCCATCGTGAGGAACTCGACCTCGCCATCTCGCTCCAGGCTGTGGATCGTCGCGATGTTGGGATGGTTGAGGGAAGCGAGGAGGCGCGCTTCCCGTTGGAAACGCGCGCTCCACTCGACATTCCGGGAGAGCCTCTCCGAGACGACCTTGATCGCCACGCGCCGGCCCAGGCGCGGATCTCGTCCCGCATAGACGACACCCATCCCGCCTCGGCCGAGTTCCTCGAGGACCTCGTACGGTCCGATCGTTTCGGGTGGAGTGGCCCCGTCTCCAGCCGCCATGCGTCGATCCATCCTGTCCACTGGTTCGAGTCGGAAAAGGCAAACGCGATCCGCCGCGGGCGACAGTGCGACCCCTCGGGGCATTTGCGCAACGACGGAGTCTCCGCCTCGAGACTGGTCCGCCTCGCCCGCTGCCGACGGCGCAGAGCGGACGGGGCGCGGCCAGCGAGAGTGGCCGCGCCCCACACTCGAACTCAGAGCGCTGTCACCGCACGATCGAGATCTTTCTCGGCGCCGTGACTCGAGTCCCGTCGCCGACGCGGTAGAAGTAGACGCCGGGGGCGAGCTTTCGTCCGTCTTCGTCCTGCGCCGTCCAGGTGACGCGCGAGAGCCCCGCCGGCAGCGGTCCGAGCGACTCGCGGACCAGGACGCGACCGTCGACGCCCCAGACCTCGAGCGTCGCGTTCGCATGGGGCGCGGCGCTGACCAATCGGAGTTCCGTGCTCTCGCGAATGGGATTCGGAAAGTTATCGAGCAGCGTCAACCCGAGCAGCGGCGCGGAACTTCCCGGCGGGGCCGCCGCCGCTGCTTGGAAGTACTGCAGCAGCTCGCGGAGCGCCTCGGGTTGATTCGTGGGAGTCTCGTGTCCGGCCTGATCGTCGCGATTCAGCGCATGACAGTTGTGGCAGGTGCGGATCTCGCCGGGCTGCAACGTGACCCAGTATCTCTCGCGCACCACACCGACGCCGTCGGGATCGGTGCTCTGCCAAGTCATGGCGCGACGGGCCGGCACGAAAGCCGCCATCGAACCGTCCGCGGCAATCGCGACGCTCCCCGCGGGCCCACCGGGGTTCGGCGGGTTGGTCACCGCCGGATCGTGCATCGGTTGCGCGAGAACTCGTCGTCCCGGCGAAGGATCGCTCTCGCCGCCGTATCCGCGGATCAAATCACCCTGGAAGAACTGCAGCGACGCGACGTCATAGATCTTTCCCGGGGCGCCGATCGTCTGCGCGCCGCCGGGAACGCGCAGATTGAACGGTTGCTGCCGGTCCGCGTCGTCGCGCACCGTGACATTGCGACTGACCACCAACGCGAGGCCGCGTGCGCGCATCCACTCCTGGAAGTCTTCCACGGAGACGTTCTCCTCCGCGAAGACCTGCGCTTCGATGGCTGGAAGTTGCACGACTCGAGGGGAGGGACGCGGCCGCCCACGCACCTCAACCGGATCGAGCTCCCAGAGTTGGCCGGAGTAGCTCACGAGGACATCGGGATCCCAGTAGCTCACGCTCTTGCTGATCCCCGGAGTGAGCGGCGCGCCAGCCTTCCAATAGTTCCCGACCGGCACGGTCTGCTTGAGGCGAAGTTGATAGCGCGAGATCGGCGCCGCGCGCGTCCCTTCGTTCTCGTCGTTCCGAGTCTCCGGAGTGTGCACGCAGATGACGCTGCCGTCGGCGAGCGGAACCGGGTTGCGATAGAGACCGCTGTGATTCGGACTCGGATTGCCGGTGAAATTCGCCGTCTCCCGGTGCGTGATGTACTCGAACGCCAGGTCATCGGCGTTGTCTTGCGGCGACGCGAGCACGCGGATGAGCTGTCCACAGGCGTGTGTATAGAACTCGGGCGCGTCGACGCCGTAGAAGGCTCCGGCCGCGACCGGGCTCTCCTTCATCTGCAGCACGTTGCGGATCAGCTCGTCGTAGTTGCCGCTGAAGGGGTCGAGATTCGGATCGTCATCGAAGCTCCGCTCGAAATAGCTGAGCATCTCCTGGCGTCCGAGGTGCGACAGCGTTTCTTCCTCCGTGCCGTCCTCGTTGATCTGCCAGGGGAAGAACTGATTGAAGGTGTGGCCGACGAGGTTGGTCCCCTCGAGGAGATCGGTCCGTGTCGGACGCGGCTCGGGGAAGACCTCCAGGCGATTCGAGAGCGCCGTCGCGCCGGAGCCTTCGCTGGACCAGTTGAACGAGCCGTTGGATCCGCCGTACTCATCCGCGTCCGCCTGCTGGTCGCGCTGCAGATGATCCCACCGCGTGAACACGACCCGTCCGAACGAGTCGACCGAGGGTGAGAAGACGCCCGACGGCGCATGGTTCAGCAGTCGCAGGTCGCCGTTGGCCGGATCGAGGCTCCAGAGTCCGGTGATCGTATCGGTCGATTCATACTCATCGCGCTGCGGATGTAGGTGCGCCTGTCCGTCCCGGGGGCGATCCGAAGTGAACAGCACTCGATCGTCGGTTCCGTAGAACGGACTCACGTTGTTGTACGCCGCCGGTTGATTCGGGACCTTCGTGATGACCGGCGTGTCGGTCGGCCCGAGTCCCTCGATCTCGTAGATCTGCCAGAGATACTCCTCCCACTGGTACTGCACCGGTGAGCCCATGACCATGCTGAAGAGCGCCTTCGTCCCGTCCCAGTGCACGCTCGGCTCCCGCACCGCGATCGATTGCTCTCCCTGGAACCCGCTCACGCCGTAGCCGGCCGCTTGGGTGAGGTTCTTCAGCACGCCGTTCGGATAGAGAATCCAGAGGTCGCCCCCCCGCCCCACTCGGCCCATGTCGCCGAGATGATTCGCGAAGACGGAACCGACCGTGGCGAAGTCGGCCGGAATCGGCACCTGCGTCACGAAGAGGATCGGATGCGGGAGCGCGGCAGCTTGCTCGCCGTCGGCGTCGTGGCCCGCCAGCGCTGGTCTACTCGGACTCTCGGTGGCGACGAGGAGGAGAAGAAGAAGGAAAAGACGCAGAGGGGCGACGGATGCATGGGACATGGAGACCTCCCGCTAGTTGCGAGAACCAAGACGTTCGAAATGGCTTCGAACGTCGTGGCGCTCAACGCACGATGCGAGCAACTCTGGCCCCGGGAGGTCGCCTCGAGGCCGGCAGTGTGGACCGGAAGCGGGACGCTAGCATCAAGAAACGGCGCCGGCTACCGCCAATCCTCTTCGCCCGTCGCGTATTCCCCGCGAGGGCGCTCGCCCCCGTCCCCCTACTTCGAATATCCCACCCGCTCCTTGAGCCTGAGCACCGGTTTCTCCATGTAGATGTACGAGAGGTGTGCGAACGCCATCGAGACGAAAGAGGTCGCGGCGGCGATGCCGATCACGATCGAGATCGAACCGTGCGTCAGCGGCAGACCGAAGAAGACGACTCCGGCCCAGAGCACCAGGACCATGGCGAGCATGTGATAGGCACAGAGACCGTAGGAGATCTTCCCGAGATAGGTCAGCGCCGGGGAGTCCCCGACTTTGAACAGTGAGTGCTTCGAATAACACTGCTCCAAGATGATGCCGACGAAGAGTAGACAGAAGACGCACGATTCGAGCGCCCGCAGCGTCTGGGGCAGAGCGCCGGAGATCGGCTCCGTGCGCATCCCACGCAGGACCAAGCAGACCAGAAGGAGCGCGTAGTTCAGGACGATCGCCCACCTCGGCAGGTTCTCGAAGAGCCTCCAGACGCCTGCCTTGAAATAGACGAGGTAGGCGAACAAGCAGCCGATGGCCAGGTCCGAGAAGACCGAGAACGTCATGTAGTGGATCACCTGGTAGCTATCCGCGTTGATCCATCGATAGACGAACGACGCCGCGATGACGGTCCCGAGAATCCACGGAACTCGAGACGCCCGGACCCGCTTGAAAACCGCCGGCCAGACGAGATAGAACTGCTCCTCCACCGCCAGGGACCAGAGGATGCCGACAATGACCGAGGCGTGTCCCAGATAGACCAGATCTATATTGCCGGCGAAGAACAGATAGGCGGGGAGCCGGGAGAGCGGGGCTTCGAGCGACACGGCGAGCGGCGTATCGATCAGGTGCGGAAAGACGAAGAACCCGCACACCAGCACGACCAGGTAGACGGGCCAAATTCGCAAGATGCGACGAATGTAGAAGTGCCGGAGCGACACGACCCCGGATCGTTCTCTCTCCTGGAACAGCAGGTAGGTGATCAAGAACCCGGAGAGCGTGAAGAAGAAGCTCACCCCGAGATCGCCATGCGTCAGGAAGAGCCTGCGGATCGGCCGATAGAATCGCGCCTCGTAGCCGGTGAAGATGCTGAGGTGAGAGACCAGGACGATGAGGAAGGCGAAGAACCTGAGTCCGTCGATGTTCCTGAAATACAGTTGGGTCATGCGAGAGGCCGGGCTGATTGGACCATCGATGGAGACATCCCGCGGCTGACCTGGAGGAACGGCGTCGCAGTGTATCGCATGATCCCGTCGTGCGCCTCGGAACGGGCCGCCGCCGCCCGTCCTCGCGAGTCACTCCCGCCGACAATGTTTCGGGTATCTTCTGCGCCGATGCCGACCCTTCCCGACTCCACCGATCCCCGCACTCTGGACTCCCGCCTGCGGAGGCGTCCGACTCGCGTCGTACCGGTCGGGTCGGTCTCCATCGGGGGCGATCACCCGATCGTGATCCAGTCGATGACCGTCTGCGAGACGATGGACACCGAAGCGGCGGTCCGTGAGGTTCGAGCCCTGGTCGAGGCGGGCTGCCCACTCGTTCGATTGACCGCGCCGTCGCTCAACGAAGCGGAGAATCTCAGGGAGATCAAGCGACGCCTTCGCGCCGACAAGATCGACGTCCCGCTCATCGCCGACATCCACTACACGCCCGACGCCGCGCTGCGCGCCGCCGAGATCGTGGAGAAGGTTCGGATCAATCCCGGCAATTTCGCCGATCGCAAGCGGTTCGCCGTCTTCGAGATCTCGGAGGCCGACTACGCCGCCGAACTCGAGCGGGTCCGCGGCCGGTTCGCGCCGCTCGTCCGCGCCTGCAAGCTGAACGGATGCGCCATGCGCATCGGCACGAATCACGGCTCGCTCTCCGACCGCATCATGAACCGCTACGGCGACACGCCCGCAGGCATGGTCGAGTCGGCGCTGGAGTTCGTCCAGATGTGCGAGGACGAGGGGTACCGCGAGATCGTCTTGTCGATGAAGTCGTCGGTCCCGAGCGTGATGATCGCCGCCTATCGGCTTCTCGTGCAGCGGATGGACGAACTCGGCATGGACTACCCCCTGCACCTCGGCGTGACCGAAGCGGGCGACGGCCTGGAGGCGCGCATCAAGAGCGCGATCGGCATCGGTTCGCTCCTCAGCGACGGCCTCGGCGATACGATCCGCGTCTCGCTGACGGAAGACTCGGTGCACGAGATCCCGGCCGCGCGCGCGATCCTCGACGCGGTGGAGAGAGACGGCGCGCGGTATCTCCCCCCGGTTGCCGAGACCCGAGTCGCAGCTCGGCCGGTCCGCTGGGTCTTGGGGAGCATCCCGTTCGGAACCGGTGCGCCGGTGAGGGTGGAGCAGCGAGTGGCGCCCGACGCGGAGGGGCGGATTCCGGCGCCGGCGTCCACCGAGGATCGGCCGGTGGAGTTGGTTTCGGTCATGTGCGGGAGAGATGAAGGGAGCCGCGGGGCGTTGACACTCGGGCTACAAGACTTTCGCCGACGGACGTCCGGTGCGGTTCCGGTGTTGGTCGAGCTGGGGCTCGACCAACTTCAGGATCTCGTGCACAGCGCTGACGCGATCGGGCTTTCGATCGATCCGACGGCGGCGGGCTGGCTGGAACGAGCACAGGCGGCCATCCAGATCTTGTTAGCGGCGAGACGGCCGGTGCGGTGGCGGCTGTCGGACTCAGACGGCGCGCAGTCGGACTGCGCACTACAGATCGCAACCCTCTGCGCGGAGTCGGGCCTCGAGGCGTTCGGATTCGTCGCGCCAGCCGGACCCCGCAGGATCGAACGTGCCCGTCGGCTCGCCGCGGTGGCGCGCGAACACGGTGGGCTGCTCTTCGTCGAGGCCGACTTCCCCGGCGCGGACGCCGCGCTCCAAGCGGGCGCGCTCTTGGTCGACGGCATCGGTCACGTCCTCTGCCTCGCGCCGACGGGCGGCGGCAACGGTGTGGACGGCGTCGTCGGCTTGCACACGTGGCCGACCTCGGAGCGCGCGTGGACCGAAGCGCCGGTCTCGAGCAGCTACGCGATCCTCCAAGGATGCCGACTGCGCCTGACGCAGGCCGAGTTCATCGCCTGCCCGTCGTGCGGCCGCACCCAGTTCGACCTCCAGACCACGACCGCCCGAATCCAGGCGCGAACGCGGCATCTCGCGGGGGTCAAGATCGCCGTCATGGGCTGCATCGTGAACGGACCGGGCGAGATGGCCGATGCCGACTTCGGCTATGTCGGGAGCGGCTCCGGGCGGATCGATCTCTATGTCGGCAAGGAGCGCGTGGCGCAGAAGATCGACCAAGCGGAAGCGGTGGATCGGTTGATCGCGCTCATCCACGAGCATGGCCGATGGATCGAACCGAAGGCTTCGGACGCGAAGGGGCGCGGTTGAAGCCGAACTCGGACGAGCCGCTGTGGATCGAGCCCGACGGCTCGAACGTGGAATCGGTCCGCGCGCTCGGGCACCGCATCGTCGACCTCATCGTCGATCGGGCGGCGAGCGCAGGAGCGCGCCCACCGCTGGAACGCTCCATCCCCGACTCAATGGCGCCGTACGAGCCGTCGCGCACCGGCCGATCCGCCGATGACCTGGTGGCCGAACTCGCCGAGTACCTCTCCCACGGCATGAATCCGAGCCATCCCGGCTATCTCGGCCACATGGATTCGATCGCGTCGACGCTGGGGATCTTCTCCGAGGCGGCGGTCTCGGCGCTCAACAACAACATGCTCGCCTTCGAGATGGGGCCGCGCTTCACCGAGCTGGAGCAGCGGTTGATGCAGTGGGCCGCGCGGCTCTTCGGACTCGGCGCCAATGGCGCGACGGCCACTCTGACGCCGGCCACGACGCCCGAATTCCACCCCGCCCGTCCGACCGGCACGCTCGTCAGCGGCGGCACGTTGGCCAACATGACGGGGTTGCTCGTCGCGCGAAACCGCGCGGCGGGACGCGAGCGGTTGTCTCAGGGATTGGCGGCTCGCCCCGAACGGCTCGTTTTCCTGGCGACCGAGAACGCGCACTTCTCGTTCCTGAAGACGGCCAATCTCCTCGGGCTGGGGCGAGAAGGATGGATCCACGTACCGGCCGACGCGCTCGGGCGCGTGCGCATCGACGCCATGAAAGCGGCGCTGCGGCAGGCCCGCGCGGAAGGAGCGCAGCCGTTCTGCATCGTCGGCGTGGCGGGCACCACCGTGACCGGATCGCTCGACCCGCTGCCCGAACTCGCCGCCCTCGCCCACAGCGAAGGGCTCTGGTTCCACGTCGACGCGGCCTACGGCGGCGCGCTCGCGCTCGCGCCGTCCCTCCGCGCGCGACTCGCCGGGATCGAGCAGGCCGACTCGATCACCTTCAATCCGCAGAAGTGGCTCTTCGTGCCCAAGACCTCGGCGTCGATCCTCTTTCGCGACGAAGACGACCTCGACCGACATCTGCGCGAGGCCTTCCTCTACGGGAACTCGAATCAGAGCGCGAACGGGCGCACGACCCGGAATCTCGGCGAGTGGACGCTCCAGGGGACGCGGCGCGTCGGCGCGCTCAAGCTGTACCTGACGCTCGAGCACTTCGGCGCCGACCTCCTGGGACGGCTGATCGAGCGCTGCCACCATCTGGCGGGCCACCTGGTCGCGCGGATCCAGTCGGAGCCCGAGCTGGAACTGCTCCAGGCGCCCGACCTCAACATCGTCTGCTTCCGCCATCGCGGACCTACCGCCGGGGGCCGGCCAGAACTCGAAGGGGCGGCGCTGGACGACTGGAACGCCCGCCTGCACGCGGCGATCGAGTCGGGCGGGCGCGCCTGGCTCAGCTTCACCGGCTATCGCGGCGCCCGCTGGCTTCGCGCGGTCATTCTGCATCCCCGCTGCGACGAAGCGCTGCTCGACCGGATCGTCGACGACGTCCTGCGGGCTGCGCGCGCCTAGGGCCGACCAGGCCTCAGTCGTCCTTCTTGTCCTTGACCATCCAGTTGAGGACGGCCGAGACGATCGCCATGACCACCGCGGCCTGCAGCGCCGGCCAGAAGCCGGTGATCTTGAAGTCGGGCACCAACCGCGCCGTCAGGCCCAGGATCGCGGCGTTGATGACGAAGGTGAAGAGGCCCAGAGTCAGGATGTTTAGCGGTAAGGTGAGGAAGACGACGACCGGCCGCACGATCGCATTGAGGATGCCGAGCACCAGCGCGGCCCCGACGAGTGATGGAATCGTGGTGAACTGGACCCCGGCGAGCGCCATGTCGGTGAGCCAGAGGGCCAGCGCGGAAACCGCGAGCCGGATGAGAAAGCCGCCCATGAACATCCCTGCCTTTCCGGACCGACGATCGGGCCGCGCGGGAGGGTAACACGACCAAGGGGGACCGATGCCCGACCGCACCAAGCTGACGCCCGAGGCGATCCGGAGGGAACTGGCCGGCCTGCCCGGCTGGCGGGTCGAGGGAGACAAGCTCCTGCGCTCCTATCGGTTCGAGTCGTTCGCCCGCGCGTTTGCCTTCATGGCCGGAGCGGCCGTGGACGCGCAGGCGCTGAACCACCACCCCGACTGGAGCAATGTCTACGACCGGGTGGAGATCACCCTCTGGACGCACGACCGCGACGGCGTCACCGCCCTCGACGTGGAGCTGGCCCAGCGGATGGAGAAGCTGGCGGCGCGACTCGGGGAGGCGTAAACACCCTCGGCCGCGTATTCTCTCGCTTCGCTTGCGCCAACGTCCGATCACCTAGGGCGACCCGCCACCCAAGGAGTGCTCATGTCCTCGTCGAACCCCTGCGTTCGCCTCGCCGAGGCCGGCGTCGCCGTCTGGCTCGATTCCCTGAGCCGCGAGATCGTGCAGAGCGGCCGCCTGAAGCAACTCATCGACACCGTCGCTCTCTCCGGCGTCACGTCGAATCCGGCGATCTTCCATCAGGCGATGACGAAGGGCTCGGCCTACGACACGCAACTGGCGGAACTCTCGACGCGCAACCTGAGCGACGAGCAGATCTACGAAGAGCTGGCCGTGACCGACATCCGCATGGCGTGTGATGTTCTTCGTCCGGTCCACGACCGCACCGGCGGGCAAGACGGCTACGTCAGCCTCGAGGTGTCGCCCCATCTCGCGCGCGACACGGCGGGGACGCTGACGGCGGCGCGCCGGCTGCATGCCTGGGTCGACCGGCCCAACCTGTTGATCAAGATTCCCGGGACGCCCGAGGGGGTCCCGGCGATCGAGGCCTGCTTGGCCGAGGGGATCCCGATCAACATCACTCTGCTCTTCTCGATCGAGGCCTACGAGTCGGTCGCCGAGGCGTACCTCCGCGCCCTCACGCGGCGGGCGAAGGAAGGCAAACCGCTCCAGGTCGCTTCGGTCGCCAGCTTCTTCATCAGCCGGATCGACACGCTGACCGACGCGAAGCTGGACGAGCGCGCGAAGGCGTCGTCGACCGAGAGCGCCGAGATCCTCGCGATGCGCGGACAGGCGGCCATCTTGAACGCGCGTCTCGCCTACCAATCGTTCCTGCGCATCTTCGGCCGCGACGAGTTCCGGCGCCTGCAAGAAAACGGAGCCTGGGCGCAGCGCCCGCTCTGGGCGAGCACCAGTACGAAGAATCCCGCCTACCGTGACGTCATGTATGTCGAGACGCTGATCGGCCCGAGCACCGTCAATACCATGCCGATGGAGACGATCGAGGGATTCACCGACCATGGCGTGGTCGCGCCGAACACCGTGGAGCACGATCCGGAGGGCGCGCGCCGCTACTTCGAGCGGCTGGAGAGCGTCGGCGTCTCGTTCCGCGCCGTGACCGACCAGCTCCTGGTCGAGGCGATCGAGAAGTTCAACGATCCGTACGACAAGCTGCTCGCGAGCCTCGGCCAGAAGCGCGCGGCGTTGGGCGCGGCATGAGCCAGCTCGTCCGCAACATCCTCTTCTGCATCTACACGGTGTTCAATACGTGAAGAGGGGGCGCGTCCGGGGGATGGGGGCGCGCCCCCTCTTCACGTATTGAACACCGTGTAGA
>CAZVYN010000073.1:0-20736 GCA_964631125.1 uncultured bacterium | reverse complement strand
GAGGACGAAGTAGATGCCGGTGAAGCCGATCAGACTGAAGAGCGCGTTGCCCGGGCCGACCGCTTCACTGTATCCCTGCGAGGTCCGGAAGAGGCCGTAGACCAACCAGGGCTGGCGGCCCAGCTCGGCCGTCATCCAACCGGTCGTGTTGGCGATGTAGGGAAACGGAAACGCCAGCATCAGCGCCCAGAGCAGGGTGCGATCGGTCTCCAATCGGCCGCGCCAACGCTGCACCGCCGCCCAGCTCAGGAGCAGGATGAACATCGTGCCGAGCCCGGCCATGATGTGGAACGAGTAGTAGAGCAGCTCGATGTTGTCGGGCCAGAGATCCTCGGGAAAGGCGTCGAGACCGCGCACGTCACTGTGAAACGTGCCGTAAGCGAGGAAGCTCAGGATTCCTGGGACGCGGATGGCGTTGTCGAGTCGGCGCTCGGCCAGGTTAGGTTGCCCGATGATCGTGATCTCCGCCATCGGCCCGCTCTCGAAACGTCCCTCCATCGCGGCGAGCGCGACTTCTTGGTGTTCGGCCACCATCTTGGCCTGCCAGTCGCCGGTCGGGAACGCGACGAGGACGCTCGCGATCAAGCCGATCGCGCCGCCCCAGCGCAGGAAGAGGCGAGACTGTTCGGCGTGGAGTCCGCGCAGCGCGTAGTAGGCGCCGACCGCGAGTACGACGAACGATCCGGTCACGACGGCCGCGGCCTGGTTGTGCAAGAACTGGTAGAACGCCCACGGATTCGTGAGGTACGCGCCGAGGTCGGCGATGTGGAGCGAACCGTCGGGCGAGAAGCCGTGCCCGACCGGATGCTGCAGGAACGCGTTCGTCGTCAGGATGAAGTAGGCCGAGAGCCAGCTTCCGAGCGCGACGGCGATCACCGCGATGAAGTGCCGTCGCGGCCCGAGTCGTTCCTCCCCGAAGACCATGGCGCCGATGAACGCGCTCTCCAGGAAGAAGGCGAAGAGGCCCTCCATCGCGAGTGTCTGGCCGACCACTCCCCCGGCGTACTCGGAGAACCGCGACCAGTTGGTCCCGAACTGGAATTCCATGGGAAAGCCGGTGACGACGCCAACCGCGAAGTTGAGGCCGAAGATGCGCGCCCAGAAGCGGACGGCGCGGTCGTAGGGCGAGTCGGTGCGCGGGTTGGTGGGCGGGTTGGTGGGCGAGTTGGTGGGCGGACTGCGCCGCTCACGCAGCGCGCGCCACTTCCAGAAGACCAGGAACGGCGCGAGCCCCATCGTGAGCTGCGGGAAGAGATAGTGGTAGATGATGGTGAAGGCGAACTGGACGCGGTGCCAGAAGGCGGGATCTTCCATGGGGAGACAGTCGCCGAGGAGAGCAGGCCGGTCGAGCGTTTCGTGCTGGCGTTTGGGATTAGGTCAGGTGATCGCTTGTGAAAAATGGTGCAACTATTGCCGGCAACAGTTGCACCATTTTTCACAAGGGACTTGCGGGGTGGCGAGACGGGCGCGGCGGGACGCGAAGCCTCCTGCCGTTCACGGCCCCAGGAATCGAATCGCGATTCGCTTCTCCTCTCCGCTGGCCGAGTCCCGCACGACGATCTCGAACGGGAACGGTCCTCGATAGTCTTCGGTCGCGACCGTGACGAAGAGGGGAATCTGCGCGTCGACCGTCGCACCCGTCGCACCCATCGCGCCCAGCGGGACACGCGGCGTCGGGATGAGGAACTCGGGCTCGAACGGGCGGGCTTCCTCGGGCACCACCGACGTCACCGAAAAGACGCGCGGCAGCCGTGACTTGTTCTGGAGATGCAGCGTCACGAGATTGCTCCATCGATCGTCGCGTTTGGTGTACGGAAATCCGCGCGGACGGAGCAGGCGCGCTTCGAAGGTGGAGCGCTGCGTCGCCGCCACGGTCAACACGCTCGCGCCGACCAGGAGCAGCAGGCCGTAGAGGACGGTCCGCGGACGAAGGAGTCCGCGCCGACGCCCCTCGAATCCACGCTGTGAGTCGTAGCGGATCAGTCCCGGCGCACGATCGACCTTCGCCATCATCTCGTCACATGCGTCGACGCAGTTGGCGCACCCGATGCATTCCATCTGTGCGCCGTTTCGGATGTCGATCCCCGTCGGACAGACCGCGACGCAGCGGCCGCAATCGATGCAATCGCCGGTCGTCGCGCCGACCTTGCCGCGCGGCTCGCCTCTGGCGCGGTCGTAGCCGATCCCGATCGTGTCGGCGTCGATCAGCGCCGACTGCAAGCGTCCGTAGGGACAGACGACGACGCAAGTCTGCTCGCGGAACCAGGCGAAGTCGAAGAAGAGCAGCGCCGTCAGGCCGATCATCCACGCGAATGCCGTCGTGTGGTTGGCGGGATCCGCGGTCAGCAGTTCGAGCCGTTGGTCGCGAGGCAGGAAGTAGGAGAGCACGAGCACCGCCACCGCCAGCGCGAGCGCCAGGAAGAGGCTCCACTTGGCCGCCTTCCGCCCCCACGTCCCCGCGGTCCAGGCGGCGAGGTTGCGACGGATGCGCACTTCCCGCGGCCCCTCGATCCAACGCTCGAGGCGTCGCGCGATCCCCTCGAGGAACACCGTCTGGGGGCAGGCGAAGCCGCACCAGACACGTCCCCACATCGACGTCGCGACGAAGAGCGCGAACCCGATCCCCGTGAGCAAGAAGAAGAGCAGGTAGGTGTCTTGATTCGTGAACGAGAGTCCGAAGAGCCACGCTTCTCGACCGGGGATGTCGAGGAAGACGGCGGGCATGCCGTTGATCTCGATCCAGGGTAGGACCGCGTAGATGACGAGCAGGATCGTCCAGACGATCTGCTTGCGCACTTGCCAACGTCCGCGGACATCGGCCGGATGGAGGAAGTTCCGCGAGCCGTCGGGATTGATCGTGTAGAGACTCTCGAGGTCGGGTCTCCTGGCCGGCGGCGTGGCGGTCGTCATGTTCACCTCAGGGAGACGACGCGGTCGCCGCCGCCGGAGTCGCCGCCGAACTCGCCGCCGAACTCGCCGACGGGATCTCCACCAACACCCCCTGCGGAGCTTTCCCCGGCAGGTTCTTCTCGCGGAGCGTGAGCACGTAGGTCACCACTTGGTCGACTCGCTCCGGACCGAGCTGCGGCAGCCAGGCGACCATCCCCTTCTCCGGCACGCCGTGCTGGACCGTGTTGCGGATCTGCATCGGGCCGGCGCCATGCAGCCAGTAGGCGTCGGTGAGGTTCGGTCCGACCGATCCGGACGCGTCCTCGAGATGACAGGGGACACAAAACTGCGTGAAGATCGCGTGTCCTCCCTCGACTCGCGAAGGCACCTGCGCGGCCAAGAGCAGCGCCTCATCCGTCACCTCTTGGCCGGACATGCGCGCGAGTTGCGCCTCGGCGGCGCGCGCCACTTCGAGCGTGTAGTTGTCGCGCGGGAGTCGGCCGACCGGGAACGTGTGGTAGTAGCCCCAGTAGCCGATCGCGAAGACGATCGAGCCGTAGAGCGTCCACATGATCCAAGGCGGCGGCGGATTGTCGAACTCGCGGATCCCGTCGTACTCGTGATGGAGCATCTCGTCGCGTGGTTCGCTCATGGGCGGGCCTGCCTTCCTTCGGCCGGGAGCGCGTAGTTGTCGTGATTGTCGTACTCGTCGTCACCCCGCAGCGGCAACGCGGCCAGCGCATCACTCGCGGCCCCGGAACCCTTCCGTAGCGCGCGCACCACGACGACCACGAAGGTGAGGAAGAAGAGCGCCAGCGCGAACTGCGGCCAGAGCAGGTGCGCGCTCGAAGAGAGGAACTCGCGGTACATGATCAGTCGCCTCCTTCCGCGCCGGCCCGTTCGACCGGAACCCAGCCGGTCGGTTGCGGGCGGCGACCGAGTCTCTGCAGATAGGCGATGATCGCCACCAGTCGACTCTGCGGATCGACCGTCACCCCCTGCTCCTCGAGGTCTTGCGCGATGAGACTCGCCTGACTCCGCGCGATCTCCGCCGCCCAAGAGATCTCGTCGGAGCTGTAGGGAGTGCCGAGCCTCTGCAGCACCTTCAGCTTCGCTCCGGTCCGCGAGAAATCGACGCGCTCGCGCGCGAGGAATTCATACGGCGGCATGTTCGAAGCCGGCGCGATCGAGCGCGGGTCCCGCATGTGTTGGTAGTGCCAGAGATTCGGGTACTTCCCGCCGACGCGATGGAGATCGGGGCCGGTCCGCTTCGAGCCCCACTGGAACGGCCGGTCGTAGGTGAACTCCTCCAAGCGCGAGTACTCGCCGTAGCGCAGCGTCTCGTGTCGGAACGGCCGGATCATCTGACTGTGGCAGTTGTAGCAGCCCTCGCTGACATAGATGTCGCGACCCTCCTGTTCCAACGGGCTGTACGGCTGTTGTTGGAATGCGGAGACCACGGGCGAGGCCGCCGCGACCGCGGAGGTCCCGGAAGTCCCGGCGGCCGGCGTCGTCGTACTCGCACCCGCACCCGCACTCGCACCCGAACTCACACTGGCCGCCGGAACCTTGTTGGTCGTGAGCACGACCGGCACCAGCTCCGCGATCCCGCCGGCCAAGATGGCCAAGAGCACGAGGAGGCTGAAGGCGAGCGGACGTCCTTCGAGCAGGCGATGCCAACTCCCCGACTCACGGCGCTCCATCGATCCCAAGAGCACGGCGACCACCACGGCGACGGCGCCGAAGGTGAGAATGACGGGGCTGACGAGTGGGGACGCGAGGCCGAAGGCCGCGGCGAGCAAGACCACCAGCACCGACATGACGACCGGCATCCCGCGGACGAGTCGC
The DNA here is from genome assembly GCA_964631125.1 of uncultured bacterium. Lineage (GTDB taxonomy): Bacteria > Eisenbacteria > RBG-16-71-46 > CAIMUX01 > CAIMUX01 > CAZVYN01. The sequence goes on along the minus strand of CAZVYN010000073.1, from coordinate 15,999 downwards.
CAGACCGAGGGCGCGGCGACCGGCTGCAGCACGGGCGTTTCCACCACGACATCGCGAATGACGCCTGAGCGCATCGTCGCGTACAGGTTGACCATCATCAGGACGAAGCCGACCAGGTAGAGCGAACCGCCGATCAGCCGCATCCCCCAGAGGAAGCGCGACGGCCCCAGGCTCTCGACGAAGTCGACGTAGCGGAGGAATCCGTCCGCATCGAGCGCGCGCCAGAAGAGTCCTTGGCTGATGCCGCTGGTCCACATGGCCAGCACGTAGAGGAGGATCCCGAACGTGCCGAGCCAGAAGTGCGCGTCGGCCAGGCGCGTCGAATGCAGCTTCGTGTTCCAGAGCCGCGGGACCAGCCAGTAGAACATCCCCGCGGCCATGAAGCCGTTCCAGCCGAGCGTGCCGGCGTGGACATGAGCGACGATCCAATCGGTGTAGTGGGCCAGTCCGCTCACGGCCTTGAGCGAGAGCAGCGGCCCTTCGAAGGTCGACATTCCGTAGAACGTGACCGCGGCGGCGAAGAACTTCAGCACCGGATCGGTGCGGAGTCGGTCCCACGCTCCGCGCAGCGTGAGCAGGCCGTTGATCATTCCGCCCCAAGACGGCGCCCAGAGCATGACGCTGAAGACGATGCCGAGGGTCTGTGCCCAGTCCGGGAGCGCGGTGTTCAACAGATGGTGCGGCCCGGCCCAGATATAGACGAAGACGAGCGCCCAGAAGTGCAGGACGGAGAGTCGGTACGAATAGACCGGACGCTCCGCCGCCTTCGGAATGAAGTAGTACATGATCCCGAGGATCGGCGTGGTGAGGAAGAAGCCGACCGCGTTGTGTCCATACCACCACTGCACGAGCGCGTCTTGAACGCCGGAGAACACCGGGTAGGCGTGCGTCAGGCTGGTCGGGATCTGCAGGTTGTTGACCAGATAGAGGACCGGGATGGTCACCACCGTCGCGATGTAGAACCAGATCGCGACGTAGAGATGCCGTTCGTTGCGAATCGCCAACGTCCAGAAGAAGTTGACCGAGAAGATCACCCAGACGACGACCACCAACAGGTCGATCGGCCAGATCAGCTCCGCGTACTCCTTCGATTGCGTCAGTCCGAGCGGGAGCGTCACGGCGGCGAGGACGATGATCGCTTGCCATCCCCAGAAGTTGGCCTGGCTGAGGAAGTCGGAGGCCATGCGGGTGCGCAGCAGCCGCTGCATCGAGTAATAGATGCCCGCGAACATCATGTTGCCGACGAAGGCGAAGATCGCCGCGTTCGTGTGGAGCGGCCTCAACCGGGCGAACGACAGCCACGGCGCGAGTTCCAGCTGCCAGAAGACGAGCTGCGCGGCCACGATGACGCCGACAAGGAGCCCGACGGCGCCCCAGAGGACCGAGGCCAGGGTGAACAGCCGGACGATGCCGTCATCGAAGGTGACGCGCTCGATCGTCGCGCTCGGGGCTCCCTTCATCACGTCCTCGCGCTTTCGGTAGCGACGCCTTCGGGCGTCGGTGGGGGTCGGTCGTCCGCCGCCAGCGGCAGCAGCGACAGTCGGTCGCCATGGTCGACATCGCCTTGCCCGATGCTGCGAACGAGCAGGACGAGCGCCGCGCCCACCAAGACGAGGCTGACGAAGACCATGAGAATCAGGACGTCCATTCGACGCGGCCTCCCGAGAGTCTCCGGAGGGTGAGCAGCACGACGGTGAGCGAACTCGCCGGCATGAGCAGCGCCGCCATCACGGGATCGATCCGCCCCGCGAGCGCGAATCCGAGCGCGACCACGTTGTAGGCGAGCGCCACCGCCAGGTTGGTTCGTACGACGCTGCGGAAGCGCCGCGCCGCGGCGAGCACGAGGCGAACCGCGGAAACTCCTTCGCCCGTGAAGTAGAAGTCGGCGCGCGCGGAGAGATGCGCGCGATCGACCGCCGGCGTTCCGGTGCAGAACGCGCGGTCGAACCCGGGCCCGTCGTTGAGTCCGTCGCCAACCATGAGGGTGTCGCTGTGATCGAGGGCCGCGACGACGGCGGCCTTCGCCTCCGGAGTCAGGTCGCCTCGCGCGTGCGCCGGCGGAATCTCCAGCTGCGCTGCGAGCGCCTCGACTCGCGCCGTCCGATCGCCGCTCAGGAGATGGACCTCGTACCCTTCACGGAGGAGCGCCGCCACCTCGCGGGGGGCGTCGGACCAGGTCTCCTCTTCGAAGTCGAACGTCGCTGTCGTCCGACCGTCGATCGCGAGGACGGCGCCGGTCGTGGTTCCCGTGAGATCGCCGCGTCCGAGGCGCACGTCGCGACCCGCGAGCCGCCCCCGCACGCCCTCTCCGGGAATCTCCTCGCAGTGAGAATCGACCAACGACACAGCGAACTCGTCCTGCTCGATCGCGCGAGTGATGGCGCGACTGCGCGGATGGCTGCTGCCGGCCGCGAGGTTGTAGAGCGCGAGGAGCGCGAACGGATCCAGCTCGCGCAGCGAGGCGCGCGAGGGAGCGTCGAGCTGCAATCGATCGCGCGTCAGCGTGCCGGTCTTGTCGAAGAGGACCTGTCGGACGAAAGGGGCGCGTTCCAGGAGCGTGGCGCGACGGACGAAGACGCCGCGTCGCCTCAGCCCGGCATAGACGAGATCCTGAGCCAGCGGCAGCGCGAGCCCGAAGGCGCAAGGACAGGTGACGATCAGGCAGGCGACGGCGACTTCGGCCGCGCGGCGCGGTTCCTCCCACCAGAGTGCGGCGCCGAGCGCCGAGAGCGTGAACACCGAGGCGACGTAGAGGACCGAGTAGCGACGCCAGAACGACTGGGTCGGGTCATGGTTGGCCGCGCGAGGTTCGACGCGCACGCGCAGCAACTCGTGGATCCGCGAGGCGGCGAAGGGAGCAACGACCCGCGCGCGGATCGGTTCGGACGCGGCATTCCAGGCCCCGGCCGGCGCGGGATCGCCCACTTCGAGATCACGGACTTCGCTCTCCCCCGTGATCCAGTCGAGCGAGAGTCGAGCGCGCGGCGAGAGAATGACACTCTCGACGGGAACGAGATCACCTGGTGTGACCCAGAGCTCGTCCCCGGCCGAGAGTGCGTCCGCCGGTATGGTCTCGAGCCGCCCCGCTCGGACCACCCGGACGACCAGACCGTCGACGCCGTCGCTCTCCAGCAGTGCGCGGCGATTCCGCTCCAGGACTCGTTCCTGCAGCCAGCGCCCGAGCACCATGAGAGCGATGAAGACGGTGACGGTATCGAAGTAAGCCGCTTCCGGACCCTGCGTGAAGAAGAGGAAGATCGAGCCGATCGCGCTGATCGCGATGCCGACGGCGATCGGCAGATCCAGATGCACGATTCCGCGCCGCAGCGCACGCCAGGCCGACTGGAAGAAGAGGGCGCCGCCGGTCGCGACCGACAGCAGCGTGAATCCGAGGCCGAGCCAGCCGAAGAGCCAGTAGATCGCTCCCGCCTCCGGCCGCAGCCCCGCGTAGTAACTCACGCTGAAGAGCATCACGTTCATCGCGGCGGCCCAGGAGAGGCCCAGTCGCACCAGCAGCCCCTTCATCGCGCCGGCATCCGAACCGCGGTTCTGTCCCAATCGATATCCGAAGCGCTCGAGCTCGGCCCCATACCCTCCGAGGTCGCACTCCCCGGCGCGCCAGACCAACTCGGCCCGACCCATCGCGGGGTTCACCTCCAGGTCCACGGCGCCAGCTCGACGCAGAAAGAGTTCGCGGAGAATCCAGACACAGGCCGCGCACCGGATCCCCTGTACTTCCACCGTGGCGCGGCGAATCGAACCGGGCGCCAGGCCCGCGTCGGTCGAGACAAGCGAGTCGAGCCAAGAGGAGGAAGAGGCCGCGAGCGGACGGGCGGGCGCCGTCGGTTCGTTCCGGAGATCGTAATAGCGGCCGAGACCGGACGCGCGGATCAGCCCGTAGACCGTCTCGCAGCCGGAGCAACAGAACGACCGCCGCTCCGCGCGGTCTGGAGTGCTGAGCGGAAGAAAACAGTGCAAGCACCGGGTGGCTCCGGATTCTCCGAATCCAACGGCTGGCTCGCGAAGCGCCGCGGGGGCGGGCGCGATCGTCGCAGAGCGCAAGGCGATTCCTCGTTTTTTCGACCTGACTCGAGATCTTTCACACCCGGAGGCGTGACGTCACGAGAGAGAGGATCGGCCCAGACGACGGGCTGATCAAATGATCAAGTCGAATACATGTCGGTGTGACTGTCTAATCAACACGGTTATGTACAGGATTGGCGGTGAGGGCGGCGAGGAAAGCGCGCTCGTCGTTGTAATACTCGACGGAAGAATCGAGTTTCACAAACCTCAGAAGAGAACGACGTTCCCGAGATGCCGATGCGCGATCCACCCGGCCGAGGCGGCGCCTCGGAGGATGAGCTGGAGGGCGAGCGCGGCCAGCAACAACTTCGCCACCCCCTCCCACTTCCGTCGGCCGGCGGGATCGAGGCGGGCGGCCCCGAAGCCGAGGAGCGCCAGCACCGGCGCCGTCCCCAACCCGAAGCTGGCCAGTCCGAGGGCGCCGCGGACCGGATCGGACGGCGTCACCGAGAGGAGTGCGGAGAAGACGGCGCCGCAGGGCAACAGTCCGTTCATCGCACCCAATCCGAAAGAGGCGAGCCCGCGCTTCGATTGGAGGCCGCGCGAGAGCATGCGCGCCACCGGGGCGTTTGCGCGCGCGACGAGTTCACGGAGCGCGGAGGGCGGCGAGACGAGAGGTCCCACCGAGACCGCGAGCAGCAACAGCCCGATCGCGATAGAGAGAAACGCCGTCAGGTGGAGGGATGGATCGAGCAGCCCCAGGCTGCTGCCCAGCGCGGCCGCCAAGGCGCCGAGCGCCGCGTAGGTGAGGATCCGTCCGGCGTGGTACCTGGCGAACGACATCGCCATCGCGCCGCCGTACTCTCCGCAACTGCGCCTCGAGATCGCGAAGCCGGAGACGAGCGGTCCGCACATGCCGGCGCAGTGGCCCACGCTCATCGTGGCGCCCGTGACGAACAGGATCGCGTAGTGCACGCCGGGCGCGGCGGCGACGGCGGCCGGGGTCGAACAGCAATCCATGGCGGCTACGCCCCTCCGCGAACCAGGTCAGCGGTCTCGACGCGACGTGGATGACCGAACGCAGGTTCGTCGAACGACAGGCCGCGGTCGAACGATTCCTGCTGGTCGGTGCGATCAGATGAAGTGGATGGGTGGAATGCCGGCTAGGAGCTGCAGAGCATTGCTCTGGATTGCCACGGATTGCGACCGCTGGGCATCGCCGTCGACAGGTTCCGTCAGCGCGTACCCTTGTGAAATCGTGCACTACTATTGCCGGCAACAGTTGCACCATTTTTCACAAGCGACCGGAGAGGCGGCGGCCCGAGGCGGCGGCCCGATTTGATCGGGTGATCAGTTGCGAAGAGTGGTGCGGCGCGCCACGGGGCGAATCGTACCTCTGCGCACAAGCCGCGCCGCCCGCGGACGCGCCGCTCGCGGAAGCCTCGCTCGCCTACGCCTCGCTCGCCTCCGGCGTCCAGGAGCAGCAGAGATTTCGGTCGCCGAATGCGTTGTCGACGCGGCCGACGGGGGGCCAGTACTTGTGCTCGAGGGTCCACGGCGCTGGAAATGCGGCGCGGTAGCGTGAGTAGGGGCGCGTCCACTCGTCCGCGCAGAGCAGATCGGCGGTGTGCGGCGAACCATTGAGCAGGTTCGCCTTGCGATCCGCGCGTCCCTCGTCGACCTCGCGGATCTCCGCGCGGATGGCGATCATCGCGTCGCAGAAACGATCCAACTCGGCCTTCGACTCGCTCTCGGTCGGCTCGATCATGAGCGTGCCGGCCACCGGGAACGACATGGTCGGCGCGTGGAATCCGTAGTCCATCAGTCGCTTCGCGATGTCGTCGATCTCCAGGCCGGCGCTCTTCAGCGCGGCGCGCGGGTCGATGATGCACTCGTGCGCGACGCGTCCCTGGGAACCGCGATAGAGCACCGGATAGTGCTCCTCCAGTCGTGACGCGACGTAGTTCGCCGCCAAGATCGCGTTCTTGGTCGCGAGCGCGAGGCCGTCGCCGCCCATCATCGCGATATAGGCATAGGAGATCGTGAGGATGCTCGGGCTCCCCCACGGCGCTGCCGAGATCGCGCCGATCGAATCGGGGCCGCCCATCGGCACGACCGGATGGCCCGGCAGGAACGGGCTCAGGTGCTTCGCGACACAGATCGGACCCATGCCGGGCCCGCCGCCTCCGTGCGGGATGCAGAAGGTCTTGTGCAGGTTCAGGTGACAGACATCCGCGCCGAGATCGCCGGGCCGACAGAGCCCGACCATCGCATTCATGTTGGCCCCGTCGAAGTAGACCTGTCCGCCGTGCTCGTGCACCACGCCGATGATCTCGACGATCGCTTCCTCGAAGACGCCGTGCGTCGAGGGATAGGTCAGCATCATGGCGGCGAGACGGTCGGAGTACTTCTCCGCCTTCGCGCGCAGGTCCGGCACGTCGACGTTGCCCTGCGAGTCGCAGGCCACCGGCACCACTTGAAGTCCCGCCAGGACCGCGCTGGCTGGGTTCGTGCCGTGGGCCGACGTCGGGATGAGACAGATGTCGCGGCGACCCTGGCCGCGCTTCGCCTGCCACGCGCGGATCACGAGCAACCCGGCGTACTCCCCTTGCGATCCGGCGTTCGGCTGCAGCGAACAGCCCGCGAAACCGGTCACTTCGCAAAGCCAACTCTCCAACCGCCGCAGAAGCGCCGCATATCCCTGGGCCTGCTCCAGCGGCGCGAAGGGATGGATCTGCGCGAAACCCGGCGAGGTGAGCGAGAGCATTTCGGCGGCGGCGTTCAACTTCATCGTGCACGAGCCGAGGGCGATCATCGAGGTCGTGAGCGAGAGATCGCGCGCCTCCAGGCGCTTGATGTAGCGCAGCAACTCGGTCTCGGTGTGATACCGCTGGAAGACCGGATCGGCCAGGATCTCAGTGGTGCGCGCCAGAGCCCCCGCGAAGTCGCCGGTGATCCCGGCGGCATGGCTCGACGGCTCCGCCGAGGCGCCCGAGCCTCCGAACACTTCCAGCAAGTCGCGGAGGTCGCTCTCGCCCACCGTCTCGTCGAGCGCGATGCCGACATCGCCGTTCTCGAAACGACGCAGGTTGATTCCGCGGGCGAGCGCCGAACCGATCACGTCGTCGGTTTTCCCGCCGGCCGGCGTCACCCGCAGCGTGTCGAAGAACGCCGCGCCAAAGACACCGCCGCCAAAGACACCGCCGCCAAAGACACCGTGTCCGAGCGCCGCGATGCCGCGCGCCAGGATCTCCGCCGCCGCGTGCACCCGGCGCGCGATTCGCCGCACCCCTTCGGGACCGTGATAGACCGCATACATCGACGCTGTCACCGCCAGCAGCACCTGCGCGGTGCAGATGTTGCTCGTCGCCTTGTCGCGGCGGATGTGCTGCTCGCGCGTCTGCAGCGCCAGTCGCAGCGCGGGCCGCCCCTGCGCGTCGCGCGAGACGCCCACGATGCGCCCCGGCATCTTGCGCGCGTACGACTCGCGCACGGACATGAACGCGGCGTGCGGCCCGCCATAGCCGAGCGGGACGCCGAAACGCTGCGAATTGCCGACGACAATATCGGCGCCCATCTCCCCCGGCGGCTTCAGCAGCGCGAGCGCCAAGAGATCCGACGCGACGCTGACGAGGACTCCGGCCGCGTGCGCCTTCTCGATGAACGCCGCCAGATCGAAGAGTCGGCCGTCGGTCGTCGGATACTGCGCCAGGGCGCCGAACGTGTCGGGTCCGAGATCGGCCTCCTCGATCGGCCCGACGACCACGCGATAGCCGAGGTGCTCGGCGCGCGTCGTGACGACGGCAATGGTCTGCGGGTGGCAATGGTCGGCGACGAAGAAGGTCTCGGCCTCCGGCTTCCCGTCGATCACGCGTCGACAAAGCGTCATCGCCTCGGCCGCGGCCGTCGCTTCATCCAGCAGGGACGAATTGGCGATCGGCAGCCCGGTCAGCTCCGCCACCATCGTCTGGAAGTTGAGCAATGCCTCCAGGCGCCCTTGCGAAATCTCCGCCTGGTACGGCGTATAGGCCGTGTACCAACCAGGATTCTCCAGGATGTTGCGCTGGATCACCGGCGGCGTGACCGTTTGGTGGTAGCCGTAACCGAGATAGGAGCGGGCCACGACGTTCTTGGCGCCGAGGCGCCGCAGTTCGTCCAACGCCTCGCGCTCGCTCCGCGCCGGTCCCAGATCCAGCTCCCCCTTCATGCGGATGGCGGGCGGGATCGCCTGCGCGATCAACGCGTCGAGCGACTCGACGCCGAGGCGCCGCAACATCGCGGGCAACTCGGAGGGGCTCGGTCCGATGTGTCGGTCGGTGAATCGCTCGGCCGGAGCCAGCGGGGAGACAGTCTTCGGACCGGGACTCGGCGACATCAACGCCTCGATCGATAAGGGTGGAATGGGCGTCACGGCGAGGGAAGGAGCGCGGACACTTCTCGGGCGCGAAGCCTAGCACCGCCGCAGAATCGTGAGCAACGCGCGGGATACACCGCTGCGATGTGTCGTGCTCCTCATTGGTTTCCGCTCTTTCGGCCGCGTACCATTGCTCGCGCACCGCACCACGACCCTCTAGGAGCCATCCCATGAGCCACCCCACGAACTTTGCCCAGCGCAACGCCACCTGCCTGGCCGCCGCAGTTCTACTCATCGCCGGCGCCTTCACCTCCGCGAGCCGAGCCGGCGACTGGACCACCGTCGGCGGGAACTCTCAGCGCAACGGCCTCTCCGACGAAAGCGGGCCCGTCGACACCGTCTGGGAATGGGAAGGGACCTCCAGCGCGCTCTTCGCGGGCCAGATCTACATCGAGGGGAACACGCTGGTGACCTGGCGCTTCCAGTCGATCAACGTGGCGCCGATCGTGGCGCACGACCTGGAGACCGGCGACCTGCTCTGGTCGCGAGACTTCAAGGGCGCCAACAGCCGCTCGGTCGTGCGCGGTTTCCGCGACGGCCAGATCTACGCGACGAACTTCCAGGAGACCGGCGCCGACACGCTCTACGCGCTCGACCCGGCCACGGGGAACACGATCTGGAAGTCGACGGCCTTCTGCGAGCGCGGCATCACCTGGAGCATCGCCTTCGCCGACGACGGCGATCTGTTCATCCCCGGAGTCGCGAACAAGATCGTGCGGGTCGAGCGGACGAACGGGACCGTCGTGTGGGAGCGTCCTCGCATCATTCCGAACACAGGCGCCGAAGGGCTCTGCGTCTTCGGGAACACGATCTACGGCTTCGAGGGATCGATCGTCACCCCGAAGACGCTCACCGCCTGGGACCTCGCGACGGGCGTGAAGAAGTACAGCTCCGCGACGCTGCCGGGCGACGGTGATCAGGAGATGCCCCACTCGATCGGTCCCGACGGAACGATCTACGTGCTGCGCGACGGCGGTCTCTTGCACGCGCTCGAAGACACCGGCGCGGCCATCGTGCAGAAATGGTCCCGCGCGATCGCGGGTACTCCCGTCTGGGGACAGTTCGGCGTCGAGGCCGACGGCTCGCCGCTCGTGCCGGATGGTCAGCGACTGCTGCGTCTCGATGCGGCCAGCGGCGTGACGCTCGATCAATCCCCGCCGCTCGTCTCGAGCTCGTGGTTCGTTCCGCGCGTCACGATCGACGTCGGCGGAAAGATCTACGTCGGCAACGGCGCGTCGGGAGATGGCGCGCTCTACGCGCTCGCGCCCGATCTCTCGATCCTCTGGCAAGTGGCCGCGCCCAACATCACCTATTCGGGTCCCGCGCTCGCGAGCGGAGGGAAACTAGCGGTGGCGGGAGGCGGGACGTTCCTGAGTGTCTATGGCACCACGGCGGTCGCGGTGGACGAAGCGGCGGGCGCAGGGGCCGGCTCGCGGACGGAGATCGTGGCGTGGCCGAATCCGTTCGGGGATGTGGTGACGTTGGAGGTGGGGGAGGGCGCAGGGATGCAGTTGGGGGTCTTTGATATCAACGGCCGGATGGTCAGGAGGCTCGAGAGACCGAGCGCTGGGCGCTCGGTCACTTGGAACAGTCTCGACTCGCGGGGCCAGCCGGTTGCGCCGGGGGTCTACTTGGTCCGGGCTCAGGATCGATCGACCGCGCCGCTCAAATTGTTGCGTCTCGCCGACTGACGCAGGCGTCGACCGAGAGGGCGCACGCGGGTATCCTGCGCCTTCCGCGCGAATCCCGCGCGAGCGGCCTCTGTCCCCCAGGAGTGGAGCGTCCATGAGCGAGAACGTCCGCAACACCATCATCATCGGGTCCGGTCCGGCCGGGCTCACGGCGTGTATCTACGCGGCGCGGGCCAACTTGAAGCCGCTCTGCTTCGAGGGCTTCAACGCCGGCGGACTCATCCCGGGCGGACAGCTCATGTTCACTTCCGACGTCGAGAATTATCCCGGCTTCGAGAAAGTGACCGGTCCCGATCTCATGATCCGTATGCGCGATCAGGCGCTCCACCAGGGGACGCAGATCGTCACGTCCGACGTGACCAAGGTCGACTTCTCGCAGCGACCGTTCAAGGTCTGGGTCGACGACGAGATGCATCTGGCCGGGACCGTCATCATCGCGACTGGCGCGCGGGCCAACTACCTCGGACTCCCGAGCGAAGAGGCTCTGAAGAACCGCGGCGTGTCGGCCTGTGCGGTCTGTGACGGCGCGTTCTTCCGCAATCAGCCGGTGGCGGTCGTGGGCGGCGGCGATACGGCGATGGAAGAGGCGCACTACCTGACCGGCCTCTGCTCGTCGGTCACACTCATCCATCGCCGCGATGACTTTCGCGCGTCGAAGACGATGGTCGACCGCGTCGTCGCCAATCCCAAGATCAAGATCCTCTACAGCAGCGCGGTCGACGAGGTGCTCGGCGTCGAAGCCGACAAGGTGACCGGCGTGAGTGTGAGGGACCTGAAGACCGGTCAGCTCTCCAAGATCGAGGTGAACGCGATGTTCGTCGCCATCGGCCACACCCCGATGACCGAGCTGTTCGTGGGCCAGCTCGAAATGCACCCGAACGGCTATCTCAAGACGGAACCCGGATCGACCCGCACCAGCGTGCCCGGCGTCTTCGCCTCGGGCGACGTGCAGGACTGGACCTACCGCCAGGCCGTCACCGCCGCCGGGTCGGGCTGCATGGCCGCGCTCGACGCGGAACGATGGCTGTCGGCGCAGGGATCTCACTGATCGTAGCGATCCCCGAGAGCGTGCTGCGCCTGGCGACGGCGCTCAGCATCGGACTTCTCCTCGGCGCCGAGCGGGAACGGCGTCAGATCGAGCGCGAGGTCCGCTCCCCTTTCGGCATCCGGACGTTTGCACTGGTCGCGCTGCTCGGGGGCGTGACCATGTCGATGGGGCAGCCGTGGCTCCTCGGAGTCGCCTGCGCCTTCGTCGGCGCGGCCGCCATCGTGGCCTACTCGGTCAACGACCGCACCGACGCCGGACTCACTACCGAAGTAGCGTTCGTCCTGACGTTCGTCTTGGGGGCGTGGTCGCAAGACGAACCAGCACTGGCGGCCGGGACGGCGGTCGTCGCGACCCTCCTGCTCGCGGCGCGCGGCCGCTTGCACCGGTTCTTCCTCACGATCTTGACCGAGACGGAACTGCGCAGACTGCTCATCCTCCTCGTCGCCGGGGTCGTGGTGCTGCCGCTGGCGCCCGACCGGGCGCTCGACCCCTTCGGTGTCGTGAATCCGTTCAAGGTCTGGCGTCTGGTCGTCGCCATGATGGCGATCAGCGGCGTCGGCTACGTGGCGGTTCGCGCCATCGGGCCTCGCTTCGGACTCCCGATCGCTGGCTTCGCCTCGGGCTTCGTCTCGGGCATTGCCACCATCGCGGCGATGGGCGAGCGCGCCAAGAACGACCCGCGCGTCTCGGGGAGCGCCGCGGTCGGGGCCGTCCTCACGACGGTGGCCACGATCCTCCAGATGGTCGTGGTGTTGGCCCTCTCCTCGACGGCTGTGCTCCGGGAGATGGCGTGGCCCCTCGGCGCCGCCATCGTCGCGGCCCTCGCCTACGGGCTCTTCTCGTTCCGCCGAACGAATCGCGAGGGGCTCGCGGATTCCGCCGACGCGGGACACCCCTTCCAATTGCGAACGGCGCTCACGCTCGCGATCGTGCTGTCCGTGGTGCTGTTCGCCTCGGCGGCGGCCGGACGGTGGTTCGGTCACACCGGCGTGACGATCGCCGCCGCGCTGGCCGGATTCGCAGACACGCACGCCCCTGCCGTCTCGATCGCCGCACTGACGGAGGTCGGGCGGATGGAGCGGCCGGAGGCGGTGCTCCCCATCCTCCTGGCGTTTTCGACCAACACGATCTCCAAGGCGGTGGTTGCGTTCATGTCCGGTCCGAGGCGCTACGCGATGCTCGTCAGCGTGGGGCTCGGGGTCGTTCTTGCGGCTAGCTGGGTGGGCTGGATGGTGGGGCGGTGACGGGCAGGTAGGAAACCGAGCGAGTCTGCTGACTCGCTCGTTACAGGTCATCCCTCCAGAGCGGATGGGTCAGACAGTGCGGGCCGCCTCGCGCGCGCGAAATCTCGTGGCTCGTCACGAGAATGCAGATCCTCTCCCCTTCGTCGAGGTCGACCTCGTCGCGGCCGAGGAGCAAGTCATCCGCTTCGACGATACGGAAGCCGTGGCGCTCGAGCTCCTGCACGGTGCTGGTGTTGCGGTCATAGAGCGTGATCACGCCCGGCGCGAGCGCGAGCGCGTTGGCGCCGTCGGTCCACTGTTCGCGTTGCTGCATGACCGGGTCGGCGCCGCCGCAGAGGATCGGCTCGTAGCGGACGCCTCGACGCGCGAGGGTCGAGAGGAGATCGTCGGTCGCGGTGAAGGCGAGATCCTCGGACTTCAGGTCGACTTCATAGATGCGGGCCTGTTCCGATCCGCCCTTCAAGATGACCGGCGCGTGGACCAGCGCGAGCTCGCGATCGACCGGCGTGATCAGGGTATCGAGGTGCATGTAGGCGCGCCGCTGCGGGATCTCGACCACGATCAACCAACGCGGTCCGCGCTCCCGCTTGGCCAGCGACCGAGCCAACAGTTGGATCGCCGTGCGGTTGGTGCGCTCCGACTGCCCCAAGATCAGCACATCCCCCGAGATGACGAGCACGTCGCCCCCCTCGATGCTGGGGCGATGCGTGCCGACGAAGAGCGACTGATCGCGGTCCATCACCAGCGGATCCAGGAGAACCGGAGTCCCCGAGAGCCGCGGATGGAACCGGAAGAGCGCGCGCGAGAGCATCGCCTCTCGGTGTCTGGCCGGCGCGGCCATGGCGGCGAAGACCACACCGTCGCCGATCACGATCTGGGGATCGCGCTGGAAGCACCAGTTCGGGATCGGAGGGAGTGTGAAGAGATCGTGCACGTCGGTGCCGAAGGTGGTCGCTTCCTTGCGGATGCCGGCGACCAAGACGCTGGCCAACTCCGCCGGCGAGACCGACTCCAACAGTTCGCGTTGACCGGCCGGTAGATCCTCCAGCAGCACATCGAAGGCCCACTTGCGGGCGTTCGGGATCGCCAGGGTCTCTTCGAGCAGCTCGCCCGCATCGAGGATCTCGATGTCGAGCCACTTCAGGATCTGTCGGAAGCGCGCATGTTCCTCGCGCGCCCGGTCCCCGAAGAGGATGTCGTCGAAGAGCAGCTCCTTCATCATCGACGGCACCATGCAGTCGACCTCGTCCCCGGGATCGTGGACGAGGACCTGACGCAGACGCCCGATCTCCGAGCGCACATGAACGGGGATGAGAACAGACATGCCTGCGGAGGGTAGCCGGGCGCTCCGCGGCGGGCAAGGCGAGGGGAGCAAGGCACGCGGGCGCGCCGGTCGGAGTTGCACCGCCGGAAGGATCGCGTCGACGCTCCGGCATCGACGCGATTTCTCGAGACCCGGCTTTCTCTACTTCCGCTTGCGCCGCGCGATGAGCGCCGCGCTGAGTCCGAGGCCCATCAGCGCAAACGTCCCGGGCTCCGGAACGGGGTTCGAGACTTCGTCGATGCGTGCGACTCCGACTAGCCGCACTTCGTCGTATCCGCTGACCACGCAATCGATCTCCGTCCGAAGCCGATTCCAGGAGCCGGACGGTCCCGGCGAGGGACCATAGCCGTAGGGGCCGTAGGCGTAGTCCGCAGCGGGCGCCCCGCGGGTCGGAGGCGCACTGAAGCTCGGCCCGAGCTCGAACAGATCCGTGAAGTCGGGTCCATCCCCCACGGACTCCCGCCAGATCGCGGTCTCAGCGTCAAGAAGATCGACCTGCATCCCGTCTCCGCGAATGTCGATGCACTCCCCTTCGAGGGCGCCTTCGACGACCGACTCGCCGTTGATGCCCAGGAACGACGTCGTGAACTGAAAGGAGAAGTGCTTCGGATCGGCCTGATCGTTCGTGACCCCCATGGCCCAACTGTGGCCCGCCGCGAACTCGTCCATCCCGATCGAGAAGTCGAATTCTTGGGTCGTGACCGACCACTGCGTGCCTGCGGCCAGGGTGGAGGTGGTCGGGGTCAGGTCGTACCACCGACCCACCCCGTCGACTGACGCGAAAAGCGATGGCGCACTCGCGCCGAAGGCGCCGGCCTGCGCAGCGCCGCCCGCTGCGATTGCTCCTCCCGCCAGCAGAACGGCCGCGAGCAGAACGGCCGCGAGCACTCGTCCTGCGCGAGGGACGATGCGTGAACGAGATTGCATGTCTGAGCCTCCTGGATCTCCTGGGTGAATTGTCCGGTCCCGAAGTGGGGAGCCTGTTGCGCGCCCGCGACCAGAGAACGTCGAGCGTCGAGAAAGCGAACGCGCTTCCTCCCGTAAATCACGGATAACTCACCCGGCCTTCGTCAGGACCTGACATCCGAGGCGTAACTTCTCCCTCGGTCGTTCGAAGCTCTTCCGGATCGGAGACCGCTCTCCCGGGGAGTCTGCTGCACACAACATTGTCCAGACTCCCGGTGGACGCGAACCATCCCGAGAGGACCGAGGGCGACCGCCGACCTGTCCGTGACAGCAATGCTCGACGTCGGGGCGGGGGCCGATCCCTCGCCCCATCTGTTTGGCGCCTGGCGTCTGGCGTCTGGCGCCTGGCGTCTGGCCGCTGGACAACCACGCCGGTCCGGCCGATACCTCCCGCATGAAGAACACCGCCACTCTGCTTATCCATTGCCCCGACCAGATGGGGATCGTCGCCGCCACGTCCGAGCTGCTCTACCGGCATCGGGCCAACATCCTGCACTCCGATCAGCATGTCGACGCGGAGAGAGATCTGTTCCTGATGCGGATCGAGTGGGATCTGGATAGCTTCACGCTCTCGCCGGACGATTTCCGACTCGAGTTCAAGAGCGTGGCCGACCGGTTCCACATGGAGTGGAGCGTCGAGCTATCCCGCGAGCGGGCGCGCGTGGCGATCCTGGTCTCGCGCTACGACCACTGCCTGGTCGACCTGCTCTATCGCCACCAGAGTGGTGAGTTGGCGTGCGAGATTCCGCTGATCCTGAGCAATCACCCGGACAATCGGCGCATCGCCGACTTCTACGGCGTCCCGTTCCACGAGATCGTGGTGACGAAGGAGAACAAGCGAGAGGCGGAGGCGCGGCAGATCGCTCTGCTCGCCGAGCACCGGATCGAGCTGGTCGTCCTCGCCCGTTACATGCAGATCCTCTCCCCCGATTTCGTGGCGCAGTATCCCGAGCGGATCATCAATATCCACCACTCGTTCCTGCCGGCCTTCGTCGGCGCGCGCCCGTACCACCAGGCCTTCACTCGCGGCGTCAAGCTGATCGGCGCGACCAGCCATTTCGTGACCGACCGACTCGACGAGGGGCCGATCATCGAGCAAGACGTCGTGCGGGTCTCCCACCGCGACTCGGTCGACGACTTGATCCAGAAGGGACGCGACCTGGAGAAGATCGTGCTCTCACGCGCCGTCCGCTGGCGGCTGGATCACCGGATCTTGGCGTACGGGAATCGAACGGTAGTGTTCGACTAGGGGGCGGTGGTGGTGGTGAGGGTGAGGGTGAGGGTGAGGG
>CAZVYN010000072.1:0-20924 GCA_964631125.1 uncultured bacterium | reverse complement strand
GGCGCGCGCGAGTCGCGTGCAGCGAAGCGCCTTTGGCGACTCGTTGCGCTCCGCCTCGGTCCAAGATCGGCAACGCCCAGGCGACTCCGAGAGCGACAGCGCCGTCCGAGACGTCGTCTGCTCGATCCGTGACCGCGCCAGCCGTCAACTCGGGACTCTCCCAGCTTCTTCGAGCCAATCGCGCTTCCAGCTCTCCGCGCGTGACCTCGCGGCGCGCGGCGCGAACCAACGCAGGCTCACTCGTCTCGGCGAGCGCGGTGGGTGAAGGCGTCGGAGGGAGCGTCGGCCGCAGCGGCCGCACCGTGCGCGTCGGATGACCGGGCTCGAATAACTCGGGGCGCCAGGCCGCCGCACGCGCTTCAGCGCTCACACGAGCCGCCTCCGCGAGCGCGCGCTGCACGCCGACCTCGGTGGACGCCAACTCCAACCGGCGCGCATCCAACCGCGAGGCCTCGCCGGCAGCCGCTCGCGCCCGCTGCTGGTCCGCGAGCCGCTCGATGCGGTCGTGAACCTCCGCATACAGGACGCCGCGCTCTCCCTGCTGCGCCCACTCCGCGTAGATCTCGCGGAGGTAGGTGCGCGCGGAAAGCCGCTCGGCCGAGAGGCGCTCCGCCGCTGCGCCGGCCGCTTGGTCCGCGGCGGCGGTTCGAAGTCCGCGGCGGCCATCCCACGGCCACACCCAGTTCAGGAGCAGCGTCGAAGTGGAGCGATTTCCTTCGTACGCTTCCCGCAGATACTCGAGCCGCGGATTCGGAAAGGCGCGCGCCTGCGCGGCCGCTGCCCTCGCCTCGACCCAATCCCCTTCGAGCTGGACGAAGCCGGGGTGTGCACTGCGATCGACGGTGATGAATTCCGATTCGAGGATCCGCAGCGTGTCAGGAGACGAGGCGAGCGTCGAGTTGACCGCTGGGTCGACCACCGAGACTGCGACGCAGAGCGCCGCAAGTAGAACGCGCATGATGGCTCCGAGGGAACGAGGATGGATGTCCGCGCGCTCCACTGCGGGGCGCGCGAGATCACGATCCGCGTTCGCTCAGATCCTGAGGACGTTCAGCCGGAGATGTCGGGGAGGTGGTTTGAAGCGAGGAGACGCTTCGAGCGCCGAGAGCGGTCGACTGTCGCCGGCTGATTCGAGAAGTGATCCAGAGGGGAACGCACAGAAGTCCGCGAGAATCGGGGCGTGCGCTGATCTTCCTTGTAGGTCGACCGGGTCGAGCAATGCCGCCGTGTGCGCAGGATCCGGCTCGGCGGCGTCGTGTGCATGGGCCCGGCCGAGATCGCGATGGCCATCCTCGTGGGCGTGGTCGTGCTCGTGCGCGAGGGGGTCAGCGGCGTGCGCGAAGGCGCCGATCGTTCCGCTCGGCTGCGCCATGCACACAGCCAGAACACACACGACAAGTCTTCCCAGAACCGTCAGCACGCTACGCATCGTGGCGGGAATGTCAGGGAAGATCGCTCGGGCTGTCAAGCGTCCGCAAGACGCCCGAGGATCGGGCGTAGACTGCCCGCTCACACGCGCACACAGATCACCATCGGGGCTGACCTACCGCCCCCGCACCAACGCCTTCTCCAACGTCCTCAACTGCGTCTCCAGCCGCGCGTCGATGATGCCCAGGTCTGTCTCCACCACGCACCCGCCGCCGGTCACCGCTCGGTCCTCGCGGATTTCGATCTCCTTGCCCGGACCGACCTCGACGCGGAGTCGATCGAGCCCTGCACGCGCGAGAGCGAGGTCGTCGGGATGCACGCGAATCTGAATGCGCTTCTCGTGCCGGATCCCGCGCACCGCGCGGATCACGAGATCGGTGAAGGTCTCGGGCCGCTCCTCGATCTCGCGCCCGAGGATCTTCCCCGCGACGCGAACCGCCAGCCCGACCATGTCGGCCTTGTGCTCCAGGAGCTTCTGCTCGCGCTCGTCGCGAAACCGGACCAGCAGGTCGTTCACTTCGGCCAGCCCGTCTTCGTAACCTTGGGCCCGTGCGGCTTCACGGATGTCGTCGGCCGCGGCCTGCGCCTCAACCACACGCCGCTCCGCTTCGATCTCGGCCGCACCCAGCACTCGCTTCGCCTCCGCGCGAGCATCGAAGAGCGCGCCGGGCGTCACTTTGGCCCGCTGCTTCGTCTCTGTCGGTGTCTGTGTTGGAGCGGAGAGCGATCCCCGGATCACTCGTCCGCGGGGAAGTTGATCGGAGCGTTCATCGGGTTTCCCGTCGGCCTTCTCGTGGCGCAGCTCGTCGCCCATCTTTCGATCCTCTCCGTCGGCTTCAACTCAGTTGCGACCACGGTCGGACGCCGAATCCGCGATGTCCGATCGATTCCTCTCCACCATAGACGAGCAGTCCGCCCGGTTGACCCGAGAGGCGTGAGAAGTACTCCAAACCTCGAAACGACTCCGGGACAACCGTCCTTCCGGACTTCGCTTCGATCGGGAACAGGCGCCCGGATCGCTCGATCACGAAATCGACCTCATTGCCTTGCGCGTCTCGCCAGAAGGCCAGTCGCGACCGTTCCCCGTGATGCGTCGCCATCTTGTGCAACTCGGTGTAGACCATCGTTTCGAAGATCGCTCCACGCAGCGGATGCGAAACGAGATCTTTCGGCCCACGCAGCTCCAAGAGGGAACAGAGCAGCCCCGTGTCGAGAAAGTATAGCTTCGGGGTCTTGACCAGCCGCTTGGAGAAGTTCGCGGCGTGGACGAGCGCCACGTCGATCACATAGGTGGCGCGCAGCACCGAGATCCACTTGCGTGCGGTCGTGTGACTCACTCCCGCGTCCGCGCCGAGCGATGTCAGATTGAGGAGCGAGCCGCTCCGACCGGCGCACAGCGAGACGAATCGCGCGAAGGCATCGAGGTCGCCGATCCCCGCGACGAGACGCACATCTCTCTCCACATAGGTGCGAAGGTACGAATCGAACCAGACCCGAGGATCGAGTCCCCGGTCGTGTACCGGTGGAAATCCTCCCGCGAACATCGCGGCGTCGAGATCCATCGGAGTGTCGACAGCCCCACCCTCGGGCGCGCTGTCGATCAACTGATCGAGCGAACGAGCCGGTCGGCCGCGCAACTCCGCGATGGAAAATGGCAGGAGTTCCAGTACCGCCGCTCGCCCCGCGAGGGATTGCGAGATGCGTTCCGAGAGAAGGAAGTTCTGCGATCCCGTCAGGATGTACGGCCCGCCCCGCCCTTCGTCCACGTACCCCTGGAGGTAGGAGAAGATGTCCGGGAGATGCTGGACCTCGTCCAGGATCACGCCCCGCTCCTGCGCCAATCCGTCCAAGAATCCGCGTGGGTCGTCGGCCGCCCGCCGTCGGACCGAGGGATCTTCGAAGGACCGGTAGGCCGCGTCCGGGAATGCGCTCCGCGCCAGAGTTGTCTTCCCCGACTGCCTCGGCCCCGTGAGGAAAGTGACGCGGTAGTCCCGCGTGCGCTCGACGAGGGTCGTGGTCAGCGTGCGATGGATGTTCACCGTCCAGCCCCCCGAATTGACGACGCCCGCCCGACAGCCTAATCGTCAAATTGAAATCTAGACTTTCAATCTACACGTCTCATCATAACTGATTATTTAACATTCGGTTGTGCGCGGACAGCTACGCGTCTAGCCGTCCGGCCGCCGTCCGTGAAGCTCCGCGCGAGAGCACGACACCCAACCGCCGCGCCAACTCCTGACGCGCCTCGTCTCGTCTCGCACGCTTTCCGTCCGCTCCCGGCGCCGCCTCGGTCTCCTCGCGCCACGCCAAGAATCGCGTTGCCGCCGGCGCATTCATCCGCTGAGCGAGATTGCGACAGAGGATGGGAGACTCTCCCGCCAACCCGCGCGCCAACAGCCGGAGTCCGGCGAGCCCGACGAGATCGCCTTCGCGAGTCGGACCGAGCCCGTCGAGGGCGACGGTCAGATCTTCCGACGCCTCAGCTCTCGCGGCCGCGTGCGCGGCCGCGATCTCGGGGTCGGCGCCTTCGCCGCTGCTGCCCACCGGCTTGGCCAGCCCCTTCTTGTAGAGCCGCTGCAGCCGCGTCGCCTCGGAGCCGACGAGTTCGGCCATCCGGGGCGCGAGATCGCTCGCCGGATGTTCGCCCCCTGCCAACGCGATCGTGTGCAGCCCCGCCTCCTGCACCAAGAGATGGAGCATGGAGCGATCGAGGGAGAGGAACGCGCGCGCGGAGGCCGTCGCGCCGAGTCCGGCTCGTTGAACGGAAGCAGACGCCGACGCTGTCGCCGACGCCTCCCCCCCATCTTCGAGCCGAAGCAAGAACCGCGAGTAGAGCCGACGCCGCAGGACGGCAAGCAAAGCCGGCGGCGGCTCGACCTCGGCCAGCGGCTGATTCAGCACCGATTGGATCTTCGGATAGAACGCCCGCAGTAACTCTTGCGCGCTCGCGCGCGGAGGCACGTGCAGGAGAAACCAGACGAGCTCATGCGGCGGCCAATCGCGCAGCTCGGGCTCGAGCCAACTCCAATGCAGATCCAGCACGTCGTCGATGCGGCGGGGCGGCTCTTGGGCGAGCCAATGCAGCGTGAGCGAAGCGAACGCCTCTTCGCGCAGCGCCGCGATCGCGGTCCAACTTTCGTTCAAGTCGACTCCCGCACGGAGCCCGTCCACGGCGCCACGCAACGGCGCGGCCACCGGCGCAGACCGCGCGTCGATCCCTTCCGCGGGCGCACGCCCCGCCCACCGAGCCGCCAGCAACAGTCCTCGGATCAAAGACGGACAAGCGCCGAGCGGATCCCGCGTCGCGCGTTGGCTCACACCGGAATTCCGGCGGCGCCGCTCGGCGCGGAGGAGGTCGGGCCGGCCGGCGGAGCACTCCCGCTCGGGCCGCTCGCGCCGTCGCCTGCGGGCGCGCCATCCGCGCCGTCGAGCTCATCCTCGAGCGCCGTGAGCTGCTGCTGCAGCGCGCGGTTGCGCATCAGCAACGTGAGCAGCGCGCCGATCAACGCGACGATCACGACCGAATAGAAAACGAAGATCAGCCGCGTGTCCTTCTTTACCGGCGCGATCACCTCGTGCGGCGCGACCGTGGTCATCGTGATCTTGACGTCTTCGGGCAACATCTTCTCGACGCCGCCCGAGATGAGGTTCTGGATCACGGCGGGACGCAGCACGTCGCCGGGATTCCCGGCCGTCCCGGGGCGCCAGTACTTCACCGCGACCGTGGCCGTGGGGCGAGGCGCGCCCGCGCCGCCGGCCAACATCTGAAGTGGATCGACCCGCGGCAGCGTGAGACTGACCGATGCGCTGATGACCGACGGCAGATCGCGGATCTTCTGCGCCAGTTCCCACTCGCGCGTGCGCCGGAAGATCTCGCGGTTCTCCTCCTCGGTGGAGAGCAGGTTCGTCTTCTTCAGCATCTCCAAGAGCTGCTCGTACTCGTCGCCGCGCGGCAGATCATGGTCCGAGAGGACGAGGCGAGCCCGCGATTCCTCGCTGCTCGGCACGACGACCGAAGAACTCGCCTCTTCGCCCTTGCCGACCGCGACGATCTGCACCGGGATGCCGGCTTGCTCCAGCGCTACGTAGATCTCGTTGGCGTCGCGTTGGTTCAGCCCGGTAAGCAGTGTCGACGAGTTGCAGCCGGCGGTAAGCAGGAGCGCGAGAAGCGCTCCCAGAGCGTAGTGCGGTCGCTTCAACTCTTGCTCCTTCGTGCGTTCGCGCGCGCAGCCAGCGTCAGACATTCGTCTGGAAGATCGTCTTCATGCCCGACACCGTGTGCTCGACCGTCTTGCTGAGCAGTTCGACGCTCTGCGACATCTGATGCGTCTGGATCTGCATCGCGAGTAGTTCCTGTTGCGAAAACTCCTTGCCCCGCGCGAAGTCTTGCATGAACTGATCGAGCTCCTTCTGGTGAGACTGGAAGTCTTCCAGCCGATCGATCAACTTCTCCTTCCACTGACTCTCCGGCAGATCCTTCGCGTTGCGTTCGAGCGCCACGCGCGAGCGATCACACTGTTCGATGCGGACCGCGTGATGCTCCACCTGTTCGGATCGCTTCAGTGGAGCGATCTCGATCTCATAGCGCTGCTGGTGTTGGGCCCGCTCCTCGGGCGGCATCTTGCCCATCCGGGTCTCCAGGTCTTCTTCCAACACGAGTCGCGTCTTCTCCTGCGGATCGACTTGAGACGCCTTGGCGCTATCGCCGACGGCCTGCGTCGAATCGGGGCTCCCCTTCTGGCCGACCTGGTCGAGCACCTGCTCGAACTGGCCCGGCTTGGCCTGGGTCGTCGATTCCTGGGCTTGCTGGAGCTGCTCGGCCAACTTGGCCGCACGCTGCGCCGATTGGGACGAGATGGGGTCACTCACCGGACGGTCCTCCCTCGAGATCGCGGATCCATTCTATGCCCGTTATCGGGGAGCGAGGCCGCTTGGTTGCGTGGGGAACTCGTTCAATCGGGGGCGCCGATCCCGGCATCCTGGCAGTGGCGGAGCAGCTTCTTGAGGGCGCGGGCGTGCAAGCGGGAGGTCCAGGACTTCGAGAGTCCGACCTTGGCGCCCGCTTCCTCCAGCGTCAGATGGTGGAAGTAATAGTCCTCGAGCACGCTGCGCTCCGTCTCGTCGAGCCGGTGGAGGAATTCCCGCAGGAGCCGGGCGAGATCGCCTGCTTCGTGGATCTCCGCCGGTCCCTGGCTCCGGTCGGCCACCTCGAACGGCGACGCATCGAGCGAGAGCAACCGCGCCCCGACGATCGCGCCGACCATCTCCTTGGTCTCGCCGATCAACTCTTCGAGGCCGCCGCCGCTGTCCCTCTCCGAAGCCTCCGACTGCAACTCGTTGGTCGCGCCGTTGAACGTCACTTCGGCCGACGGCGCCCCCGCGAACCACATCATCTTGCGGATGCCGTCGAAGATCGCGCCGCGAATCCGGTAGTAGGCGAACGTCTTGAAGAGGACGCCGCGCGCCGGATCGTAGCGACGGCTGGCCTCGACCAGGCCGATCTGCCCGAACCCTACCAGGTCGTCGACGTCGACGTGACTCGGGAGGGAATGAAGGATCTTGCGGGCCAGGGCGTGCACGAGCCCGACGTGGGATTCGACCAAGGCGTCGGGTGAAACGCCGACCGCCGGGCGCGGCGGATCGGCGTGCGGAGACGAATCCATTGCCATCCCTTTCGGCCCCTGCGGCGCGCGAACAGACGCGCGAGCGCCGAGTCTAGGAGGGGGTTCGGAGGGCGTCAACCCATCGGCGGTCCCGTGGTGTACTCTCCGCCGTCGCGCCACGACGTGAGGAGAACCCGCCGGTGACCCGCTCGACCGATCCGCCGAAGGATCTCTTCCTCCTGACCCGTCGGGATCAGATCGAGGCGCTGACCTCCCCCGTGCGCTTGGAACTGGTCGAAGCGTTCCGGCCGAATGAGACCTGCACCGTGGCGGAGCTGGCCGAACGGCTCGGCCGAGCGCCCGAATCGCTCTACTACCACGTGAAGACATTGGCCAAGGTCGGCATCTTGGTCGACGGCGGCAAGCGTCTGCGCGGTCGTCGCTACGAGACGCTCTACCGGACGGTCGCGCCCCGCATCGGCCTGCAGCCCGATCCCAACTCCGCCGTCAGCGTGGAAGGGACGCTCAAGTCGGTCGCGGCGATCTTGCGCCTCGTCGACCGAGAGTTCGCGGCCGCGCTCCGAGCGAGCGTGGCCGACGGCACGGAGCAGTCTCGTCCCATGGGCCGACGCCAGAAGGCGCGGTTGAGCGACGCGGATCTCGCGAAGGTGAGAACTCATCTCGACGCCGTGGAGAAGATCTTCTCGCGCGGCCGCTCGCGGAGAGAGGGACGTCTCGTCTCCTGCCTCACCGTGGTGGTGCCGCTATGAAGTAGATCGAATCGGCCGCCGATTCGATCTACTCCGCCGGTACCTTGGTTCCCCACTCGAATCTTTCCACTCTCGGGAACTAGACTACCAGCCGGCGCGTCCCGGGCGGTACACGCTGAAGTGCCAGAGTTCGCTATAGACCTTGCCACTCGAGAATTCGCCGCCCTGGTCTTCCCACGAATCGGCATTCTCGTTCAGCCAATAGGTCGTCCAGTCGTCGTAGTCGCCGCTGTTCGCGCCGTTGAGGTCAGTCTCGAGGGTCACGGGCGAGAGGAACTGGAGACCGTGCGGTTCGAGCTCACACTCCAGGTATCCGCTGCCCGGATCACGCACCGTGATGTACGTATTCTGAGCCAGCGCACCCTGGGGTATGTCTAGCTTGTAGCGGCCGTACTTGACGTCTCCGCCCTTGTTGGCCTCGATCCACTTGGTCTCGTACCCCGGACCGTCGAGCCAACGGATCCACTGGATCACTGAATCGCTCTGCACCGCGGCGATCCTGAAGTCGCCGAGGGAAGCTCCCTGGGCGGTCAGCTCCGAGCCCGAGCGTGTGCCGGCGAGGGTCAGCCAACTTTCGTTGCTCAGTCGGCACCACGACAGAGTCCCCTGCCTCTGGCCGTCGGTCTCGTCGATGTTGGTCATCTTCAGCGTCATCGGCTTGACCAGCGTCGCCGTTTGCGCGGTGACACGGATCCAAGCGAACTCCGCGTCGACGAGCGTGACGGTCACGGTCGCGTTGGTGGAGAGCCCGAGCTTCGGGATCGACACCTTGTACTTGCCGATCGTGAGTTCCCCGCCGTCCTGCTTGGTCACGGCCTTCGAAGTCGACATCGAGGACGATCCGAAGGACACGGCCGAATCGGGGTTCTCGAGGAAGAGGACGCCGCTCGAGGGAGCCGTGGCCTCCAGGGCGTCATGTTCGCCGCACCCCGGAAGAGTGACTCCGGCCACAGAGACCAGAAGGAAGACGATGTGTCGGAGGGTGGGTCGCATCGGAGTTTGTTCCATCGGTGAGGTTTCGAACGAGACGACTCAGGCGAAGACGAAAGGGCAACGATCGAGCCAATGCTGTTGGCGCCGCCAAGCTGCGACGGGAGCGGAGCTTGGGAAACGGGCGGCGCACGGACGCGCGCCCGGAGTGGGTGAGGCAACCCGACGGGAGTTGTATCCCGCCTGAAGAGTGGATCTAACTCTCAACGTTGCAAGGAGATAGCAACGGTGTTCCGAAGCGGGCCGATTTGCGGAGTCCCCGAGAGGTGCACTCTCGGGAACTAGACTTTCCTGTATCTGAAGCAGCTCACCAGATGATCGTTCACCATCCCCGTGGCCTGCATGTGCGCATAGATCACGGTCGAGCCGACGAACTTGAAGCCTCGCTGCTTGAGATCCTTGCTGATCTTGTCCGACAGCGGGGTCTTGGGCGGGATCTGGCTCTGGGACTCGAACTTGTTGCGCATCGGCCGATGGTCGACGAACGACCAGATGTAGCGGTCGAAGCTGCCGAACTCGCGCTGCGCCTCCAAGAATCTGGTCGCGTTGTTGATCGCGGCGTCGATCTTCATGCCGTTGCG
This sequence comes from uncultured bacterium, assembly GCA_964631125.1. GTDB lineage: Bacteria > Eisenbacteria > RBG-16-71-46 > CAIMUX01 > CAIMUX01 > CAZVYN01. The sequence goes on along the minus strand of CAZVYN010000072.1, from coordinate 11,552 downwards.
GACGATGCTGGCGTCGCTCATCAACCTGGCCCGCTCGGCCGCGCCGTAGCGAGAAACTTTCTTCGCGTCGAACGAGTCGAACGCGCGCCTGAAGTTGTCGCGCTTGGCCAGGATCGTGTTCCAACTCAGGCCCGCTTGCATCGACTCCAGGACGAGGAACTCGAAGAGCCGGCCGTCGTCATGCAGCGGCACTCCCCACTCCTCGTCGTGGTAGCGCGTCTCATGCGGCGAGCGCAGCGACCACGGGCAACGAACGATCTCGGCTTTGGCCATCTACTGATGCCGACCCTCGACGAAGTGATCGACGAGGATGTTGGCGACCACCGTCGTATCACTCTCCGCGACGACGTAGATCACGAAGGGACGCGGGTCGCCCTCTTCCGGCTCCAGGTACATGTAGTAGGCGAAACCCTCGCTGCCGAATCCGTCGGTCGTGTTGGAGATCGTCACGCTCTCACCCAGCCCGGTCCAGGCCGAGAAGAACGGCGCGAACTTCGCCGCATGCACCCAGGGATGAGTCCGGTGACCGGGCTGACGCAACGCGTCGACGCGCGCGCACATCCGGCACGGTTCATCTGGAGCGTTCATCAGAGATCTCTTCGTCGCCTTCTGCCCGCGCGCCACGGGCGCCGTTCGGGACGCGAGAGAGTATCCGGTCCCGCGCATTCTGCCGAGTGCGTTCCTGCCTTGCTCCGTCCCATCATCCGCGGGCACAATCCGGCGCCGCCAATGGAAGGCGCCCGAGTCCGCCGTCACCGGCCATCAGGAGGAGTGATCTATGCCGCTTTCGAATCGTCTGACCGCCGAGTTCATCGGGACGTTCTGGCTCGTACTCGGGGGATGCGGAAGCGCCGTCCTCGCTGCCGCGTTCCCCAACGTCGGCATCGGACTGCACGGAGTCTCCGTTGCCTTCGGTTTGACGGTGTTGACCATGGCTTACGCGATCGGGCACATCTCCGGTTGCCATCTCAACCCGGCGGTCTCGGTCGGGCTCGTCGTGGGCAAGCGGTTCCCCTCCGGCGAACTGTTTCCCTACATCGTCGCGCAAGTCGTCGGCGCCATCGCGGCAGCCGGCGTGCTGTATGTGATCGCTTCGGGTCAGGCCGGTTTCAGCGCGTCGGCCGGCGGCTTCGCCTCCAACGGCTACGCCGATCACTCGCCCGGCGGCTATTCGATGATGGCGGCGCTCGTCTGCGAGGTCGTCATGACCGCGGTGTTCCTCTTCGTCATCATGGGCGCGACCGACAAGCGGGCGCCCGCCGGCTTCGCGCCGATCGCGATCGGGCTGTGTCTCACCTTGATCCATCTGATCTCGATCCCGGTCACGAACACCTCCGTCAATCCCGCGCGCAGCACCGGCCCCGCGATCTTCGTCGGTGGATGGGCCCTGCAGCAGCTCTGGCTTTTCTGGCTCGCTCCGATCGTCGGCGGCGCCCTCGGCGCGTTCGCCTACAAGAGCGTCGCGGGCGAGGCGCGGAAGTAATACGGTGGAGAACCGGCGCGCGACTTGCTTGTAGAGTCGATCTATGGCTGCCATCCGACACCTGGCGAAGGCTCCGATCGTCGAGGCCCTGATCGACTTCCGGACCGTCGAACCGGAAGAGGGCATCGAGGAACGACTGAGGGGGGTCGCCGCCGTACTCCGAGCGAAGTACCCGAAGCAGGAAGACCGTCGTGGACGCCGAACACAGTTCCAGATCTCCTCTGAAGGGTCGGCGTCCACGGATCAGGATCTCGGCTTCGTCGGGCTCCTACTCACCTCTGGAGACGGCAAGCAACTGGTCCAGCTCCGCTCGGATGGGTTCACGTTCAATCGGCTGAGTCCGTACACCAGTTGGGACGACATCTACCCGCAAACCATGGAGGCGTGGAAGTTCTATCACGCGGCGCTAGGCAATCCCAGAATCACGCGAGTTGCTGTGCGGTACGTGAACGTGGTGGAACTCGCCGATGGGAACGCGCTGACGGCGGGTTTCAGGTTGCTCCCTCAGATACCGGACGAGTTTCCGACTCCCGTTCGAGGTCTCGGATTTCGACTCGTGGTCGACGGAGAATCCACCGGCTCGTTCGCGAACATCGGCGCTGAACTTCAACCAGGATCGCTGGAAGGTTCAGTCCGCCTCGTCCTGGATATCGACGCCTACTGGGCGGACCCGCTCGCTGACGGTGTTGCCGAGATAGATGAACGCCTCTCGGAACTCAGGTCGTTGAAGAACCGAATCTTCTTCGCATCGTTCGACGAGGCATTGCTCGGGAGTTTGGAATAATCGTGTTCCCCATCGAGCCCCTCTCGCACTCGCAACTCGGGCAACCACAGCAACAGCTCGTGAGCAGTTATGCGAGCGCGATCGAGATAGCGATGAATCCCTCGGGCGCGGAACGCTCCCCGAGTCGCTACTTGTCGTGGGTCCCCGAGCTGGAAGGTCAGATCATGGATCGGGCCACCGAAGCCGCGGTCGAAAACTGGGACGGGGAGGGCTCGTTGCCGGTATCCGACCTGACGGTCGCTGCAGCCTGTCGCCTCGTTCGACTGTTGCCGGTCCCGGACGCGCGACCAACGGTCTCCGTCGATCGCGACGGAGAGTTGGAGTTCGAGTGGTATGTCGCCCGAGATCGCCTCCTGTCTCTCAGCGTCGGCCCGTCCGGGACCCTCGCGTTCGCGAGCCTGAATCGCGGCGATCGCCAAACTGGGCGGTTCACGTTCGGGGATCGGCTTCCAGCATCGTTGTTGCTCGCCATCTCGGAGCTGACTTCGTGACCGCCGCGTCCGCGTTTCTCTCCGCTGCACGCGTTTCTCGGTTCGGAATACATCGACAGGACTTCGGACGTGACCTGGATGGGGCTTGGCGGGCCAAGCATCGGATTTTCATGCCGTCGCCGTCGGACAACGCCACTTCGGTGTTCGAGACGACCGGCTTGACGGAGTTCCAGGTCTGGACGGTCGCAACCTCGATACTGGAACAGTCGGATCGCCGTGTTTGGGGAAGAGCAGACCTCTTGGTCTCCGAAATCGTCGCGGTGGGATTGCAAGTAGAGCCGGACGAGCCTCCGCCTAGGCATGCGCTGATTCGTGAATGGCCCTCGGAGAAGGAGCGGCAGAAAGAAGCAGCGCTGCTCTTGGCGTCTGTCGCTCGCGTCTCCGAGAAATCAACCAACGAGGTCTGACCTACGTGACCCCCGCGCGTAGTCTGCCCGCCGCCGGCCTCTTCGCCGGCATCGGCGGGCTTGAACTCGGACTGCGGGCGGCGGGGCACCCTTGCAGTTTGCTCTGCGAGATCGACGACGGCGCGCGCGCCGTCCTCCGCGCTCGCTTCGCCGACACGCCGCTCCACGATGACATCCGCACGCTTCGCTCGCTCCCGCGCGAGACGCGGCTCGTCGCCGCCGGCTTCCCCTGCCAGGACCTGAGCCAGGCCGGACAGACGCGGGGGATTTCAGGCGCCCGCTCCGGTCTGGTCGGCGAGATCTTCCGGCTGCTGCGCGCGAGACCGGTCCCGTGGGTCGTGCTCGAGAACGTCCCGTTCATGCTGCAACTCGCACGCGGCGAGGCGCTGCGCGTGGTGCTCGGTCAGCTCGAGGCGCTCGGCTACTCGTGGGCCTACCGAGTCGTGGATGCGCGCGCCTTCGGCCTGCCGCAGAGACGCGAGCGTGTCTACATCGTCGCGTCGCTGGAGGAAGATCCGCGGCGCGTGCTGTTCGCCGACGAGGCGCCCGCGGACCCCGTCGAGAGAGCGCCTTCCGGCCGATCAAGTCGGGTGCGCCGCCCCGCGTGCGGCTTCTACTGGACCGAAGGGATCCGCGGACTCGGGTGGGCGGTCGACTGTGTGCCCACGTTGAAAGGCGGTTCGAGCGTCGGTGTCCCTTCCCCGCCTGCGATCTGGATGGAAGACGGCGCCATCGTCACGCCTCACCTCCGAGACGCCGAGCGAATGCAAGGCTTCGCGCCCGACTGGACGCTGCCGGCGGAACAGGTCGTTCGCTCGGGGCACCGCTGGAAACTGGTCGGCAATGCGGTGAGCGTTCCCGTCGCGACCTGGCTCGGAGGGCGTCTCGCCGCTCCGGCCGAGCCGATTCTCGTCGACGCTGAGCCGATCGCGGACGGCGCGCGTTGGCCACGCGCCGCGTGGAACGTCGGCGCCGGCCGCTACGCGAATGGGCTCAGCGTATGGCCGCGCCGAGAGCCGGCGCAGTCGCTCGCCTCGTTCTTGCGCGACGACCCGAAACCGCTCTCGCAGCGCGCGACCGCCGGCTTCCTCGAACGCACCGCGCGCAGTTCACTCGAGTTTCCCGCCGGTTTCCTGGACGCGATGCGCGACCATCTGTTGCGGATGCAGAGTTCGACTGTCGCGGACCCCCGCGTCGCGTGACCCGACCCGCCGCATCGTCGCCCGAGGCGCTCAGGCGCATGCAGACTCTCCGCCGTCGCGACACCGCGCCTGAGATCGCGCTGCGTTCGCTGCTCCACCGGCGGGGTCTGCGCTTCCGTGTCGATGCGAAGCCCGAAGCCACTCTCCGCGGCCGCGCCGACATCGTCTTCAGCCGCGCGCGCGTCGCCGTCTACGTCGACGGCTGCTTCTGGCACGGATGTCCGCAACACGCGACCTGGCCGAAGGCCAACGCTGCATGGTGGCGCGAGAAGATCGGCGCGAATCAGGTGCGGGACGCGCGGAGCGATGCAGCGCTGACGAGTCTCGGCTGGAAAGTCGTCCGCGTGTGGGAGCACGAGGCTTCGGAACACGCGGCGCGCGGCATCGAGCGGTTGGTCAGGAGGCGGTTGCCCTCGCCCGCTGGATCAAGGCCAAGTTCTCTAGCGCCGGTTCGACCTCGGGGTGACTCGCGCCGAGGTACCTCCGCATCATCCTGACCGCGCGCTCCGCGATCGGCTCGGCTTCGGCTGATCGACCTTGCGCATGGAGGCACGCCGCGAGATTCGCCAGGACGTATCCGATCTCGCGATGTTCCGGCCCGTACCGCGCCTCGAAGATAGCCAGCGCGCGGCGTTGCAACGCTTCTGCCTCCGTGTGTCGCCCCCGGCCGTCGACCAGCGCGCCGAGCGCGGCAATGTCTCGCGCCACGTCCGGATGGTGAGGTCCGACTTGCCGTTCACGAAGCGTGACGGAGCGTCGAGCAAATGGCTCACCGCGAGCGTGCCGTCCTCGCGCGTGCTCCAGCCCGCCCAAGTTGTGATAGAAGGTGGCCATCGCGGGGTGCTCAGGCCCGAGCCGCGCCCGCACCGCGCGAATTCCGCGGAGGTACGCTCGGGCGCCCTCCGTGAACCGCCCCTGGTACTTGTGGACCATTCCGAGACTGTTGAGCAGCGACGCCGCGAGCAGGCTGTCCGCCGATCCACGCCGCTCGGTCAGCGCGAGCGCCTGGCGCAGGATGAGCTCGGCGCGATCGTACCGACCCGCGTCTCGCTCCATCTCCGCCCGGCAGCCCAACCATCGCGCGCGAATCTCGTACATCGCCCGGATCATCGGCATGGCTCCCTGGCCGAATGGATCGCTAGTCCCGGATCCGGGTCTGGTTGTGGTTCGCGGAGATCCTCCCAAGGGCATCGGTCGAGAGCGCGGCGCACAGGATCAGGCCGAGGGTTAGAAGCGTGGCGGTGACGTGCTGCATGGTTCGGTCTCCTTCTCGGGGCGCGTCCATCGCGTCCCTTGTATTGAGGCCAACACGAGTTCGCTCGGAATCGCACAGCGGCGGAGCGAGAAACACGCGGCTCTGATCTGAGAACTTGATTCCGTGCCCACTGATGACCAGAATACGATTCTGGTCATCAGTCACATGAGGATCGCCATGCCTGCCGTCGCCCCCCGAATCGAAGTCCGAGACGCCATCCTCGACGCCGCCGAGCGCCTGCTGGCACGGTTCGGATACCGGAAGATGTCGGTCGAGGACATCGCCCGGGAGGCCGGTATCGGTAAGGGCACCATCTACTTGCACTTCAGCAGCAAGGAAGAAGTCGTGCTCTCACATGTCGACCGGATCGTCGAGCGGGTGAAGTCGCGGCTGCTCGAGATCGCCGCCTCCCCGGCGCCGATCGGGACCCGCGTCCGGGTGATGCTCGTGACGCGCGTGTTGGTCCGCTTCGACGCCGCCACGCTCTACAGCCAGAGCCTGGACGATCTCCTCTCGGCATTGCGGACCGGGCTGCTCGCGCGGCGGGCTCGTTACTTCGACGCCGAGGCGGCGATCTTCGCCGAGATCTTGGTCCGAGGGCAGCACGCGGGTGAGTTCGAGTTCGGGGATGCCCGGGCGGCCGCCGTCACCCTCCTCGACGCCACCAATTCGCTTCTGCCGTACAGCCTGAGCACCGCGGAATTGGGCGCCCGCGATGAAGTGAGCGCCCGAGCCGGCAACATCGCAGACCTCTTGCTGGCGGGTCTGCGACAAGAGCGCACGTGAGCACAACCGAAAGGGAGACGCGATCGATGTCCCTATCTTCGCCTTCGCAGGCCGCTTCCGCCGTCCTCCTGCTCTTCCTTTCTGGCCCGCAGCTCTCCGCGGCGCAAGGACCCGGAGTACAGCCCGACCTCGAGATCGAGAGCGCGCAGTCGTTCGCGGAGCTGCTGACGAACCATCTCCAGGAAGTGAGCCGCGACAAGCATTTTCGGGTTCGCTACTCCTACGACCCGCTCTCGGCAGAGGCGCCCGATTCGAGTGAGCCGAGTGAGGCGGAGCGTGCGGCGCATTCGAGTCAGATGACCTGGATGAACGACGAGGAGTTCGCCTACAACCTGCAGAACCTCGGACGCGCAACTATCGTCGGCGAGACCACGGGCGGCGGCGCGCACCCGGGAGCTGACGTCCGCATCGACGACCACTTCGGCGCCTTCATCCCCGCGGGTCGCGCGATCAACCCGATCACCAAGACCAACTGGGAAGGGGTCGGCGTGAAGCCGGATATCGAAGTCACGGCCGAGAAGGCGTTGGCCACCGCCCGACTCATGGCCTTGAAGAAGTCGCTCCCGAACATCGAGGGGCCGGCGTTCCAGGCTGGGGTGCGGAGTGAGATCGACGCATTGGAGAGGGAGCTGAGCGGACTCGAAGTCGCGCCCTAGACCTTTGGTTGTGGAACGAAGAGCGAGCGCGGAGGTTTCTCCGCCAGGTAGGCGATCGTCGAGAGCCGTCGCTCGCTCGTGAGGCGATGCACCGCCGCGAAGAACCGCTGGAGCCCCTCGAAGCGCTCGTCCCCCTCTATCGGGATCAGAGCATCGCTGTGCCGGGCGCGGGAGTCGTTCGTCACGGGACCCGTGATCACGACGGGGTCGGTGAAGACGGCGCGGTGTCCATGGCGGAGCACGCGGCTCCACTCGTGGAAGACGGAGAGACGGTCCGGGAAGTGGTTCATCGCGAGCTACAACTGGTCGGACTTCTGGCTACGCAGCGCAGTGAAGCCCATGACGGCCGCAAAGAAAGTCGTCGCCAGCAACGACCCCTTGATCCGACCGTCCTTGCTGTACGTCAGTCCGAACGCGAACAGGGAAAGTGCGGCGCCGATGAACCAGAGCGTCGCCCCGAGTCGCGCGCGTTTCCTGTTCTCCAAGTCACTTCTCTTTCCATGCTCCGCTCTTGTACACATCGGTGCTCGAGTACTTCAGGCCGGAGTCGACCAACCGGGTGACTACAATCGAAGTGTTGCCGATGGCGTCGAGGATAGACGGAGCGTTTCTCATGGGCGCAATACCCAGACGAGACGGCCCTTCAAGCCGAGCGCGCGCATCGGACCGTCGTTGTGACTCTGGAAGGCCGGCATCTCGAGCTATCTCGCTTGCTCCTACTTGATCCCGATCACCATCGAATCGGGTCCGACCAGGTGCTCCACGCGCGTCGAGGAGAAGCCGGCGTCCTTCATCCAGCCGGAGCAATCGGCGCCGGTGTAGTCGAAGCCTCCCGGCGTCTCGATCAGCATGTTCAGACTCATCATGAGACCGAACGCGTTCTTCGATCGATCGTCGTCGATGATCGCTTCGTAGACGACGAGCGCTCCGCCCGCGGGCAGCGCATCGAACGCCTTGGCGATCAGCATCCGCTTCGTGGGTAGATCCCAGTCGTGAAGGATGTGTCCCATCAAGACGACGTCGGCCTTGGGCAGCGGATCCTCGAAGAACGTGCCGGCAGTGAAGGTGACGCGGTCCGCCACGCCGACCGCGGCGACGTACTCCTCGAAGATCGGCGCGACTTCCGCGAGATCGAAGCCGACGCCGCGCATGTGTGGATTCGCGAGAGCGATCTGCGCCGCCAGGTCCCCTTGCGCCGTACCGACGTCGACGAAGGTCTTGGTGTCCTTCCACGGAAAGGCCCGCGCGATCGTCATGTTGGCGCCGTGACTGATGCCGGTCATGGCGGCGAGGAACCCCTTCAGTCGGGCCGGATCGGCGTAGAGCGTCTCGAAGAGGCCCGGGCCGCCGCCTTTCACTTCATTCTGCGGCTGACCGGTGCGCAACGCTTCGGTCAGGTGTCCCCAGAAGGGATAGAGGCGCCGATTCGCCATCTCCAGGATCCCGCCCACATACGACGGCTTCCGACGATCGAGAAACAGGTCGGTCTCCGGCGTGTTCGCGTAACGGTCGCCCATGCGGGTCAGGAATCCGAGCGCCACCAACGTATCGAGGAAGTCCCGCGCCGAACGCGGATGGAGACCGAGACGTCCGACGAGCGCGTCGTACGACTCCGGCCCTCGGGCCAACTCGCTGAAGACCTCCATCTCGATCGCGCTCAACAGCGTCTTGGAGGCCCAGAAGGCCAGGCCGGTCTGCAAGATCTTCTCCGGACTCGGCTGTTCGTTCACTCTTCCCTCCTGAGATCGTGTCGTCAAGCTGCCCGCGGACCCTCCGCGTCTAGAATCGGTGTGAATAGATAGATAGCGCAGATCGGCGTCGGCTGCGCGATCACGGCTTCACGGCTTCACGGCGACGAATGCCAGCCAGCGATTCTCTCGACCCGAGATCTTGTCGTAGCGCGCGTACGCCTGGTCGAGCGCGGCCATCTGTGACGCGTGGGGCAGTCCCGGCAGGACGTTGTTGGCGAAGATTGGCACCCTCAGCCAAGCGAGTTGCGCTTCCGGCGAAGTGTCGTACTCGAAAGCCTGCGGCTCCGCCGGCTCGAGACCGGCCTGGCGCTGCATCTCCGCAAGCCCCTCCGGTGTGAGCGGCGTCCCACGGCGCGTCGCAGGGTGCGGCGGGACGTAGTCGTACTCCAGGACCGCGACGGCGTGCATGAGTTGGGTGAGCATCGGTTTGGTCGGTCGCGGGTCGGCCGCGGTCAAAGCCGCCGAGATCATGGCGCGAGAGAGGTTGAAGACGAGACGGCCGCCCGAACGCAGCGCCTTCCCGGCGGCGACGGACGTCGGCGCCATCTCCAACTGCCAGAACGCCGAGTTGCAGATGATCGCGTCGGCTTCGCTCGCGAAGGAGGCCAGCTCGACGGCGGGCGCGCAGACCCACCGGACGCGGGGATCGGTGATCCTGGACCGGGCGACATCGAGCATGGCTCGCGATCCATCCAAGGCGATGACGGTCGTTCCAGCCCCGACTCGCGCCAAAATCACTTCCGTCGTCACTCCCGTGCCGCACGCCAGGTCGACCACCAACGCGGCGTGCTCGATCCTCGCCAGCTCCGCGAGATCCCGGCTCGTCTCGCGATACATTCCATGCTCGCGCGAGAACGCGTCGTACTGAGCTGCGGTGTCCGGATCGTCCCATCCACTCATCGGAGGCGACGCCTTGTCCGGGACGGGGGTGAATCGCCGCGAACTCGTTTTGAAACGAGTTGATCGTGAAGCTCCAATCCAGAAGTGATCCCGTTTGCCACTTCCTCTTACGCCCCTGTCGTCGTCGCTGTCGTCGCTGTCGTCGTCACCGCTGTCGTCACCGTCGCCTGATGGAAGACCATGCGCCATCGGCCGTCGGCTCTCCGCCAGATCGAGGAGCGCAGAGTGTGGACGGGAGGGTCGGAGTGCCGGTGGATGCGGTAGGTGAGCAGCGCGACATCCGGCGAGAGCTGAGTCGTGCTGAAGTCGGAAGCTGTCTGGACGACCGGCGACTCCGCCTGCAGCGTCTCCACGAGATCGGCCTTGGTGTAGGTGCGGCCGGAGCTGCCGTACTCGATGAAACGGTCATCGAGCAGCTCGACGAGGCGATTCGACTTGCGGATATCGGCTTGGAGCAACGACTCCTCGAGTTCGCGAAGCTCTTGCGAAAGTGTTTCGTTCTTCGCACTCGCCGCCTTGCTGACCTTCGGACGCTTCTCGGTCATTGGCGCCGTTCCCTTCTGCTAGAACTGCCTCGGTCCCGACCTCGACCAACCAACTCGGTTCGGAAGGGTCACTCACTACGCCATCGCCGCGCGTCTACCTTGTGAAAAAAGGTGCGACTGTTGCCGGCAATAGTAGTTCCTCATTTCACAAGCGATCTGGGACTCGGACCTCCGTCTCCCGCGGTTCGCTCGACGGCGGTTCGCTCGACGGCGGAGCGGCCTTCGTCCGGTAAATCACCTTGAACTGCTCACACACGACCGGCATCCGCGAGTCTGGCTCACGACCCAGCCGCTGACACTCCCGGGTGAAGTACTTCCAGTGTTCTTCGCGCCAGTACCGCAACGAGCCATCCCCTTCCCCCTCGATGGCCGCGAACTGCGCGCTGACGTCGTCGAACGGAACGACATCGACCTGGGTCGTCTCGATGATGCAAAGCGGAACGCCGTTCCAGTCGGTCACGACGCTCAGCACACCCAGCTCGGGCCGCGGCTTGTTCGTGATCTCGTTCGTCCAGAGAAGACCCGCCGTCGCGCGCTTCTGCCCGGAAAGGACGAGCGCCGCGAGCGAGTTCGCGGTCGCCTCGTTGTCATCGAAGTGGAAAGCTTCGTAGAACAGGGGCGCCGCGTCGTAGGGGACGGAGGACTGGAACTGGTCCCAGAACGCTCGGACGGTCGGAGGGATGGTCAACATGGACTGCCGCGGCTCCTGGTCTTCGATCGGTCTGGCTCTACGGGCAGCGAGTGTCGTCCGGGCGGACTTTCCCCGCAATCACCGTCTGATCCCATCTCGCTCGATCGCATACAATCCCCCGCTCGAAGATGACACGAGGGAGGTCTCGCATGTATCTGTTCCGGATCCCGGCGCACTTGGCGCTCGCACTCGCAGCTACCGCGGCGTTCCTCATCGGTTGCGGCGGCGACGATGGTCCGACCGATCCACCGAGTGGCGTCGAGGTCTCGTTGACCGCGCCGTCGGACCAAGCCGTGGTGGCGGGAACCGTGACGCTCCAAGCCGCCGCCACGAACGCCGATCGTGTCGTCTTCTTCGTGGACCAGACGGAACTCGGCGCGGACAGCAGTTCGCCCTATTCGCTCCAGTGGGACACATCGACGGTGACCGAGGGGATCCACACGGTGAAGGCCCGGGCGGAAGGTGGGATCAACATCGTCGAGGACACGGCGACGGTGATCGTGGACAACGTGGCGAGTGGCGTCACGGTGGCGGTGCAGCCGGCTACGTCGCAACTCGCCGCGGGCGGGACGCAGCAGTTCGCGGCGACCGTAACCGGCGC
>CAZVYN010000071.1:0-21171 GCA_964631125.1 uncultured bacterium | reverse complement strand
TGCCGACGCCGTTGCACTCGAGTCCCCTGCGCAGCCGACCTCGTTGCTCTCTCCGAGACTATCGGGGGGGCGTCGTTCGGCTTGGATCGAGCGGTCGATCGATACGGGTCTGAGCGTCGCGGTGTCGAGAGAAGGATCCGAGACGGGCGTGGCGACGATCGCCGCCCGACGCGGCTGGGGGATCGGCGTGCTCGCGGTTCATGGAGAGCGTCCTCACGCGGGCAATCGGCAGAGCCTCTGGATCCAGCGCTCCGGTCGTTCCGATCGCTGGGATCTCGAAGTCGCCTCGGTTCCGCAGCCGCGGTTCGGGCTGGCGTGGCGAACGCAGGGCAACGCATGGCCGGTGCGCGCCCAGCTACGGGCGCGCGAGAGCATTGTCGGCGATCGCGACCGATTCCCTGCGGGTTGGCGTTTCGTTCGTTCTCTCTCGATGACGCGAAACTCACGCGCGCTCGGCGGCGCTCTCGCGCTCGACTGGAGGGAGACTGCGAGGCGGCTGACCTCCGGGCGAGCGAGTGTCCGGGAGCAGCACAGTCTGCGCGCCGACTTTCGCTGTGGCGAGCCGAGTGGGGGCGCGATCGCACTCCGCCACGCTCGGACCTCGGCGTCCACTCGCGGCCATGCGCTTCCATTCGGAGAGTCCTCACGCACGTCGACCCAGCAGGTCTCGTGGGTGACGCGGCTGACCGCTCCGTCCGCTCCCGGGTCGGGCGCGTCGTATCAAGGCGAGGTCGGAACCGTCCGCTCACGGCGAACGACGGGCAGCGTGGTCGAGACTCAGTGGACCGCGCTGGCCTGCGTCCGGGAGTGGGACCGGCGACGCGTCGATGTCGCGGCGTTCGACCTGCGAGGAACGCCTTCGCAGACCGGGCTGGTGGGCTCGAAGTTCTGGCCGAGCGGCGCGCCCCGGGCCTCGTCGTCCGGACTGTGGGGGAAAGTCGGCGCGAGTGGCGAACTGGGTCTGCGTCCCCGATCGGTCGAGATCGCCATCTCGCTGCTGCTTCCGCTCGCGGTCGCGTCGCCGACTCCGAGTCCCTGGATCGAGCTGAAGGCGACGTTCGCCTTACTCTCCGCGGGGCCTGCGTCCGAAGGATAAGGCGGAGTTCGCGCTCGCTTGTGGCGCCCGCCTCCGCGTCCTCGTACGGTACGGCGAACGCAGGCGGCCGTTGGCGGGAGGGGAATGGAAGCTCCACTGCTCCAGAGGATATTCGCGTCGCTCCGCGATCGGGGCGGTGCTTCCTCTGCATCTGAGATCGCGCGCGAGTTCCTTCGTCTGACGGGCGGACCGTCGGCCGATCCGCTTGTTCGACGACTGCTCTCGCGCGACGCGCGTTTCGCGGAGGTCGCGCCAGGGATCTGGGAAGCGCGCCTCGCTTCCAAGCAACCGATCGGTTCGTCGCCGTTGCGTCTCGGTTGGTTGGAGTCGTCGACCGCCGGGGGGGGCGAGGGGTCGAGTTGGCGCCTGCACTCCGCGGTTTGGCGCGAAGGAGTCCTCGGTCCGATTGCGACTCTCGCTCCCGACGAGCCGCATCCCTGGCGCGAACTTCTCGGACACCCCGGCGATGCTCGGTGGGCGTCCCTGCGGGTGGGCCCATTGGCTCGCGCACTCCACTGGATCGATCGACAGTGGGGGATCGAAGGTCCGGAGGAGACGCCGCTCGATCTCGGCGCATGGGCCCGGGTGATGTTGGCGCGCGAAGGGGTGCTCGCGGCCGAGATCTCCGCGGCGCTGGAGCCGAGTCGGCTCGCCGCCCGGTGGAATCTCGGTCCGGTCTCGACGGATTCGTCGAACGGCGCGCTCGCCTACGCGGCCGCTGTGCTCGAGCATCTCTTGGAAAGATGCGACGAGTGGGACGACGCAGACCTGCAGTCGGCGATCGCGAGTACGCTGGGAGGGCGCGCCGCGCCGTGGGAACGTTTCGACTTCGATGCTGCGTGGATCGCCGGGCTGCCCGAGACTCCTGGTGTCTATCGATTCCGGAGTCGCGATGGCGCACTCCTCTACGTCGGCAAAGCGCGGTCACTTCGGGCCCGCCTCGCCAGCTACTTTCGCCCGCTCCCTCCGGAGCCATCGCGCCGCGCGGAATTGTTGGACGAGTTGCACCGCATCGAACTGACGCCGAGCGATTCCGAGCTGGCGGCCCTCGTCGGGGAGTCCGAAGCGATCCGGACAGAGGCGCCGCGGTGGAACATCCAGGTGCAGGTGCGCGGGCCGAAGCGAGCACTCGCCGCCTCCTACTGGCCGCTGCTCTTCGTCGCCCCTGGGGCGTCGACCGAGACCGGTTCGGGTTCGTCGATCTCCGCGTCGGTCTACTTGCTGGATGGACCGGAGGAGGGCTTCTCCTTCGCGTTCCCCGTTGACGGAGGGCCCGAGTCCGAGGCCCTCGTCCGCTGGCTTGATCGCTGCAGCGATTCGTCGCCTCGCGACCTGGGGAGAACCGAGTGGTCCCCGCGCGCGTTGGACCCGACGGAAGCTCGACTCGTCTTTCGCTACTTCCTAGCGCACGAGGACGCCATCGAGCGGGTCGACTGCCTCGAACACGCGACGGGCGACGCCTTGCTCTGCGCATTGCAGGGCCGATCCGGCGCCCCCGCGTCGACCCCGCGCGCTTGAGAGCCATTCGAATCGCGTGCTAGCTTCCTGCTCCCGGGCGGTCGAGCCTCGCGCGAGGCTCATCCGACGCCGCCTGGGTTCCGATATCCCAAGGGAGCCTCACGATGTTCGCCACGCGGATGGAACGACTCGGGACCGAGACCGCCTTCGAAGTACTCGCGCGCGCGCGAGAGTTGGAGCGCACCGGGCGGGACATCGTCCATCTCGAGATCGGCGAGCCGGATATGGACACACCGAAGTTCATCGTCGAGGCGGCCGTGCAGGCGTTGCGCGAAGGCTGGACGCACTACGGTCCCTCGGCCGGTGATCCCGAGGTGAGGGCCACGATCGCAGAGCACGTCAACCAAGCGCGCGGTCTGCACGCCACGGCCGACAATGTCGTGGTCACCCCCGGCGCGAAGCCGATCTTGTTCTTCTCGCTCCTCGCGTGCGTCAACGAAGGGGACGAGGTCATCTACCCCGACCCCGGCTTCCCCATTTACGAATCGGTCACGCGATTCTTGAACGCCAAACCGGTGCCGCTCGTGTTGAAAGAGGCGACCGGCTTCGCGACGACGGCGGAGGCGCTCGCGCCGCTCCTGACCGACCGGACGCGCTTCGTCATCCTCAACTCGCCCCACAATCCGACCGGAGCGGTGACCCCGAGGAAGAATCTCGAAGAGATCGCCGCGCTCCTGCGCGACCGCGATCTCTTCGTCCTGACCGATGAGGTGTATTCGCGCATCCAGTACGAAGGCGTGAACGCTTCTATCGCGAGTCTTCCGGGCATGGAGGAGAAGACGATCGTCCTGGACGGGCACTCGAAGACCTACGCGATGACCGGATGGCGCATGGGCTACGGCGTGATGCGGAAAGATCTCGCGCAGCATGTGACCCGGCTCATGACGAACTCGAACTCTTGCACCAACGTCTTCGTGCAGCGGGCGGGTCGCGCCGCACTCCTCGGTCCGCAAGGGGAGATCGACGCGATGATCGCGGAGTTCCGTCGTCGGAAGGATGTGATCGTGCGCGGGCTCAATGCGATTCCGGGCGTGAGTTGCTTCGATCCGCTCGGCGCGTTCTACGCGTTCCCGAATATCAGTCGGCTCGGCATCGACAGCAGGACGCTGGCGCGCGATCTCCTGGACAAGGCCGGCGTGGCCGCGCTTTCGGGCACGGCCTTCGGACAAGGAGGGGATGGCTACCTCCGATTCTCCTACGCCAACTCCATCGCCAACATCGAGAAGGCGCTGGGTCGGATGGCCGAGTACCTGGCGGCGAATCAACTCGGGGTGCGCTGAACGATCGTCGGACCGGATCCAAGCAATCCAGGCGCGAGAAGCGGACCGATTCGACCGATGCCGGTGGCAGTATGACGAACACAGTGCTCTTGTCGCTCGGGGGGAACGCGATCCTGCCCGGGCGCGGACCGGGGTCGATCGAGGAGCAGTTCCGAGTCACTCGGTCTTCGATGGTCCATGTCGCCGACCTCTTGGAGAGCGGCGCGCGGGTAGTGCTCGTCCACGGCAACGGCCCGATCGTCGGGAACATCCTGCTCAGGAATGAACTGGCGCGAGACCGGATTCCCCCGATGCCGCTCGACGTCTGCGGGGCCGACTCGCAGGGCGGGATCGGCTACATGATCCAGCAGACGCTGCAGAACGTCCTCCACGAGCGAGGGATCGCCCGCGAGGTCGCGACCGTGCTCACTCAAGTGGTCGTCGACTCCGACGATCCGGCGTTTCAGTCGCCTTCGAAGCCGATCGGTCCGTTCTTTTCCGCCGACGAAGCGCGGCGCCACGAGGTGCGCGACGGCTGGCGGATGGTCGAGGACTCCGGCCGCGGGATGCGCCGCGTCGTCCCGAGTCCACGGCCGGTGCGTATCGTCGAAGAGCGGGTCATCCGCGGCCTGTTCGAGGCGGGGCATGTGGTCATCGCGGCCGGAGGCGGAGGGATCCCCGTCGTCGAAGACACGCGCGGCAGACTGCGCGGCGTCGAGGCGGTCATCGACAAGGACAGGACCGCCATTCTCTTGGCGCGCGCCGTCGGTGCTGACGTCGTCATCAACGTCACGGCGGTCGACCGTGTGGCGATCCACTTCGGAACTCCGCGCCAACAAGATCTCGAGTGCATCGAACTGGACGACGCGCGTCGATTCCTGGCCGAGGGCCACTTTCCGCCTGGCAGCATGGGACCGAAGGTCGAAGCGGCCATCGAGTTCCTCGAACACGGCGGCCGAGAGGTGATCATCACGAGCCCGCCGTCGGTCGCTCTCGCGTTGCGCGGCGAGGCCGGCACCCGCATCGTCCGGACGACGACGACCGCGCGCGTCTTCAGTTCCCGAGCAACGCCCTGACGCGGGCGGTCTGGGGCGCCGAGGGGAACCGTTCGACGAAGCGTTCCGCCCAGAGTCTCGCCCGCGCGGTATCCGGAACCTCGTTCATGAGCAGGCTGATCAAGTTGAGGTGCGCGTCCATGCGGGTGGGATCGAGGCCGAGCGTCTCCTCATACGCGCGCACCGCGGCGTCGAAGGCGCCCGCCTTGCGGTGAGCGCCCGCCAAGACGTCGACCAGTCCGGCGTCCTCTGGCGCCGACGCGCGAGCCGTCCGGAGCAACGCGATCGCCTCGGCCGTCTTCTCCGATCGCACCCACGCGACCGCTAGGTTCTTCTGGATCGCGACGACGGCGGGGAGGCGCGCGGAGGCGAGCTCCAGCTCACGGGCGCCCTCCTCTGGACGCCCCGCATTGACGAGCGCGGAACCGAGCTGCGCCCGAATCCACGGATCGTCCGGATCGAGTTCGACTGCCCGCTCCAGTGGGGCGACGGCGGCGCGTGCGTCGACGGTGGTGAGTAGCGTCGCGCCCAGATTCGCCCATCCCCGCGGGCTCTCGGGCGTCGTGATGACCGACGCGGTGAAGAGACTCCGCTCGTTTCGCCAGTCTCGGATCCGCCCCGACCCCACGACCGACCAGACGGCCACGAGCGCGAGGGCGAGAGCGATCCCCCAGCGGCGCGCGGTCAACCGAGCCAGAGGCGGCGCTGCCGCGAGCGCGAGACCGGCGAGCGGCAGGTAGAGAAACCTCTCGCCGAAGATCTCCCCGGTCGGAATCCACTGCAGGACCGGAGCGATGCCCATCAGGGCGAGGCTGAGTCCCACGGTCGACGCCCAGGCTCGCTCGCGGTAGGCGCGCGCGGCCAGGATCACCAGGCTCGCGAGGAGCGACCACCCGAGGAGTGCGAGCCAAACGGGAGGCTTGTCGAGGATCCACGGTGGCGACTCGACATCGAGTCCCACCGGCCAGACCAACCGCCGCGCGTACGCGACCACGAGTACGCCCGATTGCGCGAGTCGATCTGCCCAATCGCCTCGCGTCTCGTTGGGTGGGCCGATCCATCGGCCGAGGGCCATCCAGCGAAGCCCGAGCGAGAGTGCGAGGACACCGCCGACCACCCACGATCCTGTCGCGAGCGACAGCCGCGGGGTTGTCGGCAGTTCCGCGGCGGATGCTGAGCTCGGCCGCTCCTTGTACGCCATCCAGAGGAGCAGCAACCAGACGGCAGCGAAGCTCGATGCCGACTCCTTCGAGCCGAGCGCCAACGCGAGGAGCACGCCTCCGATCAAAACAGATCGCCGATCGCCCTGAGCGTTCCAGAGCGTGGCCAACGATGCGAGACCGAAGAGGGTGGCGAAGAGATCGGTTCGTCCCGAAATCCACGCGACCGCCTCCGAAGCCGCGGGATGTGCGGCGAAGACGAGCCCGGCGAAGAGGCCGCCCCGCGTCGCGTCGGCGCGCGGCAGTCGGCCCGCCAGCCTCCTCGCGAGCACAGCGACCAGCGCCGCAGTCGCGGCATGGGCCAACGTGTTCGCCAGGTGGAACGGCCAAGCGGCGCCTCGGCTCGTGATCCATTGCGCGCCAGAGACGGCAGTCACGATCGGTCGGTAGTAGAGCGAGGCATCCCGGGGAGGCGGCCCCATCTCTTCCGCGTCTCCACGCGCCGGCGTCGACACCGGCAGAGAGTCGCCGGTCCACCCGTATCCACGGCTCAGCGCGCTCGCGAGCGCGGACCAACTGTGCGCAGTCCGATTCCGCGAGATGAACGTCGTGTCGTCCCAGACGAATTCGAATCGCAGCGTCGGCAGGTAGAGGGCCGCCGCCAAGAGCGCCGGCGCCCAGCACAGGAGGGCTGGAATCTCGCGCGATGTTCTCTTCGGTCGATTCGGCTGCCGGCTCGTTTGTCGTCTCGCCACCAGCAGGCTCCCTTTTCGCCCGGGATGCGCCGTCCGATCGGCGCCCGTGAGGCGAGCGATCCGCGAATCACTGCGAGAGACCATAACCTGGCGCCCCCGGCATGCCCCTTGCGACTGCTGGCTCCCTGGGCGTCGACGCACGGTCGCCGCCAGAAGAACAGCATCTACGTGGAGGAATCGACATGCGCAAGCTGGCATTCGTGCTGGTCGCCATCCTGACCGCAGCGCGTCCGGGAATCGGCAACTGTGGGCCGCTCTTGAACGAGGTGATGGCCGATCCGGCGACCGACTGGAACGGGGACGGCGCCTACGACTTCAAGAACGACGAGTGGGCCGAGATCATCAACGCAGGCGCCGCCCCGCTGGATCTCGCCGGGTACTTCCTCGGCGACGAAACGGGCAAGTTCGTCTACGGGTTCGTCGGCGTGCTCGCGGCGGGTGGCGTCGCGCTCGTTCGCGGGAGCGACTCGGTCGGTTGGGAGTCGGCCAACGGGGAATCGACGACGGGGCTGCGGCTCGGCAACGACGGCGACACGATCACCCTGTGGCGACTCGTGGATTCGACGCCGGTCCTGGTCGACTCCTATAGCTACAACACGTACGAGGCGGAGGACGATCGCTCGACGGGTCGCACGCCCGACGGCGGACCGACCTGGTCGATCTACGACTCGTTGAATCCGTACGCGGGCGCCACCCCACCGGCGGGTAACGGGTTGGCGCCGACTCCGGGCGCGCCGAACGCGGGCGGCGGAGGCACTCCCGCCGTCGACAGTAGCTGGGGCGCGATCAAGGACCTCTACGTAGACCCTTGATCGTCGGCGGTCCGCGAGTCGTGCGTGAGGGGAACGGCGGAGACGACGGATTCGTCAGATCCGTCGTCCCCGATCGCCTGCTAGAGTCGCGCCCATGCCGTTTCCTTCCGCCGCGCGACTGGACTTGTTGCTCTCGGCCTTCGCCGAGCAACGCATCCTCGTCGTCGGCGACGTGATGCTCGATCGCTACCTCTGGGGCGACACCTCGCGGATCTCGCCGGAAGCGCCGGTCCCGGTCATCGAGGCGCGGGAGGAGACGCAGAGACTCGGCGGAGCCGCCAACGTCGCGCACAACGTCCGCGCCCTCGGCGCGTCTCCCTTCTTGATGGGCGTTGTCGGCGACGACCTCTACGGTCGAGAGTTCTGCGATCTCCTCAGAAGGCACGGAGTCGCTTCCGATTCGATCGAGGTCGACCGCGCTCGCCGCACCACTTCGAAGACACGGGTCATCGCGCGCAATCAGCAGGTCGTGCGGATCGACCGGGAGGACACCGCGGAAATCGAAGGCGAGGTGCTCGAGCGAGTGTTGCGTCGCGCTCTCGACGCGATGTCGTCCTGCGCCGTTTGTGTGATCTCGGACTACGGGAAAGGGGTCGTGACGCGCGGACTCCTGGAGCCGCTACTGGCGGAGGCGCACGCGAGAGGCGTCGCCGTCTGCGTCGATCCGAAGGAGACCCACTTCTTGTCCTACCGCGGCGTCGACACGATCACGCCCAACCTGTTGGAAGCAGGTCAGGCTTTCGGTCGACGACTCCACGATCTGCCGACTCTGCGCGCCGCCGGGGCACACCTCCGGCGGGAGCTCGGAGCCAGGTCGGTCCTGATCACGCGAGGTGAGCAGGGGATGACTCTCTTCACCGAAGACGAGAATCCATCGCACTTCCCCGCGATGGCGCGCGAGGTGTTCGACGTCACGGGCGCCGGGGACACGGTGGTCGGCGTTTTCGCCGTCGCTCGAGCCGCCGACGCGACGCTCGCGGAAGCGGCGGCGCTGGCCAATCACGCGGCGGGCCTCGTCGTTCGCGAGGTCGGGACCGCGGTGGGCAGCGTCGAGGCGCTGCGTCAAGCTGTCCTCGCGCGCCCAGACCTGGACGCGCCGCTCGAACTCTCGGCCCACCCGACCGCCGAGTCTGCACCGCCGGATCGAAGATGAGTCTTCGTCGGCCGAGCCTGCCGCCTGGAGACTTCGCCGCCTCCGGCGACCTGAAGCCCGGACTGCCGGCCCCACCCGGTCTCCTCGCTCGGGGGCCACTGGCTGCGGTCGTCGCCGAGGTCAGAGCCCGCGGTTCGCGCGTCGTCTTCACCAACGGCTGTTTCGATCTGATCCATCCGGGACACGTGCTCTATCTCGCGGACGCCCGGGCGCTCGGCGATCTGCTCGTCGTGGGAATCAATTCCGATGAGAGCGCGCGGCGGCTGAAGGGAGAATTTCGCCCGTATCTCTCAGCCGAGGGGCGCGCCGTCGTGCTCTGTGGTCTGCGGTCGGTCGACTACGTGACCGTCTTCGAAGAGGAGACGCCGCTCGCGCTGATCGAGGCGATCAGCCCCGACGTCTTGGTCAAAGGAGGGGACTGGCCGGTGGAGGGGATCGTCGGGCGAGAGTGGGTGGTCGCGCACGGGGGAACCGTCCGCGCGCTCCCCTTCCACCCGGGCTTCTCCTCGACCTCTTTGGCGCAGAGGATCCGGGCCGCTGGCGCTTGACCCCGGAGGGAGCCCAAGTCTACTTTCCCGTCCGGGTTCGACCGGCCTCGGCCCATCCGCCCAACGCGCTGCCGCCGCGACCCGCCGGGGCGTCCGATCGGACGCACTTCCGTCGGGCGTCGAGCGTCATCGGCGCAGACTCTCGAGCGACGACCATCGGTGTGGAGCTACCCGGCGACGGAACGCGAGGCTCGGACGCGTTCGGCCGCCGATCACGCGCGAGACAAGATCAGGAGTCCGTCAGGTGAACATCCACGAGTATCAAGCCAAGGAGATCTTTCGCACTCACGGGATACCGATCCCGGCCGGCGAGGTAGCGGAAACTTCCACTCAGGCCGAGGCGATCGCCGCGCGCCTCGGCGGTACGGTCGTCGTGAAGGCCCAGGTGCACTCGGGCGGGCGAGGCAAGGCCGGTGGGGTGAAGCTGGCGGCGACTCCGGCGGAAGCCGCGGCGCATGCCAAGAACATCCTCGCGCTCGAGATCCAGGGGTTGCCCGTGAAGCGCGTGTTGATCACGCCCGCGGCCGAGATCGCGCACGAGTACTATCTCGGCGTCGTGCTCGATCGACGGCTCGGACTTCCGCTCGTGATGGTCTCGCGTGAGGGCGGCATCGACATCGAGCAGGTCGCGCACGAGAAGCCGGATTCCATCCTTCGACATCATTTCGACCCGGTGACGGGTTTGCGACCGTTCGAGGCGCGTCGTCTCGCGTTCGCGATCGAACCCGACGGGAAAACGGCGCTGGCCATCGCGGACATCCTGCGCAAGTTGGCCAAGGCGTACGTGGCAGTCGACGCGACACTGGCGGAGATCAACCCGCTCGTCCGGACTCCGTCCGGCGAAGTCCTCGCGCTCGACGCGAAGCTCAATCTCGACGACAACGCGCTCTATCGCCATCCCGAAGTGGAGGCGATGCGCGACCTGACGGCGGAGCAGCCCGAGGACGGCGAAGCGCGCGCGATCGGACTCTCCTACATCAAGCTCGAGGGAAACATCGGGTGTGTCGTCAACGGGGCCGGTCTCGCCATGGCCACGATGGACTTGGTCCAGCACTTCGGTGGTCGTCCGGCGAACTTCCTCGACATCGGCGGGTCCTCGGATCCGCGCAAAGTCGTGACCGCGATCAGCATCATCTCGAGGGATCCGAACGTCCGCGCCATCCTCTTCAATATCTTCGGCGGTATCACGCGCTGTGACGACGTCGCCCGCGGACTCATCCAGGCGGTGGCCGAGACCGGCGTCAAGATGCCGATCGTGATCCGTTTGACCGGGACGAATGAAGCCGAAGCCCGAGAGATCCTGCGCCAGCAGTCGGGACTGACCCCGGCGGCCACGATGGATGAGGCGGTCCTCGCGGCCGTCGAGTTGTCGAGAGCCTGACCCTCCATCGAGTCGGCAGCCAATCGGGAGCCCGACAGACCGGGCGTCAGCAAATCGAGTAGGGAGACGCAGTGAGCATTCTGATCGACGAACGGACCAAGGTGATCGTGCAGGGCATCACCGGACGCGACGGCTCGTTCCACGCGCGGGCGATGAAGGCCTACGGAACTCGCGTGCTTGCCGGCGTGACCCCCGGCAAGGGGGGCCAAAAGGTCGATGACATCCCGGTCTTCGACACGATGTCCGATGCCGTCGCGAAAACGCAGGCTGACACCTCGGTTATCTACGTGCCGCCCGCCGGCGCCGCCGACGCCATCCTCGAGGCCGCCCACGCTGGAATCCAGTTGATCATCGCGGTGACCGAGGGCATTCCTGTGTTGGACATGGTCCCGGTGCTGAAGGAGACGCGAGATCTCGGCGTCCGACTGATCGGTCCCAACTGCCCGGGGCTGATTTCTCCAGGGAAGTGCAAGGTCGGCATCATGCCGGGCGAGATCCACCGTCCGGGAAACGTCGGCGTCGTCTCCCGCTCCGGGACCCTGACGTACGAGATGGTGCATCAACTCACCAGTCACGGCATCGGGCAGTCGACCTGTGTCGGGATCGGCGGCGATCCACTCATCGGCACGAACTTCGTCGATGTGCTCGGTCTGTTCGAGAGCGATCCCGAGACCCACGCCATCGTGATGATGGGAGAGATCGGCGGCACAGCCGAGGAAGAGGCCGCCGTCTTCATCGCCAAGCGCATGTCGAAGCCGGTCATCGCCTTCATCGCGGGTCGCACCGCCCCCCCGGGTAAGCGAATGGGACATGCCGGCGCCATCATCTCCGGCGGCGCCGGGACGGCCGACGACAAGGTCCGCGCGCTCGAGCAGGCAGGAGTCACCGTGGCGCGAATTCCGTCCGAAGTCGGGCCATTGGTGAAGAAGGCGCTCGGCCGCTGACGGTCGAACATTGAAGATCGATCGCCCTGGAGGGCGGAGGAGGCCAGGTTGGAGCAGACATTCATGATGGTCAAGCCGGACGCCGTGCGGCGGAACCTGGTGGGCGAGGTCTTGCGCCAGGTGGAGGCTGCGGGGCTGCGCATCGCCCGTCTCAAGATGGTCCAACTCCGGCCCGAGGACGCTCGGGAGTTCTACCTCGTCCATGCGGAACGTCCGTTCTACGAGTCGCTCTGCGCTTCCATGTCCTCGGGGCCGATCGTGGCGCTCGTAGTCGAAGGCGAGAATGCGCAAACTCGACTGCGGGAAGTAGTCGGCGCCACCGATCCCGCCAAGGCGACGGAAGGCACGATCCGCAAGGCGGTCGGGCTCAACGTCGAGCAGAACTCCGTGCATGCGTCCGACGCATTGGAGACGGCCCAGCACGAAATTGCGTTCTTCAACCTCGATCTCGCGCCGCGAAAGTGACCGTCTGGCTCGCGCGATTCCGGAGTGAGGTGATCGATGAGCGCCGCGGGGCCTTTCGTCCTATTGCTGCCGACCTTGGAGGAAGGGGAGTCTCGACGACAGTTGATCGGCTCGTCTGGCGACTTTGAGCTCGATAGCCCCTCGAACTCCTGGGTTGGCCCGATCGTTCTCGATGCGGTGATCTATCGTCACGGACCGAAGATCGAGGTCCGCGGTGAGTTCCGCGCCTTGGTCGATCTGGAATGCAACCTCTGTCTCCGGCCCGTGCGGGCGCCGATCCGCGCGGAAGTCCGGATATTCTCGGAACGGCGGGAGAGCCGCGACCGTCGCCCGACCGAAGAAGTGCGTGAAGACGATGTCGGGATCGTCTACCATGACGGCCGATCGATCGACCTGACGGAGGAAGTCCGCCAGGGGTTGCTCCTCGAGGCGCCGTGGCGCGTCCGGTGCAGGGAAGCGTGCTCCGGGCTCTGTCCTCGATGCGGGGTTGACCGAAACGACGAGGAGTGTCGTTGTGAGGTCGCCGCGACGGAGTAGACTCCGGGCACCCGCCGGGGGATCGAGCGCCGGCACTTTTTCGACTTGCTGGCTATGAATCTGTGTCAACCTCCGGTCTCGTTGGTCGGTGTCGACGGTCCTTGTCGGCTTCAGGTGACGCGAGCACGACACGACACGACACGACACGACACGACACGAGGACGAGACGAGCACGAGACAAGTTCGAGAACCTTTCTGACCCACAGGACTGGACCTTTACATGGCTCTTCCGAAGCGACGCCACTCTTCGACCCGCCGCGACAAGCGTCGCGCGAACTGGAAGCTCGACGCCCCGCCGACGTCGCGTTGCTCCCACTGCGGCGCGGCCAAGCGGCCGCACTACGTCTGCGGCCAGTGTGGATACTACCGCGACGAAGAGTTCCTGCTGGTCCAGAGCTGATCCGAGGGTGACGGGCTTCCTCGCGAACCTTGGGTGCGCCAAGCCGGGTCGACCCTCTGCCCCCCGGGCGGGTCGCGATCGTCAGTTCTCGTTTCGATGGGGCCGCGACCCGTTGCGACTCGGCAGGTGACAGCCCGGCGAATCCGTATCGCGGTCGACGCGATGGGCGGCGACCAGGCCCCGGCGGCCATCGTCCAAGGCGCCGTGCTGGCCGCGCGAACCTTCAAGGACGAACTCGAAATCATCCTCGTCGGAGAAGAGCCGGCCATCACCCCGCACCTGAGCGCGTCCGAGCGCGTCGCCCTCGGGATCGAGCTGGTCCATAGCACGGAGACGATCGGCATGAGCGAGGCGGCGCCGTCCGCCTACCGTCGCAAGCCGGGGGCGTCCATCTCGGTGGCCGCACGTCTGGTCAAGGACGGCGCAGCCGACGCGCTCGTCTCGGCCGGGAACACGGGCGCGGTGGTCACCGCCAGCCTCCTCTGCTTGGGGCGCGTGCGCGGGGTCGACCGTCCGGCCATCGCCAGCATCATCCCGACCCGCACGGGGCAGTGCATTCTCCTGGACGTCGGCGCGAACGCCGACACCAAGTCGCAGCACCTCGTGCAGTTCGCGCTGATGGGGAAGATCTACGCCGAGCTGGTGCAGGGCATCGCTCAACCACGGGTGGGCTTGCTCAACATCGGCGAGGAGAGTTCGAAGGGCTCCGAGTTGACGCAGCAGGCGCACAAGTGTCTCGCGAACGGCGCGGTGAATATCCACTTCATCGGCAATGTCGAGGGTCGAGACGTTCTGACCGGCGAGGCCGATGTCGTCGTCTGCGACGGGTTCACCGGCAACGTGCTGCTCAAGTTCGCGGAGAGTGTGATCGGGCTCACCACTACACTCCTTCGCCAGGAGTTGGAGCGCAGCCTGCTTTTCAAACTGGCGGCTCTTCTGCTCAAGCCGGCGTTCCAGAGGCTGAAGAACCGGATGAACTACGAAGAGTACGGCGGCGCCCCATTGCTCGGAGTGAACGGCGCGGTGATCATCGCGCACGGGCGTTCCAGTCCCAAAGCGATCATGAACGCCATCCGTGTGGCGGCGATGGGCGCCCGACAGAGAGTGGACGTCAGGATCGGCGAGGAGCTGGCGCGTGAGTTCCATCGACAGGAAGCCGTCAGCTAGTCCAGCCGAACCGATCGGCGCCGCCGAGCGATCTGTGTCGGTGGCGGACGTTCGTATCGTCGGCTTGGGCTCCTGCGTTCCCGATCACATCGTCACGAATCACGACATCGAACAGGTCGTCGACACCTCAGACGAGTGGATCGTCTCCCGCACCGGGATCCGAGAACGCAGAATTTGTGGGCCGGAGACCGCCGCCTCGGACCTAGCTGCCTCCGCCGCGCAACGCGCCTTGGATGCAGCCGGGCTGCGCGGAGAGGACCTCGACGCCATCATTGTCGGGACGGTCACGGGCGATCACCTCTTCCCGTCCACCGCGTGTCTGGTGCAAGCGCGAATCGGAGCCCACAAGGCGTTCTGCTTCGACCTCGGGGCCGCTTGCTCCGGATTCCTCTATTCGTGCGAGGTGGCGCGGGGCCTGATCGGTTCGGGACTGGCCGAACGGATCCTCGTCGTGGGCGTCGAGGTGCTCTCTCGGTTCACCAATCCGAAGGACCGCACCACCTGCATCCTGTTCGGGGATGGCGCCGGCGCCGCCGTGCTCACCCGGATCCGACCCGGCGAAGCGGACCACGGTCATCAGATTCTCGCGACCTACCTGGGCGCCGATGGTCGCGAAGCCGAATTGATCGAGTTGCCGGCCGGAGGCTCTCGCCTACCTGTTTCCCACGAGGTGATCGAACAAGGGCTGCACCGGCTCCGCATGAAGGGCAACGAGGTGTTCAAGCTCGGCGTCCGCGGAATGGAAGAGGCTTGCCGGATCACGCTCGAGCGAGCGGGCATCACGGCGGCGGAGGTCGACCTCCTCGTCGCGCACCAAGCGAACCTACGAATCATCGAAGCGACCGCGAAGCGTCTCGACCTCCCGACCGAGAAGGTGTTCATCAACTTGGACCGTTATGGTAATACTTCCGCCGCTTCGGTTCCGCTCGCCCTCGATGAGGTCGCGCGGTCAGCGCGAGCAAAATCTGGAGATCTCGTCCTGACGGTCGCCTTCGGCGCGGGCCTCACCTGGGGCGGGACGCTCCTCCGCTGGTGAACGCCGCGCCTCGAGACGAGCCAGCGAGCGAGGAACCAGCAACCAGATGACGTCATGCGAAGGCGGGTCCACCGCCTATCTCTTCCCAGGCCAAGGCTCTCAGTATGTGGGGATGGGCGCCGATCTCTGCGCCGCCTTTCCGGTCGCACGAGAGACGTTCGCCCTGGCCGACCGAGTACTGGGAATCTCCCTCTCTCGACTCTGCGCGGAAGGACCGGAAGACGAGTTGCGAGACACGGCCGTCACGCAACCCGCGATCTTCACCCACTCGATTGCGGCCTACCGCGTGCTCCTCACCGGAGGGAACCGAGAGGCGGCGGTGGGTCCGGCGGAGACGCGCTGGCCCCAGCGGCTCGGACCGGGGCCGGCCGCGACCGGCGCCTACTCCGCCGGTCATAGCCTGGGTGAGTACTCCGCCTACGTTGCCTCCGGCGCGCTCGAGTTCGAGGATGGGCTACGCCTGGTGCGGCGTCGGGGTGAGCTGATGGGAGAGGCGAGCCGGGCCCACCCCGGTGCGATGGCGGCCGTGCTCGGGTTGACCGGATCACAGGTCGTCGAAGCGCTGCGTTCCGTCCAAGGTGTCGTCCGCGCGGCGAATCTCAACTCGCCGGGACAGGTCGTCATTTCAGGTGAGGTGGCGGCCGTCGAGGCCGCCATGGAGAGGGTTCGGGCGGCGGGCGCCAAGCGGGTCGTGCGGCTGGAGGTGGGAGGAGCGTTTCATTCTCCTCTCATGGAAGCGGCGGCGGCCGGGTTGGCCGCGATGCTCGAGTCGACCCCGATGCGAACTCCTACCGGCGTCGTTTTGGCGAACGAGTCGGCGGCGCCTGTCTCCGGCGACGTCGGAGAGATCCGTGCTTCGCTCGTGCGCCAGCTCCTTTCGACCGTGCGCTGGGAGGAGACCATCCGCTCCCTGATCCAGCTCGGCGTGACGCGATTCGTCGAGATCGGCCCCGGCAGGGTATTGATCGGTCTGGCCCGCGCCACCGCGAAGGCCGATGCCGAGCCGGCGGGGAATCGGGGTGAGCTCGAGTTCGTCGCTCTGGGCGACACGGAACAGATGCACGCGGCGCTCGCGACCTGATCGGTCGGAGCGTTGAACACCAAGGATTGCAGGGAGCGAACGATGGCTCTGCCGCATGAAGGAAAATTGGCGCTGGTCACGGGGGCAAGTCGTGGAATCGGCCGCGCCATCGCGCTCGCGCTGGCCGATGACGGCGCGGATCTCGTCCTCGCCGATCGCAGCGGCCGCGACGAAAGCGCGATTGCTCTGGAGATCCGCGAACGGGGCCGCAGGTGTTGGCATCTACCCTGTGATCTGAAGCACTCGGAACAGATCACTTCGTTGGCCAAACGGGTCACCGAGGAAGCGGGCCCGGTCGCCATCCTCGTGAACAACGCGGGTATCACGCGAGACAACCTGTATCTGCGCTTGGAAGACGAGGATTGGGACGAAGTGCTCGCCGTGAACCTCAAGGCGGCGTTCCATTGCATCAAAGCGTTCTCCCGGGGCATGCTCAGGAGCCGTTGGGGTCGAATCGTGAATGTCAGTTCGGTCGTCGGGGAGATGGGGAACAAGGGCCAGGCGAACTACGTGGCCTCCAAAGCGGGTTTGATCGGCATGACGCGGGCGATCGCGCTGGAGTTGGCGGAGCGTAACGTGACCGTGAACGCCGTCGCGCCCGGGTTCATCGAGACCGACATGACCCAGACGTTGCCCGAGAAGGCGAAGGAGAGTTTGTTGGGGCGGATCCCCGTCGGGCGCTTCGGGCGACCCGAGGATGTAGCTGGCGTGGTCTCCTTCCTGGCATCGGAGCGGGCGAGTTATGTCACAGGACAGGTGATCCGAGTGGATGGCGGCATGCTGATGGCCTAGCCATCGGGTAGGCCGGCGAGAGAACGACAGGCGCCGGCGTGAGGCCGGCTGACCACTCCGGGAGAGGCCCGGGGGAAGGGGAGAACGATGGAGAGCTACGAGCAGAAGGTCCGGGACATCATCGTGGAGCAACTCGGCGTCGCGCCTGAGAAGGTTGTGCCGGAGGCGTCCTTCGTCGACGATCTCGGCGCTGATTCCCTCGACACCGTCGAATTGGTCATGGCGCTCGAAGAGGCGTTCGAGATCGAGATTCCGGACGAGGCCGCCGAGAAGCTGACGAAGGTCGGCGATGCGCTCGAGTACTTGAAGCAGCACCTCGAGTCTTCCAAGAAGTAGCGCCGGCCCGGCGGCGGCAGCGGTCCGGAGGAGTCCATGCGGCAGCGTGTCGTCATCACAGGTCTCGGCGCGGTCACGCCCGTCGGCCTCACCGTGGACGAGTTCTGGAAGGGACTCGTCGAGGGTCGATCCGGGGTGCGCGCCATCACGCGCTTCGATGCCAGTGCGTTCTCGACTCGGTTCGCGGCTGAGCTCCAAGACTTCGATCCCGGGCTCTACATGGATCGAAAGGACATCAAGCGGAACGACCCATTCACGCACTACGCGTTCGCCGCGACCCGCCAAGCGTTGGAACACAGCCGACTCGACACGAAGGAGAACAACGGCGAACGTATCGCCGCGATCCTCGGCTCTGGTATCGGCGGAACGACGACCTGGGAAGCGCAGCACCGTACCCTGCTGGAGAAAGGACCCGATCGCGTCTCACCGTTCTTCATTCCGATGATGATCGCGAACATGGCGTCGGGTCAGGTCTCGATCGAGTTCGGCCTGCGCGGGTCGAGTTTCGCCACCGTCTCCGCCTGCTCCTCCGGCGCGCACGCCATCGGGGAGGCGTTTCGGACCGTCGGCGACGGGGAGATGGACGCCGCGATCGCCGGAGGGAGCGAGGCGCCGATCACCCCTCTGTCCGTAGCCGGATTCTGCGCGCTGAGGGCCCTCTCAGCGCGGAATGATGCCCCGACCAAGGCGAGTCGTCCTTTCGACAAGGACCGCGACGGGTTCGTCATGGGGGAGGGCGCCGGCGTCGTCGTGCTCGAAGCGGAGGGGCACGCTCTCGCTCGCGGGGCGCCGATTCTGGCGGAGCTGGTCGGTTATGGCTCCACCGCCGACGCCCATCACATGACCGCACCGGCCCCGGACGGAGAGGGGGCGGCGCGATCGATGCGAACGGCGCTGCGCTCCGCGGGACTCGGACCCGCCGACGTCGACTACGTCAACGCCCACGGAACTTCCACCGAACTCAATGACAAATTCGAGACCAAGGCGCTGCACACGGTTTTCGGTGACCACACGAAGAAATTGCTCGTCTCCTCGACCAAGTCGATGACCGGCCACCTCCTCGGCGCGGCCGGAGCGATCGAACTGGTTGCCTGCGTGCTCGCGATCCAGCACGGGATCGTCCCGCCGACGATCAACCAAGAGACATCGGATCCGGATTGCGACCTCGACTACGTTCCCAACGTCGCTCGGCGGGCGCCGGTGCGAGTGGCGCTCTCGAACTCGCTCGGCTTCGGTGGGCACAACGTCTCGCTGATCGTCCGGCGGTACGAACCGAATCCCTGAACGTGACGCGGTCGGGAGGCGGCTCGCGAGCCGGACCGTGAGTCGACTCGGGAGTGGCCCGTGAACTTCTGGTCGAGTGTTTGGCGTAACCTTCGAGGCGAAGGCCGTCGGCGCCCCGACGGGGTCGTCTCGGCCCCGGTTCTGTCCTTCCAGCGCGATCTCGACGTCCCGTTCCGCGAGCCGGATCTCCTCCGCCATGCGCTCACGCATCGGTCGTTCCTGGGGAGTAACGGGGGCGATCCGAATCTCTCCAACGAGCGACTGGAGTTCCTCGGTGACGCGGTGCTCGAGCTCATCGTGGTCGAGTATCTCTACAGCCGGTTTCCAGAGGACCGAGAAGGCGACCTGACCAAGAAGAAGGGTCTGCTGGTTTCGCGAGAGATCCTCTCTCGGTGCGCGCGCGAACTCAGGCTCGGCGACTATCTGCTCCTGAGCGGGGCCGAGCGGGAAGCCGGTGGGCAGGGCCGAGCCTCGATCCTCGCCGACGGGCTCGAAGCGGTCATCGGGGCGATCTATCTCGACCAGGGATTCCCCGCCGTCGAGCGCTTCGTCCATCGTCATCTGCTCGATCAGGCCGACTCAATCGTCGGCGATCCCACCCATCACAATTTCAAGAGCCAGCTCCAGGAAATCGTGCAGGCGCGTTATCGGACGCACCCTCGGTACTCGGTTGTGACCGAGGTGGGGCCCGACCACCGCAAGCTATTCACCGTCGATGTGAAGGTCCGCGGACAGTTGCTGGGCCGCGGGCAGGGATACAACAAGAAAGAAGCAGAACAGTCGGCTGCCCACGACGCCCTGGGCAAATTGCCGGCCGAGGGCCCGATCGCCCTCAGGATCGACGCTCAGAAAGCCGAGCCGGCCGGCGACATTCGCGCCGCGTCGGCCCCTCGAGACTCGAACGAGTCGCAAGACTAGAGCCGGAACGCCAGACCCACGACGAGCCGGTCCTCGTCGAGTCGTTCGTTCGCGGTGAGTCCGAAATCCGATGCCCCTCGCCGCTCGTACCCTCCGCTCACGTACGTGAGATCCAGGGTCGCGGCCTCTTGCAGCAGCGCTCCGATTCCGAAGGACCACGAGTGACGATCGGGGTCGAACTTCGCCTTGGACGCCTCGCTGAAGAAGACGTCAGTGGCGATGAGTCGGTAGGGGATCGGCTGCCGTGAGTATCCGCCTCGGAGACGCAGAGGGAACGGAGCCGGGAATGTGTACTCCAGGCCGGCATGGACGTCCAAGGTAGCGCGGTACACGAACTCGCGATCCGGCGTGCGGAGACGACCCGCGTAGTCGATCTGGCTCCAGTCGGCGTAGGTCACGTCAAGCGCCGCGAGGATCGAGCCAGGCTTGCTTCCTCCGATGGGAAGATCTCGGACATGCGAGAGCCCGGCCGAGAGGCGGAACGGGAGGCCGATCTCGTCTTCGAACGTGTAGTCGCCCAGGAGATCGAGGGTGTCGACCGGGTCGGCCTGGATTCGGTAGATGTCATCGTAGCCGGAGCCGGTCAGATCGAAGCTCTCGGGAAGATGCAACGACAGACCGAATCTGGTGTGTCGATCCAAGACGAGCAATGCGCCGAGCGAGCCCGTCACTGCGGTGTAGTCGATGTCGCTCGTGCTGAAGGTGTCTTCTCGGTCCAGATTGTCGTCGCTCCGGTAGTAGAACTCGCGTTCCCGTCGAGAGCTGCCGGTCATGATCACTCCCGTCACGCCGACCGAGAGTCCCGGGTTCGCTTCGATCGCGAAACCGGCTCGGAACGCGTTCAGCGATCCGTCCTCGGAGATCCGCTCCTCCTCGGCGGCTACCCCCAACGCGGGGTCCGAACCGCTCCTGAAGTACTCCTGATCCAGCGGCGCCACGCGGTCGAACGAGAAACCGACGACGAGGGCTCCTCTGTACGTGGGGAACGGGTAGGCGAAACCGATGGATTGGATTCGTGTGACGTCGAGCGGTGTCGACTCTTCGTGCCCCAGGTAGACGTTCCGAGAATCGAGCGAACGTCGTTCGAAGACGCCCGCGAACTCTGTTCTGCGCACCTGCGTCAGCCCGGCTGGGTTGTAGGTCAGCGCTGTGTAGTCCTCAGCAACTCCGACGTAGGCGCCGCCGAGCGCGATCGCACGAGCGCCCACGGTGGCCCTCGAGGCCAGGGGAATCTCAGGGGGTATCTGGGCGGATGCTGCCAGTGGACCGAGGGCGCCGAGCGCCACCGCGAGACAGGTCAAGGCACGCAGTCGGTCTCCTCTCGATCCGGCTGAATGCCTGCTGCGCTGCTCACCGCTTCCACGCACGTCGGTCCTCCTCTTGGGTACGAGACTTCTCTGGCTCCGGCCGCGGCGGCGGTGGTGGTGGTGGCGGTGGTGGTGGCGGCGGCGCCACCACGGGATCGGTTTCGACT
>CAZVYN010000070.1:0-21536 GCA_964631125.1 uncultured bacterium | reverse complement strand
GATCGCGCTGCCGTCTTGGATCGTGAACGCCCGCTCCGCGAAGCCCGGCAGCGCGGTCGGATCCATGCGCGGATCGAGACGCACGGTGTCGGGGATCCAACCGCGATGCGTCCCTTCGCGCGGCTTCGCTTCAGGCGAATCGTCGACCAGGACCCGCTCGAGCGCGGGCCCGGCCGCGGCGAAGCGCAGCCAATGGCCCGGCGGCTCCGAACTCCAAGCAAGCCGACGAGCGGCCGCGTCTTCTCCCCAGCGTTCGCACCACCTTTCGACCAACCAGCGCGGCGCCGAGTGGATGAGCGCCAGCGTCGCGCGTCGATCGACGCCGCGTGCGCCGTCCCAGAACGGTCGAGCCTCCTTCACCAGTCGACGCAAGACCGCGTTGGTCAATCCCGCGGTGCCGCTGTGGCCGAACCGCTTGGCCAACTCGACCGAGGTGTCGACGGCGGCATGCGGGGGAATGCGCGGCAGCAGGACGATCTGCGCCAGTCCGAGTCGGAGCGTGTTGCGGATCCACGGGGTCAGTTCGACGAGTCCGCCCCCCGAGAGGACCTTCTCCAACACCCAATCGAGCCGAGCGCGATGGCGGATCACCTGCAGCACGAGGTTCTGGACCAGTCCGCGATCCTCGACCCGTTCGAGCGAGCGTTGCGCGCGGTCGATGGCGTCGCCGACCGGGGCCGGGTGCTCTTCGAAGGCCACGAGAATTCGCAGCGCGAGCACCCGCGCGGGATCGGCCGCCGAGCCGCGACGGACCGCGTTCACGCGAACCGGTCCCCGACGGAGATCGCCGCGCCACGCAGCCACTCGAGCGCCGGCTGCCGCTTCCGTCCCTCGCTCTGGACCTCTTCGAAGACGATGGCGCCGGGCAGACAGGCGACGACGAATCGATCGCGCGTGGAGAGCACCGTCCCCGGCGCGGACTCGCACGGAAGCTCGTGCCACGGTTGTGCGCGGTGGACGCGAAGACGCTTGCCCGCGAGCTCCACGAAAGCGCCCGGCCACGGCGTGACCGCGCGGACCCAACGGTCGACCTGCTCGGCCGGTCGATCGAAGCGGAGGCGACCGTCCTCTTTGGTCAGCAGCTTGGTGTAGGTGGCGCCTTCCTCCGACTGCGTGAGCGCCGTGAGTCGATCACTCTGGGCGAGGGCAAGTCCCTCCAGCAGCGTCTCCGCGGCGAGATCGGCGAGGCGCGCGGTCAGCTCCCCCGCTGTCTCGGCCGGAGCGATCGCGAGCATCCGCTGGTGCAGCATCGGTCCGGTGTCCATCCCCTCATCCAACTGGAAGAGGGTCACGCCGGTCCAGCGATCTCCGGATAAGAGACTGGCCGACACCGGCGCGGCGCCGCGGTGGCGCGGGAGGAGACTCGCATGGAGATTCCAGCAGCCTCTCGCCGGCAGCGTCAGGAGCGACGGTCGCAACAAGCGCCCGAAAGCGGCCGTCACGATGAGGTCGGGCCGTAGCGTACGAAAGGATTCGAGCGTCTCGGCCGAGTGGAGCTTGGTCGGTTGAAAGGTCGCCACCCCCCGCTCACGCGCCAACGCGATCGTCGGCGGATCGGTGATCGTGAGCCCGCGGCCGGAGGGCCGGCTCGGCTGCGCGACGACGCCCACCACTTCGTGACGCGAAGCCAGCAGCGCGCGCAGAGAAGGCGCAGCGAACTCAGGAGTCCCGAGAAAGAGCAGGCGCATCGGAGTCAGTCGGGCTGGCGCGAGTGCGACGTCAATCGCGGGCGACGACGGCGGCGATCGCGCTCTTGGCGAAGTCGACCTTCGTCTCCTTGCCGATCTCCAGGACGATGACGTCGTCCTTCACCGCGGAGACGACGCCGTACATGCCGCCGCTGGTCAGGACACGATCCCCCTTCTTGACCCCCGCGATCATCCGCGCCAGCTCCTTGGCCTTCTTCTGCTGAGGACGGATGAGGAGGAAGTAGAAGATCAAGACCATCGAACCGATGAGGAAGAGCTGGCTCACGAACCCACGCATCGCGGTGTCGCCGCCGACTTCCCCCTGGGCCAGTGCGGTGGAGACGGACGCATCGATCGCGGCCAGTGCAGCCAAGGCGGCGACAGCTACCAAGACGACAGACGCGAGTGCGGTCAGTTTCGAGGACGGTCGGATCATCTCAGTTTCGCTCCTGCTCTCGAGGTCCGGTCGACAAGCCTTCCAAGGCGGCGCGGCGCCAGGCGGGGAAGCGTCCTGCTTCGATCGCGCCTCGGGCGTCACGCATGAGTCGCTGATAGTAATGGAGGCTGTGAAGAGTGGCCAGGCGCAGCCCGAGGATCTCCCGGGACGCGAAGAGATGCCGCAGATAGGCCCGGGTGAACCGAGCGCAGACGGGGCAGTCACAGTCCGGGTCGAGCGGCCGTTCGTCGTCGGCATAGGCGGCGTTCTTCACCACCAGCTTGCCGCGCGAGGTGAAGACCGTCCCCTTGCGCGCGTTACGGGTCGGCAAGACGCAGTCGAACATGTCGACGCCGCGCGCGATCCCCTCGATCAGGTCCTCGGGACGTCCGACCCCCATGAGATAGCGCGGTTTTCCGTCGGGCAGATGCGGGGTGGTCTGCTCCAGCACGTCCATCGCCTCTTCCAACGGTTCCCCCACGGCCAGGCCGCCGATGGCGTATCCGGGGAGGTCGAGTTCGGCCAACGCCGCCGCCGACTCCGCGCGGAGATCGGGATAGAGCCCCCCCTGCACGATGGCGAAGAGATGGTTCGCGGCGGTGCGCTCGGCCCGCCACACCTCCGCGCAACGCCGCGCCCAGGCCGTCGTGCGCAGCATGTCGGCGCGCGCGCGCGCGTGCTCGGCCGGATACGGCGTCAGGGTATCGAGCGCCATGAGCACATCGACCCCGAGCGCGAGCTGCACCCGCGTGGCCAACTCGGGATCGAAGCGATGCTTCGAGCCGTCGAGATGCGATTGGAAGACCGCGCCGTCATCGTCGACCTTGGTCAAACGCGCCAGGCTGAAGATCTGATAGCCGCCCGAGTCGGTCAGAATCGGCCGGTCCCACCCCATGAACTTGTGGAGGCCGCCGAGGCGACGCACCCGCTCGTGACCCGGTCGCAAGTAGAGGTGGTAAGTGTTGGCCAAGAGAATCTGCGCGCCGCTTCCTCGCACTTCCTCGGGATCGAGCGTCTTCACCGTCGCTTGCGTGCCGACCGGCATAAAGGCCGGAGTGTCCACGATACCGTGCGCGAAGTGCAGCCGCCCGCGCCGAGCCATCGTGGCCGAGTCGCGCGCCAACAGGTCGAAGCGAAGTTGCGTCGTCACCGGATCAGCATGTCACAGGATCAGCATCGCATCGCCGTAGCTGTAGAAGCGGAAGCCTGCCTCGATCGCCCGGCGATAGGCGCGCGCGATCCGCTCTTGGCCTGCGAAAGCGGAGATGAGCACGAGCAGACTCGAGCGTGGCAGGTGGAGGTTGGTCACGACCGCGTCGACCGCCTCGAACTGGAAGCCGGGCGTGATCGTGAGATCGGTCCAAGCTTCGGCGCCCTGCTCGGCGAGACGCGCCGCGCTCTCCAGCGCGCGCACGGTCGTCGTGCCCACCGCGACGACGCGCCCTCCCCGAGCCCTCGTCTCTTTCATGGCGAGGAGCGTCTCCGGCGGGACATGGAAACGTTCGGGCGCGACGCGATGCGCCGCCGCCTCGACCGCCCGCACCGGCGCGAACGTGCCGAGGCCCACATGCAGGACCACGCGCGCCAGCCCGACGCCGCGCGCCGCCGCCGCCGCGAGCAGTTCCGGGGTGAAATGCAGGCCCGCCGTCGGCGCCGCGATGGCCCCCGGCGCCCGCGCGTAAACCGTCTGGTACCAGGTGCGATCTTCCGGCCGATCGGCGCGATGGAGATACGGGGGCAGCGGCATGTGTCCAACCGCGTCCATCATGGCTTCCGCCGTGCGTCCTTCGGCCGTGAGCAGGAATCCTCCTCCGGCGCTCAGCTCGGCGATCGTCCAAGCTCCCTCGCCTTCGGTCAGCAGCAGCCGATCGCCGACGCGTAATCGGCGCGACGGTCCGAGCAGCGCGCGCCAACCGGCCCCGTCTGGATGCGAGAGAAGGATCTCGACGTCGCGCCCCGTGCGCTCCAGCCGCGCCGCCAGCCGCGCGGCCAACACCCGCGTTTCATTGACGACGAGGAGATCACCCGGCGCGAGCAGTTGCGGCAGGTCGCTGAACCGCGCCTCGGTGTCGTCTTCGAGCGAACGATCGACGACCAGGAGACGACTGGCGTCGCGCGGCTCGACCGGCTGGGCGGCGATCCGCTCGGGCGGCAGCGCGAAGTCGTACGCATCGAGCCAGGCGGGAGAGGGCGGACCGGACTCCGAGCTGCCGGCGCTCACAGCAGAGATCCTTGCCCGCCGGTCGGCGGCGGCGCGTTCAATCCGAGCGCGACGTACGCGCCCGGCGTCGCCATGCGACCGAGTCGGGTTCGCTGGAGGAACCCGCACTGCACCAGATACGGCTCGTGCACCTCTTCGAGCGTGTCAGGCTCCTCGCCCAACGCCGCCGCCAACGTCCCGAGTCCCACCGGTCCACCTGAGAACTGCCGGACCACCGTCTGCAGCAGACGTCGGTCCATCTCGTCGAGGCCGCGGTCGTCGATCTCGAGTAACGCGAGCGCCTCGCGCGCCAGCTCCAGCGTGACGACGCCATCCGCGCGAACCTGCGCGTAGTCGCGCACCCGCCTCAACAGCCGGTTGGCGATGCGCGGCGTGCCCCGGCTCCGTCGCGCCAGTTCCTCGAGCGCCCCGCGCGCGATCTCCACCTGGAGCAGCCGCGCACTCCGGTCGAGGATCTCGCGCAGGTCCTCCGGGCCATAGAAGTCCACGCGGCCGATCCAGCCGAAGCGCGAGCGCAACGGGCTCGTCAGCAGCCCCGCTCGGGTCGTCGCCCCCGCGAGCGTGAACCGCTCCAACTTCAGCTGCACGCTCCGCGCGCTCGGTCCCCGGTCCAAGAGGATGTCCAGGCGGAAGTCCTCCATCGCCTGGTAGAGGTACTCTTCGACCGTGCGGTTGAGGCGATGGATCTCGTCGATGAAGAGGATGCCGCCGCGCGGCAACGAGGTGAGGAGCCCGGCGAGGTCACCGGCGTGCTGCAAGACGGGACCACTCGTCTGGCGGATCTCGGCCTGCATCTCGTGCGCCAGCAGCAGGGCCAAGGAGGTCTTGCCAAGCCCCGGCGGACCTGTCAGGAGGAGGTGCTCCAGCGGCTCGCCGCGGAGACGCGCGGCTTGTACGAGGATGCTCAGGTTGTCGCAGACGCTCCGTTGGCCGATGAAATCGGCCAAGCTCTGGGGCCGCAACCCGCCCTCGAAAGGCGCCTCCCCGTCCTGCGGCAGCGGATCGCTCCACGCGCTGCGCGTACTGTCCATCTCGGGCCCCCTTACCTAGACCCGCGGGCGTCCGCCGCGGAGCGCGGAGCCTAGCAGGGACAGGCCGTCGTCGCACGAGGCGGGCGGGCACTCCTCAAGACTGGCTCGTCACCCGCCGATCTCTGGGGAACCGCGCCCCCCGAATCGGATAGAGGAGGCGTGGAATGATGTCTTGAATGCGCGCGGCGGCGGTTCGCATGATCCGCTCCGTAGGCAGGGGCGATCTGCCGCTGATTCCCGCTCCGAGAGTTTCCGCGACCAACGGGAGGATGGAACCCCCATGGCGACCAGATTCGACCCGACCGAGTTCGTCCGCAGCCGCCAGCAGCGCGACGTCTTCCAGGCGCTCAACTGGTCCGGGACCTTCGACGACTACGTCCAACTGGTCATCGATCGCCCGAAGGTCACGCGCACCGCCTTCCAACGGATCTACGACATGATCCTCTCGCACGGCGTCGAGGAGTATGTCGAGTTCAAGAAGAAGATCCTCCGCTACCGCTTCTTCGACGATCCGATCGACCGCGGCGGCGACGGCATCTTCGGACTCGAAGTGCCGCTCATGAAGATGGTCGCCTTCTTCAAGGCGGCCGCGCAGCGCTACGGCCCGGAGAAGCGCGTGCTGCTGTTGCACGGCCCGGTCGGAAGCTGCAAATCGACCATCGCGCGGCTGCTGAAAAAAGGGTTGGAGCAGTATTCCCGCACGCCCGACGGCGCCCTCTACACCTACTCCTGGCGCCTGGAGGCGGCGGATGATCGCTGGGAAGAGTGTCCGATGCACGAGGAGCCGCTGCACCTGGCGCCGATCGAGATGCGCGGCGAGTTCCTGGCCGAGCTGTCCCGTCATACCAAGGACGGCTACGAGTTCTTCGTCGAAGGCGACCTCTGCCCGTTCTGTCGCCGCAACTACGACGAACTCATCCGCAAGTACGACGGCGACTGGACCGCGGTCATCTCGCACGTCCGCGTGCGTCGCCTTTTGCTCTCCGAGAAGGATCGGGTCGGCATCGGAACCTTCCAGCCGAAGGACGAGAAGAACCAGGACTCGACCGAGCTGACCGGAGACATCAACTACCGCAAGATCGCGCAGTACGGCTCCGACTCGGATCCCCGCGCTTTCAACTTCGACGGCGAGTTCAACATCGCCAACCGCGGGATCATCGAGTTCATCGAGGTGCTCAAGCTCGACGTCGCTTTCCTCTATGACCTGTTGGGGGCGTCGCAAGAGCACAAGATCAAGCCGAAGAAATTTCAGCAGACCGACATCGACCTCGTGATCCTCGGGCACACCAACGAACCCGAGTACCGCAAGCTGCAGAAGAACGAGTTCATGGAGGCGCTGCGCGACCGCACGGTCAAGATCGATATTCCGTACATCACGAAGCTCGATGACGAGATCAAGATCTACCTGAAGGACTACAACGACAAGAAGGTGCGCGGGCGCCACATCGCTCCGCACACGCTGGAGATGGCGGCCATGTGGTCGGTCATGACCCGGCTGGAGCCGCCGAAGAAGGCCGACCTCACGACGCTGCAGAAGCTGAAGCTCTACAACGGCAAGACCCTCCCCGGCTACACCAGCGACAACATCCGCGAGCTGCGCAAGGAAACCGAACGCGAAGGGATGGACGGGATCTCGCCCCGCTACGTGCAGGACAAGATCTCCAACGCCCTCGTCTCGGACCGCGCCGGCAACTGCATCAGCCCGTTCGTCGTCATCAACGAAATGGAGTCGGGGCTGAAGAGCCACACGCTCATCTCGTCCGAGGAGCAGCGCAAGCGGTACCTGGAGCTGCTCACGGTGGTGAAGGAAGAGTACGAGGCGATCGCGAAGAACGAAGTGCAGCGCGCGATCTCCGCCGACGAGTCCGCCGTCTCCAAGCTCTGCGGCAACTACATCGACAACATCAAGGCCTACACGCAGCGCGAGCGGGTCCGCAATCCGTATACCGGACAGGACGAGGAGCCGGACGAGCGGCTCATGCGCTCGATCGAGGAGAAGATCGAGATCCCCGAGAGCCGCAAGGACGACTTCCGTCGCGAGATCATGAACTACATCGGCGCGCTCGCGGTCGAGGGGAAGCAGTTCAACTACCGCATGAACTCTCGGCTGATGAAGGCGCTCGAGCTGAAGCTCTTCGAAGACCAACGCGATTCGATCAAGCTGACCAGCCTCGTCTCCTCCTCGGTCGTCGACAAGTCGACCCAGGAGAAGATCGACGTCGTGAAGAGCCGGCTCATCCAGAACTACGGTTATTGCGACATCTGCGCAACCGACGTGATGAACTATGTTGCTTCGATCTTCGCGCGCGGCGGGGCGTCGAAGGACTGAGCCGGGAGGCCGGCTGCGAGGAAGTTCCATCATGTCACTCCGGATCGATCGCGATCACAACCGCTTCCGCGAGATCGTGAAGGGGCGGATCAAGAAGGACTTCCGTCGCTACGTCTCCAAAGGGGAGATGGTCGGGCGGCAGAACGGAAAGTTGATCTCGATCCCGGTCCCGCAGATCGATCTGCCTCGCTTCAAGTACGGGAAGAATCAAGCGGGCGGTGTCGGACAGGGCGCCGGCGAGGCGGGCGACGCGGTCGATCCGGACAAGGCCGGACCGGGACAGGGCGCCGGCGACCAGCCGGGCCAGCACATGGTCGAGGTCGACGTCACGCTGGAAGAGCTGGCGGCGATGCTGGGCGAAGAGCTCGAGCTGCCCAACATCCAACCGAAGGGTGCGCGCTCGATCCAGGATCGCAAGGATCGCTATACCGGCGTCCGGCCGACCGGGCCCGAATCCTTGCGCCATCTGCACCGCACGTTCCGGCGCGCGCTCAAGCGACAGATCTCGTCGGGGGTCTACGACCCCGACAACCCGGTCATCATCCCGATCCGCGACGACATGCGCTATCGCGCAAGGCGCACCTCGCCCGATCCGCGCGCCGACGCCGTCGTCTTCTATCTCATGGATGTTTCGGGCTCGATGGGCGACGAGCAGAAGGAGATCGTGCGGATCGAGACCTTCTGGATCGACGCCTGGCTCCGCCATCAGTACGGCGACCTGGACATCCGCTACATCGTGCACGATGCGGCGGCGCGCGAGGTCGACCGCGAGACCTTCTTCCATCTGCGCGAATCGGGCGGCACCAAGATCAGCTCGGCTTACACGCTGCTCGACCGGATCCTGACCGAGGAGTACAACCCGGCCGATTGGAACGTCTACGCCTTCCACTTCTCCGACGGCGACAACTGGGGCTCGGGCGACACGGAGGTCTCTCTGCGGCTCCTGAGCGATTCGATCCTACCGATCTCGAATCAGTTCGCCTATGGACAGGTCGAGTCACCCTACGGCTCGGGTCAGTTCCTGAAGGATCTGCGCTCCTACTTCAAGGGCGCCGACAACCTGGTCACGTCGCACATCCCGGACAAAGACCACATCTACGACTCGATCAAGGAATTCCTCGGGAAGGGCCGATGAGTCTTCCCCTCGAGCTGGCGGCGGCGCGCGACGAGATCCGGGAAGTCGCGCGCGGCCTCGGCCTCGACTTCTTCGAGGTGGTCTACGAGGTCGTGACTTGGGAAGAGATGAACCAGGTCGCGGCCTACGGAGGCTTTCCCGTGCGGTATCCGCACTGGCGATTCGGGATGGAGTTCGAGCGGTTGGCCAAGAGCCACGCCTACGGGCTCTCGAAGATCTACGAGCTGGTCATCAACAACAATCCGTCCATCGCCTATCTGCAGGAGTCGAACGAGCTGGTCGACCAGAAGCTGGTCATGGCCCATGTCTACGGGCACAGCGACTTCTTCAAGAACAACGTCTTCTTCGCGCACACCAATCGCCGCATGGTCGACGCGATGGCGCAGCACGCCGCGCAGGTCCGCCGTCACATGGACCGGCAGGGGCAGGATCGGGTCGAGGCTTTCCTCGACCTGGCTCTCTCGCTGGAGCATCTGATCGATCCGCACCGCGTCTTCCTGGAGGCGCGGACCGCCCCGATCCCGGTGACCGAGGAGGAGCCGGTCGACTCGCCGGTGCAGCGCATTCGAGCGAAGGAGTACCTCGACTCATTCGTCAACCCGCCCGAGTTCCTGGAAGAGCAGCGCCGCAAACTGGCCGAGGACAAGTTGCGCCGCCGCCGTTTCCCCGAACGCCCCGAGCGCGATGTCCTTCTGTTCTTGGCGCAGCACGCCGCGCTCGATCGCTGGCAGCGCGAACTGCTCGAGATCGTCCGCGAAGAGGCCTACTACTTCCTGCCTCAGATGCAGACGAAGATCGCCAACGAAGGATGGGCTTCGTTCTGGCACTCGAAGATCATGACCGAGCGGATCCTCGACGACTCGGAGGTGGTCGACTACGCGGACCACAGCGCGGGTGTCTTCGCCATGCCGCCGGGCCAGTTCAATCCGTACAAGGTCGGGCTCGAACTGTGGCGCGACATCGAACGGCGCTGGGACCGCGGTCAGTTCGGCAAGGATTGGGAGGAGTGCGACGACTACGAGCGACGGATGGCGTGGGACACGAAAGCGATGAGAGGGCGCGAGAAGATCTTCGAGGTGCGGCGGATGTATAACGACCTCACCTTCATCGACACCTTCCTCACGCCCGATTTCTGTGATCGCTCGCGGCTCTTCGTCTACAAGTACAACGAGCGCACCCGGCGGTTGGAGATCTCCGATCGCGAGTTCCTCCACATCAAGGAGCAACTCCTCTTCCAGCTCACCAATGCCGGCCACCCGGTCATCTCGGTCGAAGACGGCAACTACGAGAACCGCGGCGAACTGCTCCTGACCCACGACCACCAGGGGGTCGACCTCGACCTCCAGTACGCGCGCGACACTCTGCAGAATCTGGCCAAGATCTGGGGACGTCCCTGCCACGTCGTGACCCGCTCCGGCGACAAGGAACGCCTCCTCTCGCACGACGGGACGGAGTTCCGGGAGAGGTAGCGCGCTGATCTTTGGCATGGGCGCCTCTTCGCGCCTGCGCCGTTCGTATTTCTGGGCTCGCGCGCATGCTCCGCCGCTACACTCGGACTCCCGACATCGATCGCATCCGAGGAGGTTGCCATGCACCTGCCGCGTCGCTCATGCGCCCTATCGCTGACGGTCATGGTCGTGTTGACCCTGGCGCTGGGCGCCGCGCCCGCTCAGGCCTTTCTCTCGACCACGCGCATCGCAGCCAACCTGGAGCGGCCGGTGCTCGTGACCGCACCCCTGAGCGACGCGCGGTTCTTCATCGTCGAGCAGCGGGGCGTGATCAAGCTCTGGAAGAACGGCTTGGTCCAGCCGGTCTTGTTTCTCGACATCCGAACGAAAGTGTTGAGCGGAGGGCTGCAGGGGCTCCTCGGCCTCGCTTTCCATCCTGATTACGGGACCAACGGCGCGTTCTTCGTCAACTACACGAACTTGGACGGCCACACCGTCGTCGAGCGCTATCAGGTGTCGGGCAACCCGGATGTCGCGAACGTGAATTCCGCGTCGCAGATCCTCTTCGTCGAACAGCCGCATGTCGATCACAACGGCGGGTATCTCGCCTTCGGACCCGATTCATATCTCTATATCGCGATGGGTGACGGCGGCGAGCCAGGCGATCCGAATGAGTATGCCCAGAACCCCGGCGAGCTCCTCGGGAAGGTTCTACGGATCGACGTCGATTCCGCCTCACCCTACGCGATTCCTCCCGACAACCCCTTCGTCTCGGTCCCTGGATATCGCGAGGAGATCTGGGCGATCGGGACTCGCAATCCGTGGGGTATCCACTTCGATCCGCTGACCGGCGACCTGTGGATGGCCGATGTCGGTCAGGTTGCATGGGAGGAGCTGAACTTCCAGGCCGCGTCGTCTCCCGGCGGGGAGAACTATGGCTGGCGTCGGCTCGAGGGGACGCACTGTTATCAACCGCCGGTCGGGTGCCAGCAGGTCGGCGACACGCCGCCCATCCACGAGTACCCGCACTCCGCCGGCCGTTGCTCGATCGTCGGAGGGGCGGTCTACCGGGGGGACGTCCTGACTGGCATGCAAGGGGCGTACTTCTTCGCCGACTACTGCACGAATCAGATCTGGACGATCCGCTACGACGGCGCGCAGGTGACGGAGTTGATCGATCGATCGAGCGATCTCCTGCCGGGCGGCGGGTTCGCCATCAGCCGCGTGGTCGGGATCTGGCCCGACGGACTGGGCCAATTGCACGTGATCGATCGCGGGAACGGAAACACGGACGGGGAGATCTTCCGGGTCGGTCTCGACCCGGTCGCGGTGGATCCGCCGAGTGGAGCGGACCGAGCGCTCGTCCTCTCGCCCGCAACTCCGAATCCGTTCCGCTCGCGAACCCGGCTCAGCCTCTCTGGAACGGATTCGGCGCGAGTCGAGGGGGCGGAGGTCGTCGATCTGACCGGCCGTGTGCTTCGCCGGCTGACGGTCCGCCGGGACGGCGCGGGCGGACTGGTGGAGTGGGACGGGCGAGACAGCCTGGGCCGCGATCTGCCGAGCGGGGTCTACTGGATCCGACTCGAGCTCGTCAGCGGAGCGAGCGCGACAAGAGTTCAGCTCCTGCGCTGAGTCTTGGCGCAGCCGCCCGGTTCTGATTCACTCCTTCGTCCCGGCCGCCTCTCGGCCGGGACGAAGAGGAGTCGAACATCGCCCCGTCGCCATCATTGAACCGCGCCCGCGGCGGCCTCTTTCCCCATCTGCGCCCG
The DNA here is from genome assembly GCA_964631125.1 of uncultured bacterium. GTDB lineage: Bacteria > Eisenbacteria > RBG-16-71-46 > CAIMUX01 > CAIMUX01 > CAZVYN01. The sequence goes on along the minus strand of CAZVYN010000070.1, from coordinate 9,479 downwards.
CTGGGGCGTTACCTGAACCGCTACCGTCGCGACGTCGCCTTCGGCTACCTGATGATGCTGGGCAAGTCGGCCGGCATCCTGACGATCCCCTGGCTCGTTCGCACGGGGATCGACCGAGTCGGCGAGGGCGCGCCTTCTCGCGAACTCCTCACCCTCTCGCTCTGGATGCTCGCGGCGAGCGTGGCGGCCGGCGTCTTCATGTACGGCATGCGCTGGACTCTGATCGGCATGTCCCGCCGCATCGAGTACGACCTGCGCAACGACTTCTTCGCGCAGTTGATCTCGCTCTCCCCTTCGTTCTTCCATCGGCACCGCACGGGCGACCTGATGGCGCGGGCGACGAACGATCTCAACGCCGTGCGCGACGTGGTCGGTCCCGGACTCATGTACGCGCTCAACACCTTTACGCTCGTCGTCGCCTCCGTCGTCCTCATGCTGCAGATCGATCCGATCCTGACGCTGGCGGTGCTCGCGCCGTTTCCGGTCATGGCGACGCTCGTCGCCTACTTCTCGGGCGAGGTGCATCGTCGTTCGCTCGCGGTGCAGGACGAGTACGGCCGGCTGCAGAACGCGGCGCAGGAGAATCTGGCCGGGATCAGGGTCGTGCAGGCCAACGTGCAAGAAGCGGCCGAGACAATTCACTTCACCGAACGCAGCCGGCTCTACCGCGAGAGCAACGTGGCGCTGATCCGCTACCGCGCTCTCTTCTACGCGACGGTGGCCGCCGTGGTCGGCGTCGACTCGCTCGTGCTGCTCTGGGTCGGCGGCGCGCGGGTCATCTCCGGCGCGCTCACCATCGGCGGGCTGGTCGCCTTCATGGCCTACCTCTCGCAGCTCACCTGGCCGTTCATCGCGACCGGCTGGGTCGTCTCGCTCCTCCAGCGCGGCGAGGCCGCCATGCAGCGGATTCTCGAAGTGTTCCAGGCGCGCCCGGAGATCACGGACGGTGAGACCGTACTGTCGCGCGAGGCCGTGCGCGGCGCGATCCGTTGGGAGGACGTCTCCTACCGCTACGCCGACGGCCCGTGGGTGCTGCGGCACGTCTCCTTCGAGATTCCCGCCGGCGCCACCGTCGCCGTGGTCGGCCGAACCGCGGCCGGCAAGTCAACCTTGGCCCAGTTGCTCCCGCGACTCGTCGATCCCGACGAAGGTCGAATCCTGCTCGACGGGCACGATCTCCGCGCGCTCCGCACCGCCGATCTGAGGCGCGCCGTCACCATCGTCCCACAGGAGGGATTCCTCTTCTCGGACACGCTGGCCGAGAACATCCGCTTCGGGCGGCCCGACGTGAGCGACGCGGACGTCGAGGCGGCCGCGCGGCTGGCCGGACTCTGGACCGACATCGACAGTTTCCCGCACGGCCTGGAAACGCGGGTGGGTGAGCGCGGCATCACCGTTTCGGGCGGACAGCGTCAACGCACAGCGCTCGCCCGCGCGCTGCTCATGGACGCGCCGGTGTTGGTCTTGGACGACGCTCTGGCCAGCGTCGACAAGGAGACCGAAGCCCGGCTCTGGGCGGACTTGCGCCGCGTCCGCTTTGGACGAACGACGCTGGTCATCACGCACCGCGCGTCGACGGCGCGCGAGGCCGATCAGATCGTCGTCTTGGAGCAGGGGTCGATCCTCGAGCATGGCTCTCCCGACGAACTGCTCGCCCTCGGCGGCGCCTTCGCGGACATGTCCCGAAGGCAGGAGCTGACCGAGCAGTTGGAGGCGGTCGATGTCGGCGACTGAGCCCACGCGCCGCGAAGCGCCTCAGAAGCCCTCCAGCCAACGCTCCGAAGAAGCGGAGCTGCTCCAGGAGCCGAAGCTCGATCGCGCGCTCCTGTGGCGCCTGCTCGTCTTCGCCAAGCCCTATCGCAACTCGCTCATCTTCGCGATCTTGTTGCTCTTGGTGCTCTCGGCGGCCGAGTTGCTCTTCCCGATCCTGACCATGCGCGCGATCGACGACTACGTTCGGCCGGGCAATCTGCCGGGATTGATCCGCATCTCGCTTCTCTACCTGGGGCTGCTCGCGGCGGTTTTCGTGTTGCGCTACGGGCAGGGCGTCCTCACGCAACGCATCGGGCAGTCGATCATGCACGACCTGCGGACGCGTCTCTTCGCGCACCTGCAGCGGCTCGACATCTCCTACTTCGACCGCAATCCGACCGGGCGGATCATGACCCGGCTGACCGGCGACGTGGAGACGCTGAACGAACTATTCACGTCGGGGCTCGTCTCGATCTTCGGTGACCTGCTCACGCTGATCGGCATCACCGCCGTCCTCTTCGTCCTCGACTGGCGTCTCGCGCTCGTCACTTTGACGGTCGTGCCGGTGCTCTTCGGCATCACGATGATCTTCCGGGCCAAGGTCCGCTACGCCTACGGCCTCACCCGCATCCGGATCGCGGCCATCAATGCGTTCCTGCAGGAGAATGTGACCGGCGTCGCCTTGGTCCACCTCTTCGATCGCCAGGCCCGGCAGCGCTCGCAGTTCGACGCCCGCAACGCCTCGCACCGTGACGCTTTCCTGCTCTCGGTCCGCGCCTACTCGCTCTATTTTCCTGGGGTCGAATTCCTCGAAGTGCTCGCGGTCGCGCTCATTCTCTGGTACGGCGGCGGCGAGGTGGTGCAGCAGGCGCTCACGCTCGGTTCACTCGTGGCCTTCATCCAGTACAGCGAGCGCTTCTTCCGCCCGATTCGCGATCTCTCGGAGCGGTACAACATCCTGCAGGGGGCCATGGTCGCCTCCGAGCGCATCTTCGAGCTGTTGGACCGCGAGCCGCGCATCGTTTCGCCCCGCGAGCTCGGTGCGAATGCGTCGGGCGCTGCGGATGCGCCAATCGTCGCCGACGCCCCCGCGATCGAGTTCCACGATGTTCGCTTTTCCTACGTCCCCGACGAGGAGGTGCTGCGTGGCGTCTCCTTCTCGGTCCAGCGCGGCGAATCGGTCGCCGTCGTCGGACACACCGGGGCCGGCAAGTCGACCTTGGTCGGGCTCGCGCTCCGCTTCCACGACGTCTCGTCGGGCGCGGTCCTCATCGACGGTCGCGACGTCCGCGCATGGCCGCTGGATCCGCTCCGTCGCCGCATCGGCCTGGTCGCCCAAGACGTCTTCCTCTGGGGCGGCGGCATCCGCCTGAACGTGGGCCTACGCGCCGGTCAGCCGGAGGAGCGCGTGCGCGCCGCCATCGCAGCGGTCGGCGCGGAGGCGATCGTCGAACAAATGGGCGGCGATCTGGACGCCGATCTAGGCGAGCGCGGCCAGCGTCTCTCCGTCGGTCAACGCCAACTCCTGGCCTTCGCGCGTGTCCTCGCCTTCGATCCGCCCATCTTGGTGCTCGACGAAGCGACGTCCAGCGTCGATACCGAGACCGAGCAGCATATCCAGCGCGCTCTCGCCACCCTGTTGCAGGGCCGCACCAGCCTCGTCATCGCCCACCGGCTCTCGACTATCCGCCACGCCGATCGCATCCTCGTGATGCACCGCGGAAAACTGGTGGAAGAGGGCTCTCACGACGAACTGCTGGCCAAGGGCGGGATCTACGCGAAGTACTTCGAATTGGAGTATGTATAGTGCGGCGACCCGGTCGCCGCGCCATCCCCCGACGAAGCCCCCTCACTTCAGAATCACCATCTTCCTGTTCGACCGATACTCCCCCGCCGCGAGCTGACTCCAATAGACGCCCGACCCGACCTTGTGTCCGGCGTCATCGGCCCGTCCACCAGCGTCCGCACTTTCCTTCCGTTGACGTCGTAGATGAGCAACTCAACCGGACCCGCGGCGGCCAGCGAGTACTTGATCGTCGTCCGCGGATTGAACGGATTCGGGTGGTTCTGGAAGAGGCGGGTACTCCGCGCGCCGCCATCGGCTACTTCGTCGACTCCGCTGACCTTGGTACAACTGGGGATACAGAGGTTGGGAATCTCTCCGCCCCCGGTGAAGATCCACTGCAATCCCTGGCTGATCTCTCTCGAGATTGCAGTGACGATGTGAGCGGAGTCCCCGACACACTCCTCGGTCCCATCGCGCTCAGAGAGGTGGCCGTACGAGACTCCGTCGAGAATCGAGCGATAGTTGCCGGTTCCGGCGCCCGTCACTGTCTTGACGATCTGGGCGTAGTTTGTGTTGACGCCGCCGCCATCGTAGTCGTTGAAGACGCGGTTTCCGATCCCGCCGTTCGCTGTCCCGAGAACATCGAACGCGAAACTTTCTGGACACCCATTGCCCCACGCGTCGTAGGCGATCGCCGGCGTGAACTGAGATCCTGCGGCATTGTTGATCCGGACACAGTTGCTCTCGTCCCCAGCGGCGGGCCCGCACGAGGCGTCGTGATACGCGCCGCACTGGAAGGTCGCTCCCAGCTCGTTGTGCAAGAACGCGGGGTGTTTTGTGGTCAGGAGGTGGGCCAGGTTGTCGCCGTTCGCGATCAACCCCTGTCGGTCGCTTTGGCACCAGTTGGCCAAGAGCCAATCCGAGAGGAGCGTGAAGTCACCCGTCTCGAGAGACCCCGGTGCAGCGTCGCCGACGTAGAAGATTATTTGGCGATAGCTGAGGATCTGCAGGAGTGGCGCCCCGTTGTTCCCCCCGATCGTGCGAGAGAACGACGCGTTCCAACTCGAGGACGCGTCGGCATAGTCATACCGGTCCCACCGAGTCGGATTCGGGATCGGAACGCCCGGCGCGGCGCCGTTCAGCACGACGTTGAGCGCGTGCTCGACGAAGAACTGATCTCCGGAGTTGGTGTCGATCGTGAGTATGCACGGGAACTTCGACACCCCGCCATCCAGCCGGTAGCTCGGCAAGATCTCGAACTCGAGGTAGTTCCCTCCCGTCGTGTCCGGCCGGTAGAAATACTCGGTTGGATTCGCGGCGAAGTTGCTCGTGACGAAGTACTGGATCTGCGTTCCGGGCGCCAGTACCCCATCGCGGATCATCTCGTTGTTGTTGGTGAACTCTCCGGCGAAGTCGTCGTCGTTCTCCCTGAACTCCGAGATCCTCTTTGCCTTCAACGCGACCGAGCCCGACTGCGCGGAGTCCATCTGACCGTAGGTGAACTGACCGGCGGGTCCGACGATCGAGAGTCCGTCGGCAACGTTCGTCTTCCAGGAGTTGTAGTTCGGGATCGCGCCTTGGGATGGGCCCTCGCGGCGGATGCGCCACCAGAGCTTCGCGTCCCAGGCGGGTCCGGAAACCGGTCCTACCACCAAGAGCGAGTCGCCCAGGCGGGAAGGATTCTCCGAACCGAGACTGCGGTCGTAGACGATGTCGGCATTCCCAGCGTTGGTCGGCGAGAGACCGACGCCCTGCCCGAACCCGTCGCTGAAGTAGGTCCCAGGGTCGAAAGCGACCGGCGGCGCTGCCGGGACTTCCGTCATGCGGATCTGCACATTGTCGATCAGCGGTGAGAAGTTCGTGATTCCCGAGCAGTTGGTCGGCGCGATGCTGAAGGCGTCGCACGACGCCTAGACTTCGTAGACCAGGCTGATGAGGTCGCAGTCGGCCGGGACGCCGAAGGAGGTGGCGGACTCGACTTCGCGGGAGCAGCCCGGCTCGGGGACCAAGTAGAACTGCGAACGGTCGACGCGAGTGGACCAGATCGACTCGCCGGTCTGAGGGCAGATGTACGGGTAGAAGCTCCAGCCCGGGCGATACAAGACTCCATTCGCGAGCGGAAGATCGGCGTATATGTCGTACTCGGCGAAGATGTGGTTGATCGAGGGCGAGAGCGCCGACTTGTCGGCCGGGGGCGAGTAGATCATGACGTGTTGGCCCTCGGGGTGGCCGGGGGACGGCTCGTCGTCATGGAACTCCAAGACGTTGCCGCTGAGACCGCAGGCGCAGTTGTCGGCGATCACGTACTCCGAGAGGTCGGCGATGCCGGTGAACGCGCTGACCTGGCTGCAGACGCTGGCGGTCCAGCCCTGGGCGTCGGACTGGTAGTCGTAAGGATCGGTTGCGCGAAGGTCGCGTAGACGCTCGAGGCGGGGTCGCCGATCTCGCCGTCGAAGCCGGCGCCGTTGAGCGAGAACTCCGCTCCGCTCGCCAGCCGAACCAACACCCTCGTGTAGTCGAAGTCGGCTTCGGTGCTGTTGAAGTAATCGAAAGAGAGCTGCACGTCGCCGCTGCCGTCGTACGTGAGGAGTGGGGACTCCCAGCACTGGCGCCATCCATCGCCGTAGCCGAGGCCGTCCTCCCAGCAGAGAGCGTCGGCTTCGTCCTCGAAGAGGCCAACCCACGCGCTGCCGGCGCCCGAGATGAGCGGGGCGGCGACCTGGTTGTCATGACCGATCCAGGCGTCGGCGTCGATCCGGCGGAAGTACGTCCCGTCATCGGCGCTGAGATCTCTCGCGTACCACCCTTCCATCGAGTCGGAGGCGCCGTGGTCCCAGGTCCACATGCCGCCTTCCACGGCGTACTTGTTCCCTCCGAGGATGGTGAAGTAGCCGAAGGAGATCGTGTCGGCGCGTGCGCCGCCACCCAGCGCTCGCACGGGAAGGTCGCGCTCGTAGCTCGACGACCCGGGAACGCCGAGCGGGATGTCGTAGTCGAGACGCTGATCCAAAGCCGAGCGGGCGGGCGTGACTTCGGGTGTGAGCAATAGGGTGATCGCCACGGTCAGCAGGGCGCGTGCGGGGGCCTTGATCATCGTTCACTCCTCGAGAAGGGGCTGGCGGTCCCCGCGCTGGAGAGCGAGACGAGCCGGGCGCCAATCGCGTGTTCTCCAAGGCCCCGCGATCGCTCGGAAACGACACGCCGTGGCCTTCCTGAGGAGGGGGGATGTGGAGCGGGACCACTGGGTGGGCCGTAAACACTGGCGAAGGAGTATCGGCCCGGAGCAACGGCGCCCGTCAAGCGGCTTCAGATGGCGCCGATGGCGCCACCGCCTCGCCCGAGGTGGCGAAGCGCGCGTCGCAATGTCTCGTCGAGCGGCAGATTCGGTTCGAGTCGACGGATTTCGGCCACGACGAGCGCCCCTTCGCGCGAGGGATAGCCGAGCGCGCCGAGCGCTCGGACGGCGTCATCCTCGCCCGGCGTTCGGGCGGCGACCTCGGCGACGCTCTCTTCGGGACCGAGTTCGCTTCGATCCGCCTTCGGGCCGAGCTCCACCAGGATCCGCCCCGCCAACTTGGCGCCGACTCCCGTCACGGCCGTGAGTGACGCCGCCGATCGCGTGCGCAGCGCGTGGACCAGTTCTCCCGGCGTCAGTCGTCCCAACATGGCCAGCGCGATCCGCGTCCCGACTCCCTGCACTTGGAGCAAGAGTCGAAAGAGGGTGCGCTCGGCGGGGTCTGCGAAGCCGCAGAGCGTCGGGCCGTCGTCCTTCCAGATGAGGTGGGTCCAGAGTGCGATCGGATCGCCGTCCGCGCCGATGCGCGCGGGATCGGTCGAGGGGACGTGCAGTTCGAGCCACCAATCGCCCGCCGCCAGGACCACGGTCGTGGCCGAACGGCGCATCAGTCGGCCTTCGATCCGTTCGATCACGCGCGAGGTCCGGTCGCGGCCGCGATCAACTCGCGGCGACGGAGTTCGGTCGCCCCACTCCAAGCCACCGCCAGGGCGTCCGCCTCGTCGACTTGCAGCGTGGCCGGACATCGCGCGAGCAGACGCGGGAGCATTGCCTGCACCTGCTGCTTGGCGGCGCCGCCATTTCCGGCCGCCGCCAACTTGACAGCGCGCGGCGCGATCTCGATCGACGGGATACCTTCTTGCTCGGCCGCGAGCAACAGCACTCCGCGCACCTGCCCCAGGACGATCGCGGCGCGCACGCCGCGAGCGACGAAGCCGTCCTCGAGCACGACATGGGCGGGACGATGCAACGCGAGCAGACGGCGCACCTCGCTGTGCGCGGCGGCGAGTCGGGCGGGAAGGAGCGCGCGAGCGTCGAGACGGATGACGCCGCTCGCCTGCCACGAGACGCGCACGCCGTCGGTTTCGATGAGGCCGTAGCCGAGGAAGCGGGAGCCGGGATCGAGGCCCAGCACGGTCATGGGACGGGGCCTTTCCTTGGCTCTAGCGATCCAACTTCTCCATCAGCTCGGCCGGGATGTCGAAGTTCATCCAGACCTTCTGCACGTCGTCGTGGTCTTCGAGCGTTTCCATCAGCTTCAGGATCTGCTCCGCATCCTTCTGCTCCTCGAGTTGGATCGTGTTGGTCGGCTCACGGATCAACTCGGCGCTCTGGCTCGTGATGCCCGCGGCCTCCAGCCCCTTCAAGACCAGGTTCAGCTCGGTCGCCAGCGTATAGATCTCGTAGGTCTCGGGGTCCTCGGTGTTCACATCGTCGGCGCCCAGCTCTAGCGCGGTTTCCAGCAGTTTGTCCTCGGGCAACTTGTCGGCGGTCAGCACCGTGCGATCGATCGTGATGTACCCCTTCTGATCGAACATCCAGGCGACGCAGCCGCCTTCGCCCATGCTGCCGCCGGCCTTCGAGAGGATGTGGCGAAGCTCCGAGGTCGTCCGATTCTTGTTGTCGGTCATGACCTCCAAGAAGATAGCCACGCCGTTGGGGCCGTACCCCTCGTAGGTGTGCTCCTCGTAGCGCTGGCCGGGCAGATCACCGGTGCCCTTCTTGATCGCGCGGTCGATGTTCGCCGCCGGCATGTTCGCGCCCTTGGCCGCGAGGACCGCCGTGCGCAGCCGAGGATTGCCGTTCGCATCTCCGCCGCCGTCACGCGCCGCGAGGGTGATGTCCTTGATCAACTTCGTGAAGATCCGACCCCGCTCCGCGTCGGTCTTGCCCTTCTTCCGCTTGATCGTCGCCCATTTGGAATGTCCGCTCATGCTGCTCCCTTTCGGGGGTCTAGCGAGATCAGGCCGTATCGGCCTGCGCTCGTTCCTTCCTCAATTCCTCGATCAATCTGTCGGCGGCGTCCCGTGGAACCTCGTCGTAGTGCGAGAATTCCGCGAAGTATCGGGCCCGGCCCTGCGTCAGCGACCGGAGAGTCGTCGAATATCGGTACAACTCGACCTGCGGCACCGACGCCTTGATCCGCTGCACCTTGCCGTCCGGCTCCATCCCCTGGATCTTGCCGCGCCGGCTGGAGAGATCGCCCATCACGTCGCCCATGAACTCGTCGGGGACGGTGATCGTGACCAGCGAGATCGGCTCCAACAGCACCGGCTTCGCCTCCTCCAGCCCCTTCTTCAGCGCCATCGAGCCGGCGATTTTGAACGCCATTTCCGAAGAGTCGACGTCGTGGTAGCTCCCGAAGTGCAGCCGAACCTTGAAGTCGACGACCGGATAGCCCGCCAGCGGCCCCTCGTCCATCGTCTCTTTGATTCCCTTCTCGACCGCCGGGATGAACTTGGTCGGGATGACGCCGCCGACGATCTCGTTGGCGAAGACGTAACCGCCGCCGCGCGGCATCGGCTCGACCTTGATGGCGACATCGGCGAACTGACCGCGGCCGCCCGTCTGCTTCTTGTGACGGTGCGCGACGTCGGCGGTTCCTCGGATCGTCTCACGGAACGGAACGCGCGGTTTGACCGCCTC
>CAZVYN010000069.1:0-22399 GCA_964631125.1 uncultured bacterium | reverse complement strand
GTCGCGGGGCGTGAGTGCCAGTGGAGGCGGTCGCCGCCGGGGCCAGGATCAGTGCGGAGGCGAGGGCGACGGGGCCGGCGATCCAAGCTCCGAGAGTCGACACGGTGCGCTCCGGGGATACGGTGGTGATGTGCATTGGGGGCCGGCGGTGTCGTACCCGCGGGCCCCATCTAGGTTCTCAGCCCGAGGAACAGGGGAAGGAGCGCGGTTGTGACGCCGAGAACCCCAGGTATCTAACTCTCGCGACCCAGTCGCGAGAGTTCAGGTCGCGAAGCGCTACGGATTCCCCAAGATGATCGGCAACCCGTCCTTGCCCGAGCCGATGACGACGACCTTCGTGTTGGTCGACTTGGCGATCTCGAGGGTCGCTTCGATTCCCTTCCAGCGGAGGAGTTGATCGGTCAAGCCTTGGCTGACGATCTTCTGGAAGTCGGCGATGCCGGCGGCCTCGAGGCGCTTGCGCTCTGCTTCCTGGGTCTCTTTCTGGAGCGTGAACTGCATGCGCTGCGACTCTTGCTCGGCGGAGAGCTTCTCTTCGATCGCGGCAGCGAGGCGATCGGGGAGCGTGAGCTGGCGCAGCGGCGTCGATTCGATCGCGATGCCGCGCGGCTCGGTCTGCTTGGCCAGGTCGGCGGAGAGCAGCAGTGCGAGCTGCTCGCGTTCCGAGGTATAGAGCGCGCGCGCCTCGTACGACGCGGTCACTCCGCGCGTGACCGATCGGAACTGCGGAACGAGCAGCACCTCGGCGTACTCGGTCCCGACGGTGCGGTACACCTCAGGCGCCTTCTCTCCGATCAGGTGATACAGCACGCTGATCTCGATCTGCATCGAAAGCCCCTCCTTCGAGGGGACCGCCATCGTTTCTTTGATCTCTTGGGTCTGGGTCGACATCGGGATGACGTTTGCGAGCGGATTCACCAGTCGGAGTCCGGCCGGCAGCGCGCGAGGGGAGACGTTTCCGAAGAGGTCGACCACGCCGACATGTCCGGCGGGGACCACTCGCAGGAGTTGAGAGATCGCCACGAGGAGGGCGAGGACCCCGACGAGGAGCGGAAACGCGCGGAGCCCGGGTGGAACCTTGCCGTAGGGCGGCGTTCCTCGGCCACCGATGTCGGTGGTGGCGCCCCGAGATCGCGCCCAACCGGTGATGGCGAACACTGCGACGATCAGGGCGATGATGAAGAGCACGCGGACCTCCTTGTCCTGGTCTGTCAGGTCGAGTCTGTCAGGTCAACGCAGGCGCAGGCGCAGGCGCAGGCGCGGGCGCAGGCGCCTCCGTCGACGCGGTTCGCACCGCCGGGCGCAGCGGCCGGCCCTCGTCGTCCAACAGCGCGGTGCGGCGAATTCGGACTCGCGTCTGCTCCTCGGGACCCAAGAGGAAGAGCCGTTCGAGGATCACGCGAGGATTCGCGACTTGGCCGTCGGCGCGGTCGAGGTGGAGTTCGAGCTCCATCTCGGCGGAGTCGGGACGCCACTCCAGGCGGGCGACGGCCCGCTTGAGATCGACGGGGCGCGGGGGCTGGTGCTCGCGCTTGACCGGCTTGGCGCGGCGGCGGTCGCGGAATTTGCGGCGGCGGTCGTCGCGGGATTCGGGCGGGGAGGGATCAGCGGCCCGGGGATCTTGGTCAATCGCGTCGATGGAGGACGCTGTGTCATTGGAGGTGGGGGAGTCTGCCGACGCGGGAGCTGCTGCTCCCGCGTTACTGGTCGGGTCGCTCGGGCTCTCCCAGTCGGTGATCTGGCGGGCGGCTTGGGGGGTCCAGACGGTGCGGTCGACGACGCAGGTGTCGAGGGTCATGAACCGCGCGGCGATTTCGCCGATCCGCGCTCGATCCTGCGGATCGAGCGCGTTCATATCGACCCGATACAGCCCGCGCTGGGCGAGTTGATTGAGGCTCTTCTTCCGCAGCCCGGGAATGGCGACGAGCGCCGTGCCGTCGAGGATCGAGAGTCCTTCGGGCAGCACCGCATTGAGCTGCGCGACGAAGGCGGGCGCCCAAGGCGCCAGCAGCTCTGCGTCGAACGCCTCCTCCAGCCCCTCGACCCCGACGGGGAGCGACGGTCCGAAGGCAAGTTTGGGATGTGGGCTGTGCCCCTGGCTGTGCGCCAACGGCACGCGAGCCATGCGGAACGCGCGCGCGAGCACGCCGGTCATTTCCAGATGGGAGATGAACCGGCACGGTCCCGACTTGCGATAGCGGATGCGGACCGGCCAGGTGACGCCGTCCGGATCGGACTGCGGGCTGAGCGCCTTGGCCTTGTCGATCAGTCGACGGAAGTCTTCGTCCTGGAGCTTCGGCGTCAGCTTCGTGTCGTACGGCAGGCCGGGGATGCCGCACGCGGTGCAATCGCCGTGGCGGCAGTCGGCCACGAGCGACTTCCCGACCTCGAAGAGCTGCTCGTCGGTCTTCTTGCGCTCGCGCACCAGCCACTTCTTCAGAATGCCGATATCGATGTGATCCCACGGAAGCGCGTCGTCGTACTCCTTCTTACTGATGAGCCAGGCGGGGTCGAGGTTGTGCTCCGCCATCGAGTCCATCCAGAGGCGATAGTTCAGGTGCTCGGTCCAGCCGTCGAACCGAGCGCCGCGCTTGAACGCCGTTTCGATGACGCGGCCGACACGCCGATCGCCGAGCGACATGATCGCCTCGAGGTGCGAGCCCTCGACGTGGTGCCACTTCAGGCGACTGCCGGGCCAACTGACCGAATGCCGCAAGTAGTCGATCTTCTTGCGCAGACTGAGCGGGTCTTCGAAGCCGTCCCACTGCAGCGGCGTATGGCTCTTCGGGACGAACGCGCCGACCGACGCGTTGACCGAGTTCGAGCGGCCGTACGACTGGCCGATGTCGCGGATCGTGCTGACGAAGTGGACGATGCCGTTGATGTCCTCGACCGTCTCGGTCGGGAGCCCGACCATGAAGTACATCTTGATCAACCGCCAGCCGCGCTCGTAGGCGATGCGCGCGGCGGCGAAGAACTCGTCGTCGCGGATGATCTTGTTCATCGCCAGGCGCAACCGCTCGCTGCCGGCCTCGGGCGCGAAGGTGAAGCCGGTTTTCTTGGTTTCCTTCACCTTGTCGGCCACGCCGACGCCGAACGAATCGGCGCGGAGCGAAGGCAGGCTGATCGAGACCTTGTCGCTGCCGAAGCGCGCGTTCATCACGTCGGCCAGCGGCTCGAGCTGCGTGTAGTCAGCGGTCGAGAGCGAGACGAGCCCGACCTCGTCCCAGCCCGACTTGCGGATGCCGGCGTCGGCGATCTCCAGGATCTTCTCGACGCTGCGCTCCCGGATCGGGCGATAGAGATAACCCGCCTGGCAGAAGCGGCATCCTTGCGTGCAGCCGCGCACCACTTCGACCGTCAGCCGGTTCTGCACGATGTCTTGCAGCGGCACGACCGGAGCCTCGGGATACGGCGCATTCTCCAGTTCGAGGATGAACTGCCGCTTCACCCGCTTCGGAACGTCGCCGAACCGCGGCTTCGTGCCGAGGAACTTCCCTTCGGGTGAGTACGACGACTCGTACATGAGCGGCACGTAGACGCCTGGGACCTTCGACATCTCGCGCAAGATCTCCATCCGGGGACGTCCGCGCAGCGCCTTGTAGGCGTCGGTCACGACATGGATCGCCTCCTCCGCGTCGCCGATGAGGAACATGTCCATGAAATCAGAGAGCGGCTCGGGGTTCGAGACGCACGGTCCGCCCGCGATGACGAGCGGATGGGTCTCGTCCCGATCCTCGGCCCGCAGGGGGATGCCGGCGAGGTCGAGGCAGTTGAGCACGTTCGTATAGGTCAGCTCGAACTGCAGCGAGAAGCCGAGGAAATCGAAATCGGCGAGCGACCGGCGGTGCTCCAGCGAGAAGAGCGGGAGGTTGTTCTTCCGGAGCTGCGCCTCCATGTCGAACCAGGGCGCGTAGCAGCGCTCGGCCAGCGCGTCGGGCCGCTTGTTCAGCACCTCGTACAGGATCTTGAGCCCCCAATGGCTCATCCCGATCTCATAGACCTCCGGCAGGCAGAGGCACCAGTTGACCATCCCCGGTTCGGGCGTCTTCTTGATGACGTGGAACTCGTTCCCCAGGTAACGGCTGGGCTTGGAGACGAGCGGCAGCAACGCTTCGATCCGGTCGGCCAGATCGGGAATGGAACGGTTGTGCATCGGGCGGTGGCTCCTGAAAAGGGGGTGGCGAGCCGACAATCTAACAGACCCGCACCGGCCCGAGCGGAGTTGTCGCGCGCCCACGCCGTCCGGGCGAGTTACTCGCCTCGAGCGACCTCGTAGACCACCGGCCGCCCCACGATTCGCCCGATCGGCCAGCCGACGAGCGCCGCCGCCAGGCCCAGTGCGCTTCCGAGCACCGCCCCCTTCCCCACGCGCACGGGGATCCGCTCGTCATCCCCCTCCTGGCAGTTCTCGAGGATGCACTCGTCTCCCAGCTCGCCGGCCAGCCCGAGTCCGATGCCGACGAGCAGCCCCGCGGCGAATCCGAGTTCGGCGCCCAGCGTTCCGCCCTCGCGGGACGACTGGACGGAGAGGCTCCGGACCGACGCGAGTGGCAGAGGCGACGGCACGGGCGCCGGCCCGGACGCCGGCAAGGACGCCGGCAAGGCAGTGGGCCAGAGGCTGTCGGAGCGCAGGGAGTCGACCGAGCGGAGATCGCTCGAGCCATCGAGGAAGAGCAGCCGGACATCTCGATTCGCGAGATCTCGGTTGGCGCGAGCGAGCATTTCCCCCTCCGCGGGCAGGAGGAGGGTCTGTCGCATCGCACACCCCGCACCCAGGGACGGAACCTGCAGCGCGAGCACCAGAGCCACGGCGGTGCGCGCGTGGCGTCTCTCGAGTCTCTTCGTCACGGTCACAGTTCCTCCAGGCAAGCCATCGATCCGTTCTGTCTCTCCCTGCGCCCTCTGACGGGTCAGTCGCTCAAGAGGGTCACCTTTCCGAGCACCGTTCGCCGGTCGCCGTCCCGCGCGCTCACCAGATAGAGCCCGCCGGGAAGGACGACGCCCCCGTCGTCTCGGCCGTCCCACGCCAGGTCGTGCTGCCCGGCGCGCGCCTCGAGGCGACGCACGATCGAACCGCTGACGTCGTGGATTTCCACCGCGGTCGTCCGGTCAGGCGCTTCCGCGAAACGGATCGAGATCGGTCCGCGGGCCGGGCTCGGACCGATCACCGCACGGAGAGGGGCGATCTCGGCGGTGCGCGCGTCATCTGCACCCGGCTCTCCGACGTCGGAGGGCGCCAATGGGCAGGCCTCGATCCGCGCGCGCCACGAGATCGCCACCGGATCGGAAGCGTCGGCCAGTGGGTAGACGCTGAACTCCATTTCGCCGGCGCCGGCCAGCTCACGCGCCCAGACGTGGTACCGACCGTCGATCAACTGGATCGGGAGGTTCCCTTCGGAGGAGCCGAAGATCGTGGCGTCGCCGGAGAGGCGACGGTAGCGCGCGCGACCCGGCTCGTCCGGACTGCGCGGGATCACCTCGAAGTCGATCCGATCGGCCGGCCCGCAGGCGGTGAAGACGCCGAGATCGCAGTAGCGCGGGGCGCACCACTCGTACGAGACGTAGCCGTTGTCGTTGCCCCAGCGCCCGACGTCGAGCACGAAATCCCGCCATTTGTGCGGCTCGTGGGGAATCAACGGCGAACGAGGGCCGAGCGCGAGTCCGTCGAACCAATCTCCGACGTCGAAGTACTCAAGCAGTTCGCACGGGAAGAAGGCGCACTCGTTCGGCTGGTCGCACGTGCCTTCGCCGAAGACCGCGCGGAGGCAGAGTTCGGGCATCGTCGCGCCTTCACAGTGCTCGAACCAGGTCAGGCCGTGGGCTTGGCTGCTCCAGACGAACTCCCCCATCGGCACGAGACGGTCGTAGGCGAAGAACGATTGCCCTTCCGGCTGCGGCCGCGCCCATCCGTAGTCCAACTCGTCATTCCACTCGCCCGGGCAGTACTCCGCCTCGATCGTGATCTTGTACGGATCGGAGTAGCGGTTGTAGAGCGCGTGCGAATTGGACGCGACCCAGACATGCGGATGGGTGACGGCGTCGGAGGCGCCTTGCTCTATCCCTGCGTAGCTCGGCGCATTGCTCGCCGACCACCAGAAGTCCTCCGGCCTCAGACTCTCGCCTCCCGCGTGCTGTGAGAGGTTCACCCGCTCCGGCCGCCAGACCCCGTTCTCGTGCAGTGCATAGATCGAGAGGCACTCCCAGTCCCCTTCGTGCCAGGCGAAGCCCCACTGCTGGGTCAGGTCGTTGCCGTTCATCCACAGCCAGTACTGGACGACCACGCCGTCGGCCCACGGGAAGACATGCGTGTAGAGCGACCGCTCTCCGATCGGCGCTCCCGCATGACGCGCGTCGTCGTTGATGTCGACCAGCCAGTACGCGACCGTTTGCCCACGGCCGTAACTGTCCCAATGCCACGAATCACGCACATGCGTGGGGGGCATCTGCGCCGGCCCGTAGAGCGTCGAGCCGACGACGTTGTAGGCCGAGAGAGTCGCCTGCGTCGTCAGGGTGCGGTCGAGATCGGCCAGGTCTGCTTGCAGCTCGAATTCCGGGTGGCGATGGAGCACCGGCGAGAAGCGCTCCGCCAACACCGCCTCGCGGGTGACGTAGATGGTGTGGTCATACGGCTCGGGGCCGGGCTCGCACCGGGCATAGATCCACTCGGACGAGCCGGTCGCGGAGATCTGTTCGACCACCCGGCCGTCCTCCCAGGAGAGGTGCGACGTGGTGTCCCACTCGGGCGGCGCGTCGCTCACCGGCGCGCAGTAGATGTGCTCGAAGTCGATGGTGACGGCGCCGGCGGCGTCACTCGTTCGCGTTCGACTGACGTACTCGTGCGTTTGCTGACAGTCGTAGCACTGCCCGTACTGATTCATCCGCCAGCAGCGGTTGTAGAGGACCTTCTCGGTCGCGCGCACGGCGACGCCGGGGACACCGAGACCGCTGTCGAGGTCGACCACGCGACAGCGGTACGTGACGACGACCGGGGGAGCGAGTTGGCCCCCATCGCCAGCTGTCGAAGAATCGACGGGCTCGGGCGTCTGGAGCAGCGCCAGCGACGAAAAATCGTCACCCACGGCGATCCCCTCCCCGAAGGGCGGCGACGCAGGGGGTCCCAACGCAGCGAGGGCGAAGCGCGGCGCCAGCAGGCTCAGCAAGACAACGAAGGAGAAGGCGACGGCGAAGGCCAAAGCCAAAGCCAAAGCCAAAGCCAAAGCCAAACAGAGGCGGGGCGACGAAAGGACGACGAGTGAGCGAGAGGGGCGCATGGGAGATCCTCCTGGGGCGGTTCGAGGAGGAGCCCGCGGCTGCGGGCTCCTCTCGAACGTTGATGTCTGGAGGAAGCCGATCGCGCCCCCGGCATGTGGAACTCAGCCGGAGTCCGCAGGAGTAGCCTTGTCCCCGCACGCGGGGGCGCTGTCGACTTGTTGACATCGACAGCAACTGTGCAAGTGGTGTGCCGCCCGTGAAAACGATCTACTAGCGGATTCCGAGCAACTCCACTTCGAAGACGAGCGTCGAGTTCGCCGGGATGAGCCCGCCACCCATGACGCGTTCTCCGTAGGCGAGGTCCGGCGGGACGGTCAGCTTGCGCGTACCGCCGACTCGCATCGACGCGACCCCTTCGTCCCATCCCTTGATGACTTGTCCCATTCCCAAGATGAACTGAAACGGTTGTCCGCGGTCCTTGCTCGAGTCGAACTTGCTGCCGTTGGTCAGCCAACCGGTGTAGTGCACGTCGACCGTCTCGCCGCGAGCGGGGCTGAGGCCGGTCCCCACGACGAGATCGACGTACTGGAGTCCGCTCGGGGTCGTGATCGGTGCGGACGGCGCCGCGGCCTGGGGAGCGTCGGGGGTCGAGCTGGCCGCCTGCCCGTCGGGCTTGGCGGTCGTCGAAGCGGGCGCGGTGTCGCCGGCGCTCTTCCCGCTGTTCGAACCGCCGCAACCAGCGAGGGATGCTGCGGCGACCGCGACGACGAAGGCGGCGAGGGTCTGGATCTTCACTTGTTCTCCTCCTGCGAACGCGCTCCGGGGCGCGGTCCGCTCGGTCAATTCTGGTCCGGTAGACGCGGAATCGGCTCGCACGATTCATGATGCGGCCGCGCACGTACGATATCTTTCCGAGGCGGGCGAAGGAACCCACGGTGCGCGCCCGACCGCGCCGGGCCGAATGAGGCCGACGCGACGGAACGAGAGGGACATGCCGGCAACGCGCAAGCTGAAACGAGGACTCGACGTCGCGGTCTCCGCGTCGATGTTGGCCGCCGGTTCTCCGGCGTTGCTGGCCGTCTTCCTCTTGGTGCGCCAGCGAATGGGATCTCCCGCAGTCTTCCGCCAGCTCCGAGCGGGACGCGGCGGCGCGCCGTTCACGGTCCTGAAGTTCCGCACCATGAACGAGGCGCGCGATCCTCAGGGCAAGCTCCTGCCGGACAGCGCGCGACTGACCAAGTTGGGGCGCTTCCTCCGCCGAACCAGCCTCGACGAGCTGCCGCAGCTCTGGAACGTGCTGCGCGGCGAGATGTCGTTCGTCGGCCCGCGTCCTCTTTATCTGGACTACACGCCGTACTACACGGCGCGCGAGCGGACGCGACTCGATGTTCCGCCGGGGATCACGGGTCTGGCCCAGGTCAGCGGCCGCAATCTCCTGCTCTGGGACGATCGCCTGGAGTTGGATGCCCAGTACGCCGAACGCTGGTCCTTGGGGCTGGACGCCTGGATCCTGTGGCGAACGGTGAAGAACGTGCTCACGCGCGAAGGGGTGATCGACGCGCCGGGGACGGCGCAGGGTCGCCTCGATGTCGTCCGTCGCGAGCGAGCGGCGCAAGGAGCGGCACAGGGAGCGGCCGAGCGAGTATCGGGAGGTAGCGGCGCATGAGTCGAGTCGTAGCCCGACGACTGGAGCCCGAGGACCTGCCGTATCGCGTCGACTGGTTCAACAGTCCCGAGATCCACTCGCAGATGACGATCGAGACCCCGATCTCGCTCGCCACCACGCGTCAGTGGTTCACGCGGCATCAGATGAACGAGCGCCGCCGCGATTTCACATTCTTGGAGAGTCCGGACGAGTCGCCGGGGACCCCGATCGCCATGGGCGGTCTGCTCGATATCGATGGTGTCCACGGTCACGCCGAGTTGTACATTTTGGTCGCTCCCGGTAGGAGTGGACAGGGTTACGGGTCGCGGGCCACGCGCTGGCTGTGCAATTTCGGATTCGTTGTCTTGGAGCTGCATCGAGTCTATCTCTATACGCTCCACACCAACCCAGGAGCGCGCAAGATGTATGAGCGGATCGGATTCACGCACGAAGGGATCCTGCGGGAGCATGTACGTCATCAAGGCGCCCGGGTCGATCGTCATGTGCAGTCGATCCTGCGAAGTGAGTGGGAACGCCTCTCTTGGCGACAGGATGCGCCGCTCTCGTTCGAGGTCGCGCCGTGAGCACGCTCCAGCGCGCCGGCCCCACGCCGTTCCACCGACTCGATCGCGCGAGTGCGCGGCTCGGCCTCGATCTCTGGACGAAGCGCGACGACCTCTATCCGCTCAGCGGAGGCGGCAACAAGGCGCGAAAGATGGCGGCGCTCGCGACGTCTCTCCCCGCCGCCGCCTGCGAGGTCGTCATCACCACCGGCGGTTTGCAGTCGAACCATGCCCGCGTCGTCGCCTTGACCGCGGCGGCGCGAGGGTGGGAGTGCATCCTCGTCTTGCACGGTTCCGAAGAGGAGCGGGCGCGCCAGGCCGATCTCGGCAACTTGCGGCTCTGTGAGCTGGCCGGCGCCCGGATCGTCGTGGTCGCCGCGGATCAGATCGCGTCCACGATCGAACGCTGGAATGCATTGCGTCGCGGCGAAGGACGACAGGTCTGGGTCATTCCGGGCGGCGGGCACACACCGCTCGCCGCGGCGGCGTACGTGGACGCGACGCGTGAGTTGGCGGTCGACTGTGCTCCCTCGCGCTGGCGTCCCGACTGGCTCGTCCACGCGAGCGGCACCGGCGCGACTCAGGCCGGCCTGTGCGTCGGCTTCGCCACGCTGGGATGGTCCACACGAGTCGTCGGAATCTCGATCGCACGGCGCAATCCTCGGGCGCGGTCGGTGGTCTTGGACTCGATCCGCGAGTTGAGCAACGCCAATACGATGTCGTTCGCCCTCGATGGACAGGCCGAGGATCTCGTCGAGGTCCGTGACGAGTGGGTCGGAGCAGGCTATGAGCAGGCCGACGCGCACGTCCACGACGTGATCGCGCGACTGGCGCGGGAAGAGGGCTTGCTGCTCGATCCGACCTACACCGGCAAGGCGTTCCTCGCGCTGGAGAACATGGCGGCCGCGGGCGAGATCCCGCGGGGCGACGGCGTCGTCTTCTGGCATACCGGCGGATTGCTGAATCTGCTCGCGGACACGAGACAAGGGAGCGTCGATCGATGAACGTCCTGCTCACCTGCGCCGGGCGCAGGAACTACTTGGTCGGCTACTTTCGCGCGGCGCTGGCCGGAAGCGGCGAACTATGCGCGGCGGACGCCAACTTGAACGCGGTCGCGCTGCAAGAGGCCGATCGCGCCTTCCTGGTCCCGTCGATCGAGGCGCCCGACTATGTCGATCGGATCGTCGAACTCTGTCGCGAGCACCGGATCGGGCTCGTCGTGTCATTGAATGACCTCGAGCTGCCGATCCTGGCCGACGCGCGAGACCGTTTCGCCGAGGTCGGGACGCGCCTCGTCGTCTCTTCGCCCGAGGTCGTCCGCACCTGCTTCGACAAGTGGGAGACGTTCCGATTCCTGCGCGCCCACGGACTGCCGACCCCGAGGACCTACCTGTCTGCCAGCGCTGCGCTGTCGGACCTCGCTTCCGGCGCCATCACCTGGCCCCTGGTCATCAAACCCCGCTGGGGCAGCGCCTCGATCGGCATCGAGTACGTCCGCGACGAACGCGAACTAGAACTCGGCGAAACCCTCCTCCGCCTCCGCCTCTCGCGCTCGATCCTCGCCAACGCCAGCGTGAGCGATCCCGAACATCCCATCCTCTTCCAGCAGTGCCTGGCCGGTCAGGAGATCGGCATCGACGTCGTCAACGACTTCGACGGCAAGACCGCCGCGGTTTTCGCGCGCCGCAAGTTGACCATGCGCTCGGGCGAGACCGATCGCGCCGAGACCTTCGAGGATGCGCGTGTCACGCAGCTCGGCCAGCGCCTCGGAGTCGCCCTGCGCCACATCGGCAATCTCGACTGCGATCTGTTCCTCGAGGACGCCGGCCCCACGGTGATGGAGTTGAACCCGCGCTTCGGCGGCGGCTATCCGTTCTCACACGCCGCGGGCGCGGATATCCCGGCGGCGTTGTTGGCTTGGGCCCGCAACGAGACGCCCGACCCCGTGTGGTTGCGGATTCAGTCGGGCGTCCTCGCCTCGAAGTGCGATCGTCTCGTCATCCACCGGCCGGTGGTCTGACCCAGTCCAGCTATCAGCCCCAGCCATCAGCCCAGCTATTAGCGCAGCAGGACGAGCCGGCCGCTGACTTCTCGTCCACTCCGGCCGTTGCCGGTGACCGACGCCCGATAGACGTAGACGCCGCTCGGAACCAATTCGCCGGCCTGATCGCGGCCGTTCCAGTGCAATTCCTGACGGCCGGCGCTCTGACTTCGCGCGGAGAGCGCGCGGACATGACGGCCGTTCATGTCGAAGACATCGACAGCGATCGACACACCCGGTCGATCGACGACCAATCGGATCGTGGCGGCGTCACGGAACGGATTCGGCACGGTCCGCTCCGCGAGCAGCGGGGCTGAGACTCCCGGGACAGAGCCGCCGCCGAGGACGACGTTCACGTCCTCGACCGTCCCTCGATCCACCAGGATGGGCGCCGCCGGTCCGCCGCTCTCTTCCGCGTGGTACGAGTCGGACATTCCCGCGCGCGTCGCGCGGATGTGATACCGCCCGGGCGCCAAGTTCGAGAGGACGTAGTGTCCATCCTGGCCGCTGGTCGTGAATCCGCTCGCCGCCGTTCCGTCTTCCGGCTCCGCGTAGACCCAGGCCTGCGCCACGCTCTGTCCATCCCCGTCGACCACTCGACCGGAGATCATGCCGTTCCCCTCGCCCTGCGCGGGGAGTCGCAGGTCTATTCCGAAGATCGGCCCGAGGACGGCGACCGGCTTGGCGTCTTCCCAACTCAGGGCGTTCTCGTAGAACGCGCCGATGCGGCCGAGAGCGGCGCCGAGCACCAGATACTCGCCCGGCGGCAGCGATGCGATCGAGTAGAAGCCGTCATCGTCGGCGACGTCGAAACCGGCATGTCCCGCCAGCGAGATCGCGGTCACGACGGCGCCCGCCACCGGCGCGTCGCTTTCCAGAGCGAGCACCCGTCCGACGATCGCGCCTTCGCTCGGCCTGGAACGCCCGAGAGCAAAATCGATCTCCGCGGTCTCGGCCGGCGCTTCGACTCTCACCGGCGTGGCTTCCTCGGGCGTGCGCGCGTCGGGGTAGAACTCCGGTTCGTAGCGATGCTCGCGCGAGTTCGCCATCACGAGATACTCGCCGCTCGGAATGCCGGTGATGCGATAGACGCCGAACTCGTCGGTCCGCGCGCCTCGGCTACGGATCCCGTCGGTCGGATCCGAGCCGCCTTCCATGCCGGGCAAGTACAACTCGACCCAGCCCTGCAGGGGCGCGCCCGTCTCCGCGTCCAGCAACTTGCCGCTGATCGATCCGCCTCGCTCGAGCTGGATGTCGATCGCTCTCGTGGCGTCGGGCGCCGTCACCTCGACCGCCTGTGCGCTCTGGGGATCCTGTCCACCGCCATAGAACGTGCGGAGGAACTCGGGCGCCTCCGCCACGACGAGATAGCGGCCGCTCGCGAGTCCTTCGATGACGTAGGCGCCGTCCGCATCGACGACGCCAGAGCCGCCGCCACGGCCCCAGCAGCGCATCGGTCCGTTGGGATCGTCGTGGCCGTTCGGGTCGTCATCGTCCTCGGACTCGTCGAACATCGGCCACGCGTGCACCCAAGCGCCTTCGCTCGTCGCGCCTTCGCCCCCAACTCGCCCCTCGATCCGTCCCCCACGCGAGAGCACGAGGTCGATCGAGGAGACGTCGCCGTCACCCGGGACGGTCACGAACTGCGCGTCTTCCCAGCAGGCCGCGTCGGGATAGAACTCAGGCAGGAAGCCCTCGGCGTAGACCCAGACGTTGTAGTCGCCGGGCGCAAGTCCACAGAGGCTGTAGGTCCCGTCGGGGCCGGTCACGCCTCCCGAACCTGGTTCCGGTGGACTCGTCTCACCGTGTGGCGGAACGCCGTCGTGCCCCGGACCGTGCGATCCGTCCGCCCACACCGGTCCGCCGAGACTGACGGTCGCCCCTTCGATCGGCGCGCCCTGCGCGTCGGTGACTCGTCCGATGATGCAGCCGCCGCGGCCGAGCGCGATGTCGATGCCGGCTATGGTTTGCGGAGGCGCGACGGTGACGCGCGTCGGCTCATCGGGGATCTGGGCCGTGCCGTAGAACGCGCCGAGGTGTCCCTCGGACTGCGCGTAGACGAAGTACTCTCCCGCGCCGAGACCTTGGATCTCATACCGCCCACTCGCGTCGGTGATGGCAGTTCCGTCGACCCAGTAGTCGGTCGGCCAGGTCCAGCCATGGCCGTTCGGATCGTCCGGATCGCCGGGGTGTCCGCCGCCGCCTCCGCCGCCTCCGCTGGGGTCATCGTCGTCGTTCTCGCCGTCGCCGTCACTGTCGTCATCGTTGCCGTCGCCGTCGGGCGGATACGACCACGCCGGTTGCGCGAAGACGTACGCGCCTTCCAGCGGGGCCCCGGTCCTCGCGTCGGTGATGAGGCCGGTGATCGCGCCCGCTCTGCGCAAGCGGAGGTCGATTCCGTCCACGCGCGTATCGGCGCGGACCGCGACACACTCGATGTTTCCCGGGTGCTGCTGCCCGGGATAGAAATCGCTCTGATGTCCGAAGGCCGAAACGCGCAGCACGTAGCAACCGGGGAACTCGAGCTCCAGGTCATAGCGACCGTCGCGTCCGGTCCGCGCCTCTGCTTCTGCCTCGCGGTCGGGCGGCATCGTCCCATCCGGCATCTCCGAACCGCGATAGGACGCCTGGACCAACGCGTCGGCCAGTGGTTGGCCCGCGTCGTCGGTGATCAATCCGCGGATGTGGCTCGCGGCATCCGCGGTGTCGATCGTCGGGCTGAAGGCAACGCTCGTGATCGCGGCGAAGACGAGCGCGGTGAAGAAGAGGCCGCTTCTCGAAACGCGTTGGAGCAGAAAATCAGAGTTCATCGGATCCACCTCTCTCGTGGGGCTCAGGGTGCGTCGGGCGCAACCCGAGCGATCACTGTACTCCCCCCGTACTCCCCCCGTACTCCTTCCGTACTCCCTCCGTCCTCGCGGGCGTAGCCGACCGCGAAGAGCTCACGCCGGCTCGACCGCCTCGCGCGAGACGAAGCCCAACAGCTCTCCCAGCGAGTGATCCAGCGAGACGCGGGCCGCCTGGCGGACTTGCACGGACTTCGGGCGGAAGGCGAACGAGCGGGCGACGGCGCGCAGGAGGCAGACGTCGTTCTCGCCATCGCCAACGGCGAGGATCCGGGTGCGGGGGAGATGGAATCGCTCGATCAGGTGTTCGAGCACGTTGCGCTTGCAGATCGGGTGCTCGGGACATCCCTGGGCATGCTGCATCGCGGTGGCGAGGCGCACGTCGCCGGTCGCGCGGCCGCCGTCGAACCGAAGTGTGTGGGCGACGCTGAAATCGGCGAAGACGCGCCGCCGAATCGTCTCGGCCGCGATGAAGTAGCCGTTGGTGACGATTCCCACTCGGAAACCGGACTGGCGCAAGGCGAGCACCGTCTCCTTCGCGCCCGGCGTGAGGCGGAGCTGGCGCGCAGTCTCCTCGAAGACCTTGCGTCGGACGCCGCGAAAAAGCTGCGCGATGGCGCGCGTTCGCTCTTCCAGCAGCAAGGACGGATGCCCGAGCAGTGTCGCCAGCCGGTGGCTCCGCTGAGTGCGTGCGGCCAGGGCGACCATGAAAGGCTCCTCGGTCAGCGTGCCGTCGAGCGAGAAGAGCGCGAGCTGTTGCGCCTGTCCGACCCGCCGGAGGATGACCGGCAGCTCCGCCTGGGTGATTCGCTCGACCTCGCGGAGTTCGTCCACGGCCTGTCGCCGGAGTCGCCCGCTGCGCGCGGCGCGGTCGAGGATCGTCCGCAAGACCTGACCCGCCATGTCGCCCAGCGCGTCGAGCGACTGGCTCGCGTGCGCGAGGTGTCCAATGTCGACCTCTTTGATTCGCGCGCCGGACGAGAACGAATCGAGGAGCAGACCGACATCGACGCCGTAGTCGTTCTCGAACGAGAGATCGATGAGCCGGGACCGCCGGGCCGCGATGATCCCTCCCAGCGGCTGTTCCAGATGCGCGAGTTCAGGGAAGAAAGTCTGCAGGAGCGGCCGCGCCGTCAGCACCGTGACACGGCCGGCCTCGCGCAAGAACCGCGCCTTCACGAAGTCGGCTTCCTCGCTCAGTAACGGCGCTACGAGTCGCTCGACCAGATCCGGCGTCAAGCCGCGCAGATCGGCGTCGAGGTAGACGATGAAGTCGTGTTTGGCGGCGAGGAGCCCCTCTCGCATCGACTCGCCCTTGCCCAGGAAGCCGCTGGGGAGCACGCGCGCGCCGGCCACGGCGGCGAGCTCCGGCGTGCCGTCGGTCGAGCCATCGTCGATGACCAAGACTTCGCGCACGCGCGGGTCGCGCCGAACGAGGGTGATCACGTCGGCGACGGTCGCCGATTCATTGAGCGCAGGGATGACAACGGAGATCACGGGATCCTCCTTGGCCGCGGCGCGCCTGCGCGGGCGCCGCGGCGGTGCTTCACCACGAAGTTGCGTTAGCGAGTCAAGAGCACGCGCGCCGTTCCGACCCGGCCGTCGGGAGCGCGCACACGCGCGAAGAAGATACTGTGCGCGGCGGACGTTCCCGGGCCCAACGTCGAGGCCGACGGCTCGGTTCCGCGTGCGCTCGAGAGATCTAGAGCGATCTCCGCCACGCCGAGGCCGACCGCCTGCGTGGTCGAGTAGAGGAGGCGACCCGACGCGTCGAACAGCGCGACTTCGGCCTGCCCCGCCTGCCGGGAGGCGAAGCGCACCCGCCACGGCCCGCTCGATGGATTGGGGAAGGCGCTGACCGCGAGGCCCCGAGCAACTGCCTGTTCGGGCTGTTCGGGGATGTCGGCCGCGACCAGGTGATCGACGCCGAAGAGAACGCTCATCGAGCCGCAGACGACGGCGCCGGTCGGCGTCGCGGCGACGGCGGCTGTCGGGTGCGAGATCGGCAGCGGGACATCCTCCCAACTGACGCCGCCATCGAGTGTTCTCCAAAGGGTCGACTGGTAGTCGATGGCGTAGCCGCGTTGGTCGTCGATGAAGTCGAGATCACCCACCACGTTCACTCCGGCCGGCGACCAGTTCGCGCCGCCGTTGGTGGTTCGGAAGATGCCGTTGCTCGTGGTGACGACCGCGCGGCTCGCGTCGAACCAGTCCATGTCGCGCAGGTCCCCGAACGGTGGATTGATCAACGCCCAGTTGGCGCCGCCGTTCGTGGTCTTCCAGAGGCGGGGCGAGCCGAAGCCGCCGCCCCCGACATAGCCGGTCTGCGCATCGATGAAATCGATCGCGAAGAAACGGTCGAGAGTGGGGAGGCCATTGCTGCGCAAGGACCAGGTCACGCCGGCGTCGGTGCTGCCGTAGACCCAGTTGATGTTCTGGCCGCCGTGGATCGCGACGAAGGCGGTTTCCGCGGTCGGCGCGGAGATCGAGACGACATATCCGATGTAACTCGGCGCGATCGAGTTCAACTCCCAGGAGACCCCGCCGTCGGTGGTGCGCGCGATCTTGCTCTGACCGGGAGTCGGCGTCCCGCCCACGAGGCCGAAGAGGTCGTCGCGGAACTCGATCGCGTTGATCCCGCTGATGGCCGGCGCGGCCGGCGGGTTCGTCCAAGTGCGGCCGAAGTCCTCGCTCACGCTCCAGACGTTGTAGCCGCCGGCGAAGGTCCGGCCCGACGGGAGGCTCTCCATGGAGGTGTAGACGCGATGATCGCCATTCGGTGTGACCGCAGCGTTGCTCCACGACTCGCCGCCGTCGCCGCTCCAGAGTAGATCTCCCGCCGTGCTGACCGCGACGAGCGCGCCGCCGGGCAGCCGCACGAGATCGAAGATCCCGACCACCGCGAGCGCTTCGTACTGCAGGGTCCAAGTGTGGCCGTCGTCAGTGGTTTTCCAGATCGTGGCGCCTTCGGACTCGGTCGCGATCCAGCGGGTGTTCGCGTCGAGGAAGGCGAGTTCTTCCTGATAGATCGGGCTGTTGGCGAACGGGCCGTCGTGTTTGGGGAACCAACTCACGCCGCCGTTCGTCGTGCGGAACGTCGTGAAGTCGAGTGCGACCCATCCGTTCAGCTCATCGAGGAACTGGATGTCGCCCGGGAAGAAGAAGTTCTCATTCGCGCCCGGCAGCGTCTGCCAGGTCTGTCCGGCGTTGGTGGTGTGTCGGACCAGCCCCGGCCCGACGACATAGCCGTCGGTCGCGCTCCGCCAGTGCTGGTCGACGATCTCCTGGGTGGCCAGCGATGGAAGCGACGTCCAGCTCGCCCCCTCGTCCGTCGAGCGGAGGATCTTGCCGGATTTGCCGGCGGCATAGAGCGTGGCGCCGAAACCTTCGAGGGAGAGCAACTCGGTCGTCGAAGGATTGCTCACCGCCGACCAACTGACGCCCTGATCCTGGCTGCGGAAGATGCCCGGCGCCTGTCCGACGGCGATCAGGTCGCCGCCGGAGAGAACGCGGACGTCGCCGAAGTGCGGCAAGACCACGTTGGACGGCGTGAGATCCAGCCAACTCTGTCCGCCGTCTTCGGTGCGAAGGACCGCGCCGAACTCGCCCACGGCATAGCCGGTCTGTCCATCCGCTTCGAAGACGAGCGCCCGCAGGACATTCCCCTGCGGAGTGGGGCTCGCCCAGAAGAACTCGTCGGCGCGCGCCGGAGTGGAGATCGCGAGTATCGCGATCGAACCGAGCAGCGCGGCCGCGCAAGAGATCGAAGGCGAAGAGACCGTTCTGGCGTAGGTGAGCATCTGTCCATCCTCGGTTGCGGGGAGCGATCGGCCGGCCCGGAGAGGATAGCGGAGCGCGGCGAAACGATGGACCGGTTCTTCCTCGGGGTCAGGGGCCGGCGGAAGCCGCGACGGCGGCCGCCGCGCGCGCCCGGCGGACCGAGTCGCGTCGGATCTGCCGCGCCGCGATCGCGACGCCGAAGGTGATCCACATGACGTAGACGTACACGTTGCCTCGCTGATGCTCGTCGCGGATCTGGGCAATGGCGAACATCACGATCCAGATGTGGCCGATCGCGAGCGCGGCGTGCGAGATGGGGACTCGACGGAAGTTGACGTGGCTGCCCGGGCGCGTCGTCGCGTAAAGCTTGAGCACGATCCAGAGGAAGGTTGCGAGGCCGACGATTCCCGTCGAGTACAGATAGAACAGATACGCGCTGTGGGGCCACAGGACGCCGAAATTCCGTCCGCCCGCCAAGTCGTAGTACGGTCCGTGGCCGATGAACCAGTGCTCCGGGATCTTCCGGGTCACCAGCATCCACGCCTCGATGCGTGTGTCCGGAATCCCGCGTTGGAACTGTGTTCCGGCGATTCGGCCCAGGAGCAGGAATCGATCGGTGAAGGCGCTGCTGGCGATGCCCAGCAAGCCTCCGATCCCGACGACCCCGACGGTCCACAGGACGATGACCGGCCAATTCAAGTGACGCCGGATGTACCAGAGGTACATCGCGCCGCCGAGTATGAGGATGATCGCGCCGCCACGGTTGACCGAGATGCCGATCATCAACAACGAGGCCGCGGCCAGCGTGATGTAGGCGATGCGAGCGATGCGCCGCTGCGCGCGAGCCGCCATCGTCACGTGGAGGAAGAACATCATCGCGCTCCAATCGGCCAAGAGACCGTGGAACCCGAAGATCCCCCCGATTCGCGCGTCCTTGATCGTGGTGTGGCCGCCGCGGAACAAGAACCACTCGGGCACGAGCTGCGCGCCCTGTCCCAGCCACTCGACGATGGCCGTGAGGTAGACGAAAGCCGAAGTCCAGCAGAGCGCCTGCAGGAGCAGTTGGAGATCCCGCTCCGTCCGGATCGCGTTCACGATGAGCCAGAACAGGACCACGCCCGCGACGATGAACTGCATGACGGCGCCTCCACGGCCCAGGGCGTCGGGGCTGGAGACGTTGATGAACGAGAGGATGTGCACGCCGAGGTAGATACAGAGCGCCCAGTCGATCGTCGTCGAGACGGCGGGAGACGCCTGGCGGCGCGTCCGTCGGATCAACCACATCAGGCAGAGCAGCCCGATGAAGAGCACGTTCGTGTCGGCCAAGAAGATGAACGTCGGCGCCGGGAAGATGAGGCAGAAGAGGGTGACGGCGCGGGGCATCGGCAGCCGGACGACCGCCAGGAGGAACGCGACGCCGACCAGGAGCTTGACGTAGCGCGGCGTGAGCTGGAAGAACTGCATCGCCACGAAGGCGCCCAGCACCATCGCGAACGGCACGAGGATCCAGTTGCTGAAGATCAGCTCCTGGAACGGCCGGCGGTACTGGAAGGCGGGCGATGACGGCTTCACTGTTCCCTCTAGATCGGGTGGTCAGTCCCCGGAGCTTAGCTGCCTCCGAACGGGCGGAGCAGTTGCGGGAGTTCTTCGAGGAAATCTCCGAAGGGCTGCACGAGGATGTCGTCCAGAAGATAGGCGTTGGGCGCGGTCGAGACGACCCGGCACGGCACGCCGGGATTCTGCTCTCGGAACGACCGGAGCCCGCTCAGATCGGCGCCGGAGACCACCGCCTTCGACTTGATCTCGACCGCCAGGCGAAGGTCCTGGCCCTGCGCCAGGACCAGGTCGACCTCGGCGCCCTGCCGGGTCCGCCAGTAGTAAGGGGTGACCTCGGCTTGCGAGTAGTCGATCTCCCGCCAGGACTCGAGGACGAGCCACTGCTCGAAGAGGCGACCTCGAGCCGACCCCACCAACGGGGCGGTCAATCGCTGGGCGAGGGCATTCGTCACGCCGGTGTCGAAGAGGTAGAACTTCGGGTGCGCCACCAGTCGACTGCGTGGACTCCTTCGCCAGGCTTCGAGCCGGAAGCCGATCAGGGTGTCTTCCAAGATCTGGAAGTATTCGGCGACAGTTCGAGTCGCCAGACTCGCGTCTCGACCGATCGAACTGGCGTTGAGGATGTCGCCGCTCTGCGAGGCCGCGATGTCCAGCAATCGCGCGAATCCACCCAGATTGCGGACGAGCGCCTCGGTCTGGATCTCCTCTCGCAAGTACGACTCGACGTAGCTGCGCAGGGTCTGTCGCGCCAATTCATCGGGTCGATCGATCATCGGGGGGAGAGTTCCGAACCGAAGAACGCGGTCGAGATCGAACGCGGGTCCGAGCTCCGCGCGAGTGAGCGGATGCAGATGGCGGACGAGCGCCCGCCCTCCCAGGAGGTTGGCGCCGCCTCGGCGCAACTTGCGCGCGCTGGAGCCGGTCAGGAGGAACCGAACCGGTCGACGGTCCAGGACTCCCTGGACGACATCGAGGAGGACTGGCAGACGCTGCACCTCGTCGATCAGGAAGTCCGTGACCCCTCCATCCGCCGCGGCCTCGACCTCCGCACGGAAGCGGGAGGGATCTTTCGCGTAGCGGAGGTGGGTGCTGGGGTCGAGGAGGTCGACCGACCAGCTCGAGGATTCCGGCAAGAGTCCGCTGAGCAAGGTGGTCTTGCCGGTCTGCCGCGGGCCAAGCACCAGGCAAGACGCTGTATTCTGGATATTTAACCGTCTGCGGAACATCGTTGCCAAAATGCATGGCAATTTGGCAACTAGCTATCTAATTTTTCTAATCGCTTTATTGTCAGTCTATTAGACTATCGATCCGGAGCAACCTGCCGATCGCGGCGGCGCCATCAACCGCGGCCCAGACCGCCCCCACGACCGCGACGCCGGCCGCGCCGGCCTTCCGGCAGGAGGCGACCCGCTCGGCGGTGACTCCTCCGATGGCGAAGACCGGGATCGCAACTGCGGCGGCTACCTCGGCGAGGCGGGTCAGGCCCTGCGCCGGGCCGAAGGGCTGTTTCGACTCGGTCTCGAAGACCGGTCCGAAGAGGATGTAGTTCGCGCCCTGCCGCTCCGCCTCTCGCGCAGAGGCGAGCGAGTGGGTCGAACGGCCGGTGAGCGCCCCGCCGGCTCGACGGATCGGCTCCAGCGCGGACGCCTCCGGCAGATGCAGGTCGAGCCCGAACTCCGCCGCGATCTCCGGTGCGGCTTCGGCCCCGGCGTTGAGCACGAGTCGACAGTTCGCGGGAAGCGCAAGCTGCAGGCGTGCGACTGCGCGGCGCGTCTCGGCCGGACTCAGATCTTTCTCTCGCCACTGGAACGCGCAGGGCGACGTGGTCTGCCCGAACACCGCGGCGGCCGTCGCGACCGGATCCGCTCCCATTCGTCGACGGTCGCTGATCACCATCAGACGGAAGGGAACGATCGCGCGGGTCACGAGGTCCGAACGACTCCGTCGAGCGGACTCGAGGCAGTCGCGTAGAGCTTCCTCGGGATCCGTCCCGCCTCGTAGGCCAACCGGCCCGCTTCGCAGGCCAGGCGCATCGCCCGCGCCATCTTGATCGGGTCCTCCGCGCCGGCGATCGCCGTGTTGAGCAGCACCGCGTCACAGCCCAGCTCCATGGCCACCGCGACGTCCGAAGCGGTGCCCACACCGGCATCCACGATGATCGGAACGTTCACGGTCTCCAGGATGATCTGCAGATTGGTCGGGTTGCGAATGCCGAGACCCGAGCCGATCGGCGCCGCGAGCGGCATGACCGCTGGGCAGCCCAACTCCGCCAGTTGCCGACAGACGATCGGGTCGTCGGTCGTGTAGGGCAGAACGTCGAAGCCGTCTTTGATCAGGATCTCCGCGGCGCGCAGCGTGCCGCGATTGTCGGGGAAGAGCGTTCGCGGATCGCCGAGAACCTCGAGCTTCACCAGGTTCGTGCCCAGCGCTTCACGCGCCAACTGCGCCGTCAGCACCGCATCCTCCACGGTGAAACAGCCGGCGGTGTTGGGGAGGAGCGTGTAGCGCTTCGCGTCGATGGCGTCGAGCAGCGACGGGCCCTTCGAGCGATCCAGGTTCACCCGGCGGATGGCGACGGTGATGATCTCCGCGCCGCTCTCTTCGAGCGCGCGTATCGTCTCCTCGAAGTCCTTGTACTTGCCCGTGCCGACCATGAGACGCGACTGGAACGTGCGGCCGGCGATGGTCAGCACTCGCGTCGCCGCTCGGGGCGACGTGAGGATCGGGGAGGGGGAGGAAGAGGGAGCGGGAG
>CAZVYN010000068.1:0-22760 GCA_964631125.1 uncultured bacterium | reverse complement strand
CCGCGCCGGCGCGGACATCGTGGTCACGTATCACGCCAAGGATGTGGCGGCGGGCATGCTCTCGACGTAACCCGGATCATTCACGAACCTGGAGCGAGCTGGTGACAGGGGAGCGCCAGCGTAGCCCAACCTCAGGCCACGTTGACGGACGGTCGTGTCCGCCATGAGATGTTGTATAGCAACGAGCAATGCGATCCACCATGAGAGAGGCACACTCTCCGTTCGGGAGGTTCCATATGAGGACTCACGTCTTCGATGTTGTGGTCGAGCAAGACGAGAACGGGCGATGGGCGGCCGAATGCCCAGTGCTGCCGGGGTGCGCGACTTGGGGACAGACGCAAGATGACGCACTCCGAAATATCCAGGAGGCCGTCTCCGTCTATGTGGCTGACTTGGTCTCGGCCGGAGAAGTGATTCCGCCCGGGCGGCAGCTCATCGAAGCGCCCGCAGTGAGCGTCGTCACGCCGTGAACCCGGAACTGCGCTCGCTTACCGCGCAGCGACTGATCCAGGCGCGCGAGGCTGACGGCTTCGTCTGGACTCGAAGCGCTGGAAGCCACCGGATCTACCGCCACCCAGACGGTCACCGCGTCGTCGTCGCGTTCCACCGGCCCGGCGCCACGTTTCCCCCGAAGACTCTCACCGCGATGCTCCGTGGAGCTGGCTGGACCGAAGCTGATCTCCGACGCTTGCATCTCATCTCGTAGCACCTTCAACGGCCGTCGCTGTATGCAGCGGTCGTTTGATATTGCGCTCGATCAGCCATGGGGCGCTCCAATGTACGATCGCAAGGTCCTCGCCAGACGAGTGTCGGCCCGCTCCGCTACTCCGCCTTCAGCGCGAACTCCTTGTAGCCCGACCGACGGACTCGCGGCGCTCCCGTCGTCGCATCGGTTTCCTCGCCCAGATAGAAGTCGACGGACATGCTTCGCTCGCTCGGGATGTAGACGGCGTGCCAGAGCGTTCGACCCGGCGCCCACGGTTCGGGCGGCGCGGGGTGCGACGCCGCGACGCAGGAAGCCACCGCGCGGATCTCAGCGTCGTCGAGTTTGCCTTCGGATCGCGCGATCTGCTCGCGGACTCGGCGGTAGCGATTGAAGGAACCGGCGGGATGCGGCTCCGCTAGGAGCGAGTCGCCGTTCGCGTGGAGGTGAAGCATGAAGTTGGTGGCGACGAGCGCCTCGTCTGGCTCTCCCCAGATGGCGTGCCCCTTGTCCATCGAGACGTCGTTTTCCCAGACGAAGGAACGGCCGAAGCGATCGGCCACGAGGTAGTGGCAGGGGATCGACGAATAGTAGAGGTCGATCTGACGGAGCAGCCGCTCGGCGTCCTCGACCGATGCGCAGGTGTCCAAGAGGATCCGCCCAACTTGCAGCACATCGAGGCCGGGCTGCGGGCCTGGCGCGGGCTTGGAGAGGCCCCGCTCGACGATCTCATCATCGGCCATCAGCGCCACGGTCAGTCCTTGCGAGTTGATGCCGTCGATCACGCCGCCCAAGAGGTCGTACGCGCACATCGAGAGCGAGGCGTGGCCGTCGGTCGGATGCAGCTCCAAGAGATACGGTCGCGACGTGCAGGCGATCTCCGCGTCCGTCGGTTGCCGACCCGTGAAGGTGCCGGTCGTGAAGTCGTAGTTGCGGCTCAGCATCCCTTGGCCGCTCTCGGTCAACGCGGGCGGGAAGAAGACGACCGAGCAACCCGGTCGCGCGAATCCATAGGAGAGGGTCGAGAGCCAGGCGCGATCCTCGTCCAATCGCATGCCGGCGAAGGCGGCCACTCCACGCATGCGCGCGACGTGCGCCGGATAGTTGTTCACGAGCCAGGCGCGCTGCGCCCGCACCGGAACCGGATTGTCGGCGAGGCGCGGCTTCCATCCATGTTCCGAGGCGAGGGCGGCCAACGAGCGGCCGATCTCCGACCAGGGTCCCCGCAGGACCACGTGGCGGACCGACAGGAAATCGTCCGCGCCGCCTCCGGCGATGAGCTCGCCGCTGGCTAGGGGGGCGTCGGGCGCTTGCGCGATAGCAGTTTGGGGGGATTGTCCGCCAGGGATTCCGCCGATCGAGACGCCGATCGAGACGCCGATCCAGCCGACGACGACAAGCCGAAGAGACACGGTCCGGACCGAGAGTCGGGGCATGGAGACCTCCTAGAGATCAGGTATCGGCAACCTCGGCTCGGCGGCTCGGCGGAAGGGACTTCTCGCGGAGCTTTTCGCGAGCCGGCGGCGAGGCTACCATTCCGCGATTCATGCCGGCATACCCCCCAGAGAGGAACCACTCATGGCCAGTCGAAACCACGCCGGCGCCTCGTCGGCTCTCCCTGTTGTCGCGCCCCTTCCTTCCGCCGCCGCCGTGGCTCTGGTGGGCGCATTGGCGGTATTCGCAGCGAGCGCTCAGGGCGCGGAGGTCGGGATGCAGTTGCCGAGTGGCGTCACCGCGGGACCGAGCGTCGAGGGCATCCATGAGTTCCGACTCGAGAACGGCCTTCGCGTGCTCCTCTTCCCGGATCCGACCAAGGAAACGATCACGGTCAACATCACCTACTTGGTCGGCTCACGGCACGAGAACTACGGCGAGACGGGAATGGCGCACCTCCTGGAGCACCTGCTCTTCAAGGGTTCGACCAATCACCCGAACGTGCCCGATGAGTTGACGAAGCACGGCGCGCGCCCCAACGGCACGACCTGGCTCGATCGCACCAACTACTTCGAGACCTTCGCTTCGAGCGACGAGAACCTCGATTGGGCGCTGGATCTCGAGGCCGATCGCATGGTGAACAGCTTCATCGCGAAGAAGGATCTCGACTCGGAGATGTCGGTCGTCCGCAACGAGTTCGAGATGGGCGAGAACGAGCCGAACGCCGTCTTGGAGGAGCGCGTCCTCTCCACCTCGTATCTCTGGCACAACTACGGCAACTCGACGATCGGCGCTCGCGCCGACATCGAGAACGTGCCCATCGATCGCCTGCAGGCCTTCTATCGGATGTATTACCAGCCCGACAACGCCGTGCTCGCGGTGGCCGGCGACATCGAGTTGGAAAAGACGCTTCAACTCGTGAACAAGAAGTTCGGGCCGATCCCGAAGCCGTCGCGGACGATTCCGACGCTGTACACGACCGAGCCGGCGCAGGACGGCGAGCGCGCCGTCACGTTGCGGCGCGTCGGTGATTCCCAGGCGCTGTGCGTCGCGTTCCATGTGCCGGCCGGATCGCATCCCGACTACGTCGCGCTCGATCTCGCCGCGTTCATCCTGGGCGATGCCCCTTCCGGACGCCTCTACAAGGCGCTGGTCGAGCCGCAGCACGCCACCTGGGTCGCGTCGTATCAGTACTCCATGAAAGACCCGACCGTCTTCATGGCGAAGTCGGGCATTCCTTCCGACAAGTCGATCGAGACCGCGCGCAACACGATGCTCGAGACGCTCGACGGCTTGGCGAAGAATCCGCCGACCAAAGAAGAGGTCGAGCGAGCGCGCGCCCGCATGTTGAAGGATTGGGAGATGACCATGCTGAACTCCGAGCGGGCAGCGCTGGAGTTGTCGGAGTGGTCGGCCATGGGCGATTGGCGGCTCATGTTCATGCATCGCGATCGCTTGAAGGCGGTTTCAGCCGACGATGTCGCTCGCGTGGCCAAGACCTATCTGGTGGAGAATAACCGCACCGTCGGCACGTTCGTTCCGACCGAGAAGCCGGAGCGGATCGAGATCCCGGCGACGCCGGACGTGGCCAGCTTGGTCGCGTCGTACAAGGGCGGCGAGGCGATCGCGGCGGGCGAGGACTTCCAGGCGACGCCCGAGAACATCGAGGCGAAGGTCATCCGCAAGACCCTGCCGAACGGGCTCGAACTGGTGATGTTGCCGAAGAAGACTCGCGGCGCGACGGTCAACGCCTCGCTCGCGTTGCACTTCGGGAGCGCGCAGTCGCTGCAGGGTCACGCGCAGGACGCCGAGATGGCCGGCATGATGCTCATGCGCGGAACGTCAGAGCATTCGCGCCAGGAGATCCAAGACGAGATCGATCGCCTGAAGGCGCGGATCGGCGTCTGGGGCGGAGCGGAGGGCGCCAACGCCAACATCCAGACGACGGCGGAGCACCTCGAAGGCAGCCTGCGCCTCGTGAGCGAGATGTTGCGCACGCCGGCCTTCCCGCCCGCCGAGTTCGGACTGGTGAAGGAGGCGCAGCTCCAGCAGATCGAAGAGTCGAAGAGCGATCCTCAGTCTCTGGCCTCCATCGCGCTCGAGCGTCATGTGCGGCCGTGGCAGAAGGGGCACCCGCGCTACGTCTCGACGATCGAAGAGGAGAAGGCCGACCTCGAGGCGAGCAAGGTGGAGAAGGCGGTGCAATTCCATCGTGACTTCTACGGCGCGAGCAACGGCGAGTTGGCGGTGGTGGGCGACTTCGATCCGGCCGCGGTCGAGGCGCTGGTCACGACGTTGCTCGGCCATTGGAAGAGCCCGCAGCCGTACGAGCGAATCGTCTCGCCCTACCGCGACGTCGCCCCGATGGACCTCTCGTTGGAGGCGCCGGACAAGGAGAGCGCCGTCTTCCAGGCCGCCTTGCCGGTCGAGCTGAAGGACAGCGATCCGAAGTTCCCATCGCTGGCGCTGAGCAACTTCATCACCGGCGGCGGCTTCTTGAACTCGCGTCTGGCCGTTCGCATCCGTCAGAAGGAAGGGATCAGCTACGGCGTCGGTTCGTGGCTGGCGGCGAATGCGCATGACGAGGGCGGTTGGTTCCGCGCGAACGCGATCTACGCGCCGCAAAACGCCGAGCGATTGATGGCGGCGTTCAAGGAAGAGATCGCGCGCATCCGTGAGGAAGGCTTCACCGCCGAAGAGGTGGCCGAGGCCAAGTCGGGATGGCTGCAGTCGCGGGCCGTCTCGCGCGGACAGGATCGTGAACTGGCCGGCGCGCTCGCCTCGCGCGCCGAAGAGAACCGCACGATGGCGTGGGACGCCGAGTTGGAGAAGAACGTCGGCGCGCTCACGCCGGATCAGCTCGTCGAGGCCTTCCGTGAGTACATCGCGTTGGAGAAGATGACGTTCGTCCGCGCGGGCGACTTCGAGAAGGTCCGTCGCCAGGCCGGAGCATCGGCCGCGCCGTGACCGATTCAGCAGGGAACGGCGAGGGGGTTCGCCCGAACTCCCTCGCCGGAGACAAGAGTCGCGCGCTTCTCCAGCGCGCCGAGCGCGTGATCCCGGGCGGCGTCAACTCGCCCGTGCGCGCTTTCCGAGCTGTCGGCGGCGATCCTCTGTTCCTCGCGCGCGGGGAAGGGGCCCACGTCATCGACGTCGACGGCCGGAAGTACCTCGACTTCGTCGGCTCCTGGGGACCGCTTCTCTTCGGACATGCCGACCCCGACGTGATCGCCGCCGTCACGCGCGCCGCCTCCGCGGGAGTCTCGTTCGGCGCACCGACCGAAGCGGAAGTCGAGCTGGCCGAGACGATCGTCCGGCTCGTCCCGCAGATCCAGCAGGTGCGGCTGGTCAGCTCCGGCACCGAAGCGTGCATGTCGGCCGTGCGACTCGCACGCGGGGCCGCCAGTCGCGACAAGATCATCAAGTTCGCAGGCTGTTATCACGGTCACGGCGACAGCTTCTTGATCAAGGCCGGGTCGGGCGCGGCGACCTTGGGTCTGCCCGACAGCCCGGGCGTGCCGACCGGCGTCGCCATGGACACCCTCGTCGCCCGCTACAACGACCTCGATTCGGTCGAGGCCATGTTCGACCGGTATGCCGACGAGATCGCGGCCATCATCGTCGAGCCGGTCGCCGGCAACATGGGCTGCGTCCCGCCGGAGCGCGGATTCCTCCAAGGGCTGCGCGCGATCTGCGACCGCGAGAAGACGCTCCTGATCTTCGACGAAGTGATGACCGGATTCCGCGTCGCCCAAGGCGGTGCGCAAGAACTGTATACGGTGCGCGCGGATCTCACCGTCCTCGGCAAGATCGTGGGGGGAGGTCTCCCGCTCGCCGCCTACGGCGGCTCCGCCGAATTGATGGCGCGGATCGCGCCCGAAGGACCGATCTACCAAGCCGGCACGCTGAGCGGCAATCCGCTCGCGACCGCCGCCGCTCTCGCCACGTTGCGCAAGGTCGAGCAGACACGCGATCTTTATCCGCGGCTCGAGGCGCTCGGCCGCCGCTGGAATGACGGCCTCACTGCTCTCCTGCGCGCGCGCGGCCGCGACTACGCCGCGACCCGCGTCGGCTCCTTCATCAGTCTCTTCTTCAAGTCAGGCCCGGTCCGTTCCTGGGACGACGTGCGGCGCTGTGACCTAGACCTCTTCGCCCGCTGGTTCCGCGGCATGCTCGCGCGCGGCGTCTACTTCGCGCCGTCACAGTACGAGACCAACTTCATCTCCTACGCGCACACCGAAGCGGATATCGACCTGGCGCTCGCGGCGGCGAGTGAGGTTCTCGCGGAGGTCTAGGGCCAGGATCGCCGTACTCGTTTGAGAACGTCTCCGGAAACGTCTCCGGGGGCGAGAGAGAGCTGAAAAAACGTCCCGGAGCACCGTCGGGGGGATTGCCACGCCCCTAGCCCGGGAGTAGGCTTTTCGGGCCGCGATTCAAGCGGCGCCTTGTCGGCAAGCGGGCGCCCGCTTCGCCGATTCTTTGTTCCGAGAAATGAGGTTGCAATGAAACTACGACTACCGCATGCGCGGATTCTGTCGCTGCTCGTCTTGCTCATGGTCGCGACTGCGACCCTGGCCGGCGCGGCAGTGGTGAGCTTCCAGCTCACGAACGAGGAGACCCCGCTGGATGGATCGCTCGTCGTGCTCTACTTCTCCGATCGCGCCGTCTCCGGCGTGACCGACAACGAGGGGATGATCACGTTCGACCTGCAGAATGGTCGGGGATTCTGGATGGAAGTCGACGAGGCGCGACTGGCGCAGTTCTACCGCGTCGGCAACGTCCCCGCCGTCATCGACGTCGCGCAGGTCGGCACCATGCAGTGGCCGGGGAGGTGACCGATGCGTAAATCCATCTTCACCCTAGCTGTCTGCGCACTCGCCGCGACCGTCGCGACCTCCGCGCGCGCCGCCGATGTCCTCTGGTACACGGGACATAGCGGATACGACGAAGGCAATGCGCAGGTCGTCGCACACCTCACCGGACAGGGCGCGGTCGTCGATGTCGTGGTGGCCGGTGCTCTCCCAGTGCTGACCGGAAGCGACTACACGCTGGCCTTCATCGTCATGCCCGGATTCTTCAACGGAGCCGACTTCTTCGGTCCCGCCGAGAAGGCCGACTTGAACAGTTGGCTCCTCGACGCCGCGCACCGTGTGGTCATGGTCGGTGATTGGGATCAGTTCTACGCCGGACAGGCGGTCATGGCCGACCTGCTCGCGGCGATCGGAAACCCGATCGTCTTCCAGCCGGGCGCCTACGACTCGGGTTGCGGCCACTGCGCCGGACCGCTCGGCGATCCCGACCCGATCACCGACGGACTCGGTCACGTCTGCTACGGCCTGACGCCGACCTGGGATCCCGCCTTCGGCACGCCGCTGGCGTACCCCGAGGACGGCTCCGCGCCGGGTCCGTGGCTCGTCAGCAACGGAACCAACGTCCCGTGCATCATCGGCATCGGCGACCAGAACGCCATCACCGACCCCTGCAACTACCTCATCACCGATGCGGACATGCAGGAGTTCGTCACCCGCCTCTACACCATCACCTGCGCCGGCGACCCGGTCCCGGTTTGGGAGTCGAGCTGGGGCAAGGTGAAGGTCACGTATCGGTAGGTTCGATCGATCCGATCGATCCGATCGAAGCAACGGTCGTGCAGGACCCAGTTGATCGAATCGAGATGACCGAGTACGCACGAGGCCCGGGAGATGAGAGTCTTCCGGGCCTCTGCGCAGCGGGCCTCTGCGCAGCGGGCCGCGCCGTCGCGCCGCCGCGCCGGGTGCGCCGGGTCCGGTTGGCGGCCTCCGCGCACAGCCCGTCGGATGTGGGCTGCCGAGAAACGCTTTGGGCCGAAAGCGGTTTGTGAAAAATGGTGCAACTCGTCGCGAAACGAGTTGCACTATTTGTCACAAAGCAGATCGCACGATCCGAAGTCCGGGGACACCGTGTACCGCTCGCGCCGCTGTCTCCCGCTACCCGTCCAGCCCCAACTCCCGCCGAATCGCGCCGAAGTCGAACCGCTGACCCCCGGGGAGCCGGGACTCACGATTCTCGCTCTCCTTCAGTAGCAACTCGACGGCCTTACGACCGGACTTCGTCTGGACCGCCGCGCGGGGAGTCATGCCGCCGGGGAGCGGTATCGACTCATCGACCCAGTCGGCGTAGTGCTGCGCCTTCAGCTCGAGCATCACGCGATCCAACTCTTCGGATGGGGGCAGGGATGTACCCGGGGGCCCGGCGGGATGCGCCTTGGCGCCGCGCATTCGATTCATGCTGGAGATCGGGTCGGCGTGCACTCGGGCGCGATGGACGATCAGTGACCCCAGCGACGCCTCCACGAGCGTGCGCAGCGCGTCCGATCGTTCGACGGAGTTGGTCTCCACCCGCAGCATGTCGCCGGAGATCGTCGCCTTCGCGATGACCGTGTTCGTCCATCTCTTGTGCACCTGATTCCCGGGCTTCGTGAGGACGAAGACCTG
This sequence comes from uncultured bacterium, assembly GCA_964631125.1. Lineage (GTDB taxonomy): Bacteria > Eisenbacteria > RBG-16-71-46 > CAIMUX01 > CAIMUX01 > CAZVYN01. The sequence continues at coordinate 14,150 of CAZVYN010000068.1, read as the reverse complement.
CTCGGGGTCATCGGCGTCCGGAGGGTCTTCGACTTCCTTCAGATCCGCGAGCCGTCGCTGGATCTCGCTTCGCGCGACCGGATCGAAAGCGAAGTGGTCCTCCGTGACCAACAAGGGGTGACCGTCGGTATTCTGGAGATTCGGAGGGATGCTCGCTCGCATTTCGATCTCCTCCAGCGCGTCCTCCCAACTCTCGATCATGCGGAGGCCGATCGGCTCCGCGCGCAGTCGATCGACCGGAACGGCGCGCTTGCGGCGCAGTCGATCGCGCGTTCGCTCGACGACAGCAGCAGCATCCCTCGGAGGGAGTGCTCGGTTGTACATGCCGCAGAGGACCGAGTAACCCTGGAAGTCGATGACGCGCGCGAGCAGGCAGTCGCGCTTGACCGCCGACTTGGAGGCGTTCTTTTCCTGCACCAGCCGGGTCTCTCCCGTGAGCAGATCCAACAAGGTCAGGCTGCGACCGGGTTCGGTCTCGACGATCTCCCAGATCGAGAGCCACGCCGCGAGTTGCGCTTCCAGCCATGCGCGATCGACCCCCGTCAGTCGGTCGTCGTAGGTCTCGAGGTACGACCGCGCGATAGTCTCTCCTTCGAGGATCTGGTGGTAGAACGCCCAGTGACCCCAGAGAGTCTCGGGCTTCGGCGGATCGAGGAACGCTTCATCCGCGAGGTCGATCCAGGCGTACCCGAAGCGCTGGTCGGCGTATCGAGCGAGTTGACGATGCAACCTTGCGTCGAGCGAGTGACTCTCGGTCGGCGGGACGCGCGCGCCCGCCGCCGGATCACGCGCCGCCAACTCGGCCACTGCGCGCTTCAGGCAACAGTTCTTGTACTTCTTCCCGCTCCCGCAGGGGCAGGGCTCGTTGCGTCCCTGCTTGGCCGTTGAGATCGGGGTCGAGGTCGTGGTTGCAGCGATCGGCTCGAACTCGTACGCCGGTCCCTCCTCGAACGGCGCGGTGAGACGCACGTCGACCCCGCCCACTGCGTTGTACGTCTCGCGAATCGGCTCGTTGAACGAATCCAGCTCGAAACGCTTCCGATGCTTGCGGTAGAAAGCAGCCAACGACTGCGCGCACGCGGTCATGATCTCGAAGTCTCTCTCGACTAGTGGACGCGGCACGGCGTCCGGGTCGCGGTGCTCCACCGTCGGATAGGCCCGCGCGTTGGAAACCGGCCAGCGGTGTTCCAGAGTTTCGCGGTACATGCCATCGGGAAGTTCGGCGCCCGCGTGAAACGTGAGAGACAACATCGACGTGCCCAGATCGATCGGCCCATCCAGCGACTCGTCCAGCGGCTCTTCCCTGTCGTTCAGCGCCGCGAATCGCTCGTACCCCTCCAGCGAAGGGAAGAGGATGATCCCCAGACTCTGTCCCAATGCCCCGATGATCGAGAGACAAGCGCCCTCGACACCGTGCGCAGGAATGTCCACGCGCAAGAACTGGCTGTCGGCCGCGGACTTCCAAGGCGCCGCTCGGTAGAGAGCATCGGCCGCGCGAAACAACCTCTCGACCGCCGCGACTCCGACCCGGCCGCCTTCGAAGTAACTCAACTCCTCCGATGCGCCGCCGCCACTCTCCAGCTCAGGCCGTGTCGCGCTGTGCATCGCCTCCATCACGCTCGCTACTTCCGGCGTCGGCGCCAGGACGATCCGAACCCCTGGAAGCACGCGTCGCACCTCCGCCGCCAGTTCCGAGTCCGCCACCCGCACCACACTCGGCCGCCGCGGAGCCCCGTACATCGGAGTCTCCATCGCGGCCGCCAGGGACTCCCCGAAGGCGCCCGCTTCGTTCTCCTCCGTTCCTATCGAAAACGACACCACCGCCCCTTCCGGCATCTCCACCCAGAAGGTCATCTCCGGCCGATACGGCGTCCCCTCGGTGATGTAGAACGGCGAGAGCACGCGACCGCCGACCCACTCCAGGTCTTCGATCGCGGGGCGTTTGAAGTGGGTGACATTTTTCATGGGGCGCATTCTAGCGGAGGCAGCGGGTAGGTCGCCTCCGCAGACTGCGGCCGCGCCCGAAGGCTGGGGCGGCTCTGCCGACGAAGTCGAGGTCACGGACTTGCGTCAATGGCCAGGGTCGGACGTAGAGTCGCCGAGTCCGTTTCGATCCGGAGGGCCTGAAATGAGACTGGAGTCCGTCAGGGAACTGAAGAACTCCTTGCTCGCGGCGACGACCACGGCTCCATCGGTAGCTTTCGCTGTGAGATCGGTCACGGGCGCGCGCGTTCTGCGACGGGCCGCCGCCTCTCGTTCGATGTGACCGATGGCTTGCCGGCGAACGAGCTCCTGCCGAATGCGGCGGCGCGCACGGCGCGCGGTGACCTTTTGGTCGGCAGCGTCGCGGGTTACTCCGCGTTCACTCCATCGGGAATTCGAGCAGAGTCGGCGTCGCCGCCCATGGTCCTGACATCGTTTCGACTCTTCGATCGCGCGACTCCGTTGGGTGAGGTCTTGGACGACCAGGGACGCATCGCCCTCTCCCACCGCGAGGATTTCGTCGCCTTCGAGTTCGCGGCGCTCGACTTCGGGGCCGCCTCCCGGCAGCGCTACGCCTATCGCCTGGAGGGGCTCGATCCCGATTGGATCGATTCGGGACAGCGGCGGTATGCGGGCTACACCGATCTGGATCCGGGGGAGTACGTCTTCCACGCGCGCGCGGGTCCGCGCAGAAGTGGCGCGCGACTACCACGATGAGATGGGTGTGCTCTTGGCGCGGATCTCTCTCTATGCGGAGTTGGTGCGGCGAGACCTCGACGGAAACGCCTCGCCCGAAACGCGGGCGTTCATGGGGAAGATCGCGGCGGGGGCGCAGGCGTTGACCCGCCGCACGCGCGAGTTCCTCTGGGTGCTCGATCCCAGGCGCGACCGGGTGGGAGACCTTCTCGCGCAGCTCGACGAAGCGGGGCGCGCGCTCTTCGAAGACACGTCGACCAAGTTCCAGGTCGAGGCGACCGACACGGCGACGTCCGACACGCGCCTCGGTCCGGAGGCGAAGCGGCACCTGGTGCTCCTGTTCCAAGAGGCGATGCACAACGCGCACAAACACGCGTCGGCCTCGTCGGTGGTGCTCTCGGCGCATCGAGTCGACGGCTCGGTCGTGATCGAGCTGCGCGACGATGGGCGTGGGATCGAGACGAGCGCGGACATGGGTACGAGCAGAGGCGCGACCGGGCAGGGGCTGGGCAATCTGCGCAGCCGCGCGGCCGAGGCGCGCGGGGAGATCTTCGTCGTGGGCACACCCGGCGAGGGCACGAGCGTTCGGTTCGAAGGGCGCGTGGAGCAACTCTCCCCGGAATGGGGGAGTGCGCGCGGAGGCGCTCCCAGCGCTACGGTCGAGCGATGAGCAAGCTCCGGGTCGGCATCGTGGAAGACGACGACGAGATCCGCGACGCGCTCGCGCTCTTGGTGCGCGGGACGGGCGGCCTCGACTGCGTCGGCGCCTACCCGAGCTGTGAGGCGGCGCTGGCCCAAGTCACGACGCGCCCGCCCGACGTGCTCCTCTTGGACATCGGACTTCCCGGCATCTCGGGACTCGACGCCTTGCCGCGATTCCGCGCCGCGCTGCCCGAGACCGACATCGTGATGCTGACGATTCGCGACGATGACGAAGCGGTCTTCTTGGCGCTCGAGCGTGGAGCGAGCGGCTATCTGCTCAAGACGACCGCTCCGTCGCGCATCGTCGAGGCGATCACCGAGGCGAGGAACGGCGGGGCGCCGATGAGTCCTTCGATCGCGCGGCGCGTGACCGAGTCGTTCCGCCGGTCGACCGCGACGCCGCTCAGTCCGCGCGAGAACGACATCCTCTTGCTGCTCTGCGAGGGACACTCCTACAAGACGATCGCGGCGCAGCTCTATGTGAGCGTGGAGACGGTTCATTCCCACCTGAAGAGCATCTACCGCAAGCTCGAAGTCGATTCGAAGTCGGGCGCGGTGGCGAAGGCGCTGCGGCAGCGGATCGTCTAGCGCGCGGTCAGGCTCTCCGGCGACAGCAGTTCACCCGGACTCGTCACACCGAAATCGAGTCGGACATGCGCGATCTCGCCGGCGTTGCGATCCTCGAGCTGCACCATCAGTACATAGCGACCGGGTGAGAGTCCGCCCGTCGTGACGCAGACGCGGATCGCGCCACGCCCGCGCGCTCGTTGCTCCACGAAGACGCCGATCGGCTCGATCGGAGGCACGAGCGTCGAGAGCATGCTCCCGGCGGGGAAGCGGATGGCGAGGGTGGACAGACCGGCGGCGCCGAGATCGACCGCGTCCGCACGCTCGCGCTTCTCTCGGAAGAGCGGCGCGACTTGGTGGTCGAAGGTGCCGGCGGCGAAGACCATCTGCATCGGATGGAGATCGAACGAGCCGTCGGTGGAAAAGCGAGCGCCGTGGAACGGGACCTCGGCGAGAAACGGCGTCCCTTGGGCGACGCGGTAGAGCGGGTTCTCCTCCAACTGTTCCGGCGGCAACCCCGTGATCTCTTCCGGCGAGGCGTCGAGAGGCGGCGCGTACATCCGCGCATCCTCCAGCAGCAGCGCGTCCGCGCCGAGTGCATCGACGATGAATCGGTTCACTCCCGGAAACGACTGACCTTCGGTCTCTGGCCATTTCGCTTCGCACGACGCCACGAGCTGGTATTCGTGCCCCGCCGGCAGATCGTCGAACTCCTGCGAGACGACATAGAACTGTTCACCGGTTGGAAGAGTGCGGACGTCGTGCGGATCCGAGAGGGTGGCGTCCGAACGGTAGATCTCACGCTGGACCACCGCGCCGTCGGTTGTCGGTTCGCGCCGCAGGATCCGCAGCGCGATCGCTCGCCCCGCGCCCCAGGAGATGTCGCCTTTCGGGGGGACGATCGCGACTCGAAAGCTCGAGTGGATGCGGCCGTCCGCGTCGAGCCAGGTCGTTTCCGAAGGCACACTCCAGGCGAGCGCCGTCTCAACGGGGCCGCTCACTGACCCGTCGTACGCGAGAATGTCGCGTCCCACTTCGTTGGTCGGATCGTTCTGTCGAGCCATCTCGACGAGCGCGTCGCCCGCCGACATCCGCTGGGAGAAATCCTCCGTCGGAGCGATGCGGCCGCCGTTCGCCATCTGGCCTTCGATCGCGAGTCCATCCCAGGTGAACGTGATCTTCGTTCCGCCGGTCCCGAGGACCTGGATCGGCCTGGCCTTCGATGTGCTCGCCAACGATGAGATCGCGGGAGTCTCGCCGACCTCGTTCGCCTCGCCGACTTCGGGCTCGATCGAGATCTGATCGGGCGGTCCGAGCCGGACGATGGCCTCGCCGAACTCCGCGTCTCGCCCGCGACGTCCGGCGTACGGTTCGCCCAGAAGGATCTCCGCCAACATGTGATTGCGCAGGTAGAGCGTCATCCCACGCGGGTTGTTCTTCTGCGGGAGCCGCGTCGGATCGGTCACGTCTTTGAAGTAGTCGGCGGGACGGGTCAGCACATCGAAGTCTCGGTCGGTGAAGCGCCCCGACTCGATCTCTTCCAGCGTCGGCGGCGACTGCACCGCTTCCTGGTAGAGCGCCCACGACTCTTCGATGAACTCATTCTGGTTCACCCCCATGTCGGCCAGCGAGCGGGCATAGAACGAGGCGAAGAGAAGATTCCAACGGTTCGCGGGGAAGGGGTGCTGCTCGGCCGCCGTCTTCTCGGCCAGGAGCGCCATGAGCAGGAGCTGGCGTGACTGCTTGGGGGGCGTCTTCGCCGTGATGGCGGAGGCGAAGCTGGACAGCGCGAGCGCGTGGAGCAACGGCGCCCGCGAGTCGGTCTCGGGGAGCGTCTCGTCGAGAACGAGCGCGCGGGAGCGGGCGAAGTTCCGCAGTCGCGCGCGGATGTCGTCTCCCGATTGCCGGACGATCAGATGCTCGAGCAGGCGATCACGGGTCGGGCCGGCCAGCGCCCAATCGAAGTTCTCCGCCGCAAACTCCAAGCGAATCTCGGCCTCCTGACGCAGCGCTTCGTCGAAGAGGCTGCGGCGCGCGCTGAGATCGCCGGCGAGGATCCTCTCGAGATCGCGCAACGCTCCTTCCCGGTTCAAGCCGGCGCGCACGACCTTGGCGCGCTCCAGGATCAGGTCGGCGCGCTCGCCGACCGCGCGGTTCTTCACGGCGCGATCGATCTCGCGCTTCAAGTCGGAGCGCTTCATCTGATCGAGCGACACGTAGTACTCATACGGAGCGGAGGGGAACATGGGGCAGGACTCGTCGCAGCGCCGGAGCTGCTGCAACAGTTCGAGCTGGGAGCTGAAGCGGGCGGACCGCAGATCCGCCCGCGCTTGGCCCGGAACACCGGGCAGACACGGCAATGCGGCAACGCCGCCCACCAGCAAAACCAGCAATCGAAGGAGCCGTCGATTCGCGAGTCGCGCCATGCGGCTAGGCCCCGGCGACGACCAGCGCGAGCACGAAGCCGTCGTGTCCCTTGCTCCCGACCGTTTGGACCGCCGTGGCGTGCACGCGCGGCTCGATCCTGAGCAGTTCATAGAGACGGCGCACGCCCACGACATTCGGATCTTCGTTCTTCGCGTCGACGATCGTCCCTTTGCGCACGACATTGTCCACGATGATGACGCTGCCGATCCGCGAGAGCTTGAGCGCCCAGGTAAAGTAGTCGGCGTTGCTCGGCTTGTCGGCGTCGATGAAGACGAGATCGAAGGGGCCGAGCCCCTCCGCCTCCAGTTGCGGCAGGGTGTCGAGCGCGCGCCCCAGGCGAACCTCGACGCGATCGCTCAGGCCCGCTTGCGCGATGGCGCCGCGGGCGATCGCCGCGTGCTTCGCGTCCGATTCCAGAGTGATCAGTCGCCCGCCCTCCGCCAGGCCGTGCGCCAACCAGATCGCGCTGTAGCCCCCCAGCGTCCCGATCTCGAGAATGTTCTTCGCGCCGTGCATGCGCGCCAGGAGATAGAGCAGCCTTCCCTGGTTCGGGGAGATCTGGATCTCCGGCAGTCCGGCGGCCGCGCTCGCCGCGAGGGCGCCGGTGAGGGCTTCATCCTGCGGGACCAGCGAGTCGACGATGTAGGAGTCGACGGCGTTCCAGGTGTCTTGGCTCATGGGGTCTCCCGGGGTTGTCGGTTCAGGGCGTCGGGACCGTCGCGGCATCGCGCTCGAGCGTCACGTTCCATCCGGAGACGGCGCCATCGCGGAGATCGACGGTGGTGATGAGATCGTGTGTGCGGGTCACTCCCTTTGCGGTGATCTGCTGCGAGCCGACCAGGAGCAAGCGATCCGCCCACTCCCATCGATTCTCCAGTTCGGAGAACGGCAGTACGGCCGTCCAGCGTTCGCCGAAGTCAGGCCCCAGCGAGGTCAACGCCAGCCGACCCTCGGCGTCGATGCGTGTGAGGTGCAGGATCATCGGTCCGGTCGTCCCCGAGGCATCGGGCGTGAGGAGCGGTTGTGTCGTACCCTGTCGGATGAAGAAGCCGCTGCGCAAGTACTCTGGTGCTCCCGGCCGTCGCGTCAGATCGAACAGCCGATCATGGCGCCCCTCGCTGAACTCCTTCGTCTTTCCGATGCGCGCCGACCAGAACGTGCGCCGAGCCTGCGAGCCTTCGTCGAGGACGCTCGAGGGATTCTCGAGACTCGAACCGAACTCGTCTTCTCCGGCGTCGGCCGCCTCTTTCGCCGAGTAGAAGCCGATCCACCGGCCGTCGATCGTCGCTTGGCGCGTGAGGAAGTCCTTCGTGCTATATCCACCATTCCAGCGTGTCGACATGTATTGCGCGCGGGTGAACCACTCCTCGTTGGCGGGCGTGTACGGTAAGGCGGCGAATTCGGGCGCCCGCACGATGAAACGACGCGCGTCGGCGGCGGTGATGACGAGTCCTTGATCAAACGCGTAGAAGTTCAGTTCCGCGGGGATCATTCCGGCCAGTGCCGGCGTCCGTTGCTCCAAAAAAGCGCGATCGGCCAGCACGTTTCGGTCGCGACTCGAGACCGCGATCACCTGGTCGTGGAGGTAGAGCCAGACCGCGTCGCCATCCTGCCCGAGAATTCGAATCTCGGCGGAGCTGCCGCCATCCTTGTCTCGCAACATGAGCAGGTGGTGTTTCCACCGGCGCTGCGACGAGCTGAGGTCGTGGCCGTGGAGCTCGAAGTGATATCGCGTCTCCCAGTGGAGGTTCCGGCTGCTGGCGCGACCGCCGCCCGGTCCAGAGACCATCCTCTCCTCTTCCTGTCCGACGACGGCCGGCGGACCCTGCCGCTGCGGCGCCTCGAACCTGGAACGCGGAATGAAGAAGGTCGCGAAGAACAGCACCAAGCCGATGCCGACCGGCACGAGGAGGAAGCGCGAGCGCTTCCGAAGGGACGGGGTCCCACGCGGCTGGGTCCCGCGCGGCTGGGTCGAAAATGGGTCGTCGGTCGGCACGCCGGACAGCCTAGCAGGCCAGAATCCGCAGTTCTGGTGAGTATCTCCCTGTCCTCCCCGGTCCGTAGCGTCATGACGGTACGAGCACGCTGTCGATGCGCGCCTGCCGGGGGAGAGAGGAATCGATATGACCAAGCGCCTGATCCTGACGGCGGCGGCCGTCGTTGCTCTGTTGGCCGCGTCCGCTGAGCCATCGGCGGCATTCACATTCACCAAGGTGACCGACGTCTCGAACCCGATCGTGACCGACCCCGGGGCGGGCGGAGGCGATTACTACGGCGCGAGCTGGGTCGACTACGACGGCGACGGCGACATCGATCTCTTCGCGAATCCGAACGATCTCTATCGCAACGACGGCGGCGGGGTCTTCGCGCAGATCCTCGGGAGCGGCCTCGGGAGCGAGAACGTGGTCAACCCCGGTTTCACGATGGACGGCGGAAGCTGGGCGGACCACGACGAGGACGGCGACCCCGACGCATTCTGCGCGGGCGTCGTCGGGGCGTTGTACCAAAACGCGGGCGGCGTCTTCACCGCGGTCGAGACCGGCGGCCTCGGCGATCTCTCCGCCAACCGCGGTTGGTCCTGCGCCTGGGCCGACTATGACAACGACGGTTGGGTCGACCTCGTCATCGCTCATCCGGCGGACTTCATCCCGGGGGCGCCGTTGCCGAACCATCTGTTCCACAACAGCGGCGCTCCGGGCTGGAGCTTCACGCGCGTGACGAGCGAACCGATCACTGACGGCCTCGCGCCGTACACCGTCGCGACCTGGGCCGACTACGACGACGATGGGGACCAAGATCTCTTCATCGGCAGCGGCCCGGCCAACGGGACCGTCGCGCCCGATTTCCTCTTCCGGAACCTGCTGACCGAGACGGGTCAGCCGCAGTTCGAGCGCATCACCGACGCGCCGATCGCGACCGATCCGCAGGACGGTCAGGTCTGGAACTGGATCGACTATGACAACGACGGCGACCTCGACTGCTTCGTGGCGACCGACGGTCCGACCAAGGACTGGCTCTACCAGAACAATGGCGGCGGGTCGTTCACGAGCATCATCACGACGCCGCTCACCGCCGTCGCCTTCGCCACGCGCGGCGCGACCGCGGGCGACTACGACGACGACGGCGACGTCGACCTCTATGTCAACGCTCCCACCACCCGTCGGTCGCTCTATCGGAACGACGAAGCCAGTGGGAACAAGTGGCTCTCGCTGAACCTGGTCGGAACCGTCTCCAATCGATCGGCGATCGGCGCGCGCGTGCGCGTGAAGGCGACGGTCAGCGGCGTCCCGACCTGGCAGCGACGGGACATCTCGGCGCAGAACACGTTCCAAGGGCAGAACGATCTGCGCGCCCACTTCGGGCTGCGCGACGCCGCGACCGCCGACTCGGTCGAGATTCGTTGGCCGAGCGGGATCGTGCAGGTGCTCAGCAACGTCGCCGCGAATCAGAAGCTGACGGTGACGGAGCCGACGTCGGCGGATGTGCAGGGCGCGTTGACGCCGCCGCCCAACTCGATGATTCGAGGGGTCTGGCCGCAACCGTTCAGCGACTCGGTCGAACTCCGCCTCGTGCTATCCAGCGGCGCGACCGGCGCCTTTTCCATCCATGACGCGAACGGGCGTCGCGTGCGCGAGATCAGCGTGCTCGCCTCGCAGGCAGTCGTGCGCTGGGATGGCCGTGATCAGTCCGGTCGCGAGATGGCCGCCGGCCTCTACCTCGGAAGACTCGCGGCGGCCGATCGAGAAGAAACCGTACGCCTGCTCCTCGCTCGTTGAGTTGCGGGGAGTGAAGCGTCGATCGCCGCTCGACACCCCGGCTTGGAGCGAGGTCGGCCTTCACTCCCCCAACAAGATTTCCTCGAGCAGTTCGTCCGCGCGCGGGTCGTCGGTCTGCCCGAGCCAGAACACGTGTCGAACACGTTTCGAAACGCGTTGTACCGCTGCGACTTCAACCGGGACACCGGATGGGTCGCGCTCGGAGAGATCGGATTCGAAGGCGTCCGTCAGATCGCGATCGATGAGGACTGGACCGCACTGCGATTCCGGCGGGTCGAGTTCATCAAGACGCTGACGCGCGACGCATCGCGAGCGATCATCTCATGTGAAAAATGGTGCAACTAGCCGCGCGGCGAGTTGCACCAATTTTTCAAGCGTCCCGATGAGCCGGTCGAAACGTACTCGATGGCCGCCGCTGCGCCGCCGCTGCGCCGCCGCGCCAACGCCGCGCTCACACCGCCCGAGGTCAGGCCGCTCGCGAGACCCGCTGCGGAGTTTCCGTCGCCATCTGCGCCGAACGCTGCTGCCGCACATGGACGACGTCTTCATACGGCACGATGCGGAAGGCCTCGTCCAGCGTCGTGACGCCGGCGATCGCCTTGCGGAGAGCGTCTTCGCCGAGGCACTTCATGTGGGTGAGCGCTTCGCGGCGCAATTCGTCGGAGCTGACGCGCTTGTTCACCATCATGATTTCCTGGTGGGACGGAGTCCAGAGCTCCGCCACCGCGACTCGGCCCGCGTACCCGGCGCCGGAGCAAGCGCCGCAGCCGCGGCCGCGCTTCCAGGCCACGGCGGTCGGCGGCTCTTCGAACCACTCGGCCAGCAGGTAGTCCTCCGGTTCATACGTCTCGGAGCACTCGGCGCAGACCTTGCGCACGAGGCGCTGGGCCATGATCGCGATCAGAGTCGACGCGATGCTGTTCGGGTCCATCTCCAGATCGAGCAGCCGCGCCACGCTGGCGGTCGAGCTGTTGGTGTGGAGCGTGCTCAGCAGGAGGTGTCCCGTCTGCGCCGCGCGCATCGCCATCTCGGCCGTCTCGGAGTCGCGGATTTCGCCCACCATGATCACGTCCGGATCTTGCCGCAGGAATGCGCGCAGGTACTTGGCGAACGTGTTGTCGAGAATCGGATTCACCTCGGCCTGACAGATGCCGGGGTGCGTGTACTCGATCGGATCCTCGGCCGTCAGGATCTTCAGGCCCGGGTGGTAGATCGTGCGCAGCGCGGCGTAGAGCGTGGAACTCTTGCCCGATCCGGTCGGTCCGGTGATGAGGAGGATTCCGGTCGGACGGTGGATCGCCGCCATCAGATCGCGCACGACATCGGGGGAGAGACCGAGTCCCTCCAAGGACTGCGGCGCGCGAGTCTGGTCGAGGATACGCAGGACCATCCCCTCACCGAAACGTCCCGGCAGCGTCGAGACGCGGAAGTCGACCGAGTTGAGGCCCTTCGCCGAACGAGCCAGCATGCGAAAGCTGCCGTCCTGCGGACGTCGGCGTTCGGTGATATCGAGCTGGGAGAGAATTTTCAGCCGAGAGATGACCGACCGATAGGCGTTGTTGAACGGAGTGTGCAGATCCCCGAGATGGTGCTCGTGCAGAACACCGTCGACGCGCAGCCGGACGCGCGGTCCGTTCACGGTCGCTTCGAGATGGATATCGCTCGCGCGGAGCGAGAGCGCGCGGCGGATCATCGCCTGCACGACGTTCTGGACGAGTGGGCTGTCTTCTCCGGTCGTGTACTTGTTCCCGTAGGAGGTCTCGAGCAGCTCCTCTTCGATGACCTCGACCCCTGAGTCTTCCGTCCAAGTCTGGAGAGCCGAGGTCGGGATGTCCGGAGACGACGTGAAGCCGCCGAGTCGGCCTGCGGTGGAGGCCGCGGCGATCCGCGCGGCCGCGGGAGAAAGTGGAGTCGCCGCGATCGGTCTGGGTGCGCTGGAGGCGCGGTCCGCGACCGTGTCGTGCTTTCCGCGCTGGCGGCCGAGCGATCGCTGAGCGAGCTGCTCGCCGAGTTCAGCCCCATAGAGACGGTGGTAGACGGTGGCGACATCGGAAGGCGTCGCCAACACCGGGGTGACGCGGAGTCCCGTGGTCGTGCCGAGGTCTTCCATGATGGAGACGCGCGCCGGATCGGAGATCGCGACGGTGAGCTGATCGCCCAGGCGCGAGATCGGCACCAGGCGATTCTGTGCGGCGAAGACCGGCGTCACGAGGTGCTTGAGCCCCGCCGCCGGGTTCATCTCCCCGATCGGGACGAACGGGATTCCATACTGCTGGGTCAGCATGCCGTAGAGCGCGACCTCGCTGATGATCCCTTGCCGGATCAGGATCTCTCCGAGTCGCTGGCCGGTCCGCTGCTGTTCCTGGAGCGCGCCGGCGATCTGATGAAGGCTCACGGAACCCGCGTTGCACAGCATCTCTCCGAGCGCGATTTGCTTGCCATAACGCGCCAAGATCACGCGCAGTCGGTCTTGACTGAGGTGCCCGAGCGACACACAGAGCTGTCCGAGAGGGATGTCGGGCCGCTGCTTCTGCTGAGCGAGTGCTTCATCCAACTGGTCGACCGTCAGATAGCCGTTTTCGATCAGGATCTCGCCGAGCGGACGTGTCGGTTCCATCTAGGTCCTCCTCCTTGCTCGTATCGGCGCGACGTCGAGACTGGATGAGGAACTTCGACCCATTTCAACGCGTCTTGGAGCTTCCCGCGCTAACGTAGCTGCCCGTGACGCAGCGCGATTCCTGGAGGAAGGCTGGAGTGACCGACGATCCGCGCATCGAGAGCTTCCGGTTTCCGCCCGACTTCCTCTGGGGCGCGGCCACCTCGGCTCACCAGGTAGAGGGCGACAACACCAACAACGATTGGTGGGCCTGGGAGCAGGCGGGGCGCGTCGCGACCCCTTCGGGGCTCGCCGCCGATCATTACCGTCGGTTCAGGGAAGACTTCGATCTCGCTCACGAATTGCGTCACAACGCCCATCGATTCTCGGTCGAGTGGAGCCGGATCGAACCGGAAGAGGGACGCTTCTGCGACGAAGCGCTGGCGCACTACGGCGAGGTCATCCATGCGCTGGTCGAACGGCGGATCGAGCCGATCGTCACGCTGCTCCATTTCACCCTGCCGCAGTGGCTGTCCGCCCAGGGTGGGTGGGAGTGCGAGCGGTTCGAAATGCTGTTCGAGCGTTTCGTGCGCCGCGTCGTCACCGAGTACGGCGCCAGGGTCCGGTGGTGGATCACGATCAACGAACCGGTGGTCCAACTCTTCAAGGGATACGTGATCGGCCAGTGGCCGCCCGGAAAACAGGATCACGCGACGGCGTTCCGCGTCCTCGCCCGCATGTTGCGCACCCACGCTCGCGCCTATCGTGCGATCCACGAACTGTACCCGCGCGCCAAGGTCGGATTGGCCAAGCACGGAATCGCCTCCAGCCCGTGCAATCCCGACTCGTGGTTCGATCGCATGTCGGTCCGCGTGCGCGAATACATTTTCAACGACGTCTTCCTCGACGCCATCCATCGAGGCAGCCTCCTCATTCCAGGAGTCATGTGGGAGCGACTGCCCGCGGCGCACACCCTCGATTTCGTCGGGCTGAACTACTATACACGCGACTTCGTGAAGAATACCGGCTTCGACGTGCCGGGGCTGATCGGCAATATGTGTAGTCTGGAGACCTACCAGCACGTCGCCAAGCGAAACGACCTCGGATGGGAGATCTACCCCGAGGGATTCGGGCATTTCCTCCGGCGTTTCGCCCGCCACGGTCTCCCGGTGCTGGTGACGGAGAACGGGACCGCCGCTCGCGACGACTCGAACCGGCACACGTTTCTCTTGCTCCACTTGTGGGAGCTGATGCGAGCGAGCGCGGAAGGGATCCCGGTGCTCGGGTACCTGCATTGGTCGCTGCTGGACAACTTCGAGTGGGCGGATGGATACAGGGCGAAGTTCGGGCTGATCGAGGTGGATATGAAGACGCAGGAGCGGCGGGTGCGGGAGAGCGGGAGG
>CAZVYN010000067.1:0-24171 GCA_964631125.1 uncultured bacterium | reverse complement strand
GACTTTCTGCTGCACGGGAAGAGCTTCCTCGAGCACCAAGCGCCGCGCGCGGCGCGGGCGCCGTCGACCGGTGAGCCGATCGCGCCCCCCGTCGACCCCGACGAGACGGAGTGGGAAGACGGCAAGCCGATCGAGCGCCCGCAATCGCCGGCCGGCTGGCGCACGAGTTCGAAGGGGGTCTGATGAACCCGATCGTCTTCTGGTCGTTGGCGCTGACGAGCCTCGTCTCGGGCGCGTTCGTCGTGGGGAAGCGATCTCCCATGGCCAGCGCGTTGGCTCTCGCGATCTGTCTGACCGCGTTGGCCGGGCTCTTCGCCGCGCTCTCGGCCCCGTTTCTCTTCATCATCCAGATCCTCGTCTACACCGGCGCCGTGGTCGTGCTGATCGTCTTCGTCATCATGTTGCTCGATCTGCGCGAGGCCGATCTGCGGGCGCAATCGATCCAGCGCGGCAAATTGCTCTTCAGCGCCCTCGTCTGTCTTTTGGCTGGCGGACTGATGTTGCTGCGCATCGCCGGCGCGCGCCCGGCGCCTCCGCCCGCCGCCATCCCTCCCGACTTCGGAACGGTCGAGAATCTGGCCGACATCGTCTTCACCCGGTATGTTCTGCCCTTCGAAATCGTGTCCTTGATCCTGCTCGTGGGCATCCTGGGCGCGGTGGTCATCGCGAAGCGGGGGGAATGACGTGGGCGAGATCACCACCGAACACTTCACCTGGCTCTCGATCGCGCTCTTCTTCTTGGGCGCGCTCGGAGTGCTCGTCCGTCGCAACGCCATCACCGTCCTGATGTGCGTGGAATTGATGCTGAACGCCGTGAACCTCGCGCTCCTGGCCTATGCGCGCCAGTGGGGCAACATGGAAGGGCAGGTCCTGGCGTTCTTCGTCATCGCGATCGCCGCCGTGGAGGCCGCGATCGGGCTCGCCATCGTGGTCGCGATCTTCCGCCTCAGGCAGACGACCAATCTCGATGACCTTTCGATCCTGAACGAATAACGGAAGCGAGGAGCATGCGGGTCGAATACCTGTGGTTGATCCCGTTCTTCCCCCTGCTCGGGGCGATCCTGAACGGGGCGATGGCGCTCAGCCGCGCGCACCGGCCGGAGGGGCCGTCGCGCGCGCTGTCGGCCTGGATCGCCTGCCTCATGCCGGCCGCTTCCTTCGTGGTCGCGGTGATCGGCTTCCTGGCGCTGCGTGATCTCACGCCCGAGGCGCGCTTTCTCACGCAAGAGCTCTACTCGTGGATCGAGGTCGGTTCGCTGCGGATCCCCCTCGGGTTCCTGCTCGACCCGCTCTCCGCGGCGATGCTGCTGTTCGTGACGGGGATCGGCTTCCTCATCCACGTCTACTCGGTCGGTTACATGTCGCACGACCGAGGGTTCGCGCGGTACTTCGCGTACCTCAACCTGTTCATGTTCTCGATGATCACCCTGGTGCTCGGCGACAACCTCGTGTTGCTCTTCGTCGGCTGGGAGGGGGTCGGGCTCTGCTCGTACCTGTTGATCGGGTTCTGGCACGAAGACCCGGCCAAGGCGGCCGCCGGCATGAAGGCCTTCGTCATGAACCGGATCGGCGACTTCGGCTTCCTCCTCGGGATGTTCGTCCTCTACTGGGCCTTCGTGCAGCAGGGGCACGGGACGCTGATTTTCCGCGAGATGCAGGCGCAGGCGCATCTGATCGGACCCGGCGTCGCCACCGCCGCGGCGCTCCTCTTCTTCCTCGGAGCGACCGGTAAGTCGGCGCAGATCCCGCTCTACACCTGGTTGCCCGACGCCATGGCCGGCCCCACTCCGGTCTCCGCCCTCATCCACGCCGCCACCATGGTGACCTCGGGCATCTATCTGGCCGTGCGGATGAACTGGCTCTTCGCGCTCTCGCCCGACGCGCTCACGGTCGTCGCCTGCGTCGGCGCCGCGACCGCGCTGGTCGCCGCCACCATTGGCCTGACTCAGTTCGACATCAAGAAGGTGCTGGCCTATTCGACGGTCAGCCAGCTCGGCTTCATGTTCCTCGGAGTCGGCGTGGGCGCCCCCGCGGCCGGCCTCTTCCATGTCGTCACGCACGCCTTCTTCAAGGCGCTCATGTTCCTCGGGGCCGGCAGCGTGATCCACGCCCTTTCCGGCGAGCAGGACATCCGCAAGATGGGCGGGTTGGCCAAGAAGATCCCGATCACCACGCGGACGTTCCTCGTCGGTTGGCTCGCGATCTGCGGAATCTTCCCCTTCGCCGGTTTCTTCTCGAAGGACGAGATCCTCTACCGCACCTTCATCGCCGAGAACGCCGCCTATCCGTGGTTGCCGAAACTCCTCTGGGGCGTGGCGTTCCTGGCCGCCGGTCTGACCGCTCTCTACATGACCCGGCTGGTCGCGCTGACCTTCTTCGGCAAGTCCCGCGTGGACGAACACGCGGCGCACCACCTCCACGAATCGCCCCGCAGCATGACGACGCCTCTGATCCTCCTGGCGCTCGGCTCGGCTCTGATCGGCTTCATCGGCACGCCGGCGGTGATGGGGCTGGGGGGAAACCGTTTCGAGGCCTGGCTCGCGCCAGTGCTGGAGACGGCCGGCGCCCACGGCGGCGACGCGCATGCGGTGGATACGCATGCTGGTGATTCACATGCTGGTGATTCACATGCTGGGGTCGAGCACGCCGACCACGCCGCGCTGGAGTGGACCCTGATGGCGGCGTCGTTGGGTTGGTCGCTCCTGGCGATGCTGCTGGGATGGAACCTCTATCTGAAACGGCCCGAAGTTCCGGTGCGCGTCGCGCAGTCGCTCGGCGGCCTCTATCGACTGGTGCGTGACAAGTACCGCGTCGACGAACTGTATGACGCGATCGCCGTGCGTCCCACCGTCGCGTTCTCGAGACGGGTTCTGTTCTCTGTCGTGGACGTCAGGATCGTCGACATGTTGGTCAACGCGGTCGGGATGGTCTCGAAGCTCGGCAGCTACGCGTTGCGCTTCTTCCAGACCGGCTACGTCCAGGCCTACGCCTTCGTCATCCTCCTCGGAGTGGCGGCGATGGTCTATCAACTCTCACGCTAGGAGAGGATCGATTTGGATTCCGCAGCGCTCCTCTCTCTCATCGTCTTCTTGCCGACGATCGCCGCTCTCGGCTTCCTCGCGGTCCCGCGCGATCGGGAAGGGTTCTTCCGGACCGCGACGCTCGTCGTCACGGGGGTCGTCTTCCTCCTCTCGCTCGGGCTCCTCTCCGGAGTGCGCGCCGACGGCGGATTCCACGCCTCGGTCAAACTGCCCTGGATCCCGGGTCTCGGCATCGACTACTCGCTCGGCGTCGACGGCATCTCGCTCTTCCTGGTTCTGCTCACGACCTTCCTGACGCCGCTGGTGATCCTGGCCTCGACCAAGTCGATCCATGAGCGAGTGAAAGAGTTCCACATCCTCATGCTGGTGCTCCAGACCGGCATGTTGGGGACGTTCCTCGCGCTCGATCTCTTTCTCTTCTACATCTTCTGGGAAGTCATGCTCATCCCGATGTACCTGCTCATCGGGGTGTGGGGGGGCAAGCGACGGATCTACGCCGCGGTGAAGTTCGTCCTCTATACGATCGTCGGTTCGCTCCTCATGCTCGTCGCGATCGTCTGTCTCTATTTCGATCATCACGCACAGACGGGAGTCTTCACCTTCGATCTCCTCCAGCTCTACGGCACGATCATCGACCCGAGTCGTCAGCTCTGGTACTTCGCCGCGTTCGCCCTCGCCTTCGCCATCAAGGTGCCGCTCTTCCCGCTCCACACCTGGCTGCCCGACGCCCATGTCGAAGCGCCGACCGCGGGTTCAGTCATCCTGGCCGGCGTCTTGCTCAAGATGGGGACCTACGGCTTCCTGCGCCTCGCGCTTCCGCTCTTCCCCGAGGCGGCGCACACGTTCCAACCGCTGCTGCTGACCCTCGCGGTCATCGGCGTGCTCTACGGTGCGCTCGTGGCGATGGTCCAGACCGACATCAAGAAACTCGTCGCCTACTCGTCGGTCAGCCATCTCGCCTACTGCATGCTCGGACTGTTCAGTTTCGGGCTCCCCGGATTCAGCGGCTCGCTCTACCAGATGATCAGCCACGGCCTCTCGACCGGCGCGCTCTTCCTCTTGGTCGGCGTGGTCTACGAACGCCGTCACACGCGCGAGATCTCGGAATACGGCGGACTCGCGCAGACCATGCCCTGGTTCTCGTTCGTCTTCATCTTCGTCACGCTCTCCTCGATCGGACTACCAGGACTGAACGGCTTCGTCGGGGAGTTCTTGGTCTTGCTCGGCATCTTCGAGGCGAATCGCCTGGCGGGGGTGTTGGCTTCCTTCGGCGTCGTCCTCGGCGCGGTCTACATGCTCTGGTTGGCCAAACGCTTTCTCTTTGGCCCGGTCACGAACGAGGCGAACCGTCGGATCCCCGACCTGACGCGGCGCGAAGTCGCGGTGCTGGCGCCGATCCTCGTCCTCATCGTCGTGATGGGGGTTCGTCCGCAGCCGTTCCTGAAGATGATGGAGCCGAGCCTCCAGCGGACCCTCTCTCGCGTCGCGCCGTCGTCTCGGCCCTCAGGAGAACTGCCACCGGGTCGATCCGCGCCGGGTCGGTCCGCGCCGGGTGCGCCGGCGCCCGGACAACCCGCTCCGGGTTCACCGCCGTCGAGAGAATCGGGGGGTGAGGGCGACATGGGTCTGTTCGAGCCTTCGTCGATCGACTCGCTGAGGGGGGCGAGCTTATGAACACGCCCGATCTGAGCGGTGACGCGCTGGCCCCACTCTGGCCGTTCCTCCTCCTGTCGGTCGGCGGACTGCTCCTGGTCCTGATCGATACGATCGCCGGCCGCAAACGGACCCTGCCGTGGACCTGGATCGCGGCGCCGATTCCGCTCCTAGCGCTCCTGGCGCAGATCGCGCGTTGGTCGTCCGGCCTGGGACCGAATGTCTTCGGACCGCAGTTCGTCGAGGACTCCTTCGGCGCCTTCATCGGGATCGTCGTCACCGTCGCCACGCTGTTCTCCGTGCTGCTCTCCGAAACCTACTTGCGCAAAGTGGGACGACTGCGGGGTGAGTACTACTCGCTGCTCCTGTTCTCCGCGTCGGGGATGCTGCTCTTCGCCTCCAGCACCGAACTGCTGACGCTCTTCCTCGGGCTCGAGCTTCTCTCGATCCCGCTCTATGTTCTCAGTGGGTTTCTGCGGAAGGACGAACGCAGTCTGGAGGCGGGCCTCAAGTACTTCCTCCTCGGCGCCTTCTCCTCGGCGGTCTTCCTCTTCGGTGGGGCGCTCGTCTACGGCGCCACCGGCACGACCGATCTCGCCGCGGCTCTCTCGCTCGCGCCGTCCGATCCGCTGCTGCAGGTCGGATACGTCCTCCTCTTGTCGGGATTCCTCTTCAAGGCGGCGACCGTTCCGTTCCACATGTGGGCGCCGGATGTCTACGAAGGCGCGCCCACCGCGGTGACGGCGTTCATGGCCACGGCGGTGAAGGCGGCCGCGTTCGGGGCGCTGGCGCGCGTGCTCTTCCTCGCCGCGCCGGTCAATGCGCTGCTCCCGGCGCCGGAGTTCCTCTGGTGGATCGCAGTCCTCACCATGACCGTGGGAAACCTGGCCGCGCTCACTCAGTCGAACGTGAAGCGCATGATGGCCTACTCGTCGATCGCGCACGCCGGGTACATGCTGATCGGATTGGTGGCGTTCACCGCGAGCGGCGATCGCGAGGCGCTCAGCGCGGTGCTCTACTACCTGCTGGCCTACACGCTCATGAACATCGGCGCCTTCGGCGTGGTCATCCTCTGGGGGGAGCGAGGGGAGGAGCGACTCGAAATCTCCGACTACGCCGGCCTCGGATGGCGCACCCCGGGTCTCGCCCTGGCCATGTCGGTTTTCATGATCTCGCTCGCGGGATTGCCCCCCACCGCCGGCTTCCTCGGGAAGTACGTGCTCTTCCAGAACGCGATCGAGCACGGCTTCGTCTCGCTCGTGGTCATCGCGGTGCTGAACAGCGCGCTCTCGGTCTATTACTACCTACGCGTCCTCGTGGCGCTCTATATGCGGCCGGCCGAGCGGGAGCTCGTGCTGGAGCGCTCCACCGTCGTGGCCGGCGTCGTCACCGTTTGCGCGCTCGGTCTGATCTGGATCGGATCCGCCCCCGACTCGATCCTGCCCGGCGTTCCGGCCTTCATGGGCTGGGTCAAGGAGTCGCTCTTCACCCTCCGCTGAGCGCGCTCCCGTCGGCGCTCTGGCATCACTTCGGCCGCTGGAGTGGAATCTCGTTCAGCCTCGCCCTCGCGTGCCGATACGAAAGTAGGCGGCGCCGTCGGCCGACGTCGCCGATGGCGAAGGAACGCCTGAAGGGAGGATGGCGAGGTGGCGAGTGCAAACGGAGTCTCGGGAGTGCGGGCGAGCGCGCACTATCGACTGAGCGCCTGGCGGAGTCTCGAAGCGCGCGACGCGCAGGACTATCTGGACCAGGAGATCCTGACCACCGAGCGACTCATGGTCGTGCGGTGTCTCTACCGGCCCGGGTACGACGTGCCCGCGCACTATCATCCGCAAGAACAGATCACGATCGTGGAGGAAGGCGCGCTCCAGCTCGTGGTCGAGGGCGAGCCGGTGGAAGTACAGGCCGGGCAGATGATCGTGATCCCGCCCCGTGTCCGGCACGCCACCCGTGTCGTCGGGGAGGCCCACGCACGCGCCTTGAACATCTTCCTGGCGCCCGAGCCGACCGTCGTCGGCGGCCCGCACCCGACTGCGCCCCGCATGTATCGCTGAACGCCTCCCATCGGCCGCCGAGCGCGAAGCGCGGTGTAGTAGACTGCGCGCGGGGTAACCGCCGCGGGCGGACGGAGCCGGGGAGACTTCAGGAGGCGCACGATGATCGGCAGGCGCGCCCTGCCCTCCGGTGGCTCGTTGCTCTCGCTCACTTTGGCGATTCTCGGATTGGCGGCCTGTGGATCGGAATCCGATCCGCCCCCTTACGTCGATGTGAACGATCCCCCGATCGTCGAACGCATCTACACGATTCCTGCACGCGCCCACGCGGCGGAGCGGGTCATCCTTCGCGCCGATGTCGACGATCCCGACTCGGATCCCATCTCCTTCATCTGGAACGCGTCGCGCGGCGATTTTCCCAAGGGAGTGATCTCCGCGGCCCCGGTCTGGGCGACCGCGGGAACGCGTGGGGTCGACACGGTCGAAGTGATGATCGACGACGGGACGCACGAGGTGATCGCGCGCGCGCCGATCGAGTTGGTGCTGCCGCTCCCGCCGACAGCGCTCTCCAGCGTCAACTTCTCTCGTCTCTCCGATGTCTCGTGGCAAGCGAGTCCCGATGAAGGGATCGACCTCTGGCGCGGCTATGAGGTGTTCGCCGCCGACCGCAGCCTCGTGGGTCTGGGCGAAGCCGAGGTGATTCCCTTGCGCGTAAGCGTCGCTCCGGTGGGGGAGAGTCGGATCTTCCGAGTGCGGCGTCTCGCCGGGGGCGCCGAACTGCAGATCGGGCGGCGCTACTACGTCCACGTGCGATCTCTGCGCGTCCTCCCGGACGGCGATGAGCGCAGTCTCATGGGCGAGGAGATCGTCTTCGCGCCGCGCCCGGATTGGACGGCCTCGCAGTTCAACGAGCTGCTCAGCGGTCGCGGAGGGGCGGCGCTCGATCTCTCGACCGGCGCGGTCCGATTGCTGTGGGTCGACGATGCCGCTGGACTTCCCGATCGAGACATCTACTTCGGGACCAGTGACGCGAACGACGGGGCGGGGGTCGCCGTCGTGAAGAGCGTCTCACGACTCGCGAATCGAAATCCCGCCTGGGCGGGACGCGTCACCCAGATGAAACGCCTCGGTCGCGACTGGACCGTCTCGAGTGCGACGGACGACGGATGGACGGAAGAGCTCTCGGTCGTCGACGGCGATGTCCTCGCGCTGCGGACGCCGGAAGGCAACTGGGTGAAGCTCCGCGTGACGGGGCTGACCGGCGTCCATCCCAACCGCGCGCTCAGCGTGCAGTGGGCCTACCAGACCATTCCCGGTTTCGCGAACTTCTGACGCCGGTGTCTCGCTCCGGTCCCTCTCTCGCGATTCCGTTCGTCAAGGCGCTCGTGATCTCGGGCGATCGGCGGCGCTTCCTCCTGCAGCTCCGCGACAAGCCCGACGATCGCTACCGCGGCTTCTGGGAGCTGCCCGGCGGACGCGTGGAAGAGGGCGAGTCGCTCCTCCCGGCACTGGCTCGTGAGCTGGAAGAAGAAGTGTCGCTCCGACTCGACGTCGTGCTCGGACAGCGCGGCGACCGGCTCGTCGACCGCTTCGGAGGCAGCGCCCGACGCGTCGAACCGCTCGTCACGATCGAAGTCCAGGGGGCCGGCCGGCCGATCTTCGGCCACTACTTCGCGTGCCTCGCGTCGGGCGAAATTCGCGCGACGGGCGAGGCGCGCGAACACCGCTGGATCGAACCGCGCGAATTTGCCGAGCGATTCCTCTCGCCCTCGGGCCATCCGCCGCTCGTCGCCCGTTGCGGAGTCGAGGAGGAGTGTTCGACCGTCGACCTCTTGGCGATGCGCATCCTCCTGCGCGAAGGCGCCCTCTCGCCTCTCTTCCGTCGTCAGTCGACGCGAATCGAACCGTAGACCTCGCCGACCCGCTCGCACATCGCGCCGATCTCATGCCGCGAGAAGACGTACGCGCGTCGACGGGCGCCCTCCGGAGACGACCACGGCCCGCCCTGTGCGCCGACGGGCGAGACCTCGCGCAATCGAACCTCGGCCGCGGCGCGAAAGCTCTCCACATCGTCAGCGCTCGCGAGCGAAGCCGGGTCGATCCGCGCCAATAGCGAACGGGTTCCGGCGATGTCACTGGTCACGATCGGCAGGCCGATCGCCAGCGCCTCCAGGACCACCAACGGCGATCCTTCCCACCGCGAGGGAAAGAGCAGCAGATCCATGGCGGCGAGCCACGACCACGGATCCGAGACGAGGCCGGTCCAGTGCACGCGATCCTGGGGCAGATCGACTGCGGCGCGGCGCAGGGCCGTCGTCAATTCGCCATCGCCGACCATGAGGAGATGCAGCGGGCGCCGTTCCTCGCCGTCGCGGAGCAATGCGCGATAGACGGCCAGTGCGCGCGCGGGGTCTTTCTGCGGCGAGAAGCGTCCGAGGAAGCCGACCACGCGCGCCCCCTCGGCGACTCCGAGTTGCTCGCGCCGTGCGCGACGCAGCTCCCTCAGGCGCGCTTCGTCACGGTACTCCCGCAGGTCGATCCCCGATGGTATGAGGGCGATTGGCGTGGGTCCCACGATTCCGGCGGCCCGGCCCACCTCCAGATCTCCTTCCGAAACGCAGATGAGTGCGTGGCACCTTCGCGCGGCGCGTCGCTCGAGCCCGACGAAGAGAGCGCGTTGGAGCGCGGGGGTCCGCGGCGTGAAACCCCATCCATGCACCGAGTGGACGATGCGAGGCACCCCCGCCCGCCAGGCCGCCTCACGCCCGACGATCCCCGCCTTGCTGCTGTTGGTGTGGATGAGATCGGGGCGTGTTTCGCGCAGCGCCCGCGTGAGTTCTCGCAGCGCGCGCCAGTCGAACACCGGGTCGATCCGACGGACGAGCGAAGGCAGAACGCGCACCGCGAGGCCGGCTGCGCGCGCGACCTCATGCAGACTGCCTTCGGCCCCCGTTTCCGGACCGCACCAGACCTCGACCGAATCTCCGCGCGCAGTGAAGTGCGACGCGGTGTCGAGGGCCAGCCGTTGCGCGCCGCCTCGGATCAGCCGGGTGATGAGTTGGATGCTGTGCGAGTTCGTGCCCCCCGCGGCCGCACTGTATCAGCCGATCCGACGGATGGCGCTGGTATAGTCCAACCCCGTGTTCGCGCGCCACCGTCTCTCCTCTCTACCCCTCGTCGCCATCGTCGGCGTCGTTGCTCATGCCGGTCTCTACCTGTCCGCGCACGCGGCCTCGGCCTCGGCCTCGGCCACGCCGCCGCCGCCCACGGTCGTCCTGCGAGTCCCCGGTCTCACTCGTTCGGCGTGGGAGCAGTGCGACGGCGTCGAGGGGCGCCGGTTCTACGACCGATGTGTCGCCGAGGGGCGGCTGCTCGCAGCGGACGCGCTCGATCCTGCGCTGCTCGAGTGGCTCGACGGATGGTCCTTCGCGCTGCGAGAGCGAGGGCCGTGCGTCCTCTGGCAGGATGCCGTCGAGCCGGGAACACAGCTCCCGTCGGCGGAGGCCGCGTCCGCGGAGCCCGAGCGGCCGCCGCACCGCTTCGGCGACGAGACGACCGGTTTTGCCCTTCACGCCGACTTCGGCGCCCCGATCGACCGGCTGGTGGTGGAGAGTCGAGGCTGGTTGCCCGACGAGCCGCGACTTCGGTGGGAAGAGGCGATCGAGATCTTGGAGCTGACCCGCGCCGAGAACGACGCGTTCCGCCGACTGGAGAGCGTCTCGGGACCGAGCGCGCGACTCGGCCGCCTCCGCGATGCCTTCACCCGCGACAAAGGGATGAGCAATCTCGGCATCTGGATCTTGGGCGCGCACCGCCCGGCCGGCGTCGGTTGGTCGCTCTCGCTCCTCTTCGCCTTCGAGGATGCGGAGTCGGTCTTGACCGCCGAAGCACTCCGATCGGCCGAGACGACCGCGCACGAATCGCCGCCGCCGAGATCCAGTGACGGCGCACTCGCCTTCGCGGACCTGGGTCCCGAGGGGCGCGATCTCGCGGAGCGGCGCTTCTTCGCATCCCGCGTGGCCGCGTCCGGGGGCAGGGTGCGCGGCAGGGTCGATCGCATCTTCCAATCGATCGCTGCGATCGCCCCGCGCGGATTGCTCCTGGTCATCGACGCGCGGGAGTCCGACGATCCGTTCGTCGCGCTCTGGTCGCCGGACGGGAAGTTCGACCCGCGCGCTC
This sequence comes from uncultured bacterium, assembly GCA_964631125.1. GTDB lineage: Bacteria > Eisenbacteria > RBG-16-71-46 > CAIMUX01 > CAIMUX01 > CAZVYN01. The sequence continues at coordinate 13,304 of CAZVYN010000067.1, read as the reverse complement.
TCGGGCTCGCCCCCGCGGCGCGCTAGACCGGATCAGCGCAGGCGCACGATACGCGCGCGCGCATCGACCCGGTTCGCGCCTTCGCCGGCGCTCGCGCTCGCGAAGTAGATCCCAGGTGCGACCGCGCGGCCGCGATCATCGAGTCCGTCCCAGGTCCACCAGGCGATCTGCGGCGCGGCGATCCCGGTGTCGAGCGTCCGCACCCGCCGCCCCGAGACGTCGTGAATCGCGACGGTCGCGCGGCCGCCGCTCACTCCGGTCAGTCGCAAAGTGATCGGTCCGAGGGCCGGGTTGGGATGCGCGGAGAGTCGGGCTTCGGCCGCGCAGCCGAGCGGGACCACCGTTCGCTGGAGCGCGAGGCCGTCCGCCGCCGCGCGCAAGGCGAACTGAGCGCCGGTCATCTCACAGGCCGGCGCCGGCAGCACCGCCGTGAGCGAACTCACGAGCACCGTCGATGTCGCGCCGACGCTTGCGAGCGGCGTCGGAGTCGGCGGCGAGGGGCGCCCTTCGATCGAAGCGACCGCCGCCAACGGCCACTTTCCATCCGTGGGCAGCGCGAAGTAAGTCCAGGTCAGCACCGTGTCTCCGGCGGACCAGCTCGCGATCGCGCGCGCCGCCCCGGCGCCGAAACTGAACTCGACTTCGCCGCGGTCCGCCGTTCGCCGCACGGTGACAGCCAACTCGGGCTGACGCGTCGGCAAGCTCGGCGCGAGGTCGGGCCGCCAAACCAGAGGGGATGCGACGAACTCCGTTTCGCCCGCGCCCGCGTGGATGAACGCACATCCGCCGTCGGCCGAGAGGCGCAACGAGTGAATGGCGCGACCCAACACCGACACCACGCTCGGCAGGACGATCTCGCGCTCTTGACCCTCGCTCAGCAGAACGACCGCCTCCCACGGCCCGAGGCCGCGCCTTCCGACCGCCTCTCGGACGATCGAGAGATCGGGCGGCGAGAACCCGAGCGCCGCGGCCGCCCTCGTGAGCGCGTCGCCGGCAAGTGGAAACGTGGTGTCGGTCTCTTGCTCGAAGAACGCGTGCAGCGCGAGTCGATCGGTCTGCTCGCGCCCGAGACTCCCGCGCAACTCCCAGAGGAGACCGCTCCAGATCTGCCCGTCGGCATGCGACCGGCCGGTCAACGACTCCGGATAGCGCGCTTCGGTGTCGACGCGGCGCAACCACTCGGCGTCGTACCCGGTCGCGTCCCACTCGGCGATCAGCGGATCGCCCGTGAGCGACGCCGCCCAGTAGTCGGCGAATCCCTCGCTCAACGCGCGCGTGTCTCCGTCGCCGAAACCAGGGACGATGGCGTCATGCAGCGCGTGTCCGACTTCGTGCAAGATGATATCCGCGTCTTCCGCGTCGTCGACGCCGCCGTCTCCCAAGAAGACCGCGCGTTCGGCTTGCCCGTACCAAGAGACATCGAGCGCCGTCGCGTGGACGCGCACCGACAGCGGCGCGCGCCCACGCAATCCGACTCCGAGGCTCTCCGCTCGCGCGATTGCATGATCGGCGTGGAAGTACGCCATGCACTCCTCGAAGCGAGGGTCGTAGCTCGGATAGCCGAAGATCCCAGACGCCTCGTCCGCCATGGGAGGGCGGTCGCTCTCGATCCGCACGCGCTCTCCGCGCAGTCGACCGCTTCCGTCGAGTCCTTCGAGCCGTCGCCACCTGCGGTATCCATCGACCGGGTCGGCTTCCGAGAACGTACGCCGTCCGCTCGTCACGACCGGATTGGGATCGAAGACATACGCGCGCGTGTCGCCGTCGGTCGAGCGCGACTCGCGAGCCTCGATCACACGACTTCCGTCGTCACTCAATCGCAGTTCGAGTTCGGTCGGATGCGAGAGATCCGGAGGATCGCCGCTCCATGGCATCGTCAGAAGGCGCGCCGCGCTCCGTTGGGTCGAGCGTCCCGCCGTCTCCTCGCGGGACTCTCCGGGCCAGCGCAGCGTGAGCCTTCCCTCGGGATCTCGGGTCGGCCCCGCGAAGGCGACCCAGAAGATCGACGCGGGACTTTCCGCGCTCCACTCGACCGCACGGAGATGGAACGGATCGGTGAACGCGTCTCGGGCCAATCGCTCCGCCGCCGTCCAGTCGATCGACGAGGCGGAGGCCGCGGAGCGCAGTCCGGTCGGACCGAGCAGCAGATCGGCGCCCCGCGTTTCGACCCCGTGCACGAAGGGGCGGAGTCGGATGAAACGACCGATCGTCGTCTCGACGTCACTGACCGTGCGCCACTCCACGCTCACGGGGACCGATGCCAGACGCGCCTCGACCTCCCGGCGCGATTCCTCGGGGAACCGACTCCAATCGGGGCGCGATGCAGGCGCGATCACGGAGTGCGGCGCCTGCAGGACGACGAGCGCGAGCGCGGCGACGGAGAGGGCGACGGAAAACCCGACGACCGCGATCGCACGCGAGCGAGAAGAGGGGAACAACAGTCAGCGCTCCGATGCACCCGCGAGGCGCCGACGGCGCCGCGCAGACCGAACCAGAGTCGCCGGGGACGCCGAAGCGTCGATGGAGGCGGCAAGGAACCGTGGAAGAGTCTAGCAGTGAGCGGTGCGCACTGTCGCAGCCCTTCACGGCTCGAGTCGTGATTCTCTCAGCGTGCGAGGTTCGCTTCGACGAACTCGACGTCGGCGCGACTCCCAATATAGAGCGGCACGCGCTGATGCAGCGAAGTGGGCTCGATGTCGCCGATTCTCTGCGCGCCGCTCGAGCCCAATCCGCCCGCGGCCTCCGCCACGAACGAGAGCGGCGCCGCCTCCGAGAGCAGACGCAGCTTGCCATCGGGGTGCTTCGCCGTCGGCGGGTAGAGGAAGATCCCCCCGTAGAGCAGATTGCGGTGGAAGTCGGCCACGAGCGACCCGACGTAACGTGCGCTGTACGGCTGGCCGCCGGGCGCGCGACCGCTCTTGAAGTCGTCCACGATCTGTCTATCGCGCGCCCCCCAGGTCGTCGCGTGTCCCTCGTTCACGCTGAAGATCCCTCCGCGTTCAGGCGTCCGGATGTTCGGATACGAGAGGAGGAACTCACCCACGCTCGGATCGAGCGTGAAGCCATAGACGCGCCGCCCGGTGGTGTAGACGAGGATCGTGCTCGGACCGTAGATCACGTACCCGGCGGCGACCTGAGCCCGCCCCGGCTGCAACAGATCTTCGATCCGGCCCGGCCCCTCTGGAGTGCGCCGACGATGGATCGAGAAGATCGTCCCGATCGAGACGTTCGCGTCGATGTTCGACGAACCGTCCAGCGGATCGAACGTGAGCACGTAGCGACCCCGCGGATACCGATCGGGGATCTCGATGAGGTCCTCTTCCTCCTCCGAGGACATCGCGCAGAGATGGCCGCCGTGGTGCACGCTGCGGATGATCGTCTGATGCGCGAACTCGTCGAGCACCTGAACCTCCTCGCCCTGCACGTTGACCCGCCCGGTCAGGCCGAGCGCGTCGGCCAGGCCGGCCTGACGCACCTCGCGGGAGATGATCTTCGCCGCGAGCATGATCTCCTGGAGCAGCGCGGTGAACTCTCCCGACGCCTCCGGATGCTCGTCCTGGGCCTCGGTCACGTGCTGCGTGAAGGTCAGACCCCTGCGGGGCGCTTCGCTCTCTGACGGGGACATGCGCTCTCCTGTTCCTGGTTCGCTCGAACTCGATCGGGCCGGGTCGACCCGAACATCCGTCCGGAAAAAGGCTTGGAGGGTCCATTCTGTCAACCCTATAGTTCCGCGACTTCGTCGATCCCGCTGGAGGACGCCTCGTGCGTTGTCAGCGGCCTCTGGGCGACAGACGAGACGTCGGGTCGGGCCGACCCGCAGGGATGGTCTCGTACGTCTGGGTCCTTACGTCTCGGCAGGGAGCGCTGAGCCGATGCCGCAGGGGAGGTTACGTTCGTGAAGATCTATCCGCTCGACATCCGACGTCAGACGTTCAAGTCCCGCCTTCGCGGCGCGGATCCGGAAGAAGTGCGTACCTTCCTGGAGCTCGTCGCCAACGACTTCGAAGCCGTCCTGCAAGAAAACGCGATGCAAGCGGAACGGGTGAAGAACCTCGAGGAACGGCTCGACGAGTTCCGCGCCCTCGAACAGAGCATGCGCAACTCGCTCGTGACCGCCGAACGCATCGTCAACGAGGCGCGTGATTCGTCCGAACGCGACGCACAGCGCATGCTGCAAGACGCCCAAGCGCGCGCCGAACGGATCCTGACCGATGCGCGGGAGCGCTTGGCGCTCCTTCAGCAGGAGATCGAGATGCTCCGCGGCAAGCGAGACGTTCTCGTGCGGCGGTTCGCGACCATGTTGGAGAGCCAGCTCGCCGTCTTACAGGAACACGCGCCTGGTGGATCCGACCCCTCCTTCGGGGCCGGGTTGGGCGCCGCCCCGGCTGCGCGCGGCCATGCCGGTCATCTCCCCTCGGGTCACGTCGCAGATTCATTCGAGGAGGCGCCCGATTTCCACGGGAGCGAGCACTCCGCTGGACGCGAGCCGTTCGATCGCACTGGAGCCGATCGAGCAGCGTTCGATCGAGCAGGGTTCGATCGAGCAGGGTTCGAGCGAGACGATCCGTCGAACCGGAGTTCAGCGCGTCCGCGCGTCCCGGTGCGTCGGGCGGAGCCGGTCGTCGATCGACCCGTTCCTTCCGACCCGCCCGCGCGGTCTCCGATGGGGGACTCACCCGAAGCCGGCTCGGCCCGCAGCTTCGGGAGGACCTTCAGGCGCAGCGACGGAGTGTTGCCCGTTCCCGGGGACCCGGTCAGCCAGACGGTGCTTCCACTGAAGGAGCGTCGGGAGGGTGTGCTGGAATTCTCCGCGCTGGAGGGCAGGACTCGGGATCCCGAAACACCCGCCGGGTCATAAACGGCCTTGGCGGACGCGCGCAGCGAGATGGCGAAGAGTTGGGAATGAATCGTCTCGATCCAGAGCAAGCCGGATGACGACACCGATGACGACCCCGTTGCGCTCCCGCATCGACGCGGCGGTGAATTCGCTGCGCGCACTCGCTCCTCGACTGGAAGGGTCGCTGCGGCCCCGCGTCGGAGTCATCCTCGGCACCGGACTCGGCTCGCTGGCTCAGGCGATGCGAATCGAGATGCGCGTCCCCTACGCCGACATCCCGCACTTTCCGGTCTCGACCGTCGAGAGTCATGCTGGCGAACTACTTTTCGGTCGGATCGCTGACGTGCCGTGCGCGCTGATGAGCGGGCGCGTGCATTACTACGAAGGCTACTCGATGGAGGAGGTGACCTTCCCGGTCCGGGTGCTCCGAGCCCTCGGCGCCGAACTCCTCATCATCAGCAATGCCGTGGGCGGCATGAATCCGCACTTCGCGCTCGGCGACCTCTGCGTCACGGTCGATCACATCAATCTGATGGGGGACAACCCGCTCATCGGACCGAACGACGACGAACTCGGCGTTCGCTTCCCGGACATGTCGGAGCCCTACGACCTCGAACTCGTCGCCCGGTTGGAGGCGCTCGCGCTGGCCCAGCAGACGCGGCTGCATCGCGCGGTCTTCGTCGCAGTCGCCGGCCCGAATCTCGAGACCCGCGCCGAGTACAGATTTCTGCGCGCGATCGGCGCCGACGTCGTCGGGATGTCGCTCGTGCCCGAAGCGATCACCGCGGTGCACGCGAAGATGCCAATCGCCGCGCTCTCGGTCATCACCGACATGTGTCTCCCTGATGCGCTCGAGCCGGCGGACATCTCCCGCATCCTCCGCGTCGCCGCCGAGGCGGAACCGCGCTTGACTCGCCTGGTGGTCGGACTGCTCGAAACTCTGGATGACGCCGTTCCCGCGATCGGACGAGCCGGATGAAGTCGCGCGCGCGCGCTGGCTCCGAAACGACGGCCCGTCCGCGCAGGACTCGGGCATCGTCGTCTCGCGCCACCACCACTCGACCGCCGTCCAAACCGGTGAAGCCCGCGAAGCCGACGACGCCTCGGGCCGCGGCCCGCAAACCCGCGGCCGCGAAGTCGGCGCCTTCGAAGACAGCGCCTTCGAAGACAGCGCCTTCGAAGACAGCGCCTTCGAAGACAGCGCCGTCAAAAGGAGGGAAGCCGACCGCAGCCCCGAAGACTCTGCCTCCGACGGCCGTCGCGCCGAAGGCTCGAAAGCCGAAGACGGCCGTTCCGGTTCGTGCTGTCCCGAGGGAGGGTGGGCCGAAGCCGGTCGTTCCCAAGCCGGTCGTCGCGAAGCCGGCGCCTCCGAAAGCGAGTCGCCTGTCCCCGCAGGATCTGAGGGAGTTCAGGGAACGGCTCGGGAAAGAGTACGATCGGCTGGCCGCAGTGTTCGGGAAGCTCGACATGCGGACGCAGCGAGAGTCGAGCGCCGATCTCTCGGCCTACTCGATCCACAGGGCGAACCTCGGTACCGATGCGGATGAGCGAGAGAAGGATCTCCGGCTGGTCTCCGCCGAGGGTCGCCTGCAGGAGTTGATCCGCGAAGCGCTGGCCAAGTTCGACGCGGGCGTCTTCGGTCTCTGTGAGTTGTGCGAGCAACCGATCGATCGGCGGCGACTCGATGTCGTGCCTCACGCGGCGTTCTGCCTCCCTTGCCAGGAGCGGATCGAGCGCAAGTAGCGACTCGTCAGGAGCACCTCTGCCCTTACTTCTCGTCTCCGTCATCGGACTCTCGGTCCTCGCGCTCGACCAACTCACGAAATGGATCGTGCACACCTCGCTCCCGCTCGGCGGCCCGTCCCAGCCGTTCCTCGGCGAGTATGTCCGCTGGACCTATATCCACAACGCCGGCGCCGCCTTTGGGCTGCTCGAAGGGAACCGCTGGTTCTTCGTCGCCGTCTCGCTCATCTCCGCGCTGGTCATCCTCTACCTCGCGGCGCGCGGCGGTCATCGTAGGTTGGCGAGTCTGGTCGCACTCGGTCTCATCCTCGGTGGAGCGGTCGGCAATCTGGTCGATCGTCTCTGGCTCGGTGTGGTCATCGACTTCGTCGACGTCGGGATCGGCGCGAACCGATTCTGGATCTTCAACGTCGCCGACTCCGGCATCTCCGTCGGCGTCGGACTCCTCGCCCTCTTGATGCTCCTCGAGGGACGGGCCGACGCGCGCGATCCCGAGTCCTCGCGGTCGGAACCAGGGCTGTCCGAGACCGGGGCCCCGGCCCGCTCCGAGCGAGAGACGACGCCATGACGGCGCTTCGCACGATCGAAGTTCCCGAGGACGCGGCCGGCGCCCGTCTCGATCGATTCCTCGCGGCGCGGTTACCGGATCACTCCCGCACGCGCATCCAGGAGTGGATCCGCGACGGGTTGGTGCGGGTCGGCGGAGCGGCGGCCCGCGCGAGTCGTGTGCTCGAATCGGGAGAGACGGTGGAGTTCGATCCACCGCAGGCGACGCCGTCGACGCTCCAGGCCGAGGCGTTCCCGCTTTCGGTGCTCTTCGAAGATGAAGACATCGCCGTGATCTCCAAACCCGCCGGGCTGCAGACCCATCCCGGCGCGGGCCGAGAGCCGCGCGTGACGCTGGCGCATGCGCTCCTCGCACGCTATCCCGGCTGGCTCCCGCCCGGCGCCCCCGATCGACCGGGGATCGTTCATCGCCTCGACCGCGACACCTCGGGTCTGCTCGTGATCGCGCGCTCCTCCCGTGCGCATCGCGAACTGTCGCGACAGATCCAAGCGCGCGAAGTCACGCGACGCTACGTCGCATTGGTCTGGGGTCGGCCGGACGGAGAAGAGGGGCGCATCGAACTGCCTCTCGGCCGAGATCCCAAGGATCGACGCAGGATCGCCGTCCGCCCCGACGGTCGCCCCGCGGCGACCCGCTGGCGAGTGCTCCGCGTCTTCCGAGATCTCACATTGCTGGAGATCGGGCTCGAGTCGGGACGGACCCACCAGATCCGAGTGCATACCGCGGCCCTCGGACATCCCGTTTTCGGCGACCCCGTGTACGGCGGAGCGAGAGTCTGGCTCGACCGGGTCTCGCCGAGCCGGCGCGTCCAGCTCGCGCGGTGGTGGCGCGGCTTGAACCGCCAGGCGTTGCATGCCTATCATCTGGCCTTCCGACACCCGCGAGACGGCTCGCGACTGCGATTCGAGGCGCCGGTTTCGCCCGATATCGACCAGGTCCTGCTCGATCTCTGTCACGAGGAAGCGAGCGAATGAAGGTCAGACAGGAGATCGTAGGTGGCGCGGCCATCGTGCGTCTCTCTGGTCAACTCATGGGCGGCCCGGAGGCCGAGACGGTGCGGGAGACCATCCAGACTTTGTTGGAGCAGGGACATCGGAATCTGCTCGTCGATCTGGGCGAGGTCTCGTGGGTGAACTCCACTGGACTCGGTCTCCTGATCTCGAGCCATCTGCTGGCCGCCAATCACGCGGGCGTTCTCCGGCTCGTGGGAATGTCGAAGCGCATCCGAGACATCTTGACCGTTACCCGCTTGGACACGGTCTTCCAGGTCTACGACGACGAGCAGACGGCGCTCGCGAGTTTCCAGGTATGACGCCGGGATCGGGGGACGGTACGAACGCGGGACAGAGTCCGAGCGCCGAGCCAGAGACCCCGGCAGCGCCGGTCTCGCGCTCCGACGAGTTGCGAGCCCAGATCGCCGCGTCCGAACCGGAGCGCACGGTGAGGTGCTCGATCCCGAGTCGGCTGGAGATGCTGACGGCGGTCGACCAGCTCACCCAGTCGATCCTCCAGCACATCGATTGCGACGACGATTCAGCCGCGGCGATCGCCACCTCCGTCATCGAAGCCGGGACGAACGCCATCCAACACGGGCATCGGACTCGAAGCGAGGCGCCGGTCGATTTCACGTTCCACCTGGGGGAGCATGTGATCGACATCTGGGTCGAGGATCGCGGACCCGGATTCGATCTCGACGAGGCGCTCGCGATCGACCCGACCAGCCCGGCCGGTCTCCTCGACAGCCACGGCCGCGGCATCTTCATCATGCGCGCGATGATGGACCAGGTGGACTTCGAGATCCGCGATGGGGAAGGCGTCGTCGTCCACTTGCGCAAGCGTTACCGCCCGCACACCGCTTCGTGATCCCACCCCCCGGCCCACGCGCTCGGGGTCCGCTGCTCGGAATCGACGGCGGCCTCCGGCGAATCGGTTTCGCGCGCAGCGATGAAGAATGCGGGACCGCCTTCGGCCTGCCGACTCTCCTCGGACCGCGCGGCGCCCAACTCCTCTCGCGTCGAAGGGCTCATCCCGCCCTGGAGCGTCGGCTCGAAGAGATCCACCGTGAGACGCCGTTGACCGGGTTCGTCCTCGGCTGGCCCCTCCATGAAGACGGCGGGGAATCGGATCTCTGTCCGGCGCTCCGCTTCCTGGCGGGATGGCTCCACGAGCGGTTCCGTGCGCCCGTCGCGCTCTGGGACGAATTCGGCTCCACGCGGCGAGTTCGCGCCGACCTGCTGGAGGCGCCTCATCGGATTCGGCGGGATCGAGGGCTGCGCGATCAGCTCGCGGCTCGGTCGCTCTTGCAGGAGTTCCTCGACGCGGGTAGCCCGTTCGAGGAACACGACTGGAAGCGAGTGCATGCCGCCGGTTCGTGAACCGGCCCGCGCCGGTCTGGGCCGGAGGCTGGTCCTCGTGCTCGTCGCCGGCCTCGCCGGCCTCGCCGTCGTCGCCGCCGCGATCTCGGCGCCTCGTTGGCTCCTCGAACGTCCCGTCGGACGCCCGGTCGATGAGCAGGCGAATTGGCTCCGCGTGGCGCGAGGTGAGAGCTTCGCCCGTGTGGCTGCGCGCATCGAGCAGAGCGGATGGGCCGCGCCGGCGTGGCTCCTCCGCTTCGAGGCGCGCAGGCGCGGGGTGGATCGTACGGTGGCGCCCGGGTGGTACGAACATCGCGACAATGAGACCGTCTCCGCGCTCATCGATCGCCTGGGTCGAGGCGAAATCGCGGTCACGAGGGTGACGATTCCGGAAGGCTGGCGTCTCGACCGCATCCTCCGCGTCCTCGCGGACTCCACTCGCTGCGATCACGATTCGCTCCGCGCGTTGACGAATGACCCTTGTTGGCTCGCGCAGCACGGGATCGTCACAAAGACCGCCGAAGGATATGTCTTTCCCGAGACCTATCTGATCGCGCGCGGAGAACAACCGCGAGCGGTCCTCGATCAGATTGTCGCGCCCGGGGAACAGTTCTTCCGTGATTCGCTCGCGACGCGCGCCGCCGAAGTCGGGCTCGACCGCAATGAAGTCTGGACGCTCGCGTCGATCATCGAGGCGGAGGCGGCGCGTCCGGAAGAACGGCGGCTGATCGCGGCCGTGTTCTGGAATCGCCTCGAGCTCGGGATGCGGCTGGAGTCCGATCCCACGGTCTTGCACGCGCTCGGCCGGCCTCCTGGGCGAGTGCTCTACGCCGATCTCGAGGTCGACTCGCCGTACAACACCTACCGACGAACCGGCCTGCCCCCTGGCCCGATCTGTGCTCCGGGCGCGGACGCTCTCCGTGCGGCGGTGTCTCCCGAGCCTCGCTTCGACGCGTTGTTCTTTGTGGCCCGTGGCGATGGCTCGCATGTATTCTCCCGCACGTTCTCGGAACATGGTCGAGCGCGCGCTGCGATCCGCGCGGGACAGATCGGCGCGGCCCGCCGGGAACCGTCGGTTCGACGTACGGGTTGACCTCACGCTTCGTCCCCGCCCGCGCCAACGCCGCGATCCCGGTCCAACTAGCCCGATCGCTCATCAGGAGGTCGTGTCTTTGCGCTTTCTTCCTCGGTCCCTGCCGTTCGCGACGACCCTCCGACTTCTCATTTCTTGCGCGACTCTCAGCGGAACTCTGCCGGTAACCCTCGGCGTGGTCTCGATCTTCGTCGTTTCGAGCGTCTCGTCGGGCAGCACGAATGCGGGCGGGATCCTCGTGCTCGACCTGGTTCCGAATCTGACTCTCGAGGATGGAGATGAGGTCTGCACGCTCGCGACCCTGGCGGACCCCGCCCTCGCGCGCGTCACCGCTCCCGCGGACGGTGTCCCCCGCATCGCCGTCCTCTACGCAGCGTTTCCGTCGGACTCACTGGCTGCCGTGGCGGCCGTCAGTTTCGGTCTCCGCTACCCCGACTCGGTGCACGTTCTGGCGAGCGGCCCGTGCACTGGAAACGGGCTCAACCTTCCGTATGGGCAATGGCCCAGATCGGGCGCTGGCGTGGGGCTCAGCCTCGACCCGATCTCCCGTCGCGCGATGACGCCGATCTATTGGTTCGCGCTCTCGGCGCGCACCAGCGGAGTGTTCGAGATCGTGCCGCACCCGATCCACTCGCTCGGCGGGCACTTCGCCAACGTCGAGATGCCGCCGCGGGTCGAGGCGGCAGTCGCCTACGGAAAGATCGGATTCGGAGTGGCCGGCGTAGTCGCGGAGTTCGGTCCGCCACAAGGTCTGGGCGCCTGTTGTCTCGGCAGCGAGACCTGCCGCCGTGTGTCCACGCTGGAGTGCGAATTCTACGGCGGCCTCTTCTTGGGTGACCACGTCGACTGCGACCAGGCGTTGCCCTGTTCTCCGGAAGGAACTCTGGGCGCTTGCTGTCTTCCTGACGGATGCGAGCCGATGCCACGCCGCGGCTGTGTCGAAGCGGGGGGAACCTACATGGGTCCGGTGCCGTGCGCTTCCGTCGACTGCGCGGGCGTCGATGCGGGCGCCGAAGAGAACGACGGGTCGCGGTGACAGATCCCCTGAACCCGGCGCCTGTCACTGCGTTGCCTGTCACTGCGGCGTCTGTCACTGCGGCGCCCCTGGAGACAGCGCGCTACGAAGCGCTCCTGGCGCGGCTCCGAGAGATGGCGCCCTTGGTCGTCGCGTTCTCCGGAGGAGTCGACAGTTCGTTCTTGCTGCGCGCGGCGGTCGATGCCGTCGGTGCGAGCACGTCTCTCGGCGGGCAGGATCCGGTCCGCGCGGTCATCGGCGTCTCGCCTTCGCTGCAGGCGTCGAACCTCGCGTTCGCTCGGCGATTCGCGGCCGACCTCGGTGTCCCGCTCGACGAAGCGCCGACGAACGAGTTCGCCAATCCCGCCTACATCGAAAACGGCCCGGATCGGTGCTACCACTGCAAAGACGCGCTCTACGGTCTCCTTCGTGGGCTCGTCGAGCGCGCGCCCGACGGACGGATCCTCGATGGAACGAACCACGACGACCTGGCAGACGTGCGTCCGGGGCGGGCCGCCGCGCGTTTGCACGGCGTGGAGAGTCCCCTCGCCGAGCTCGGATGGACCAAACTGGAGATCCGAGACGCGAGCCGTCGCCTGGGACTGACCGGATGGGACCGCCCGGCGTCGCCTTGCCTGAGTTCGCGCATCCCGCACGGCACGCCGGTCACGATCGAGTCGCTGGCGCGCATCGCGCGCGCGGAGGATGCATTGCATCGCCTCGGTTTCCTGGACGTGCGGGTGCGTCACCACGGCGACGTCGCTCGGATCGAGGCGCCGACGCAGGATTTCACCCGTCTGTTGGAACGACGGGAGGCAGCGGTTCAAGCGGTGCAGGCGGCGGGATATCGCTGGGTCACGCTCGACCTGCACGGCTATCGTCCCGCAGGCCAAGCCTGGGTGGAATCGGCGCAGAAGGAGTCCCGATGAGCGAGTCGAAGCCCCCCCGAACTTCGCTGCCCCGTCGCGGTCGCGCGCGGACGGCAGAGGGGGCGGGACACGAGTTCCAGACGTTGGATTTCGGCCGTCGCAACTGGATCCTGTTCGGGGCCGGTCTGTTGGCGATCGTGGCCGGATTCGGCCTCCTGGCCGCCGGGGACATCACGATCGCTCCGATTCTCCTCGTCGGCGGGTACTGTGGCCTGATCCCCTGGGCGCTGGTCGCCCGGTCGCCGCAGCGGACCCCGGGCGCGGGGGGCGAATAGCTCAGTTGGTCAGAGCGCCTGCCTTACACGCAGGAGGTCACAGGTTCGAGCCCTGTTTCGCCCACCAACCTACCCTGACGGTCGCTTCCGGAGGGGGGGAGGGGATAGGCGGCTGATTCTCCGCCGTTTTCCTCCGGTTGAGGGGCCTCCCGCCCGAAACTCCTTCCGACTTAGTGGAAAACTGCCATTGACCATCTTCTGCGCGGCGGGCTAACCTCTTGAGCGTGCAAGCCACGAGTGGGGTTGTCTCCGCCGGTTCCGCAGCGCCTGATCTGTGGGGTTGTCGGTAGGCTGACGACTTCGAGCCCTGGATCGACCCATAGGAAATCCTCGTAGCCACACTCAGGATCCAACAGCAACTCGGTACCTCGGAGGGTTCGGATGAAGAAACTGCTCATGGCGCTCGGTGCACTCGCACTCTGTAGCACCTTCGCTTCCGCTGATATCCCAGATCCGTCGCAGTGCACTGTCGTGCCGGCGGACAACCTCG
>CAZVYN010000066.1:0-24220 GCA_964631125.1 uncultured bacterium | reverse complement strand
GGCGCCGCCGGCGGCGCCCGCGTTTCGCTCCACTTGCCGGGGAAGATCGTGGCCGCGCCGTGACTCGGACCGGGATCCGCACCGTCCTCGTAGACGACGAGCCGCTCGCGCGCGAGGGCCTGCGGCTCCGACTTGCTCGAGCTTCCGATCTCGAGATCGTGGGGGAAGCCGGCGATGGACCGACCGGAGTCCGCTGCATCGTCGAGACGCAGCCGGACCTCGTGTTCCTCGATGTCCAGATGCCCGGGATGGACGGGTTCCAACTCGTGCACGAGATCGCGCCGGTGCATCTACCCCTGATCGTCTTTGTCACCGCCTTCGACGAGTTCGCGGTGCGCGCGTTCAAGGTGCACGCCGTCGACTACGCGGCGGGTTGCTGCCGAGGGATCGGTCAGAGGAGTGAGCGGAGGCGAACCAAAGTCGCCTGCGCGCCGTGACCATCGCCGAGAACCGTCCACAACCTGACGGATGTCACAGATGCCGGCCGCTCGAGCGCGCACCTTCCATCTGGTCTTGGAGGAAGGTCGGCGGCGCCCGCAGTGATGGCCGCTGACCAGGCTTGGGGGGGCTGGGGTCCGTCCTACCGCGGCGGCCAGCCGAAGGAGTGTGGATCGTGCGAACCAGTTCGGGGGCGAAACTCTGCGTGGGCGGGATCATGCTCGCGCTAACTGCTCTGCATCCCGGCGCCCGGACAGCCCAAGGCGCGGAAGGCCGTCCCACGGGGACCAACTACGTCGCCGGGAGAGGCGGTGGAGCCCAACTCGTGACCCCCGCCGCCACGGCGACGGAACTTCTCCAGTGCCTGCTCGGCCCGGATGTCACGGTGTCGAACGCCGTGCTGACGGCCGCCCCGCAAGCCGCGGGCTCATTCGTCGGGGGCCTCGGCGTGATCGGCTTCGATCAAGGGATCATTCTGAGCTCCGGAGACATCCATACGCTCGATGGCCCGAACGTCGGCGACGCCACCTCGACCGACAACATGGCGCCGGGTGACGTCGATCTCGAGTCGTTGATTCCTGGATACACGACTTACGACGCCGTCATCCTGGAGTTCGACTTCACATGCAATAGTGCGCAAGACGTCGTCTTTCAGTATGTATTTGGATCGGAAGAATACAATGAGTACGTCAATACACCGTACAACGACGTCTTCGGATTCTTCTTGAACGGAGTGAATATCGCGGTATCGCCGCAAGGCTGCAGCCTCGCTGGCTCTCCCGTCTCGATCAACAACGTGAACTGCGGCAACCCGTACATCGGCGCGGGTCCGAACTGCGACTGCTTCAGGAACAACGACCTCGACGACGGCGGGGGGCTGCTCGACACCGAGTTGGACGGACTGACCCAGACCTTCTACGCCACCGGAACCATCCAGCCGGGTTCGAATCACATCAAGATCGCGCTGGCGGACGCCGGCGACCCCGTCTTGGACTCGGACGTGATGATTCGCTGCCAGAGCTTCACTTGCGGCACAGCGCCGACCACCGGCGCCTGCTGCCTCACGTCGGGGCAGTGCGTCACGCTGACGTCGGCCGACTGCGACGCCAATGGCGGGACCTATCACGGCGATCTCGTTCCTTGCACTCCGGACCTCTGCGGAACGGGTTTCGGCGCCTGCTGCTTCTGGGATCAGTCCTGCGAGGTCGAAGACGCGAAGAGTTGTGCGATGAACGGCGGCGTCTATCTCGGGGACGGCGAGCCGTGCGTCCCGAATCCGTGCGGCGCGGCGGTCGGCGCCTGCTGCTACGGGGACGACCTCTGTGTGATCACCGATCCGTTCACCTGCGCCGGCCAGTACATGGGAGACGGAACGACCTGTGAGCCAAGCCTCTGCGTCAACCTGACCGGCGCTTGCTGCGCCGACGCCGCCGTCTGCGAGATCCAGACTCTCGACAACTGCGGCGACACGTTCATGGGCGTCGGTACGACGTGCGATCCGAATCCATGCGAGGCGATCGCCGGCGCTTGTTGTCACGACAACGGCTTCTGCGAGATCACGCTCGTGGCCGATTGCGGCGACCACTATCAAGGAAACCGCACCGTCTGCGATCCGAGTCCGTGCGCGACCAGTGACGTGGATCAGGCCCTGGATCGATCGGGGACGCTCTTCCTCGGTACGCCTGCCCCGACGCCGACCACCGGGCAGGTGGAGATCAATTGGTCGATGCCGCAAGCCGGCGTCGCGAGTCTCACGCTCTGGGACGCGAGCGGCCGCCAGCTCGCAACGCTGTTCCGAGATGAAGTGAACGCGGGGGAGGGACGACGCTCCTTCGCGCTGGCGGACGGCGCCGGGCGCGCCCTCCCGGCGGGCGTCTACTGGATGAAGCTCGAAGCGAGGGGCGAACACGCAGTCCAGAGAGTCGTGATCGCGAACTGACCTCAGAGCCAACCTGTCGGCGAATCGAGCGGTTTCCTCGGTCTCGTCGGCGGCCGGAATCCCCGCCGTGGTCACGCGGCGGGGATTCTGTGTCGCTGCTCGTGTTCGTTCATGGCCGGACCAGTCTCGCGCAGAACGAATCTCGAGGCTATCCTCGGCCCGCTGCTCGAGGGCGACTGACCTCTGGAGGATTCGCGTGCGTCCGATCACCGTCGCTTTCACCGTCGCTTTCGCCGTCGCACTCGCCGTCGCACTCGCCGTCGCACTCGACTGGGTGGGTCTCTCCGACCTCGCGGACGCTCGGCCGGCGGAGCCGACTCCGCTGCGCATCCTCGGCTCGGGCTTCGTGACCGATGGAAGTCATCCGCAACGGCCCGGTGACTTCCGGCGCTACGAGATCGACCTGCAGCTCACGGTCGACCCCCGGCTCGGCGAATTCGGTTTCTTCTTGGAGTCGGGTGAACCGGACGCGAGGGAGATCGATCGCTATTACGTGCGCCGCGGGCGGATCTTCCAGGTTGATACGGCCGGCGTCGAGATCGACGCTGCGTCGTTCGTAGATGTTTCCTCGGCCACGCTCGCGGCGCTGCATCCGCTCGTCGTCGTGAACGCGATCCGAGAGAGGCCCGAGAACCTGCGCGAGATCTCCGACGGCCGGTCGGTCTTCGCGTGGCGAGACGAACTCTGGGAGATCGACTCGAAGGGGTCGTTGAGAGAGGGCGGAGCGATCACGCGGCTGCGACGATCGACCTTCCACGATGTCCTCGGCGACGGAGAGGAAGAGGTACGGTACGAGGGGACGATGGTGGGGGGTGGATTCAGCGGTCCGGCCGGTGTCGTGGTGACGGCCGGCGGACGAGAGATCGCCCGCTTCTCGTTCTCCGCGGTCGAGCCCGGCGTCGAAACAGAGTTCCCCGACGGGAACCGCGCGCGCGATCGAGCGCGCGTCGCCGATCCAGACGAACTGGTCTCGCATGAGATCGCGCCGCATTGTTTCGCCATGGACATCACGTCGATGGATACGCGCGTCTTCGTGATCGAGTTCTCCGATCACCTCGCGGTCATCGAAGGCGTGTACAACTCACGGAACTGCGACCGGGTCGTGCAGAGGATCGGCGTGCAGTTCGGAAAGCCGGTCCGGTATTTCGCTTTCAGTCACTTGCACGGACAATACATCGGCGGGATGCGGAGCTGGGTCCACTCCGGCGCGACGGTGCTGGCGCCAGAGACGACCGCCCCGATGGTCGAGACGATCTTCGCCGCCGGGCACTCCCTGCGCCCGGATGCGCTCGCGCGCGAGCCGAAGCCGCTCCAGCTCGAGACCATCGCCGATCGTCGGCTCTTCGAAGACGAGATGAACGCGCTGGAGATTTTCAACGTCGAGTCGCAGCACACCGACGAGTACTTTCTCTTCTATCTGCCGCGAGCGAAGCTTCTGCTGACGGGCGACCTGCTCTTCTACCGGCCCGGAAACCCGCTCACGGGGCGCTCCAGAAAGCTGTGCGAGACGGTGGCGAAGCTCGGGATCGATGTCGAGACGTACTACGTCACCTGGCCCCTCTCGACAGACTACGGGACGAGGAGCATCGTCACGGGTGAGGAGATGCGAAAGGGCTGCGGAGAGTAGCTCGGATCGCTCTCCCCGCCACGCCAGCCCCCGGGCGAACGCGCCCGCCGACTGGAGAACCGGAGGTTCCCATGTCGCAGCGTCCCGTCGGAAGGCAGCCGGGCCGGATTGCTCTCGCTGTCCTCTGCTTGTCTTTGGCCGGACCGGCCCGCGCCGGTTACGTGCTCCTCTCCTGGAACGACCTCGGTATGCATTGCATGAATCGAATCCATGCGAACCTGTCGATCCTGCCCCCGTATAACAACGTCGATGCCCAACTCATCCGACAGGGAAGCGTCGGGGTGGATCCATTGATCGTGACGAAGGGATTCACGATCGAGTACTCGATCCCCGGCAACACTTACTCCGTGGGGAAGACCGACTTCTGGAGCTATGACGTTCAGCTCTTCGGCGTGGATCTGCCGGACAACATCGGGCTGACGGGAAAGGGACTGACCGGAACGCTCGACTGGAGCGGCGATCACTTCCGGGCGGAAGGGATCCCGATCACGCCGTACACCGACGCCACGCCGACGATCGAGAGTCCTTACCAGCAGGGGCGCCTGATCGCGAGGGACGGAGATGGAACGGCTGTCGCGATCAGCAATCCGGTCCTCCCGGTCTCGGCCGAGATAAATTGCCTCGGCTCGGGATGTCACTCCAGCGAGAGCGGAATTCTGAACGACCACCCGGACGAAGCCGGCTTCGACCCGAACCAACGGCCGATCCTCTGCGCGAGCTGTCACGCCGATCCGGCGCTCGGTACGCCCGGCATCGAAGAGGCAGGCTACTTTTCGTTTCGCATGCACGACCAGCACAAGTTCATGGATGAGACGACCCCGGGGATCACCGGCTGCTACAAGTGCCACCCGGGACCGGCGGCTCGTTGCCTGCGCGGCGCGATGAACACTGATCACGGACTCATCTGCCAGGATTGTCACGGCGACATGGCGACGGTCGCGACTTCGATCGAACACCAGGGCCGCGTGCCGTGGGTGAACGAGCCGGCCTGTCGGACCTGTCACACCGCGCAGTACGGCGAGCCGGTCGGTGTGCTCTACAAGCTGGCGAAGGGGCACGGCGGAGTGATGTGCGCTGGGTGCCACAACAGCACGCATGCCGAGTTCCCCAGCCGAGAGGTGAATGACAACGCCAACATGATCGATCTGCAGGGGCACGCGGGTACTTTGAGCAACTGCAGTGTCTGCCATGGAACGACCCCGGCCGGCGCGGGCCCGCACGGGTTCGTCCCGAGCGAAGTAGTGGAAGCGGAGTTGTTGGGCAAGGCCGAGAGCCTCCATGTCTATCCGTCGCCGGCGCAGAGTGGTTGCCGTATCGAACTGGCCGGGGCGAGCGGCGGCGAGGGACGGCTCCTCGTCTTCGATGCGCAGGGTCGGACGCTTCGACTTCTCCCCACCGAGAGTGGAAGTAACGGTACGCGTGTCGCGAACTGGGACGGTGCGGACCAGAGCGGTCGGCGCGTTGCGCCGGGCGTCTACTTCATCCGCTGGCAGGACGGCCGACGCAGCGCAGCGGCAAAGGTGGTGCTGCGGCGGTAGTCGGGGTCTCGCGCGAGGGGCCGGGGCGACCCGGCCCTTCGGTTCAGCGCCGCCCCCCATGCGGACGCTGGAGATCGAGCGTCCCCGCCGCGCGGTCCACGAACACCCCGAAGTTGCGCGCGCGGAATGTGTCGCTGGCCGGGTCGTCGGTCTTGGTCACATCGTTGCCGACTTCAGGAAGCGGGGATGGGTCCATGACGGTCGCCCTTGGACCTTCGGTCCAAGGGCGATACAGGTCGAGGCCGCCGATGTCGAGGAACAGCCCGATCGAGGTCGACTCGGTCCAGTAGACCGACGGCGTGGTGCGATCGAGGAAGCGGGGATCGTAGGTGACGAGCCCGGGGCGCTTGCCTTCGGTCGCGAAGAGGTACTCGTCAGCGCCGCCGACGTCCAAACAGAGCGCGACGCTTCGGTTGATGGAGTGACCGACGCCCTCGGAGCCGCACTCGTAGCGGTCGTCGCCGCCGCCGTCGTACAACAGAGCAACTGTGAAATCGTGGCCGAACGCCGGTCCCCAGTTCTGTGCGGTCGAGTGTAGATCGTCGCCCGACTCGTCGATCACGGCGCCTATACAGAAGTGCGCGCCCGACGCCGAGGTCCAGCCGGTTCCGCGCACTTCGTCGTTCCCCGCGCCGTCCCAGAAGAGGCCGGTCCCGAACCAGTAGCCGCAGCCCTGGCCCCAGTTGCCGATGGTGAACTCATCGTCGCCGCTCGCATCCAGGAGGACGCCGAGTCCGCCCGCCCAGGAGTGGCCGTCGCTGCCGTCGCCGCGACGTCCCATGCCGCAGCCCTGGGCGCCGCTGGCCGAGATCCGATTCTCGCTGTGGCCCGACGGTCGGCCCGTCACCTTCGGATCGACGACGGCGACGTAGGTGTCGTCCCCTTCGCGATCGCCGAGGACTCCTACGCCGGCGACGCCGCCGAAGCCTTGGCCGTCCCCCCAGAGTTCGTACGAGTCGACGCCCGTCAGATCGAGCAGCAGGCCGATGCCGAAGAAGCCCGCGCCCTGTCCGCTGAAGCGATGGACGTAGGTGTCATTACCCGCCAGGTCGCACAAGAGGCCGAGGCCGAAGAGGCCGGCGCCCTGACCCATCGTGCGCGAGCTGTATCGGTCGTCGCCGTCCGCGTCGAGCAAAACGCCGATGCCGGTCACGCCTGCGCCGAGTGCGGTGTCGCCGGCGTCGTAGAGATCTTCGCCGCTCAGGTCGAGCGCGGCGCCGAGCACGCGGTGCGCCCCGGAGCCGGCGATTGGCCCGCGGTAATTGTCGTTTCCGCCCAGATCGACGACGAGGAAGGCGCCGGACGCTCCGATCTCGTGCGTCCCGTCGCGTGTTCCGTCGACGATCACGAACCCGACGGGGGTCTCGACGGAGAGGCGGAACGACGCGAGTCGATTGCGGTCGCGCAGGTCGGGCAGGGTGTCATTGAGCGCGAGTCGCGCGAGGTCCAACGCCTCGACGGCCTTCAACCCGCCGATCCAGAGGCTGGCCTCGTCCCACGCGAGCGCCAAGTCGTCGATCGCCGGGTCGTACTCCTGCGCGTCGGTCATCTCGTTTCCGAGATCGATCCGCGAGGCGACGCGCGCGCGCGTTTCCAGATCGACGCGACGAAACGCGAGTTCCGCGGTGGCGCGCGCATCCAGCAGGTCGAGCACCAACTTTCCGAGGATACCGCTCACTTCCGGCGGCAGCGCGGCGCAACTCTCGGTCAACCGAGCCTTCTCGGGGATCGCCGTCGGCGCGGTCCCGAAGACGGCGAAGCTGCTCTTGCGATCGCCCGCGCGCCAACACTCCAGCAGCGCGACATCGAGCGGCGTCGGCGGCGCCGCCAGGTTGGCCGAGTAGGCGCGCGTCGCGCCGAAACGCTTGTTGACGCCGAGATCGTGCACCGCCCGGTAGAGCGCGCCAGCGCCGCGGGGTCCCGTCCCTCCTGCGACCTGATCCGGCGCCAGCGTCTTGGTCAGCGTCGCGCCCATGCCTCGGGTGAACGGCATCACCGCCAACGGTTCGGCCAAGAGATCGTCGAAATGCCGCAGCTTGTACGGGATGTCGGCGGGATAGCGCTCCCACCAACCGCGCGCCTCCCAGCCGAGGTCCGCCCGCGTCAGGCCAGTCAGCGCGAGCGCTTCATCGAGCGCGTCGAGCGCCTCGGGTTGGTTCGGCTCGGCGGAAGTCAGGCCCGCGGTCGCCACGAGGAGACAGATCGTGACGCAGAGCGCGCGAACGGCGCACGTGGGGTTCATGAATGGTCGCATCGTTCCTCCCGGCGCAGGATCCTAGCGCAGGCCCAGTGTTGACGCACCGCGCGCGGCCGTGTTCCAGTCTCTCGGCGCGAGTTCGATCCGGCCGAGAGAGTTCGCGGGAAGGGGTCGATGCAGTCAGGTTCGGGACGACCCGAGGATCCTCGCTGGCCGGAGCGGCTGCAGCGACTGCTGCTCGCGCGCGAAGCGCCGCGCTCTCTCGATTCCGCGGCGCCCCTGGCCGACGCGACGATGACGAGGTTTGGTTGATCCTGACCTCGGCGCTGCGGCACTACGCGCGGGGACATGCCGCCCGGCGCGGTCGCGTCGACGACGAAGACCTCCGCGACATCGCGGCGGAAAAGGCGTTAGAACTCCTCCGTCGTTTCGAATCCGGGGCATGGACCTTGGAAGAAGGCGAAGGCGCCGGACTGCGCGGCTACCTCTCGACCATCGCGCGCAACGGCGTGCTCGACTTGCTGAAGCGACGCGGTCGGTTCGTGACGCTGGAGGCGGAAGAAGGCGAGGAGGCGCCTGCGACCTTCGATCTGACGACCTGGACGTCTTCCGCGGCGGATCCGGCGAACATCACTGTTCGCCAGGGTTACGTGCACGGTCTGCGCGACTGTCTCTCACGGCTGCCGGTCCGCAACCGACGGATCTGGGTGCTGCGGGTCTTCTACGAGATGGCCTCGCGTGTGATCGCCACCCACCCGGAAGTCGGTCTCACCGCGCCGCACGTCGACGTCCTCTTGCAGCGCACGCGGGATCAACTTCGCGGCTGCATGCAGAAGAAGGGGCTCGCACCGAGCGAGATGCCGGCGGGTACGTTGGTCGAACTGTGGCGGCACGTCCGCCCGTTGCCGCCCAGCGGCGAGGAGTGATCGCGCGATGGAGATGAAGCGATCGATCGGTAACGGCGGCGAGCGCTCGCATCCGCCGGAAGAAGCTTGGCTCGACGTCGTCCTCGGCGTGGCCGCGGCCGATCGAGAGGCGCGCCTGCTCGAGCACGCGCGCGACTGTCGTGAGTGCGAGGCCATCCTCCTGCAGCGCTCCGGAGAGATCGAGACCGATCGGGCCGCGTATCGATTGACGCGCGATGAAGGCGGTCAGTTGACGGTCACGAGGCGAACGCCGGGCGGGATCGACGACGCACGAGGCGCGGCCGCCGCGCCGCCCGGAGGTTTCTTCCGCGCCTGGTTGACGGGACCGAAGCTGGGCTTCGCGCTCTCGCTCGCCATCGTAGCGTCGCTCCTCTTCTTCCTGGCGCCGCGTCTGATGAGAGACGGCGCCGATCTGCGCTCGACCATCCTCGCGCTTCCGACGGAAACAGAAGAGGTGCAGCGTCGCGCCGGTGAGACGGGCGCTCCTCCGCCCGCTTTCGCGGACGCGCTGCGAGCGTATGAGCGAGGGGACCTCGGCGCCGCGGCCGAGCTGCTCGACACGCTGCGCGCGGAGCGAGAGTGGGAGGTGCTCCGTCGACTCTATCTGGGCAACGCGCTGGCGCGTCTCGGACGTCACGCGGACGCCGCTCGGGCGCTCCGTCCGGTGGCGACGCCGAGTGTGCCCGATCCGTGGGGCTCCGAAGCTCGCTGGACGTTCTATGTCGCGCTGCGTGAGAGCCGCCGCGCCGGCTCCGCCGATTCGCTGCTGCGCCTTCTTTCGAGAGAAAGAGGGGCGCTCGGCCTCCGCGCTCGAACCGAAGCCGAGAAGCGGCGCCTGGCGCCGTGACCCATTCGTGGATCGCGCTTCGCGTCGTCCTCCTCTGCGCGCTCTTGGTCACGCTCGCGCAACCGGCCACGTCGAATACCGTCGCGCCTCCCGAGCCGCCCGAAGAGGAGACCGCCTGGGCGCGCATCCTCGATCTTCGTCATCAGAAGGAGACGGCTGAGGCGTTGCGAGCGGTGGAAACACTCCTGGCGACGAAACGCGCGCGCAACGCGCCGCCGCACGAGATCGCCACCGCCGAGCAGTACATCCGTTCTCTGAACGCGATCTTGGCGCTGTCCGAGCCCGATCGCGCTCGCGCGGCGTGGGCCGACAGCCTGCGTCCCGTCATCCAGGGACTGATCGGCAAGGGCGCCTCCGCTCGCGCCGAGTCGCTCTTGCTGCGCCAGCTCGCGGTGCGACGCGAGTTGTTGCCGGGCGCCTACCTCGAGCACAGCGAGAGCCTCGCGAACATCGGCAACGTGCTCCGCGCCGAGGGGCGTCTGACGGAGGCCGAGACCCCGATCCTCGAGGCGATCGAGATCTGGCGAGAGCTGCTCGGGCCGCGGCATCCCTATGTCGCCTCGGGCTATCAACTCCTCGGCAGCCTGCGCGCGCAACAGGGCCGGCACGAGGAGTCGATCCGACTCGTGCGCCTGGGGCTCGCGATGTACCGATCTACCTGGGGCGATCAGCACCCCGCGGTTCCGCGCTCGTGGCACGACCTGGCGGTGCTGCTCAGCGAGGTGGGCGAGCATGAGGAGGCGATCGGCATCCACCAAGACAACCTCGCGGTGAGCGAGGCGCTCTTCGGCGAAGAGAGCTTCGAGGTCGCCGCGACGCTGAACCAACTCGGGCAAGAGTTGGTGGAACTGGATGCGCTCGACGAGGCCGCGGTGGCCTTCGCACGGAGTCTCGCCATCCGTGAGAACAAGCTCGGACCGAAGCACCCGACGACGCTCGTGGTGCGCGCGAGTCTGGGGGAGTTGGAGCGGCGGCGAGGCGATCTCGATCGCGCTGAGCAGCTCCTCACGGAGGTGCTGGAGGCTCGACGTGAGGCGCTCGGGCCGAAGCACCCGCACGTCGCACGGTCGCTGCTGGCGTTGAGTCGGGTGCACCGAACCCGCGGCGCGCTCGAGTCGGCGGCGGCCGAAGCGGCGGAGGCGACTCGCATTCTCACCGAGTCGCTCGGCCCCGAGCATCCCGAGGTCGCGACATCGTTGCGCAGTCAGGCCGACGCGGCGGTCGCGAGAGGCGACCGAGACTCCGCTCTTGGGTGGATGGAGGAGGCGGCCCGCGTGTACGAGACAACGCGCGTGCGGTCGGGCGCGGGTTGGACGCGCGCCACTTTCGGCGCGTCGCCCTATCCCTTCCTCGCGCAGCTGCTGTTGGAGTCGGGACGGGGGGATGAAGCCTGGCGCGCCGTCGAACGTGGGACCGCGCGAGTCCTCGCCGACCTGTTGCAGGCGGCCGGAGATTCGCTCGCTCCGCGGATGGCGGCGCGGGAGGAGCTCGACCGACAGGCGCGGCGAGTGCGCGAGTTGGAGCGTTCCGCGCGCGCCGATGTGAGCCTCGCCACCGCCGCGGCGGCGGCGCGCGCCGATCTGCTCCAGTCCGAGTACCGATTCTTCTCTCTGGCGCCCGATCCGCGCTCGGCCGTGGCCGCCGATCCGACGGACGCGGTCGCTTCGTTTCGAGACTTGCTGCGGTCCGCCGCCGCTTGGCCGTTCCGAGTGACCGACACGGCGCGGGTCGACAGTTTGGCGCACGAAGTCTGGCGTCAACGGTTCGCCCCGCTCGAACCGTATCTCGATGGGGTCGAGGAGCTGCTGGTCGTCCCATCGGGAGGCCTGCAAGGCGCGCCGCTCGAAGCGCTCATCGATGACTCAGGCGAAGCGCTCGGCGCGCGCTATCGCATCCTCTACGCGCCCTCGGCCACGGTGGCCGCCTGGCTTGCACGAACAGAGCCGCCGGCCGATCCCTTGGCGCGCCCTTCGCTCTTGGTCGGCGACCCCGCGCCCTTCGATCTGCCGGGCAGCCGGCAAGAGATCGCGAGCCTTCGCGCCGAGCTTCCTCAGGCCACGGTCCTCTCGGGCGTGATGGCGAGCGACTCGGTCTTGCAGGGGATGGCGATGCGCGGCGAGCTGCGGAGTTTCGGCCTCCTCCACGTCGCGACCCATGCGGTCATCGATCCGCGCTCCCTGCTCGGATCTGCGCTGGTCCTCGACGAACCGGTGACGGCGGCGGAGATCTTGCAGCACTGGTCGCTCGACGCCGACCTGGTCGTGCTCAGTGGATGCAGCACCGGGCTCGGGCGACGCGTGCCGGGTGAAGGGTTCGTCGGATTCGTGCAGACGTTCCTCCAGGTCGGCGCCCGGTCGGTCTTGGCCAGTCTCTGGGACGTCGATGACCGGGCGACCGCGCTGCTCATGCAGCGCTTCTACCGTGCTCTGAGCGAGGACCCCGCCTCGATCGCCGAGGCGCTGCGCTCGGCCCGCCAAGGGTTGCGCACTTACGTGGACGAACACGGAGACCAGCCGTTTCGTCACCCCGCCTACTGGGCCGGATTCGTCTTGGTGGCGCCGATCGATTAGTCCGTCTGTTGGATCCGAGGGGCTCCGATCGAATCCCCGGCGACTGGACGCAACCGTCGCCGGATTGTCGCTCGGCGACAGCTCCGGCGCCGCGGGGGACACGGCGCATCTCGTCTTCACGATCACCAACACCGGCAACGCGCTCGATCTCTTCGGCATCACGGCGACCGACACGAAAGGGCTGGGGTCTGCTCGACCAACCTTCGATCACGGTGCTCGCTCCGGCGGGGGCCTCCGAGTTCACGCTGCCGGTGCACATCCTGCCGACCGCGAACGCAGGAGACATCGACAGCGTCACGGTGACGGCGACCTCCCTTTCCAGCGCGCTCACCACCGACTCAGCCGTCGGCCTGGTCGAGGTGACGGGAAACACGAGCGATGCGCCGATCGCCGATCTGCAGGTCGGACCGCCGCTCCGAATCCTCGCGGGCCAGAACCCGTGGTCGATGTCGTTCGACTTCCGGCTCGCTCTCGCTGCGCCCGGACAGCTCGACCTCCGCGTCTTCGATGCGAGCGGCCGCTTGGTGCGCCGTCTCTCCGATCAGATCGTCACGCCCGGCGTGCATCCGCTGCGGTGGGACGGACTCGACGATGATCGTCAGCCGGTTCCTTCGGGGGTCTACTTGCTGGAAGCGCGTCAAGCGGACCAGCGGGAGACCTGTCGAGTGCTCCGCGTTAACTGACGATCGCGGGGATCAGCGAGGGGGTCGCCGCGCTCCCTCGCCCCCCGAATCCTGCAACGCCGCGTCTTCCCGCAACGCCCCGAGACGTGCGAGCGCGCGCGCGAGTTCGGAATCGTTCGGCGCGATTCGAACGGCCGCCTCCAAGAGCGCGATTGCGCGGTCCAGATCGCCGTTGTCCAGGCGGATCTGAGCGAGCTGCGTCACAGCCTCTAGGTACGTGCGATCAAGCGTCGCGGCCTGTACAACATCCGGCTCCGCCGCGTCGTAGTTCCCTCGCTCGATCTCCACCCGCGCACGCGCGAGCAGGTACTCGACCACGTTCGGCGCGTACGTCAGCAGTTCGCCATAGTCGATCTCGGCGTAGTTCGGACGCGGAGCGGTCTCGGGCCGGCCACGTGAAATCGAAGCGGTGATCGCTCGCCAGCGCTCTCGCGTGAAGAGAGGTCCTCGCGTCATCAATCGCACCTCTCGATAGAGCGATGCGATGCGCGGGTCCTGGATCTGCGGATCTCCCGAGATGAGCGTGGCGAGATACCCAGGCGGAGGATTCCGACGGAAGTGCCCGATCCGCCAGCCCGACGCGCCGGGCGACAGCCCCAACGACTCGCGGTAGATCAGATACGGCTCGTCGCGCAGCACGCAAGGCAAACGCGCGAGCAGCGGGTCGCTCAGCGCGTGGACGTCGAGGACATGCACACGCGAACCGACCTGGAATCCGCGCGTCCCGATCGACCCGACCGGCAGGACGGGCGCTTCGGGCGGCGCGTTGGCGGCTTTGGCCGAGGCCGCCGCCGCGCTGCGTGCGCGCGCGTAGCTGCGTGAGCCCGGTTTCTCTTCCAGCGGCCTGCCGTTGAAGAGTCCGGTCACGGCGAAGTAGTAGCGGCGCTCATCGGCGATCCCGCTCTCATCCAGTGCGCCGATCCGCGACGAGCCGAAGTCAGGCGCGAAAAATCCCGGCGGCCCCGGCGGCCCCGGCGTGACCGCGATTCCGATCGCCAGCACGCCGACCGCTACGAGCACGGCGTGCGAAATGCGGCGCGCGCTCTTCGCTTGTCCCAGCGCAATCGATCCCGGAAGCACGAGCGGCGCGGAGCGAACGAGCACGAGCAGGGCGACGACGTAAGGCGCCGTGAAGAACCGTCCGCTCATGAAGTCGCCGCCGATGCGCTCGACGTAGCGGAGATACAGGAGGATGCCGGCCGCCGCCGCGATCTCCCACCGCCGCGAATGATCCTTGATCGTGACGGCGATCGCGACGACCACCGCGAGCAGGATCACGGACAGCGTCATCGGGTCGAGTCGAAAGGAGTTCGCGAAGTACCGCAGCCCCTGCTGGGCCAGCGCCTCCGACGGGACCCCGCTCCACAGCTTGGCCAGCGCCGTGTTCGGAACGAGCGCGCCGTAGTAGATGAGCGAGAAGATCTCCCAGAGCGCGAGCGGGATGAAGCCGAGCAGCAACGGGAGCGCACTCGAGAGGCGGCGGCCGCCTCTCGCACTCCAGACGGCGGCGGCGAGCCCAGGCGCCAGGAGTAGCCCGATGTCGATGCGGTTCAGCATGGCGAGCCCGGCCCAGGCCCCGAGGAGAGCGAACGGTGGCGGCGTCGACGTCGCGGTCGCGCGCGGCTCGCGGAGTTCGGTCGCTCCGCGGAACATCTCGGCCAACGTCAGGAAGAACCCGACCACGAGGAGATGAGTGAGCGGGTTCTCGAGCCCCGAGGTCGAGTAGTCCACGAAGGCGCGACTCGAGAGCAGGAAGCCGAAGGTGAGCACGATCCACGTTGGGGAGAGCGACGGAGTGAGCGACGCCGACCTTCGTCCCGAGACGAGCAGCCCGACCGTCCCCAAGGTCAGCCCGATGCTCAGCGCGATCGTCGTCAGGAACAGCTCCCGCGTGACGGCGCCGAACAGGGTCAGCAACAAGAACCAGAGCGGGTGCGTGTAGGCCTGGACGCGCTCACCGATGTTGTAGACCGGCCCGAATCCCTCCAGGAGATTCCGCACCGTCCTCAGCGTGATGTACGCGTCGTCCGAGATCCACGCGGTGCGTAGGAACACGACCAGAGCGGCGGCGGAGCTGAGTCCCAGAACGATCGCTGTCTGACGTGAGACCCGCTGCATCACCCTTCCTTGGCCGTTCGCTCCGCGAGCAGTCTACCGCCCGATCCCGCGACTGTCCCCCGTGGTGTCCTCTCTCCGCGCCTTGTTCGACTCGGGGGAGGTGAACGACGCCAGGGAAGAGAAGACGTTCCGGATTGCGCTGAGTGAGGTCATCCGCGACACGCTCCTGCTCTTTGTCCTGCCGATCCTGCGCGAGATCGCGTGGAAGCTGCCCGCTCTCGAGACGATGATCCTGGGGCTGAACCTGGGAGGTTATCTCCACCTCGGTCTCACCTTCGGCATCGTCTTCGTCCTCGTACGCCTCTTCCGGCCTCTGCGCGCGCGCGCGCGCAGACGTGGGGGCATCGCTTGTGAAATGAAGAACTACTATTGCCGGCAATAGTTGTATCTGGGTGGAACAAGCGACACGCTGGCAGATCGGCGCAATGGTTCGCCCGCAGCAATCCTCAGGCGCCGCTCTGCTCCACAGTCTCCTCCGGATCTTCTCGGTCCGCTCGCGCGACTCTTCCCATCAACGGCAAGAACACCAGCCCGATCAGCCCTACCGCTCAATCGAGCGCGAGGGTCACCGGATAGCCCCACCGCTCCACCGCATGTCCCTGCCAAACGGCGGAGTACGAGTAGACCAGGTTGGTCATCGCCATATACGCCGTGAACTGCGTGGCGGCGACGCGGCGCGTCGTCACATCCATGAAGATCGCGGTGCCGACGCCGTACATCAGGCCTTGGAACGCGGCGTAGGCCAGAGCCATCCAGCGGAAAAAGGAGACCAGCTCAGGAGAGGGAGTGAGACGCCCGGGCGCATCCGGCGCGATCGGAAAGATCCAGCCGAACCGTTGCATGGCGATCGCGAGAGCGAGGGTCGGGAGAGTCGTCCCGAAGATGAAGAGCGCGAGAGTCCGTCGCCGACCCCACCGCTCGACCGAGATGACGTCCACCAGCGGCCCGAAGACCCATTTGAACGCCCACGGGAGATAGAGCGCGCCGATGAACGCGCCGATCACGCTCGGTTCCAACCCCTGTCGCCGCATCTGCGTGGCGATCGCGGTCCCGGTGAATCCCGATGGGATCCCCTCCGCCACGTAGAGAAGGAAGAACGCGATGAGTCGGCCACGGGGCGTGGCGAGCAGGTTGGGCACTCTCACGGGGAGGGAGCGTCGTCGCGCCAAGGACGGAAGTCAACGGAGTCGCCCCGGGCAAATCGCATCGAACGTCTCGACCGCGAGGGCGCTTTCGCGGTATCAGGGGAAAGCCGCGCCGCCACCTCCGCGCGGAGGCGTCGCTTCATCCCTGAGGAGTGTCCGGATCATGCATCTCTGGCGTGGCCTCGCGTTCGGTCTCGTGCTCGCCTGCGTCTCCGGCGCCTCCGCCCTGGCCACCCCACGCTACGCCGCTCGGTACAACCAAGACTGCAATCTGTGCCACGTCAGTCCGACCGGCGGCGGCATGCGCACGGCCTACGCCGCGCAGTTTCTGATCCCGATGGAGATGGCGATGAAGCCGACGCCGGAGTCGGCGATGGAGAACCTCGATCCGCAGATCTCCCCCGCGATCTCGATCGGCGCCGACCTCCGCACCTTCTACATGTATTCAGAGGACAAGGCGTACCGGGACGGCTTCTTCGAGATGCAGGGCGACTTCTACACGCGCATCGAGGTCGATCCGCGATTCACGATCTATCTCGATCAGGGCATGACCCAGACGCGCGAGCTCTACGGCATGGGCTATCTCCTTCCGGCCAACGGCTACGTGCGCGTCGGGCGCTTCATCCCTGCGTTCGGCTGGATCTCCGACGACCACACCCTCTTTGTGCGCGAGATGCTCGGCTTCGCGCCCCCCGCGCACACCGACACCGGCATCGAGCTGGGCACGCATCCCGGCAGCGCGGTCTTGAATCTCGGTCTGATGAACGGCGCGGGCGGGCTCGCGCAGGACAACGACCATCGCCTCGCTGCTTTCCTGCGCAGCGCGATCCGCCAGCGAGTCTTCGACGCTTCGCTGACGCTCGGCGGATCGTTCTCCTACAGCGAGAGCGACGCCGGACCTCGTCGCCTGGGCGGCCCCTTCGGCTCGGCCAGCATCGGTCCGCTCACCTGGGTAGGAGAGATGGATTGGCTCCACGCGCCGGTCGAGGGCATCGAAGGCGGGACGCCCGACGCACTCGTCACCAGTCACGAGCTCTTCTTCCAGCTCAGGCGCGGTCTCTCCCTTCGCGCGACCTACGACTTCTACGACCCGGACATCGACACAGAGTCGGGCGCTCTCTCTGCGTATGGCGTCGGAGTCGACGCGTTGATCTATCCTTTCCTCGGCCTGCAGGCGATGGCGGTGAAGCGAGAGACGGACGAGGGCCCAGGGATCTCGGCGCTCGCCCAGGAGTACTTCCAGCCGCGCCTCCAAGCGCACTTCCTTTTCTGAGCCTGCTTCTCGTTCCGACACCGGAGGAACCATGACCCGACGCGTCGAGCATCGTGAGAACGCAACGGCCGCCGCCTTCGTGCTCGCGGGGCTCTGTTTCTCCGGCGCGCTCTCCGGCGCGCTCTCCTACGCCCTCTCCGGCGTGTGGCCCGGCGCCGCCAACGCCGCGACTTTCACGATCACGCCGGGATCGGAGGGGACTCTCGTCGTCTTCGAGTCGAAAGCGCCGATGGAGAGCTTCACCGGACGGACCAGCGCTATCTCCGGCCAGATCACGCTCGATCCGGCGGCGCTGGCTGACTCGGTGTCCGTCGAAGTCTCGGTCGATCTGTTGAAGCTCGACACCGGGATCGATCTCCGCAATCAACACATGCGCGAGAACCATCTACACACCGATCGCTTCCCCCGCGCGATCTTCCGCGGCGCGAAGTTGATCGGGGAGCACCCAGCGCGGCTCGAGTCCGGCCAAGCGGTCACGCTGCAGATCGCGGGCGAGTTCGAGTGCCACGGCGTGAAGAAGCCGCTCACGACTCCGGTCGAAGTGAAGTGGGACGCCGAGACGAACCGCGTCCATTTCGCGACGACGTTCGTCGTCTTCCTCGCGGATCACGACATCCCGCGCCCCAAGATGCTCTTCGTGAAGTTGGACGAGAAGCAGACGGTCACCTTCACCGCAGTGGCTGCGCCGGTGGCGGAGGCGAAGTAGATGGGGGGAGGTCACTCTCGCTCGCGGTTCGAGCGAGCGCGCGGGTCGGCGGTCAGTTCCGTCCCGGCCGTTCTCTCCGGGCTCGCCGGGCTCGCCGCCTTCGTTCTCTTCGGCTGCGCAGATCTCGGCGACCCTCTGGAACGACAGGCCCCGGCGGCCGAGCCGCTCGTCGAAGCGGTCGTACCCGACAGCGCTGCGGTCGGCGACACCATCCAAGTCGTCGGTCGCGACTTCGGCATCGAACCGGGCTCGGTCTTCCTCGGCCGAGAGCTGCTGCCTGTGTCCACCTGGGCCGACTCGCTCATCGAGGCGATCCTCTCGGACAGCGCCGCCTCCGCGTCCCTCGAAGTGCGGACCGCGACCGCCATCAGCAATCGCTTTCCGTTTCGTGTCATCGGATCATTGCCGGCCCTGCCTGAATTGAGCGAAATCGTTCCGACCCGGACCGTGATCGGCGACACCGTCTCGATCACGGGCTTCGGTTTCGGGGAAGCGCCCGGAGTACGCAGGGTCTACTTCCGCGCGGATGACGCGGGAGACGAGGGAGAGGTCGCGGCCGTCGTGGTCGCCTGGACCAACGACGCACTCCGTGTGCTCGTGCCGGTAGGGGCCGTGGCGGGAGACGTCGCGATCGGCGACGGCGCTCGGCGCTCCAACGCGATCGCGTTCGACGTCGCCGCGAACGTGATTCGCTTCAGCACCAACGTGCGTTCGATCCTACGAACCCAGGGGTGCGAGGGGTGTCACATCAACCCCGGCGGCCTCGGCAACTTCTCCGTCATCACCCCTGCCGAGATCTTGCAGGGGGGTGACCACGGTCCCGCCGCGATACCGCGCCGCGGCGCTCAGAGCCTCATCGTGCGCGTGCTGCGCGGTCCCGCCGACGGCATCCCGCGCATGCCCGACGGCGCCGGCGCGGCGCCCTCCGAGCAGATCCTCGTTCTCCAGGACTGGATCGATCAGGGGATGCGGGACAACTAGCGGCTCTCGCCGACGTCCGCGCGCGAACTCGTTTTGAAACGAGTCCGGATCCGCCGCGTCCGCTCGCCTACTCCTTGTTCGCCGCGCCGTCCAACCGCACATACCGCTCCAGCCGCGCGAGCTCCTTCTCGTCGACGTACTTGCCGATCTCCTTGCGGAACTGCGCGAGGCTGACGTACGGGCGGTACTCCTTGAACTCGTGCAGCATCTTCTTGCCGATCCCAGGGATCGCGAGGATCTCCTCGTCGGTCGCGGTATTCAGTTCGATCGGCACGAAGACATAGCGCGCCAGCCGCGCCACTTCACCTGTGTCGACGTACTTGCCGATCTCCTTGCGGAACTGCGCCATCGACTTGTACGGCCGGTACTCCTCGAACTCGTGCTTCATCTTCGGACCGACTCCGGGCACGAGCAGGATCTCGACCGAGGTGGCCGAGTTGAGATCGATCGGAAGGAAGAGATGCTGGTAGACCGTTGCGAGCTGCGTGCTGTCGAAGCTCGCGTCGAGGAACTGATGCAGGTCGAAGGTCCTGAGGAACGGCCGACGCTCGACCAGGCTCGTCATGAGCGACTCGTTGAAGTGGGGAACGGCCAACAGTTCCTGGCGCGCCGCGATGTTGGGATCGAGGAGCGGCAGCGACGCGACGCCGTGTGCTTGCGTCTGCGCTGGCGTCTGCGCTGGCGTCTGCGCTGGCGTCTGCGCGGACGAGGCGGACCAAGCCGCGCCGATCATCGCGCCGAGGATCACGAACTCGCGCGCCCAGTGCATCCCCGTCGACCTCATCAGACTCTTCACTCGTGTCCTCCTGTGGTTGCCGTCGCGCTCGACGCGCTCGCCGCAGCGCTCGATCCCACCGCATCCCGGCCCGTCGACCGCGCCCATGGGTGTCGCAGCGTATACGCCAGCATCAACAGTCCCAACTGCATCATCGCGCCTGGCGCCAACGAGGGCGGCGAGACCCCGTGGATCGCCTCCCAGAACAGCTCGAACCCCTTCAGGTCGGGGGAGAGTTCCTGCTCGAACTCCGTGTTGGCGCGGTAGTGCAGGAAGAGCCCGATCGGCCCCGCCATCGTGACCAGCGCGCCCACGATGCGCAGCGCCAGAAGACTTCTCGCGCCGCGATCCCACGCCAGATGGACGACGATCGCGATCGTCGCCGCGCCGAGCAGGATCAAAGGCGCCGTCTGCCAAGCTTCTTCGTAGTGCTCGAGCAGCCCCAGCTCCGTCGCCAGGCCGACGATCCCGAGTCCGATGATTCCGAGGATGGCAATCCGCAGCGGACCGAGAGTCCGCCGCGCTCGCGTGTCCGCAGTGTTCGCAGTGTCGATCGAGGTCGGCGTCCGTGTCGTCATGGGCGCGGACGATCGGTCAACCGCCCGGTCGACGCAAGCTCGGCGCTAGCTCGTGAGACAAAATCCCGGCGGCGGATGTGTCGGTCACAAGAGCATGTTCCATTCCCCGCCGAGTGTTGTCAGGCCCTGCCCGCCGGGATCACGCGCGATCGAAGCGATCGAGGTTCATCACCTTGGTCCAGGCCGCCACGAAGTCCTCGACGAACTCCGCTCGTGCGTCCGAGCTTGCATAAACTTCGGCCAGCGCCCGGAGCTGGGAGTTCGAACCGAAGACCAAGTCGACGCGAGTCGCGGTCCACTTGACCTTGCCGGTCTTGCGGTCGCGTCCCTCGAACGCGTCCCCCTTCGTCTTCCACTCCGTTCCCATCTCGAGCAGGTTCACGAAGAAGTCGTTGGTCAGGACGCCAGGTTGCGTGGTGAAGACCCCGTGCTGCGACTGATCGGCATTGGTGTTCAAGACACGCATGCCGCCGATCAGAACAGTCATCTCCGGAGCGGTCAGTGTCAGCAACTGCGCCTTGTCGATCAGCAGCTCCTCGGCCGAGACGGTGTACTTGCCCTCGAGGTAGTTGCGGAAGCCGTCGGCGATCGGTTCGAGCGCGGCGAACGACTCCGTGTCGGTCTGCTCCAGCGAGGTGTCCATGCGTCCCGGCTTGAAGGGAACGGTCACGGCGTGACCGGCCGTCTTCGCGGCCTGCTCGACGCCTGCGCAACCGGCCAGAACGATCAGGTCGGCCAGAGAGACCTTCTTGCCGCCGGAAGCCGCGCCGTTGAACTCACCCTGGATGTTCCCGAGGGACTTCAGAACTTTCTCGAGCTGGCCCGGCTGGTTGACGGCCCAGGCCTTCTGCGGTGCGAGACGGATACGAGCGCCGTTCGCCCCGCCGCGCTTGTCGGAGCCGCGGAAGGTGGACGCCGACGCCCAAGCGGTGGAAACCAACTGGGAGACGGACAGACCAGAGGCGAGGATCTTGCCCTTCAGCGCAGCGATGTCCTGCGCATCGATCAGCGTGTGATTCACCGCGGGGATGGGGTCCTGCCAGAGGAACTCTTCCTTCGGCACATCCGGCCCGAGATAGCGCGCGCGCGGACCCATGTCGCGGTGCGTCAGCTTGAACCACGCCCGGGCGAACGCGTCGGCGAACTGATCCGGATTCTCGAAGAAGCGCCGCGAGATCTTCTCGTACGCCGGATCGAAGCGCAGGGCGAGGTCCGTGGTGAGCATGGAAGGCGAGATGCGCTTCGAAGCATCGTGCGCATGCGGCACGGTGCCGGCGCCGGCGCCGTTCTTCGGAGTCCACTGTTGCGCGCCCGCCGGGCTCTTCGTGAGTTCCCACTCGTAGCCGAACAGGGTCTGGAAGAAGCTATTGCTCCACTTCGTCGGCGTGGTGGACCAGGTGACCTCCAGGCCACTGGTGATGGTGTCTGCGCCCACGCCGCTGCCGAGGCTGCTCTTCCAGCCGAAGCCCTGCTCCTCGATGCCGGCCGCCTCAGGCTCCACTCCCACATGCGACGCAGGTCCGGCGCCGTGGGTCTTGCCGAAGGTATGGCCGCCGGCGATGAGCGCCACCGTCTCCTCGTCGTTCATCGCCATGCGAGCGAAGGTCTCGCGGATGTCGCGCCCCGCCGCCACCGGATCGGGGTTGCCGTCCGGACCCTCGGGGTTGACGTAGATCAGGCCCATCTGAACCGCGGCGAGCGGGTTCTCCAGGTCGCGCCCGTGCATCTTTCCATCCGCGTCGTCATCGGACACGAGGACTGCGCCCGCCTTCTCGACGCCCTCGGAGCCGTGGGCGTAGCGCACGTCGCCCGCCAGCCACTTCTGCTCCCGGCCCCAATAGACGTCGTGGTCCGGTTCCCAGGTGTCGGGGCGCCCGCCGGCGAAGCCGAACGTCTTGAATCCCATCGAATCGAGCGCGACGTTGCCCGAGAGGATCATGAGGTCGGCCCAGGAGATCTTCCGCCCGTACTTCTGTTTGATCGGCCAGAGGAGCCGACGCGCCTTGTCGAGGCTGACGTTGTCCGGCCAACTGTTGAGCGGAGCGAAGCGTTGCTGACCGCGACCACCGCCGCCGCGACCGTCACCGGTTCGGTAGGTGCCGGCGCTGTGCCAAGCCAAGCGGATGAACAAACCGCCGTAGTGTCCGAAGTCCGCGGGCCACCAGTCCTGTGAGTCGGTCATGAGCGCCGCGAGATCCTTCTTCACCGCAGCCAGGTCGAGGCTCGCGAACTCCTTGGCGTAGTCGAAGTCCTCGCCCATCGGATTGGACTTGGACGAATGCTGGTGTAGGAGTTCGAGCTTCAACTGGTTCGGCCACCAGTCGCGGTTCGACGTGCCGCCGCCGGCAGTCTCATGGAACGGGCACTTGGCTTCGTCTGACATCTGTTCTCTCCCTTCAGAGGCTCGGCGCAAACTTACGCCCGTTTGAGTCGACGTGGAGTCGATGGATCGATGAAGAGGATGGTTCTACGTCTCTGCGGTCTCACGACCGTCGCCGCATGCGAATGGGAGTTGGGTCGAGGTGAGCTGCGAGCGCCGCTCGGTGCACGCCGCGCGACTAGCGCCGTCGGCCTCGCATCACGACTTGGTACTGGCTGACCTGGAAACCTGGGAGGCTCTCGGTCCCGTGGACCTCCAGCGACTGCCAGGGAACGTCATGGATCGACCCATCCTCCTCGTCGACGAAGTGATGGTGGGGGGCGACCTTGGGATCGAACACGATCCGCCCCTCGGCCAACACCAACTGCTGGACAAGTCCCTTGTCCACGAAGAGGTTGAGCGTGTTGTAGACCGTCGCCCGCGAGATCATGGGGAAGTCCTCGCGGACGCGCTGCCAAACCTGGTCGGCCGACGGGTGCTCCTCGGTCGAGAGGACATACTTCCCGACCGCGACCCGTTGGGCCGAGGGCTGGATCCCTCTCTCTCCGAGCAGTTGAACCACGTCGATCGACATGACATTAGACTCAGTCTAACCTTCGACCACGTCAACCAAATCTTCGTGGAAAGAAGAAGTGAGCTGCCGCCGGGGCGTGCCGTGAAGGACGGGGGACCCGACGAGCCTCCGGGGGTAGCTCAAATCTAAGTTCCACAACCCTAGGGCTTGGCTAGAATGGCGCGGCTTTACAACCCAACCGACGGTCGCATGTGCGATCCAACTTCCACGGAGGCTGAATGTTCTCGAAGTTTCGTTCGTCGGTCCACCTGGCGAACCGGCGAACCTCCCGCGCAGGCATCGCCCTGGCCGCCCCGGCGTTGTTCCTGGCGCTGGCAACACTTGTCCTCGGCCTCCTGAATCCCGGCCTCGCGTTCGCCAGCGAGGCCGATCTCGTCCTCCCCGATTTCTCCGCCGTCACCTTTGGCGGCATCACCGGCCAGACGCTCCTGTCCTTCGGGCTGATCGTCTGCGTCTTGGGGCTGGTCTTCGGGTTGGTCATCTACAACCAGGTCAAGGCGCTCCCGGTCCACCGTTCGATGGCGGAGATCTCAGAGCTGATCTACGAGACCTGCAAGACCTACCTGATCACGCAGGGGCGGTTCCTCCTGCTGCTCGAGCTCTTCATCGGCGCGATCATGATCTACTACTTCGGGTTCCTCCGGCACTTCGAGCCGATCAAGGTCGCCGCGATCCTGCTCTTCAGCCTGGTGGGAATCGCCGGCAGCTACGGAGTGGCCTGGTTCGGGATCCGGATCAACACGCTGGCGAACTCCCGCACCGCTTTCGCCAGCCTGACCGGCAAGCCGTTCTCGGTCTATTCGATCCCGCTGCGAGCCGGCATGAGCATCGGAATGCTGCTCATCGCGGTCGAGCTGCTGCTGATGCTCATCATCTTGCTGTTCGTCCCGCGCGATTTCGCCGGGCCCTGCTTCATCGGCTTCGC
>CAZVYN010000065.1:0-24419 GCA_964631125.1 uncultured bacterium | reverse complement strand
AGGTGCTTCACTAAACCTGACCGACGAGTGTCTCAAACACGTTGACACGTTCCGCAGCCTGCGAGGAGATCCTCCTCTCGACCGGCAAGATCGACGAGGCGTATGTGCGCTATGGCGTGCGCGCCAACCAGCGGGGCGCCTACGCCGCGACCTTCCGCGCCATCTCGAAGAAGTACCCTCACAAGCCCGCCGCCCAGATCCTCGCCGACCTCGTGAATGCGACGCCCGGTGACGAAGGCAAATGGTTCGCCGCCGCAAAGGATGCGGGCCTCTACGACGAGGCGCTCGCCCTCGCGAGCCGAACGCCTTGCGATCCCCGAACACTCTCTCGCGCCGCCCGCGACTACACAGAGAAGCGGCCCGCTTTCGCCCTCTCCGCTGGACTGATCGCGCTGCACTGGTTGACGCAGGGGTACGGCTACGAGATCACGAGCGCCGATGTTCGGGATGCCTACCGCGCGACGCTGGCGGTCGCGGAGCGACTGGGATGCGTGGTCGAGGTGAAGGCGCGCGTTCGCAAGATCGTGGAGACCGAAGTCGCGGGAAAGCGCTTCGTGACGAAGGAGCTCGGCCCGGAGCTTGGGTTGTGAGCACGTGATCGTCTTCGACCAGCGGCAGCGCCGCGTGCTCCGCGAGTACTTCCGGTATTAGTATGCGTCGCGCACGCCCTGGGGCGGCCATTCGCCTCATGATCGGTCGAAGCGAGGAAGATCCAAACGTATGTCGTTCTGTTCGCGGTGCGCGCACGAGCTCGAGAGAGACGATCGATTCTGTCCGTCCTGCGGAGCAGCCGTTGCCGTGGTCGCTCCGACGGAGGCATTTCAGGAACAGACACGGGCGGTTTCACACGCCGCTGGGACCGGAGTCGCCGGGGCGCCGGGAGCGGTGTCCTTGGCGAGCGATCACGGGAGGTTCGAGCCGGGCACGCGCCTCGGCACGCGCTACCGGATCGTAGCCCTCCTCGGCCGGGGCGGAATGGGGGAGGTCTACCGCGCGGACGACCTCGAGCTGGGGCAGTCTGTCGCCCTCAAGTTCCTTCCGGATGCCGTGTCCGCCAACGCCGTCGAGCTGGCTCGCTTTCGCAACGAAGTCCGGGTCGCGCGCCAGATCGCGCATCCGAATGTCTGCCGCGTCTACGATATCGGCGAGGCCGACGGGCACGTCTTTCTCTCGATGGAGTATATTGACGGCGAGGACCTCGCTTCCGTCCTGCGGAGGATGGGACGTCCGTCCGCAGACAAGTCGATCGAGATCGCCCGCCAGATCTGCCTCGACCTCGCGGCCGCGCACGAAGCGGGAATGCTCCACCGAGACCTGAAGCCGGCCAATGTGATGCTCGACGGGCGCGGCCGGGTCCGCATCACCGACTTCGGCCTTGCGGGGCTTGCGGACGAACTGGCCCGGGACGGGAGCATCGCGGAAACTCCCGCCTACATGGCGCCGGAGCAGCTCACGGACGGGCGGGCGTCCGCGCGGAGCCACATCTATGCCCTCGGCCTCGTGCTCTACGAGGTCTTCACCGGAAGGCGCGCCTTCGCGGCCAAGAGCATGGCCGAACTCGAGCAGTTGCACGCGGCGGACTCGTTCACCACCCCGTCGGAACTGGTGCGCGACCTCGACCCGGCGGTCGAGCGCGTCATCCTCCGATGCCCTGGAGCAGGACCCAGATTCTCGGCCACCGTCGGCCTACGCAGTTCTGGGCGCACTGCCCGTCGTGGTCGTCGGCATCGAGGACTACCACTGAACGAGGAGAGGAGTGCTATGGAGGAGAGGAAGGTTGCTGAAGTCTTTCCGCCCGGAGAGTTCATTCGAGATGAGCTGGAGGCGCGCGGTTGGACGCAAGAGGTCTTCGCCGAGATACTCGGACGACCGTTGATCAGTGGGAGCACGAGCTGATCGATTGCAGCCAGAGCAAGAGTTCGACGCGCGCGCCGCGGGCGGGCTTCCTCGCCGCGTGCGACCTGCCGGTCGTAGCCGCCTTGACCGCACTTACCGTGCTGGCAGCGTGCGCTCCGGGGAGTCCCGACTCTGGGGAGCCGGCGATCGAATGGCCGGTCTATGGCTGCGATCTCGCCGCGACGCGGTGGTCTCCCGCCGAGGACATCACGCCAGACAACGTACGCGGGCTGAAACGCGCTTGGACATGGGCCACCGGCGAGATCGTCCACGTCGATTCCACCACCGGGGATCGATTGGCGCCTGGCTTCTTCGAAGCGACGCCGCTCATGGTGGGGGACACGCTCTACCTGAGTACGCCGTTCAGTCGCGCGGTGGCGCTCGATGCGGTGACGGGTCGGGAGCTGTGGGCGTTCGATCCCGAGGTGACGCGTTCGGGATTGGTCGGGAACGAGCACTCCGGATTCGTCCACCGCGGGGTCGCGCTCTGGGGCGGCGCCGGGAGCGACAGCGACCGCGAAGATGGCGACGGCAACCTCACGCCTCGTCGCGTCTTCCTCAACGCTCGCTGGCAGTTGTTCGCGCTCGATGCTCGCACCGGCATGCCGATCGGCAGCTTCGGCGAGAATGGCGCCGTGGATCTCACGCGCGGCCTGCGTTGGCCGGTGAACCGGCAGCACTTCGGGCAGACATCGCCGCCCGTAGTCTGGCGGGACATCGTGATCGTCGGCAGTTCCATCGGCGACGCATTGGTTTACGAGCGCGATCCGCCGGGAGACGTGCAGGCCTTCGATGCGCGGAGCGGAAAGCGGCTGTGGCGTTGGGACCCCGTGCCCGGTGTCGACGACCCCGCGCGATCGTCCTGGGGTGGGCAGTCTGCGGAGCTGACGGGGCATGCGAACGTCTGGGCGCCGTTCTCGCTGGATGAAGTGCGCGGGCTGGTCTATCTGCCGGTCAGCACTCCGAGCAACGATTGGTATGGAGGTCGCAGGCCCGGGGACAACCTCTGGGCGGAGTCGATCGTCTGCCTCGATGCGCGAACAGGTCGCCAGGTCTGGGCTCGTCAACTCGTGCATCACGGATTGTGGGACTACGACCTCTCTTCGCCGCCGGCGCTCGTGACGGCGCCACGCGACGGCGCTGACATCGATGCCGTCCTGGTGGCTGGCAAGACCGGGTTCCTCTACGGCTTCGATCGTGTCACCGGCGAACCGCTCTGGCCGATCGAGGAGCGAGCTGTCCCCGGCAGCGATGTTCCGGGCGAAGTAGCGTCGGCGACCCAGCCAACTCCAAGCTGGCCCGAGCCGTTCGCGCAGCAGGGATTCACGGAGTCGGACATCGTCGACTTCACTCCGAAGATCCGTGAGATGGCCCGCGAGCTGCTCCAGGGACGGCGACTCGGCCCGATGTTCACGCCTCCCTCGCTCGAAGGCACGGTGGTGATGCCGGGGTGGATCGGCGGCGCCGGTTGGGGCGCGTTGACCGTCGATCCGATCCGCGGCGTGGCATTCATCAAGGCCACGAACAAGCCGTCGCTTGCACGATTGGTCAAGGCGGACGAGCCTGTTGGATACCGGCGGGACACGGCATCGGGCTCGATCGACAAGCCGATCACTCTCCTCCTTCCGTCGTGGCGATCGTGGTGGATCGGGAAGTCGCAGGAAACGATGCTTCCGCTGTCGAAGCCGCCCTACGGCACGCTCAGCGCGTACGAACTCTCCAGCGGGAAGCGGCTCTGGCAGGTCCCGCTCGGGGATATCCCGGAAGTGCGCTCGCATCCGTGGTTGCGCGCGCTGCGTCTGCCGCCCCTCGGCGTCCCGGGGGCGCCCGGAGGCGTGGCGACCCAGGGGGGACTGATCTTCATCACCGGGGGCGGCAAGGTGCTGTACGCCGTGGATCAGCGCGACGGCGCCGTGCGATGGTCCAGCGACCTCGGGGCCATCGGCTACAGCAATCCGATGACCTATCGAGCGCGCGATGGTCGTCAATACGTGGTGGTCGCCACTGGCAAGGGCGCCGGCGCGAGGTTGCAGGCGTTCGTCCTGCCTCGCCCGCGACGCGCGGAGGAGCGTCTGTGATCGTGTCGCACGGAAAGCGGCGATGGCTGCTGGTTGCCGGTGGGCTGGTTCTGCTCGCGACGGTCGCAACGCTGGGCGGATTCGCCGTTGGTCGACGCTGGCCGTTCGAGCGCCTCGAACGATTGCAGACGAAGTTGTTCGGCGAGCCGTCGAACGACTGGGCGGAGTTTGCGACCACGGATCTACCGCGCTACGAGCTGGCGCGTGTGCTTCGTGGAACGTCGCTCTACCTGTTCAGCGGATTCACCACCAACCGACAACTGGCCGCTGCCCGCGTGGAAGTGCTCGATCTCGACACCGGTGTCTGGACGCGGAAGCAAGACATGCCGCAACCCCTGACGCATGCAGCGCCGGTGATCCTCGGCGATACGGTCTGGTTCGCGGGAGGCTTCGAAGGGAATCACCCCGGACCGGCGACGTCTCGAGTGTGGCTCTATGACCTGGAGCGCGACCGCTGGTCGACCGGACCGCCGCTCCCGGCGCCGCGCGGCGGCGGGGGGCTCGTGGCGCACGGAGACACACTGCACTACTTCGGCGGCTGGTTGCCCGATCGGAACACCGACTCTCCGGACCATTGGACGTTGGTGGTGGGCGACGATGGGTGGCGGACGGCGCCTCCACTGCCGATGCCGCGCGGACATCTGAGCAGTGGGTTGCTCGACGGGAAGATCTACGCGCTGGGAGGCGCCATCGGGCACGACCCGTTGCCCGTCGACGTCGACGCGGTCCACCGTTTCGATCCCACGACCGGCCGGTGGGAAGAGGCGGCGTGCTTGCCCTTCGTGCTTTCGCATGCCGAGCCTGCCACGATGCTCTACGACGGTCGGATTCTCCTGCTTGGCGGCCGGTCGCGGGGAGGCGGACGCGAAGTGGTCGATGACGTTGTGCTGTTCGACGCGGCGCTCGAGCGTTGGCTGCATCTCGGTCGTGTACCCGAGCCGGTGCTCGGCGCCGTCGGCGTGACGCTCGGAGACACCCTCTTCGCCGGGCTCGGCGCGGCCAACGGATCCGATCCCAAGAACCTGCTCCTCTGGCGGACGACGCTGCGCGACACCTGGCGGAGAGCGGACGCGATGCCTGTTCCACTCGGGGAGGTGGCCGGCGGCATCATCGACGGCAAACTCTACCTGGTGGGCCAGGGCCCTCGATGGACGCTGGCGCATGACCTGGCGACCGGCAGATGGGGTGAACCGGGAGAGATCCAGAATCGTCCCGCCGCCGGACACCACCACGCCGCCGAGGTCGTCGGCGGCAGACTCTTCCTCCTCGGAGGGATCGGACGATCTTCGCCGGGAGTCGTGCAGATCTACGATCCGAAGCTCGACGAATGGAGACTCGGCCCTGCCATGCCGTTCGCCGCCGGTTCGAACGCCTCGGCGGTCATCGACGGGAAGATCTATGTCGCAGGCGGGATCGTCGCGCAGACGACCGTGGGGGATGCGGCGGTGCTCGATCCCGCGATGATGCAGTGGACCTCGATCGCGCCGATGCCGCGACCCAGGAGCCAAGCCGCCAGCGCCACCGATGGCAAGCGCCTATTCGTGTTCGGCGGCCGCGGGCCGGGGAGCGGCGACGACACCGGCGTGATGAACGGGTTCGACGATGTCCAGATCTATGACCCCGCGAGCGACACCTGGCGCGTGAGCGATGCGAGTCCCTCGGCTCCGGCGCCGCTGCCGCGAGCGCGCGGAGGAATGGGGAAGGCGGTCTGGCTCGACGGCGAGTTCTGGATCATCGGAGGCGAGACCGAGGACGGGCCGGGCGCACCCAAGTCCGGGACCTGCGCGCGTGTCGACATCTTCGACCCCGTCGCGAACTCGTGGCGCGCGGGACCTGAGCTTCCCACCGCGCGCCGTGGGATCTTCCCACTCGCGGATGCCGGGATGATCTATGTCGCGGGTGGCGGCTCGGTCGCCGGGGAGAGCGACTCCGACGTGCTCGAGATCCTCTGGCCGCGTCAGTCGAATTCGAGGAGATAGGCGGCGG
The DNA here is from genome assembly GCA_964631125.1 of uncultured bacterium. Lineage (GTDB taxonomy): Bacteria > Eisenbacteria > RBG-16-71-46 > CAIMUX01 > CAIMUX01 > CAZVYN01. The sequence continues at coordinate 18,459 of CAZVYN010000065.1, read as the reverse complement.
CGCCCGGCGCGGTGACGACCAGTTCACAGCGGCCCAACTCCTCGGCGTATACCGTGATGATCGCGGCATCGTCCTCGTACGCGTGACTGAAGAGCAACCAGACCCGGCGAGCGCCCCGCAACGCGGCCAACTGGGAGCGATAGGCGGCGCGCTCGGTGTAGGCCTCTGTCTCGATCAGCACGGCGCCCGGCGGGAACGGATTCTCGCGAGTATAGAAGGTGAAGGCGGGCGCTGCGCCGTAGTAGACATAGAGGCGATCGCCGGATTCGAATTGTGTGCGGACTCGGGCGATCACAGGTTCGAGCTGCTCGAGGCGGGCGGGCCGACCGATCCGTTCGAACGACTCGAGGCAGGGCGCCGCGATCAGGACGGTCAGGAAGGTGAATGCCGCGAACGGTTGCGTCGGTCGCAACGCGGTGAACAGGAGGCCGGCCCCCCGCGCCACGCCCAGGATCACCAGGGGTACGAGAAACAACAGCAACCGTGCGGCGAATGGATATCTCTGTAACGCAGAGGCGCCGAGCGCAAGGAGCGCCGTCAGGGCGATGGCGAGCGCGAGCGGCCGGCGCTGCTTCCACATTTCCCAGAATCCAACCAGGAACAGCACCGCGGCGATGCCGCCTGCTCTGACTTCGGTTCCATCGAGACCCGCCGGGTTGTCGAACAGAGTGAAGTAGTGCTCGGGCAGCCACAACAGGTCGCCCGGGGACCGAGGCGGCATCGGGAGGAAGTGTTCCCCCCAGTAGGCGCGCAGATGGGGATTGCCGGCGGAATGTACGTTGAAGAGTAGAAAGGATGCGACGAAGCTCGCGAGCCAGCATCCGACTGTCGCCGCAGCGCCGAGGAAGCGGGCGCGATCGCGATTCCGCACCGACTCGGCCAGCAACACGGCGCCGATCCCGCCGAGCACGAAGACAGCGGAGTGCGAAGTCCAGACGGCGATCGCCCCCGCCAGCGCGAGCCCCATCCATGCGCGCACACCGCCGCGACCCTCCAACAGTTTGACCGCAACCGAGAACAGCGCCACCGTGCAGGCGGCGTCGAGTGCGTACTGTTTGCACTCGGCGGCGTAGCTGATCAAGCCGGGTGCGACCGCGAAGAGCGCCACCGCGAGGAATGCCGTCGTTTCCGAGAACAGCCGCCGGGCCAGCCACAGGAACGCGAACAGGCCCAGGAGCGAGCCGAGATACGACACGAGCCGGAACCCCACCGCCGAGGCGCCCACATGCTGGATCGCCGCCTTGGTCAGGAGCAAGAAGCCGATGGGCGCCGCTTGATTCCGGTCGAGCGGCTCCAGCAACTGCGCCGGCGTTCGTTCGACGAGATTCAAGGCGAGCCTCGACTCATCGAACCAGAGATTGCGTTCGTTCAGGAGGGCGGCGGTTCGCAGCCCGAGACCGAGGAAGAGGAGTGCGGCGAAGACGAGGGCCGGCGTCAGCGAGCTTCGGTTCACACGTCCGACGTCTGTGGGCGCACCTTCCCTGGAGCTCACGCGACGCCTTCCTGATGTCGACTCGAAACGATCGCCAGCGCGGCCGAGAATGGGGCCCGCTGGAACCGAGGTCAACCACGGCGGCGATGCGTCCCTGACGTCGGGTAGATCGAGCGAGTTCTCTTTCTCGGTTCCGCACCGAGACTCGGGCCGGCTCCCCGGCGGACGCGGCTCGAAGGCACTTCTCCGGTGGGAGAGCCGCCGGGCGATCCGCTGGCGAACGTGCTAGAGCACGGCGCGATCGTACGAGATCTCCGAACCGCGCTTCGCGACGCCGCGAATGAGGCGATCACAGAGTCCGGGGGGATTCGGAGGCTGCCGACCGAATCCAGGCCAGGAGTGGAGCGCTGAGAGTCGGAGGCGTGCGCCCCAGCGATACCACGCCACCAGCGCCTCATCGCAGGCTCGCGCGTCTCGATAGCCATCGAGGAAGGCGTTGGCGAGGACGGTTGCCTCCCGCGCGTCGAGAGTCCCGCGGACCCACTCGAGATCGAGATGGGCGAGGAGATTGCCGAGGTCTCGCTCCGGCTCGCCGCTGGCGTGTTCGTCCCAGTCGATCAGGCCAATCGAAACTTCGGTGTCTATCCTGTCGCGCGTCCACATGATCTGCCCGGGGTGGAGGTCTCCATGGATGGCGACGTGGCGGGCCGGGTCGGGAATCGCGGTCAACGCGTCTCGCCACTCTTCGACTTCCGCATCGAAACGAGAAATCAGCTCGCCGCGGTGGGAGACCAAGTGCTGACGAACGAGCTGGACGCGATCCAGTTCGTCGTGTCGCGTGACCGTTCGCGCGGGGAGTGAGAGTGTGTCGTGCAAGCGCGCGAGCGACCGTCCGAGGGCGCGCCAGACATCGGAGTCGCGCGTCTCGAGGAGCGGGTCGCCCGGTACTTCCTCCCAGAGCGAAGCCCGGAAGCGTGAGATCCAGCCGAGCGGACGGGGCGCGTGGACGCCGATGCGCGCCGCCTGCGCGTGCACCTCTTGCGCGCAGTTCAGACGGGTTTCGTTCGCGGCGGAGCGCGTCAGCTTCACATACCAGCGCGCCGCGCCGGCCTCGGCGACGAGGAGTGCGCGCTGCCCGACGCGCTGTTTGCGGTAGATGAAGCGGAGCCCGGACGGGAGGCCGAGCGCCTCGAGTTCGCGGCTCAGGCGGGCCGGCCCGCCGGGCGCGAGCAGGCGCGCGATTCCCTTCACAGCGGGGTCGGGCAAGAGTCCGGGTATCAACGGTGCGTCAGAGCCGAGGCCGCTCTCTTCGCTCAGACCGATGGCAGCCGATCGATCGCGCTCGACCAGCCTTCCGTCGACGAACTCGAAGGTCCGATCGACGCGACCCAGCGCCGACGGATCGTGGGCAACCACCAGTGTGGTGCGCCCCTCGCGGAGTCGCGCGAGGCTGCGGACGACCGCCGCCGCTGTCGGGGCGTCGAGGCCCGTCGTCGGCTCATCCAACAGGACGATCGGAGCATCGCGGAGTAGCGCCCTCGCGATCGCGAGGCGTTGCCGCTCCCCGCCGGAGAGGGACTCGCCCCGCGAGGCCAATGGGGTGTCGAGCCCGCCCGGCATCTCGCGCACGCGAGACTCCAGCTCGGAGGCCGCGAGCGCGGCCCACAGTTCGTCATCGGTGGCATCGGGGCGACCGTAGAGCAGGTTGTCGCGGACGGTCGTTCCCAGGATGTACGGCTCTTGCGTCAGGAAGACGATCTGTCGCCGGAGTGACGGGAGCGTGAACTCCTTGATGCTCCTCCCGTCGATCTTCACCTTGCCCGTTGTCGGCGAGAGGAAGCGCGGGACGAGCGAGAGGATCGTCGACTTGCCCGCACCGCTCGACCCGAGGATCGCGACCTGCTCCCCTGCTGCAATCGACAGATCCAGGTGACTGAGCACTTCGGTTCCGTCGGGATGCGAGAAAGAGACCTCCGCGAACTCCAGCGCGCCCGAGAATCGAGGGGCTGTAACGGCGCCCTTGGAGGACTTGATCTCGCGCGGCGCCCGCAACACCTCCAGCACTCGCTCCATCGCGGCCGAGGCGCGCGCGCTGCGTTGTGCGACCTTGGCCAGGCCGCGCACCGGCTTGTAGAGCATGCGCAGATAGGCCAAGAAGACGAGGAAGACGCCCGGCGTGAGGGCGCCGTCGATGACCTCACGGGCGCCGAACCAGAGGACAACCGCCATGCCGACCGCCAGGAGGAGTTCGACGATGCGAGTGAATCCCGCTTCCAACTTGGCGGCGCGGAGCCCGGCGCGTTGGCTGCGTTTGGCCAGGGAGCGGAAGCGTTCATCCTCTCGTGCTTCGGCCGAGTAGGCCTGGATCATCGGAATCGCCAGGAGGACTTCCTCGATCGAACCGGCCAGGCGTCCTTCGCGCTTTCGCTGCTTGCGGGCGGTCTCGGTCATCCTTCCTCGGAAGGAACGGAAGAAGAGCGTGAGGGCGGGAGCGAGCACCACGGAGACGAGGGCGAGCTTCCAACTCAAGAGGGCCATGACGACGAGGACGGCGATCAGCAGTGCGAGTTGGCTGACCGCGCTCACCAAAGTGGCCGTGAGAGTCTCGCGCACGAGGTTCAGATCGCCGGTCAGTCGGAGGAGCAGATCACCCCCGGGGGTCCGTCGATGGAAAGGGAGCGAGAGGCGCTGCATCTGGTGGAACAGATCGATGCGCAACTCCTGCATGACCGCGAGACCGGTGCGGGCGAGGGTGAGCGACTGCAAGTACGCCAGCGCGCCGATGACGACGGAGATTCCGACCAGAGCGACGCCGCTCCCGAGGAGGAGCGCCTCTCTGCTCTGGCCGGAGAGGAGCTGCGCGATGGCGCCGGCGTGGACGCCGGTGAGCGGGGCGACGACCGGTCGCCCCAGGATCGCGTAGTCGAACGCGATCTGGAGCGGCCACGGCTCCAAGAGGCGCAGCAGGGCGCCGAGGAGCGAGATGAAGCCGGTTCCGATCAGGGCCTTTCGATGGGGCGCGAGATAGGGGCGGAGGCTGCCGCCGAGGGTGAGAGTGCGCGCCAGTCGTCGCAGCATCAACCCGGGGCGGCGCTTCATCGCACGTAACTCGCGGCCGGACTCGAATGGGGCGTGGAGCGGGCCGCAATCGCTCCATCCATCTCCGAGCCCGGCCAATCTGTTGCAGATTCAGTCGTCGGCATCGTCGCCTCCAGCGCGGGCCAGCCACGGCGCGAACGCTCGAACAACTTGCGGAGGATCCCCGCGTTTTGTCGCTGGTCGAATTGCAAGCCGACGCGGGTACGACCCGCGAGCGCGAACCGCTCCGCGACGGCGGATTCGAGGAGCAGCGTCCGCAGTCGAGTGGCGAGCGCCTCGACGTCGCCGGGAGGGACCAGGAAGCCGTCGACTCCGTCCTCGATCGCCTCAGGGATGCCGGAGACCGACGTGCTGATGACCGGGACGCCGAGCGCCATCGCTTCCAGCAGGACGGTTGGAATTCCGTCTCGATCCCCATCCGTGGCGACCACGCAGGGTTGCGCGAGAACTCGAGCGCGGGAGTAGTACCGCAAGCGGAGCCGCGTGAGCGGAACCGCGCCCAAGAGATGAACGGTCCCGCGGAGGCCGCGCGCGTCGATCAGCGCCCGCAGCCGCGTTTGCTCCGGGCCCTCCCCCGCGATGGCACAACGGAACGGGATTCCCTCCGCGCGTAGTTGCGCCAACGCTTCGATCAGATGATGGAATCCCTTCTTCTCGATCAGGCGACCGACCGCCAGGACGAGGGGCCGGGGGGAACGGGGTCGCAATGACGGCGGCGTGAACGGGAAGTCGCCGAGGCGCAGTCCGATGTAGATCGGTCGGATCCGTCCCACCTTCACGCGGAAACCCAGGCTCTCGACGAATCGCTGGTTCTCGCGCGAGACGGTGACGACGAAGCGAGCGAGGCGCACCCGCTTCTTCAATTTGTGGCTCTCATCGTGGTGGTGCCCGCCCCAGTAGAGATCCTTGGCGTGGGCGGTGAACGAGAACGGTAGACTGGAGATCATCGACGCGAACTTGGCCACGCGCGCCGGGCCGCTCGCGAAGTGCGCGTGGAGGTGGTCGATGCGTGAGAGCGCGCAGGCGTCTGCGATCACGCCGGCCTGCGCGAACTTCGTCATCGCGCGCAGGTCTCGACGCCCCAGCGCGAAGCCGAGGGCGGCGCCATACCGTCGCGGTGACCGAGCGAGACAGCGGAGGTGCGCGGCCGCGGCGGCCAGAACCGACCGAACCCCTCGCGGCGCCAGCACGGTGACCTGCGCCCAGACCGAATCGCTCGCTTCTTGCCGCGGGCCGGAAGGGCGCTTCATCGAGAAGACGCGCACGTCTACGCCCTGGCGCTCCAGCTCGACGATCTCGTTGACGACGAAGGTCTCGGAGAAGCGCGGAAACATCTTGAGGACGTAGCCGATGCGAAGGGACGGCTCGCTCGATCGAAGTCCTCGAATCGTTTCGGCGCGGCGGCGGATCTGCGCGGCTCTCGTCGACCAATCGTGCTGGTGCGCGCGGCTCGCGCCGACTGCGCCGAGGGCGCGGCGTCGGTCCGGGTGCTCGGCCAAAGCGACGATCGCATCGGCCCAAGCGGCGACGCTGCCGGGCGGGAGGAGCTCGCCCGCGATGTCGTCCCCCTCCCCGGAGAGCAGATCGACCATCTCACCCAACCGCGACGCGATGATCGCGCGGCCGACCGCCATGTACTCGAGCACCTTGAGAGGGGAGAAGTAGAAGTCGGCCTGCGACAGATACGGCGCGGCCAGGATGTCGGCGGCGCGAAGGGCGGCCGGCACGGCGTCCTGCGGGAGCGCTCCGGTGAGTCGCACTTCATCCTCGAGGCCAGATCGACGCACGAGTCTCTCCAACGACTTCCGCTCCGGTCCGTCGCCGATGTAGACGAGGCGAAGTCCGGGAATCCGCTGACGCGCCCGCACGAAGGACTCGAGCAAGAGCGTGCAGCCGTGCCACGGCTTGAGCGAGCCGGCAAAGGCGACGACCACATCGTCGGGGCGAAATCCCCAGGCCGCGCGAACCGCGTGGCCGTCGACGCCGGTGTGGAAACGACGAGTGTCGACGCCGTTCGGCAGCACGCTCACCCGGTCGGGGTGAGCGCCCAGCCCGAGCGCCCAGCGACGGAGGGCGGGCGAGACGACGAAGAGGTGATCGGCGCGGCGGATCACCCAGCGCTCGGCCCACCGCGTGATCCGTTCCAACCGGAGCGTGCGATACCTCTTCTCCTCGTCGGCCAGAGGTGCGTTCACCTCCACGATCCAGGGAACGCCTCTGCGGAGGCAGAGCCATCCGATCGCGACCGAAACGAGTGAGTACCGTTCATAGACGAAGTCGGGCCGCCAGGAGCGGAGGATTTCGAGAAGCCGGGGTGCAGCCGAGAGATTGGTGAGGAGACGTCGCGTCTCTTCGACGAACGGCCGGACCTGCGACCCTCGGAAACCGGGGTGCGATCTGCCCGGCAGCCGCGCGAGCAGGCGATCCGACCACGCGGGCGCGGGCACGATCTGCACCGGAAGCGAGAACGAAGTGGCGGCGGGGCCGTCGCCAGCGTTGGTGGCGAGCACGCGCACATCGCATCCGGCGTCGGCGAGTCGGGACGCGATCTGTCGCACATGCGCCGAGGCGCCCTTGTGCCCACGCACCGGGATGCCCCGATCGAGCGTCACATAGAGCGCGCGGTTGGGGCGCCGGTGTCGTTGCAGCAGCTCAGCCAGTCTTGCGGCGTTCTTGCTCAGATCGAACCGCACCTCCACGTCGGCCCGAGCCGCGATAGCCCGTCGGGTCGCGGACTGCGGATGCGAGAGGACCTCGCCGATCGCATCGGCCAGCGCTGCCGGGTCTCTCGCTGGCGCCAAGAGCCCCGTGCGCTCGTGCGCGATCAGCTCCGGGATGCCCGAGACGCGCGTGGCCACGACGGGCGTTCCGGCCGCCATCGCCTCGACCAGGACATTCGGAATGCCGTCGCGATCGCCGTTGGGGAGTTGCACGCACGGCAGCGCGAAGACGGCCGCGCGTGCGTAGAGCGCACGCAGGGCGTCGGCGGGCATCGCTCCCTTGAACATCACGCGTTCGTTCAGCCCGAGTTCGTTCGCGAGCGACTCTAAACGCGCCCGCTCTGGGCCGTCGCCGACCAGGTCCAGAGTGAACGGGACGCCCCTTGCCGCGAGCTTGGCCGCAGCTCGGAGGAGGTCATCGAAACCCTTCTTCGGGACGAGGCGGCCCACGGCGAGGATGCGATCCGGAAGACGGGAGATGCTCGGCGCCGACCAGAAGGCGAGGTCGACACCGTGATAGCCGACGTGCACCGGCGTCTCGCCGGACAGCTCGCGCAGGTGAGCACCGTTCGTTTCCGTGCAGGTCCAGACGAACCGAGCGGCGCCAAGCTTGCGTCGCAGCGAGGCTGGCTCGGAGAGATAGAGATCTTTCGCATGCGCCGCCAGACTCCAGCTCCGACCGGTCAGACGACTCGCCCAGAGGACGACGCTCGCCGGCGCGTGCGCGAACCCTGCGTGGAAGTGCGGGATGTTCTCGTCCAGAGAGAGCACAGAGAGCGGACCGGCCTGCAGGAAGCGTTTCCAAGTTCGAGAAGAGAGATGTCGGCCGGCCCGAACGGCGATGCTGAGCCAACGTCCAGGATGACGCCGGAAGAGACGCGCGTGCGCGGCTCGGCACGCCGCGGCGCCTTCGCGAGTATCGGGATCGGGCAGCACGAAGGCCGAGTCGCCGAGCGCGCGGGCATTCGGCCAGTCGACCGCCTGAGCCGCCGGCAGGAGCGAGACGATTCGGATGGGGACGCCACGACGTCTCAGTTCCGTGATCTCGTTCGTGATGAAGGTCTCCGAAAGTCGCGGGAACATCTTGACGACATAGGCGATCGGCCCGGGTTCGGCCGCGCTCACCGAACGCCGCCCTGCTGCAGGATCAGTTCGTTCCAGCCCGTCGTCATGCGGAGGGCGCCGGCGCCGTCCACGACGATGCGCCACCGGTAGGCGCCGGCTTCGGCGAAACGGCCCCGGAATCGGCCCTGATTGCCGAGGCCGTTCCACTCCATTCGATCGTCTTGGAGCTGAGTCGAGAACCAGACCGGCTCGAACGCCTCCGTGTAGACGCGCACCTCGAGCCGCGCTGGGGGCTCACTCTGGTCCCACCGAAAGCGAAGCGGCTCGAAGAGGGACGGCACAGGATGGCCCTCACCGGCGCTTGGTTCGCGAGGCGCGAGACCGTGACGGGAGAGATCGAGGGTTGGGATCTGGGGCTTCGCGTCGGGCGAGGCCAACGAGAACTCGTAGCTGACCCGCGCGAAGTCGTCGGGTTGCGTCGAATCGACACGAAGCGTCCAGACGCCGCTGTCGCCGACGACGAATCCGAACGCTCCCCCGATATCCGTTCGGTCCTCGGCCCAGGTCGAATCGGCGCGCTCGAGCTTCACTTTCTGATCCGACACCGGTAGATCGCCGCGCAGGACGTGGCCCGAAACATTCGGCGTGGGAATGAGAGGTCCCGTCGCCTCGCGCAGATCGGGCGAACAACCTGCGGCGAGCGCTGCCAGGACCAGTATCAGTCTCGCCGCGGAGTTCATCGCAGGCTGACGACGCGGCCGGAGCCCGAGTCGTCCCCCAGTTCCCAGCGGTAGAGATAGACGCCCGCGGCGACGGGACGATCGTGCGCGTCTGCCCCATCCCAGACTGCGGGAGACTCGCCCGAGAGAGCGAGCGTTCGCACGAGTCGTCCGGTCACATCGGTGACGAGGATTCTCCCGCCGTCAGGCGCTGGCGCGGACATGCCGCCCGCGTAGCGCAGCGTCACTCGCTCGCCGCTCATGAATGGGTTCGGGCTCACGACCAGCCCGGCGCTCACGAGTGGCCCAGCCTCGACATCGGTCGTCACCGGCGCGCCGAAACAGACGACCGAGCCGGCGAGAGTGCAGACGTAGACGCGGCCGTTGGCGATCGCGGCCGACGAACGGATCGGGCTTCCGAGCAGCGCCTGCCAGACGATGCCGGCGTTGCGCTCCACCGCGTAGAAGCGACCGTTCTCAGCGCCGACAACAACCGTCTCGAGCGAGTCGGAGAGTCGAGTGTGCACGGCGGGAGTCGAGTTGATCACACTGCCTAGCTCGCGGTCCCAGGCGAGATCACCGTCGTTGCCGACCACGGTGAGCTTGGTTCCGAGCGAGAGATAGATCTTTCCCTGGATCCCGATCGCTGCCGAGGAACGGATCTCGTCCGCGAGGAACGTGACCCATTGGAGCGTTCCGCCCGCAGAGATCGAGTAGAGGAATCCGTCGTACGAGCCGACGATGACGTCGGCGCCCTGGCCGATGGCGGGCGACGCCTTGACCGGGCCTCCCGTCGTCGCGGCCCAACGCAGCACTCCGGTCGGCTCCACGGCGTAGATCTTCCTGTCATTGCTCCCGAAGTAGATGGCGCCGTCCGCCCCGATCGTGGGCGAGGAACGGATCGTGTCGCCGGTCGCGAAGCTCCACTTGACGGTTCCATCGGCTCGGAAGGCCCAGAGCTTCTTGTCGTCGCTGCCAGCGTAGATCGTGCCATCGGGGGCGATCGCGGGGGAGGTCTTGACCGCGCCGCCGGTCGGCGTGGCCCAGCGCAGCGTTCCGTTCGAGCGGATCGCGTAGAGTTTGCCGTCGGCCGAGCCCACATAGACCGTGCCGTCATCGGCGATGGCCGGCGTCGAGTAGCGGATGTTCCCGTTGGTCCCATAGACCCACTTCACGCTTCCGCCTGGCGTGAGCGCGACGAGTTCGTTGTCCTTGTTCCCGACATAGATCGTGCCGTCACTCGCGATGACCGGAGACGAGTACTCGATCGTGTCGCCTGTCGCGTTCGTCCAGGCGATCGCGGCGGTCGCGGGGAAGACGCCGGTGGTGCGGGCGTCATGCGTCGCCGAACGGTGGAACATCGGCCAGGGACCGGAATTCAATCCCGTCGCCTGCGCCGGCGCGCTCCACCCGCCCACGGAGCTCGCCGCGAGAAGAGCAAGCGGCGGGATGATCCAACGCGCGACGCGATCGCGTGCGGGCCAACAGTCGGTCGGCTTCATCTGCATTCCCATCCTCCGATTGGTTGCGGGCGCGCGGAAGTCCGCGCGCGGGATCTAGAACTGCCAGGCGATTCCGCTGGCCATGAAAGAATCGTCGTACTCGGACTCGTCGCTGTCCGCGGTCGCTCCGGGCGGGAGATCGATCCGCCTGCCTCCACCTTCGATCAACAAGAACGGCGCTACTGCGCGGCGCGCCCAGGTCAGGCGGGCGCTGAGTGCATGGGTGCGGTCGTCGCGATCGAATCGCGAGGTGTCGCTCCGATCGCCGGTCGTGTAGTGACGGAGCTTCAGGGTGGCGTCGAGCGCCACTTGCCAGGGGCCGCCCCAGCGCAAGGTCTCCGCATCCAACCCGAGGCCGAGGACGTGCTCGTGGTAGCCCAGATCCGATCCCAGGTCGGGGCGATTGCGCGAATTCGCGGCCGCGTAGCCGTACTTGGAGCGCAGCCCGAGGCCCGTCGTCATCAGGGTGGTTAGTCTGAGGTAGCCCTCGTTTCGCGCGCGCTCTCGTTCTCGGAACCACCTCGTCGCCCGCTCGAGCTCTCGGTCGAAGCCGATCGTGAAGGCGAGTTCCGTGGCGAGCGGCCTCGTGTGCGAGAGGCCGAAAGAGAGGACGCGGTACGCTTCGGGGCGGAAGCGGGGCGCGCCCGCGGGCGCATCCTTGTCGACCCGATGACGCATGTAGACCTGTGGTTCGTAGCTCGCCTCGAAGTCGAGCACGCTCTCGCCAGGTAACTTCTGTTTCACATCGAAGGCGAAGCGATCGCGCCCGAGGATCTCGGCGTGTCTGTATTCGCTCCTGCGGTAGTCCAGTCCGACGCGGGCCGTCTTGTAGAACGACGGAAGCTTCCAGCGCGACCAGAGCGCGAGTCGCCCCTGCGTATCGTCGAGGCGGTCGACCTCGAACCAGGCGTTGGGGCTGTTCGACTCGAACGCCCGCTTCTCGGCGTCGGAGGACGAGAGGACGTTCGCGTCTCGTCCGACTACGAAGGATCCGCCGAAGCTGTCGGGTCGGAGGGTCGCGCCGCTACAGAGCCCGGCCCCGACGGTCAGGAGCAGTGCGGAGAACGCGGTGCCCGGCCAATGGAAGGCGGGGACCAGCGCCGGGGGGAGACCGATGGCGTCGACTGCGCGCATGAGGAAGGAACTGTCACGAGCCGCTGGCGCGGGCTCCGGTCGATCGACGATGGAGGCTTCGAGGTCTGGAGGAGTGTCAGCTCCGAGGAGTTCGGGGCACAACTCGGCCAACTCTTCGGTCAGCCGCGCCAGCCCGCCCATGTCGGGGAGAGTTCCCTCGGCGATCCGGGCGCCGTTCGGGCCGAGGAGCTGCTCGACCGCTTCGGCGATCGAACGCGGGCTCGCATCTTCCGGCGACAGGACGGTCCAGATCCCACGGGCCGCCAAGGCCTCGGCCCTTAGGATCTGCTCGCGTCGAGGAGCAACGCGCGGAAGGAGCAACGCGGCGCGAGCGTGCGACAACAGTTCGCAGCAGGTGTTGTAGCCAGCCATCGCGATGACGAGATCCGCCGCCGCCATCCGATCCGGCAGATCGGCGATGAACTCGCTCACTTGGGCGCCCACCGTCCCCGCGTGCGCAGCGAGGACGCGGCGTTCGTCGGCGTCCATGAGCGGCCCGGTCACGATCTCGACCTGGATCCGCCGGGCGTCGCCTCGCTCGCCGCGCCAGCGCTGCAGGAGCGACAAACCTCGCAGCGTTTCGTCGAGGAACGAGAACCCATCGCCGCCGCCTCCAGCGGTCACGAGGATACGGTGCGGGGGCGGCTCGCAGGGGCCGGCCCCATTCGTTCCATTCTCCATCGGGCGGACCTCGTTCCGCTCTGTACTCCCTCGCCGGGGCTCGCGCGGGGAGAGGTATCCGAGGTGTCGGGTGCGATCGGGGGGGAGTCTGTAGGCGGCAATCGCATCGAAGACGGTGGGATCGCCGAAGATGAAGATGCGGTCGTAGTAGCGCAGGAGTGCATCGTCGATCCCGTCTCGCTCCCAGGCGGCGCGGATCGACGCCGGGGCGTCGAGGACGTCGCGCAGGTCGAGGACGATCTTCGCCTGCGGACTTGCCGCGCGCAGCTGGTCCAGCGCCGGGACGAGTTCGCCTTTCATCCCCAAGGGGACGTTGTCGACGAGGACGAGGTGCGGTTGGAAGGTCTCGGCGGTGCTCCGGATCAGCTCGCGGCGCATGAGGCGGATCTGAGCGAACTCCACCTCGAGATCCCGCGATCGATACCGGTCGTCACCCGCCTTCTCGACCGACGGGAACTTGATCAGGTCGGCGCCGGGCGGCAAAGGCACATAGGGCGCCACCGGCGAGCCCGAGAGCACCAAGATCGAGGCGCGCTCGAAACGAGCACGAATCGCGCGGGCGATACGCAGCGTGCGGCTCAGGTGGCCCAAGCCGTACGTGTCGTGCGAATACATCAAGATGCGAACTGTGGCGGTCGGCGACATGCACCCTCCTCGTCGAGACGAGAAGGAGTCGGCGACCTCGTGGATCTGATACAGGTCTTGTCAGGGTTCCGCGAAGGCGGATCGGTCAGCGAGTTCGGATCAGTCGAGCCGACAACAGAAACCCTCGAGCGCCGAGGAAGTACGCCCCGGCGGGCGCCAGTCGTCCGCGGGCGTCCCGTCCGTCCCAGGTGACTCCAGGGGAGTCGGAGGACAACGTACGAAGGGTCCTCCCGGTCGCATCGAAGATGGACCATTCGACGGGGGAAGAACCGCCCGTGGACATCGAGATCTGCACCTCGGTCCCGGGCGAGGACGGATTCGGCAGGATCTGGACCAAGGTCGGTCGGCCGGGCCAGGCGCCCCCGGGCGCGTCGGCCGCTATCGGGGTGGACAACAAGGTCTGCAACGCATCGAATCTGCCGCTGCCGAGCTCGTCCTCGTAGGGTTCGTTGCCGGGAAGATTGTAGATGCCGGCGACGCCCAGCTCGGCGGTCGCCTCGACCTGCTCCTTGGTGAGGTCGGGATTGAGCGAGAGGATCAGCGCGCACTGTCCCGCCACGAACGGGGCGGCGAACGAGGTGCCTGCGCCGATGGCGTACTCGCCATCGAAGAAAGGCGCGATGATGCCGACGCCAGGGGCGGCCAAATCGACGTCTCCGTCGTAGTTCGAAAAATCAGCCTTCACATCCGAGGAATCGAGGGCGGTCACACCGATGACGTCGCTGTCGCGTGACGGATAGAGGGTCCCCTCCTGAGCGTCGTTCCCCGCGGCGGAGACGAGGGGAATCTGGAGGAGCGCGGCGGCGCTCATCTCATGATTGATGATCGAAGACGATTCCTCCAGACCCAGGCTCAGATTGATCACGTCGGCGCCGTGATCGACGGCCCATCGGATCCCCGCCGCCACATGGAACGAGTCGCCGCGTCCCTCGTCGTCGAGCACGCGGATCGGGAGGATGCGAGCGCCCGGCGCCACCAGGTGGACGATGCCCGCCACCATCGTGCCGTGCCCCGCGCCTTCGTCAGTCTGGCCGTCGCCATCGTCGTCGATCCCGTTCGTCGAGTCGGTCGGATCGGCGTCCCCGTCGATGAAATCCCACCCGCCGGGTTCGATGAATCCGGCGAGCGCCGGGTGTGACGCAAGCACGCCGGAGTCGAGCACGGCCACGACCACGTTCTCTCCGATCGAGTGCGCATGAGCATCGGCCAGGTGGAGTCGCGAGACGAGTCGCTGGTCGACATAGTCATCAAGGGTCCCGCCGAGCGCGGCGACCACCATCTGCCGGATGGCCTCGGGCGTCTCGTCCCTGAACGCGAACTCCGCTTCGATGATGTCGGGGTCGGAGTCGAAGATCGGCTCCAGGGCGTCCTCAGTGGTCCCTTCCGGCAGCGAGACCAGGTAAAGGGGAGGCAGGGCCTCCAGAGTGGTCGTGCCATACCGCTGATGGATCGTCTCGATCTCGACCCCCGGCGCGAGGATGAGCTGCAGTTCGCCGCTCTCGTAGTCGGCCCGCGCTGCGTGCGCCCCGAGGAGGAGCGAGCAGCATGCGATGAGCGGGGCGGTTCGAGCCCGGGGAGCGTGGGCTAGGTCGAAGCGGGCCATGAGTGAAACTCCTCGCGGGTGCGCGGGCGCCCAACGCCCTCGGTGTCTGTCAACTGCGTGCATCTGCCCGTTCCGGCGGCTGGGCCGGCGTCCCACCCAGACAGGCGAACGAGGCCCATTGCCAGGGGTGCGAGTGCGAGCCCCGAACCGCGCGCATCGCGCTGGCGAGTGCGCGCGGCGCCGACTCGCCGCCAGCGATCGCATCGTAGAACGTGTCCATCAACGCGAGCGTCGGTTCTTCCGCGATCGGCCACAGACTGGCGATCACCGCGCTCGCCCCCGCTTGGAGGAAACCGCGCGCCAGCCCGATCCACTCGTCGCCGGCCGGCGCGGCGCCTCGGCCGGACGAGCAAGCGGTCAGGACCACGGCTGCCCCCGAAAGTTCGAGCCCCGCCAGGTCGTGGACGAAGAGCGGTCCGTCAGCCAACTCGATAAAGGAATAGTACGGGTTGTCGGGGCGAAGCACACCGTGAGCTGCGAGATGGATGATCGAAGCGTCGCGCGCCGCGCCGAGGAACGCACTGCGAACAGGAGAATGATCGCTCGTCACATCCCAACTTGCCAGGTGACGGCCGATCCGCGCGATCTCTTCGGGGACTTGGGGCAGCGCCTCGGACCGGAGGCCTCCGAGCCAAGCCCGCCGATCTCGCCGGAGACTCGGCAGGGTTCTCCAGATGCGGGCGCTCGGGGCAACGGAGAATGCGCTCTCCTCGGCCCTATACCCGCGAGGCCCCAACAAGGCCGGAAATGGCACCCGATGAGCAGGGCCGTGGGGCGAAACGATCCAGTCGTGACCCGGCGGGAGTCCCGCGTCCACCAGCGGTTGCCAGAGCACCGCGTCGAGCTGGCGAAGGAGGTCGTCGGCTGAGTCGCGCAACCGATCGAGCCCGCCGCTCTGACCGCGGGCGCTGGACAGGGCCGCCGCGCCCCATTGGAAGTCCAGGCGATCCGCCAAACGAGACACGGTTTCGGCAGTGCGCGGGTCGAGCCGCCGACAGACCGCGCCTGACGATGTGACCGCGATCGCCAACGCCGCCTGTCGGGCCAGATGGAACGAGACGTACCCCCAGCCCGACGGTAGGGATCGAGCGACGGTATCGATCGAGATAGAGCCCGAGACGCCGGCGGTGCGCTTCCGACCAGCTCCGGTCGGGCATGCTTCCTCCCGGTCTCTGAGCATTCGGTCCCATCGCGCCTCGGACGCGCCGAGAGAACGTCGCAAGCGATGCACGTTGGCCTGCTCGGCAGCGCCTCCCAGCTCCGCGCGCGAGAGTCGAGCGTGCAGCCAGGCAAGATGGCGCCTCGAGCGTTCGGCCTCCGGCGTCAGCACCGCCAAATCAGTCGGGAGAGCCCTGGTCGCCGGGTCGCGCATCCGGTCCCACAGACTCTGCGCGCGCGCCCGCTCCATCCAATCGAAGAGCCGCTCGGTCGACGGCTTCACCCGTGAGAGTTCGATCCGCAGCACTCGGTCGTAGAGTTCCGCCTTGTCCCCGAGGAACGCGATCTTCGAGTCCTCCGTCGGGATGCGCGCCCGCATCGACTCCAGCTCGTCGATCGCGCGGCGATACGCCCGCGCCGCAGCCCCATCGCTGTGCTCTTCCTCCAGCGCGGCGCCGAGGGCTGCGGACACGCGGTAGCGTGAGATCGGGTAGATGTGCCGCGGCATCCGGGCCAGCAGTCGCTTCAGTCGCCCCGCTCGTCCTCGGGCAGGGTCGAGTTGGGCCAAGAGAACCTCGGCGGCGGCCTCCCAACGGACGAGTCCGAGCCGACGGAAGCTCGCCGCTCCGATCTTCGCCTCGGAAACGGCCGCGGCGGTTCGGCCCGCGCGCGCCAGGACCGCTGCGCCCGACAACTGCATCAAGGCAACGCGCGGCGCATTCTCCTCCCGCTCGAAGAGCGTGCGCGCGCGACGCACCGCCCGCCCCGCGGCGGCGACGTCCCCCAGGAGCAGCCAGGCATGCGCGATCTGTCCGAGCGCAAGCGCCTCGTCATAGCGCATTCCCTCCGCGCGGAAACTCGGCGCGGCCTCGTCCGCCAGTTCCGCCGCCTCGCGATGGAGATTGAGCTGCTGGTAGATCTCGCCGCGATTGAGCAGGCTCGAGGCCAGGAACGCGGGATGCCGAGTCGAGCGGAAGTAGGTCGTCGCCCCGGCGAGGAGCCGCAGCGCCAGGTCGAACTCGGCGCGCAGCAAGTGGACATAGGCGGCGTTCATTCGCACCTGCGCCAGGAGCAGCTCCAAATGTCGACTCGCGCATTCGGCTTCCAGGTCGTGGAAGAGCGCCACGGCTTCATCGTGTCGGTCGAGCTGGGTCAGCGCGACCGCGCGGTTCGTTTCGAGTCCCAGCACCGCCTCGTCCCTGACGCCCAGTTCACGGAAGAGAGCGGCGGCGCGGTTCCACTCAGCCAGCGCCTTCGCGTGCTGGTCCCGCTGGAAGAATGCGTTCCCACGATTCATCGCCAACTTCGCGAGGTAGGCGTGATCTCCGACGCTCTCCAGCAATCCTCGCGCTCGCTGAGCCGTGCGTTCGGCCTCCCGATGCCGGCCGAGCAGCGCGAGAACGTGGAGGCGACCGACGAGGAGTTGACCGAGGAGTTGGGGCGCCCGAGACCGGCTCAGCACCCGCACCGCGAGCGCGTACGACTCCGCAGCCTCTCGGATCCTCCCGGAGACTACGTTCGCCTCGGCGGCGGTTCGCAGCCCCCACGCCACCGCCACGGGATGGTCGACCGCGTGTCCCCACTCGATCGCGCGTCGGCCGATGCGTCGCGCCTTCTGTGCGTCGCTGGAATAGTGTCGGCTGGCCTCCTCCCGCATTCCGGCGGCGAGCGCGATGGCTTCCGCCGTCGAACACTCGGAAGCCGCCCGCGGGAGATTGCTCGCGGCGCCTTCGATCAACCGCACGGGCGTCCAGCCGTCCGCGACTCGCGCGATCGAGGTCTCCTCGACTGTGGGAAGAAGTGTCGTCACGGTGCGACTTCGGTCTCAGCTCTCCGGCCCCGCCAGGGTGAAGGACTCGACCAGCAGGGCGCGAGCCCCGCACTCGATGCGGAGCGACACGATTCCCGCGGGGACTTCCTGGAACGCGAACTCGCCGTGAATCGACAGCGGAGAGCGCAACGTCTTCTTTCCGGAGCGGAGGAGAGCGAGTCCAGTTTCGAGTTCGGCGAGTCCGGGCTCCGGCACGACCTGTCCCTCGATCTGGAAGCGACGCGCACTTACTTCGACGATTCTGAGGTGGATCCGAGCTTCCTTCGCTTCGAACAACATCTGTCGCGCGCCGACGGTCATCGCTCCTCGGATCCCGGGCAGCAGCGTTCCGGCGTGTGTATCGAGCCTGAGCGCCGCCGCGATTTCCTCGACCGCTTGTTTGACCGCCCGCACGAGACGGGACCTAGCGGGAGCGCGCTCACCGGACGCACGCAACCTCTCCAGCGCCCGCTCCGACCAAGCTGGAGGCGGCGACGTGAGGGGCGCTGCCTGGAATGCGAGGTACACCACCCGCGTGGCCGCGAGTCGATCCCGACAGAGAGCGCAACCATCGTCGTCGATATGGCGGCGATCAACCGGTTCGATCGGCGCGCCTTGTTGCTCTGCCTCGACCCAGCGGACCAGGGCTTCGGGACTGGAGTGATCGGCCATGCTCATCTCCCTTTTCGCCGGGCGGCTCGTCGCCGACCTCCTCGCCGGGCGGCCGCCGTTCGCGCCGCTCGGATCCCACCGTCCATTGAGGGGTCGCCCGAACCCTTGTCCAGATACATCGCCGACGTCACACCCAGCCTTGATCCTCGAAGATGCGTCGCGCCTTCTCGATGCAACGGGCGCGAGTCGGGCCGATGCTCCCTACCGGAATGCCTTCCC
>CAZVYN010000064.1:11698-24844 GCA_964631125.1 uncultured bacterium | reverse complement strand
TCCACGCTGCAACTTCGTCCGGGATGGCCCCGCCGGATGGCGAGCGGCCCGGTGAAGTCCGTACTTGCGATTGACATGGACGGCGACACCGATCTCGAAGTAGTCGCTGGCGGGCGTTTGATTTCTTCGTGGAATGAAGACGGTACGCCGCTGGCGACGGCCGACGCAGAGGGTACGCTGTTCGAGCCAATTCCTGATCCGGAGGACGTCGATACAGAGGACTTCTTGTTCTTCTGGGGCGAAATTGCCGGGGCAGACATCGACGACGACGGCGACACGGAGATCGCCGGCATGTTCTCGGACGAGCAGCTTTACGTCATCGACGAGAACGGGGATCTCGAAGGCGACTTTCCAAAGCCTGTCAATGCCCGCTCGACCCCGACGCTCGCAGACCTGGACGAAGGTGAGGACGACGGCGAGTGGGAGATCCTGGTAAACGCATACCGATCGAATGATCTTTACGTATTCAACGGCGATGGGACGGCGTACGGGCACGACTCCGACGGCATCTTCGTCGACATCATAGAGGACGACTTCTACAATCATTCGGGAGTAGCCGTCGGCGAGATTGACGAGACCTCTGCTGGGCTTGAGATTGTCCAGCCGGTGCAAGACGGTCGCGTGATTGTGTGGGAGTCGATAGCGCCTGGATCGGGAAACCCAGCATCGGTCTGGACTAGCAACCCGTGCAATGGCGCGATTCCGTGCTCCGGTCCGTTCTCGACTCCCGTCGTGGCCGATGTCGATGCGGATGATCAGCCCGACGTGATCCTGAATTCACGGGGCTCGAACGCCAAGACGGTCGTTCTCGACGGTGGTTCGCCGGCGATGGATACCGAACGACGGCTCATACGCTGGGCCGGCGCAGGGGACGATGAGCTGCTGTTCCAGCAAGAGTTCATCCAATCGCCAGCCGTGGGTGACCTTGGAAATGCCAACGGCTATCTTGAAGTCGTCACCACGCGATTGACCGAAGTGGACGGAGATGAGACTCCGACGAATCCTTACAAAACGGTCGCCTCGCTGTTGCACGCTGGCACGGAAACACTCGGTCACACCCTGTCTCCCACGGGTACCGTGGTGACAGTCACCGATACGATCCCGCTTCCAGGGCGTCGGGGCGAGCTTTTCGGTAGAACGACGGGCAACCCAATTCTCGCCGACATAGATGACGACGGCCAAGTTGAGCTCCTCGTAAGCAGCAATCACGCTGCGCTTTTCGTGTGGCAGCTCACGCCCGGAGTGGGAGGGACGTTCACGTTCAAGCAGGAGCTTGGCTGGCCGCTCACCTACTCCGAGCCACCGTGTGTGCCTGCGATCGCAGATCTCGACGGTGATGACCAGTTGGAGCTTATCGTCGGAGTCGACGACGGCTACGTCTATGTCTACGATCTTCCTTCCGATACTGAGGCCGAAGTCCCATGGCCTACGGCCGCGTACGACAACGCGCGTTCCGGAAATTTCGCAGGAGGGGCGCAGGCGCGGGGCGCACCTTCTGTCGACGCCGGTGACGGTCTGCCAACCGCCTCCACGCTTCAAATTGCGCCGAACCCGTTCAATCCTCGCGCAACGATCCGCTACGCCAGTCCTCCTGGGAAGCCCGTCCGATTGACGGTCTACGACGTGCAAGGACGACTGGTGAAACGCCTGGCGGATACGCCAGCCGCGCCGGGCGGGCTCCAATCCATGGTCTGGGAAGGCCTCGACACGTCGAATCGCCAGGTCGGCGCGGGCGTCTATTTTGTGAAACTGGAAGGCGGGGGGCTCGATCTGTCGCGGCGCCTCGTCCTGGTCAAGTGAGGAGGTAGCACATGAGAGGCAACATCAAGCGCGAGGGTCTTTCGCTGACAGTCGCTGCGCTGCTGATCGGAGAGGTACTCTATTGTTCCGTCGCTTCGGCGGAGTCGTGGTTCGGCGAACCGATCGTCACAGCACTTCCAATGAACGGGTTGGTACTCGCTACCGGACACTTTGACTCAGACCAGAACCTCGATTGTGCCGTCGGGGGGATTCAGGGGGCGGCGCGCTCCCTGTTGGTCTACGAAGGCGATGGTGCCGGAGGGATGACTCTCCGAGAGCAGATCGCGTGTCCCAGCACTCCATTGGGATGGAAGGCCCTGGTCGCGGGAGACTTCGACGGCGATGGTCGCGATGATCTCGCCGGCACGCGGGAGCCGACTGGGATCTACTACCAAGGCTCAGGTGGAGTCTTCGCGTCCGAACCGGTTCGTCTGTATTTGAACGGCTCGCCCGCGACTTTCGAACTGCTCGGCAGCGACGACGTGGACGGCGACGGTTTCGATGATCTGGTTGGTCAGCTACCCCGTTACGTCTATCCGAAGAGTCGAGTCTACGTCTACTGGGGTGGGAGTTCTGGCTTGAGCGCGTCGCCCACCGTCCTCCAGGTTCGGCTGTTCGAGGACGAGGGCTGCGAACCAGGGGGGTACTTCACTTGGCTGTACGAACCTCGGGTTCGAGACGTCGATGGCGATGGAGATCTGGACCTGGCCACCTTCGCTACGTATTGGTCGGATGATCATTGCGGAGTTCGCGAAGGAATTGGTTGGTTCGAGAATGTCGGGGGGCGGCAGTTTGCCGAAGACGCGCACTGGGCCGTCGTTTCGGAGCCTGAGTTCTCAGAGACAATCGAGTCCTATGACTTCGGCCGGATCGATTCAGATGAGTTTCCGGATCTTGTTCGATCGGAGAGCGAGTACCTCGAGGCGCTAGTATATCTGGGCGACGAGGGTGGCGATTTCACGCTGGTAGGCTCTGTCGAGCCTGGATTTTCCACCGATCCTACGTTGTTCGATATCGATCTCGACGGAACAATGGACCTGCGGACCCTAGAGGGCGAGACGGAGATCTTTCGGGGGGTTGGTGACGGCACGTTTGTGTCGATAGAGCCGCTCCCGGAACGGCTGATACAGAGTCAGTCATGCGAGGTGATTGCGGCTGGTGGACCCGATCTCATCGGCTTCAGGTGGGGTGGGAATCTGTTCCTCGTGGTGTACCCCAACGCGACCGGCACCACGGCCCACGCTGATGCTGTGGAACGACCGATGGTGAGCCTACGAGCGACTCCCAGCGTAAGTTCGGCCGGAGTGCGCCTCGAGTTCATCGATGTGTCGGAAAACGTGCGAGGCGGTGGGCCGACTGTTCTGTCGATTGTCGGAGCGGATGGGAGTCGGATCCGTGAGTTGAGTATGGCGCGGGCGGCGTTAGGTGTTTGGACGACGGGGTGGGATGGACGGGACGCGACCGGGAGGCGTGTACCGGCGGGGGTGTTCTTCGCGCGGGTGGACGGAGCGGAGTCTGTGGCGCGATTCACGATCGTAAGGTAGTGGCCTGACGTTCAGAGTCTCGCGGACCGTTGGGCGAAGATCCGGGCCTCCTACTGTGAAGTAGGGGGCCCGAGTTGTGGGGCGATGTTCGCTCGGTCGGGTGTGAACTCGGGGGGGCGGGCTCAGTCGAGGGGCCTTGCCCCGCCTTGGCTCCCTTCCACCCCTGTGATAGCTTCCACCCTCCGCGCGCGAGGCTGCTCGGGATGGCCTGATGCGCTGTGAATCCGCGGTTGGCGCAGGGGTTGGAGAGGCTGGAGGAGGGACGTCCCAGGCATGACGAACGGGGGAGAGCGCTACGACTTGGCAGTCGTGGGAGGCGGTCCGGGAGGGTATGTCGCCGCGATCCGTGCGGGGCAACTCGGGCTGAAGACCGTCGTGATCGAAGGGGCGGAACTGGGCGGGATCTGCCTGAACTGGGGCTGCATTCCGACGAAGGCGTTGCTGAAGAACGCCGAGATTCTCTCACATGTGCAGCACGCGGAGGCTTGGGGGCTGAAGCTCGGCGACGTTGCGATCGACTTCCCGCAGATCGTCAAGCGGAGCCGGGACGTGTCGGGACGCCTGAGCAAGGGCGTCGGGTTCCTCTTGAAGAAGTACGGCGCGACGGTGATTCCTGGACGCGGGACGCTGGCGAGTGCGGGCGCGATCGATGTGACCGAGCCGGACGGCAAGAAGCGGACGGTGCAGGCGAGCAAGATCATCCTCGCCACTGGCGGACGGCCGCGGGCGCTGCCGGGAGTCGAGTTCGATCGCAAGACGATCCTCACTTCGCGCGAGGCGATGATCTTGCCGGAGATCCCGAAGTCGATGCTCATCGTCGGCGCGGGCGCGATTGGCGTCGAGTTCGCCTACATGTACCAAGTGTTCGGCACGAAGGTGACGCTGGTCGAGATGATGCCGAACATCCTGCCAATCGAGGACACCGAGGTGTCGGTCGAGTTGGAGCGGGTCTTCAAGAAGCGCGGCATCGCCGTGCACACCGGCACGAAGGTCGAAGGACTGAAGAAGACGAAGAGCGGCATCTCGGCCAAGCTGGTGACGCCGACCGGCGCGCAGGAGATCGAGGCGGAGAAGGTGCTGGTCGCGATCGGCGTCCAGGGGAACATCGAGAACCTCGGGCTCGAGGCGCTCGGTGTGAAGACCGAGAAGAGCTACATCACGGTCGACCAGAAATATCAGACGAATGTGCCGGGTGTGTTCGCCATCGGCGATGTCATTGGTCCGCCGCTCTTGGCGCATGTCGCCTCGCATGAAGGGATCGCGGCGGTCACCTGGATGGCGGGGAAGGAACACCCGTTCATCGACTACGGCAAGATCCCGGGCTGTACTTACTGTCAGCCGCAGGTCGCCTCGATCGGACTGACCGAGCGCGCCGCGTTGGAGAAGGGGATCGAGCTCAAGATCGGGCGCTTCCCGTTCCGAGCCAGCGGCAAGAGTCTCGCGATCAACGAGACCGATGGGTTCGTGAAGCTCCTCTTCGATGCGAAGTACGGCGGCTTGGTCGGCGCGCACATCATCGGGTCGGAAGCGACCGAGATGATCGCGGAAGCGGGACTCGGGATGGGGCTCGAGACGACCTATCACGAGATCTTGGACACCGTGCACGCGCACCCGACGCTGGCCGAGGCTTTCATGGAGGCGGCCGGGCAGGCGTACGGAGAGACGACTGCTCTATGACGTTCGAGCGAAACTCGAACGTCTCCGCCAATCGGCCGTTGTGGGTCGTCCATTTCGACGCGCCCCAACCGTATCGCCCCCTCTGGGACCTCCAGCGCGAGCTCTGGTCCGCGCGCCACGCCGGCGAGATCCCCGACGTCTTGTTGCTGCTGGAGCACACGCCCGTCATCACGCTCGGCCGCAACTCCCGTCGCGAGCACCTTCTCTTCAGTGACGAGACCTACCTCGAGCGCGGAGTCGATGTTGTCTCGGTCGATCGCGGCGGCGATGTCACCTTCCACGGCCCCGGCCAACTCGTCGGGTACTGGATCTTCGATTTGAAGCAGCTCTATCCCGACGTCCATCGCTACTTGCGCGAGATCGAGGAGACGCTGATCCGGACGGTGGCGGAGTTCGGCGTCACTGGGCAGAGATCGGCGGGGGCGACGGGAGTGTGGGCGGAGGACGAGAGCGGCGCGCTGTCGAAGGTCGCGGCGATCGGACTGCACCTGAGTCATTGGGTCAGCACACACGGCTTCGCGCTCAATCTCTCCAATGATCTCGCGGCCTTCGATGGGATCGTGCCGTGCGGGCTGCATGGACGCGGAGTGACCTCGCTGTCGCGGTTGATCGAACCGAACGCGGCGCCGAGTCGGACCGAAGTAGAGGCGGCGCTCGTCGAGCAGACGACCCGCATTTTTCCACGCGAGGCACTCTGGCTCACGCCGGAGGATCTCCAGTTGCGCGTCCGCGAGCGGGATCACGCTCGCGTCGCTTGAGCGGAGTTGACATGGCGGGATCGAGCAAGACGAAGTCGAAGAGGTCGGCGGCGAAGAACGCGGCGAAGAACCCTGAGCGCAAGCCGACCGCTGGCAAGACGGGATCCGGAGCGACACTCTCGGACGGGATCCTGCCCAAGGCTTCGGCGCCCGACGGCGTCTTGCCGAAGGGGACCGTGCGCCGCGGCAGTGCGCCGGAGATGGAGACGCGATCGTCCGGAGCGTCCAACGGCAAGGCGGGCGCGGCGAGTGCGCCGAAGGTGAAGGCGATTCCGACCGCGGATTTGCTGCAGATGCACCGGACGATGCTGGTCACGCGGCGACTGGACGAGAAGATGATGATCCTCTTGAAGCAGGGGAAGAGCTTCTTCCACATCGGCGCGTCCGGACACGAAGCGGCGCAGATCGGTCTCGCCTACGCGATGAAGCCGGGCGTCGACTGGGGTTATCCATATTACCGCGGGCTGGCCTACTGCGTGCAGACCGGCATGACGCCGCTCGAAGTCTTGCTCTGTTTCCTCTCGAAAGAGGCCGATCCGAATTCCGGCGGACGCCAGATGCCGGCGCACTACGGGCACAAGGGGCTGCGCATCGTCTCGCAGTCCAGCCCCACCGGCACGCAGTACCTGCAGGCGGTCGGCACCGCGCTCGGGATCCAGAAAGATGGTCTCGACGAGGTGGTGTTCGTCTCCTCGGGCGAAGGCACGACGAGCCAGGGCGACTTCCACGAGGCGATCAACTGGGCTGCGCGCGAGAAGCTGCCGGTGATTTTCCTGGTCGAGGACAACAAGTACGCGATCTCGGTGCCGATCCGTCAGCAGACGGCGGGCGGGTCGGTCTACGACATGGTGGCGGGGTACGCCGGCCTGCACCGCGCGCGCTACGACGGTTGTGACCTCATCGAGTCGGTGGCCGTCGCGCAGGACGCGGTGGCGCGTGCTCGGCGCGGCGACGGGCCGTCGGTCCTCGTGGCGGACGTCGTACGGTTGTTGCCGCACTCGTCGTCGGACAATCAGGCGAAATACCGCGACGCCAAGGAACTCGAGGCGGACAAGAAGCGCGATCCGATCGCGCTGCTCGAAGCGGAGCTGATCCGCCGCAAGTTGAAGACGACCGCCGAACTCGATGCGCTCCGTCAAGAGGTGTTGGACGAGATCGACGCCGCGGCGGACGTAGCCGAGGCGAGCGCGTTCCCGGATCCGGCCGATGCGTTGAAGCATGTCTATTCGACCGCGAGCTACGAGCCGCCGGCCGGTGCACGGACGACGCCCACCTCGACGGGCAACACGGTCGTGTTGGTCGATGCGATCAACCATGCGATGCAAGAAGAGATGGAGCGCGACCCGCGGGTCCTCGTCTACGGCGAGGACATCGAAGACGGCAAGGGCGGCGTCTTCACCGCGACCACCGGACTCTCGACACGGTTCGGGACGAAGCGCGTGTTCAATTCTCCGCTGGCCGAGTCGTCCATCGCGGGGACGGCGATCGGGCTCGCGGTGCAGGGCTGGAAGCCGGTGGTCGAGATCCAGTTCGGCGACTACGTCTGGACCGCGATGATGCAGATTCGCAACGAGCTCGCCACCATGCGCTACCGCTCGGCGGGGAACTGGTCGTGTCCCGTTGTGCTGCGCATCCCCGTCGGCGGATATATCCACGGGGCGCTCTATCACTCGCAGAACATCGAGGCGACGTTCGCGCACTTCCCGGGACTCTATGTGGCGTATCCGTCGAATGCGGCGGATGCGAAGGGGCTCCTGAAGAGCGCGATCCGCGGGAAGGATCCGTATCTATTCTTGGAGCAGAAGGGCTTGTACCGGCAGGCCTACGCTTCGTCGCCGGAGCCGGACGCGGAGTATCTGCTTCCCTGGGGGGTCGCGCGGGTGGCGCGAGAGGGGGAAGACGCTACCATCGTCACCTACGGCGCCTTGGTGAAGAAGTCGCTCGACGCGGCGGCCAAGATGGAGGACCGCGGAGTGTCGGTCGAGGTGATCGACCTGCGCACGATGATGCCGTTGGACATGGACACCGTGGTGAAGAGCGTGCGCAAGACCGGCCGTTTGCTGATCGCGCACGAAGATGTCGTCTTCACCGGCTTCGGCGCCGAAGTGGCCGCCCAGGTGGCCGACGCCGCCTTCGACGCGCTCGACGCGCCGATCCGCCGCGTCGGCGGCGCGCCGTCCCCGATTCCGTACAACTGGCACCTCGAGGCCAAGATCCTGCCGCAAGACTCGGACGTCTTGCGCGCGCTCGAAGAACTGCTCGCGTACTAGCGGCAGCGAGAAGCAGAGAGAAGAGGAGAACATGAAAGTCGAAATGGTCATGCCCCAGATGGGCGAGTCGATCGCCGAGGGGACCGTCCTCAAGTGGGTCAAGAAGGTCGGCGACCTCGTGAAGAAGGACGAGAACATCCTCGAGATCTCGACCGACAAGGTCGATTCGGAGATTCCGTCGCCCGCCGCGGGACGTCTCGTGGAGGTGCGTGCGAAGGAAGGCGAGACGGTGCCGGTCGGGCAGGTGATTGCGGTATTGGAGACCGATGTAGCAGCAGGAGCGGACGCTCCTGCTGCTCCGGCTCAGGCTCCGGCTGGTGCGCCCGCTCCTGCGCCGGCTGCTGCTCCCGCCGCGACGGCCCCAACGCCGGCCGCGCCGGCCAAGACAGAAGCAGCGCCGTACGCGGCCGCGATGCCTGTGTCGACTCCCGCCGCCACGATGACGCCGCCCGCTCCCCAACCTCAGGCGCAGCCTGTGGGGCAGTCGATGACGACCGCGCCGCAGAGCGGCGCGCCGTTACAGGGCGCGGCTATTCCACGCGAGCACAACGGCAAGTTCTTCTCGCCGTTGGTGCGCTCGATCGCGCGGAGTGAGGGGATCGGGGTGGAAGAGTTGGCGGCGATCGCCGGCAGCGGCCGCGAGGGTCGAGTGACGCGCGATGACCTGCTCGGACACTTGAGCGCGCGCAAGGGATTCACGGTTGCGGTGGTCGGAGGTCCGGATGGGACGCCGATGGCGATGCCGGCCGCGGCGCAAGCTCCGATGCCGATGCCGATGCCGATGCCGATGCCGATGCCGATGGCTACGGCCCCGACGGCCGCGCCCGCCGCGCCCGTCGCGGCGACGGGCGCAGGACAAATGTCCGGAGCGTCGAAGAAGCCGGCGCCGCTCGGGTTCGATGTCTATCCGAAGTTCACGCCGTCGGAGTCGAAGCAGACGGGGGATGGGCGGATCGATGTCGTGCCGATGGACAACATGCGGCAGAAGATCGCCGAGCACATGGTGCGCTCGAAGGCGACTTCGCCCCACGTTGCTTCGGTGACCGAAGTGGACATGACGCGGATCGTGCGGCACCGAGAGGCGTGGAAGGGCGAGTTCCAGTCGAAATACGGCTTCAGCCTGAGTTATACCGCCTACATCATCCAGGCGGCGGTGCAGGCGCTGCTGGATTACCCGATGATGAACTCGTCGATCGATGGGACGAACGTGCTGGTCAAGCGCTACATCCACTTCGGCGTGGCCGTGGCGCTGGAGAGCGGGCTGATCGTCCCGGTGATCAAGCATGCCGAGGACAAGAACTTCCTCGGGCTCGCGCGCTCGTTGAACGACCTGGCGACCCGTGCGCGCTCGAAGCAGCTCAAGCCGGATGACGTCTCGGGCGGGACATTCACGCTGACGAACATGGGTTCGTTCGGGAATCTCTTCGGGATCCCGATCATCAGCCAGCCGCAGGTCGGCATCCTGGGCGTCGGCGCGATCGTGAAGCGGCCGTGGGTGGTCGAGGACATGATCGCGATCCGCGACATCATGTACCTGAGCCTCTCCTACGATCACCGCATCGTCGACGGCGCGCTGGGCGGGCTCTTCATCCAGCGGGTGCGGCAGTACCTGGAGAGCGGAGAACTGGTCGGGAGCTTCTAGCGCCGCGTCGAGGCGAGCGCGTCGGCGCGAACGCGGCGTTGTCTCGCAGGTGGAGTCTGAGTCGTTCAGCGATCGGCTTGTGAAATCAAGCGCAACTGTTGCCGGCAATAGTTGCACCATTTTTCACAAAGTCGGATGGAGCCGCCCTTGGAACTCGAGATCGCACAGTTCGCCCGTTTCGCCCGGATCACCCCGTGAGCATCGGGATCCCCGAGCGCGAGGCGCCGTTGCGTCGTCCCGAGTGGCTGAAGGTGCGTCTGCCGCAGAGCGGGACGTTCGCGCAGACGCGGGCGATCGTGGCGGGAAACCATCTGCACACGGTGTGCGAGAGCGCGCGGTGTCCGAACATCGGCGAGTGTTGGTCGGCGGGGACGGCCACCTTCATGATCTTGGGCGACGTCTGCACGCGCTCGTGCGGTTTCTGTGCGGTCAAGACGGGGCGTCCGACGGAGCTCGATCTGGCGGAGCCGACGCGGGTGGCCGAAGCGGTGGCGCGGATGGACCTGGTCCACGTCGTCATCACGTCGGTCAATCGCGATGAGCTGGCCGACGGCGGGGCGAGCGTCTGGGCGGCGACGATCGATGCGGTGCGCGTGCGCTGTCCGGGCACTCGCGTCGAAGTGCTGACTCCCGATTTCAAAGGGGAGCTCGACGTCGTGGACATCGTCTTGGCGGCGCGGCCCGACATCTTCGCGCACAACGTGGAGACCGTGCCGAGTCTGCATGCACTGGTGCGTCCGCAGGCGCGGTACGACCGGAGCCTGCGCGTACTGGAGTATTCCGCGAGTCGAGGTTTCGTCACGAAGTCGAGTCTCATGCTCGGTCTGGGTGAGCCGCTCGATGAAGTGCGCGCGACGCTCGTCGATCTGCGCGCGGCGGGAGTCGACGTGCTCACGCTCGGGCAGTATCTACAGCCGACGCGCGAGCACCTGCCGGTGCGGCGTTTCGTCCATCCCGATGAGTTCGAGGCCTTGCGCCACGATGCGATCGCGCTCGGA
Organism: uncultured bacterium; assembly: GCA_964631125.1. Classification (GTDB taxonomy): domain Bacteria; phylum Eisenbacteria; class RBG-16-71-46; order CAIMUX01; family CAIMUX01; genus CAZVYN01. The sequence continues at coordinate 14,155 of CAZVYN010000064.1, read as the reverse complement.
TTCCGACATGTGGAGAGCGGCCCGCTCGTGCGCAGCAGTTATCACGCGGAGCGAGCGTCGGCCGAGTTACCAGAGGTGGCGCCGCTGCGTCCAGGACGCGGCGACGGCACGGCGCGCGCAGCGGGCGCATCCGCCGCGACCGAGACCGCGACCGACCAAGTAGGCGAAATCGGGGGATTTTTCGTTTGACCGCCCGGACGAACGTTCGGTAGGTTGCGACGGCCGGGGGAGAGGGGTCCTCTACTCCTTCCCTTGGGTCTCTCGCCCCCGGATGTTTTCACGCGGCGATTGGGTGCAGTGACGTGCAGTGACGCGAGTGAGGTGCATGTGAGGAGGGGCCTGTGCGCGATCTGACCGTTCGTCAGGAGAGCATCCTCCAGTTCATCTTGGAGTCGATCGAGACGAGCGGCCGGTTCCCCTCGTATCGCGAGATCGGCCTCGAGTTCGAACTGAACTCTGTCGCGACCGTGGCGCAGCATCTCGACGCGCTGGTCAAGAAGGGGTACCTGCTCCACCAGGGGCGCAAACTGATGCCCGCCCCGGGCATCCGGCGCGAGAACGGGATTCCCGTGATGGGAGAGGTGGCCGCCGGTCAGCCGATCGACGCCATCGAGCATGTCTCCGAGCATCTGCGCTGGGACGACTTCGGGCGGGAAGCCACCTTCGCGGTCCGCGTCGTCGGCGACAGCATGGTCGAAGAGGGGATCCTGGAGGACGACTACGTCATCGTGCAGCCCTCGGAGACGGCGCGCAGCGGGGATCTGGTCGTCGCGTATCTGGGAGAAGAGACCCAGGCGACGGTGAAGCGCTTCTATCGCATGCGCGACCGGATCGAGCTGCGTCCGGCCAATCGACGCTATCTGCCGATTCGCGTCTCTCTCCGTGAGCCGACGTTCCGCATCGCGGGCAAGGTCGTCGGCGTCATTCGCAAGCTGTAGCCGTCTCATTGGGTCTTCTCATTGGGCTAGTCCCATTTGCCGGGCTGGCCCGGTCTCACGCGCTCCCCGTCAGGCTCGCCAGCGGGCCGGAGGTCTGTCCTTTCCGTGTCCGCCTCCTCATACATGCGTTGGGAGCGCCTCGACGAACCGGTCAAGGTGCGCGCCGACTTCCATGCCGGAGTGATCTCGCCGCTCGCCTTCCGACGCGGCGGCGCGGTCGTCAAGGTCACCGGCGTGAACACCCGCTGGCAGGAGACGCGCGGCCCGGTGCGGCGCTACCACTTCTCGGTCAATACCGAGGGGGGAGGGGTCTTCCAGCTCTGCTTCGACCTGGCCGACCTGACCTGGCGCTTGGAATATGCGCTGACCGCGGGGGAGATCTGACGGAACCCGCGGGCATGGCCGGTATACTGGGCCGGTGCCGATCTCTAACTCCCCTTCGTATCCCGACACCGAGACGAGCCGCACCCCGCACCCCGGCGCGGGCGGTTTCAGCCCCACTTCCAACAAGGGCAACTTCTACGCGCCCTACAAGTCGGTGGTGGCGGCCGCGCTCAAGAGCCATCTGAGCACCGAAGAACTGCGCGACCTCCACAAGGTCCAGACCGGCCGGCACTTCCTCGTCGCGCTGCGCCACGTCGTCGTGACCGCGGCGATAGCGGCGGGACTCTGGTACTTCGAGCAGCCCTGGATCTGGGTTCCGCTCGCGTTCCTGCAGGGCTTTCAGATCCTCGGCTTCGTCATCTTGCTGCACGAGCAGGTGCACGACGCCATCTTCGACCGACCGCGGCCCGGCTGGATGCGTTTCCTCGGGCTAGCCTATGCCTTCCCGAGCTCGATCTCGGCGACGCAGTTCGGCCGGTGGCATCTCGATCATCACGCCGAGCTGGGCTCGTGGACCGATGATCCGAAGCGAGCGCACCTGACGCCCAAGATCGTCCACCCGCTCTACAAGCTGCTCTATCTGACGCCCGCGCTCTTCGTCATCTATTCGATCGCGTCGGCCAAGGAAGCGCGGACCTATCCCGCGGCGCTGCGCCGGCGGATCAATCTAGAGCGCGCGACGAACATCGGACTGCACCTGGCGATGTTGGCCGCGCTCGTCGCGTTCGCCGGTTGGAGCGTGGCGGTGCGCGTCTATCTGGTCCCGCTCTTCGTCATGTTCCCGATCGCCTTCACCGTGAATCGACTCGGGCAGCACTACGACATGGACCCGTCCGATCCGCTGAAGTGGACTACGCTGATCAATCCGAGTCCGGGATGGGACTTCCTCTATCTCTGGCACAACTTGCACCTCGAGCATCACTACTACCCGCGCGTGCCGTTCTACCGGCTGCGGGAGTTGAACCGGAAGCTGCAGCCGTTCTACGTCGAGCACGCGATGCGGCCGCGCACCTACCGTGAACTGCTCTGGCAGTGGTTCGTGCGCAACCGCACGCCGCACACGTTGTGGTTGGAGGGGCCGGAGCGGAGCCCCGAAGGCGTACCGCGGAAAGTCTAGCGCGGAAAGTCTAGCGCG
>CAZVYN010000064.1:0-11598 GCA_964631125.1 uncultured bacterium | reverse complement strand
CGCGGAAAGTCTAGCGCGGAAAGTCTAGCGCGACGACCTCACCGAACGAACCGCAGTCCGATGGCGGCGGTGGGTCGTCCGCGATCCCGCGCCGCGCGCAGCACGCCGCGCACCAACTCGCTCCATCCTGCGGGCGCGCGCCATTCGCCCGGCGCGAGCGGCGTGAGGCGCGAGGGCGACTCCTCGAAGAACCGTCGCCACTCGGGCCGCGGTCGACCCAGCAGATCGAAGGGATGCAGTCGCGTCGCGATCCCCTCTTCCAATGCGACGACCAACCCGAGCGCGCCGTCTTCCAACTCCGCGCCCGCCTCGGCGCCCGCCTCGGCCGTCGCGCCGCGCAGCTCCAGCAGTCCGATCTGCCCACGGCGTCCGTCGGCCAATTCTTGCAGGACCGCCTCGACCAGTGGATGGCCGGAGGCGAAGAAGTCCAACGTCTCGTCGGCCACCGCCGTCACGCGATCGAACGTCCCCAACCAGCGGCTACCCGCCGGAAGACCGGGCAGCGGATCGATGACGGCGAGCGCGCCGAACTCCAGATACCAGGTCCGCCGTTCGGCGCGATCGATGACGTCGAATCCATACTGACGCGCCGCTTCGGTCACGACCGCCTCTGTGCGCGTCTCCAGATCGGGCGGGACGCGGCTGAAGATCTCGGCGGCCAGCTCCGCGCGGTAAGGCTCGGCGTGGAGGAACGCGTAGACCGAACGCTGCGTCTGATCGAGCGCGCGCTCGGTCTCGGAGGCGAGGGCTTCCGCGTCGAGCGAAGGCTCCGGTTCTCCCGCCGCGCGCGCGATCCCCTCGGCCACGGCGGCGAGCCAGGTCTCGACGCCGCCGAGCGGACGGCGGAAGAGCCCGATCCGTTCATAGAGCGCGGTGATCTGCGCGCCGAAGCCGTCGGCCGGACGAAAGTAGACGATCTCGACCGGTCGACGTCGACTGATGCGATCGAGCCGACCGATCCGCTGTTCGACCAAGATCGGATTCCAGGGCAGATCGAAGAGGACGAGCCGGCGACAGAACTGGAAGTTCCGGCCTTCACCGCCGCACTCGGTGCTGATCAAGATCGACGGCCCTTCGTCGCGCGCGAATCCCGCCACTTCGAGATCACGCTGCGCGGCGGAGAGATCCTCGTGGAAGACGGAGATGCGCTGGTGGAGTCGGAACTCGAGTTCCTGCTTCAGCCAGATGAGCGCTTCACGCGCGCGCACGAAGATGAGCGTCTTCTCGCCGCGTCGTTTCCATCGCGGGGCCCGCTGCACGATCCAGTCGAGTCGACGATCGCCGCCGACTTCGCTTCCGACTTCGTTTCCGGCTTCGCCGCCCTCGGCGGGGCGCGGGACCACGCCGCGCAATGGGTCGTTGACCGCCCGCTCCAGCGCCTCGACCCGTTGGCGCCGTGCGGGGGGCGGCTCGGTCGGGAGCGAGCGGACCGAAGCCTCCCGGGCGGCCCACTCCGGCCAGTCGCCCAAGTCGACCGGCTGGGGAACTCTCGGCGGCAGTCCGCCCATGTCGACGCGACGCGTCGCGCTCGTCATCGGCGGCAGCGGCGCCCCGCGCGCGAGCCGCGCCTGGAACTCTTCCCACGAGCCGAACTGCGTCGGATCCAACAGTCGCAGGAGCGAGAAGAAACCGTGGATATCGGCCTCCAGCGGCGTGGCCGAGAGGAGCAGTGCATGGCGACTCTGCGCGACGATGCTCTCGACCGCGCGAAAGGCCGCGCTCCCCGGATGTCCCGGTCGACGCGCCAGTCGGTGCGCCTCATCGACCACGACGAGATCGGGCCGGGAGGCGGCGGCGAGTCGCGCCAAAGACGGCTCGGCCACGAGATCCTCGATCGAAGTCACGGCGCGTTCATACGTCTCGAATGGATTGAACTCGCGCCCCAACTCGCGCTCGACGTCGCGCCGCCGTTCGGGATCGAGCAGCACGAATACCTGATGGAACTTCCGATAGAGCTCGCCCAACCACTGCACCGTCAAGGTGGAGGGGGCGAGCACGAGAATCCGCTGCGCGCGCCCCGTGCGCAGCAGATGCGAGAGGATGAGGCAGGCTTCGATCGTCTTGCCGAGTCCCACCTCGTCGGCCAGAAGCCACCGCACCGGATCGCGTCGACAGGCCTTCTCGGCCGCGTGCAGTTGGTGCGGGAAGAGTTCGATCCGTCCGCCGAGATACGAGCCGAGTCCGTCGGCTTCGCGAATCTCACGCAACGCGCCGCCGGCCAGCCGATTGCGCAGCGCCGGCCACGAATCGACCTCGCCGCGGAGCAACCGCTCGGCGAGATCGTCGGAGAATTCGCTGCTCCAGTCGGCGGGGTCGACGCCTTCGGGCAGGACCAGTCGTTCGAAGGGAGGATCCTCGGCCGAGAACACGAGCGTCTCGTCGGCGCGCGGGAAGTGAACGCGCAACATGCGCGCGTCCACCTCGAGGATCTCGCCGGGCCCTAGGTCGCGGTTGTAGCGGTGGAGAACCTTTTCTCCACGCACGAAGCCTCCACGTCTCGATCGATCCGGCATCGTCGGGAAGCGGAGGCCCTCTCAGCGGAGGAGCAACACCTTCGACGGCCGCTCGCTCGAGGCGGCGCGCACGAAGTACATCCCCGCGGGGACCAGCCGTCCGCGCATGTCGCGCCCGTCCCACACGATCGGCGTGCGGCCATCGGAACGATCGGCCGAGAGCCGCACCAGTCGGCCGGCCACGTCGCGCACCTCGAGTTCATAGCGACCGGCCGCGGGTGCCGCCAACATGACGGCGCCGCGCGAAGGATTCGGCCACAGCCGAGCGACGTTCGCGCCGGTGGAATACAGGATCGAGAACGGTCCGATGAACTCGCTCGTCCCGTCGAGCGCGATCGCCTCCAAGAAGTAGTCGGCCCACGCTCCCGCGATCGGCTCCAAGTCGACCATGCGGTAGAGGCCGGACGCGGGGACAAGCGGCTCGCGGGTGATCCGAAGGGCGGTGGCGGCCGGCGTGGTCCCGCCCAGACCGCTCTCCTGACGCCAGACATGGAAGTCTTCGCCGGGGCGGTCCGACGACGCGCGCCAAGTCAGCTCGACTCCCTCGCTCAGACTGGCCGACTCGAAACCGGAGACCAGCACCGGCACAGGTCCGCCCGCGAAGGCCCAGTCGATCCTGCGGGTGAAGACATCCCATCCGCGATCGCGCCGCGAGTCGCTCCAGACCACTTGGATGACACCGGCACCGACGTCGATGTGCGCGGGAAGGCGGCTGCCGTCGGTCGCTTCGGACAGATCGTAGCGCGGCCCGTTCGGCTGGCCGGTCGGGTCGTAGCGGCGGGCCCAGAGTCGCGAGTCGCCGTCATGGTTCTCCCACCAGGTGACGAGGAAGCGACCCGACTCGTCGACGCCGATGTCGACGAACTTGTTGCCGAGCGTCAGCGGCTGGTCGTCGTTCACGATGAAATCGGTGATGGGAAGCGACGCGGCGGCCGGCGCCGAGCCATCGCCTCGCGCGGTCTCCAGAACCGTGAGGCGACCGCGGATCAGGCCGAGTGTGAGCGGGAGTTCTTCCCACACGGCGACGGCACGGTCCTCGCCGTTGGCGACCGCGGGGCGCGCCTGGTCTTCGGTCTCGCCGTCCGGGACGACGTGTTGCGGCTCGTTCGGCCCGTTCAGCGTGCCGAACGGTGAGACCCTCTGCAGGAAGATGTCCCAACTACGGAAGCGATGGTCGATCCATCCGACGATGATCTCGTCGAACGGGCTGACCGCGATCGAGGGGAGTTGCTGGCGGAAGTTTCGCTGGCCGTTGTCATTGTCGATCAGATCGATCGGCGAGCCCTCGCGGAGACCATCCGCGGAGAAGTACTGCAGGAAGATGTCGCCGCCGGCGTCGGCGGAGTTGTCGCGCCAGGCGATGGCGAAGCGGCCGTCCGACAGCATGACGGGGCGCGCGTCGGATTGAGGAATGGCGTCGCGGCCCGGCGGAGGGATGCGGAAGTTGCCTCCGAGTCGGTTGGAGTCGCGATCGAACAGTTGCCCGTACACGCCGAGACGACCGCCCCCTTCGTTCACGGGCCAGGTCACGACGAAGCCGGTCGAGCAGGCCGCCGTCCAGGGGGCGAATTGCGGAATCGCGTCGAACCCGTCGACGGTCGAAAGTCCGTGGTTGATGGGGATCTCGTTCACCTGGAAGCCGGCGCCGCTCGGTGTCCCGGTGGTGTCGACCATGCGCGCGTAGACGTTGAGCAGACCGCTCTCCAGGCCAGCCCAGACGACGACGGCGGAGCGATCGGGGAAGAGCGCGACGTCCGGAGCGAGTTGGCTGCCGGAGCCGGGCGCCGACCAGATCGTCGTGATCTCCTCGCTCTGGGGGTCCTGGAAGTCTCGCCGTTTCGCATAGACCTGGGAGGAGAGCGTGCGGTTGTCGCTGAAGAGAGCGAGCCACTCTCCCGGTCCGCTGGCGACGACGTCGGCGGTGCGCGTGTGCACGCCCGCGGACGCTGCGTCGATCGTCTCGCTCGGACTCGCGCCGCTTCGGTCGGAGGCGAAGAGCCGCCAGTACGCGCGGGGTGACGTGCCGGCCGATCCCAGCCAACTGAGGACGAACGAGCCGTCGTCCGCGCCGACGAGACGGGCTTCGAGGTCGGGCGCCGGATCGGTTGCTTCGCGCAGGCGCGTGTCCGCGCCAGCCTCCCGCGCGCCGTCGAGATCGAGCCAGTGTCCCCACAGATCGCCGCTGCCTTCACGGTTGTCGGTCCAAGCGACGAGGATGTCGTTCCCGCGGACCAACACCGCCGGATCGCTCTGATCGCTCAGGCCGATCTGATCGCCGTCCGCCTGAACGATGTCGGAGGCGCCGCTCAGGTCTGCGTCGAGAATCCGGTAGTAGATGTTGCGGGTGAGGCTGGTCCGTTCGTCCCACGCCACCAGCCAGCGGCCATCGGGCAGCGCGGCGACCGCGGGATTGCCCTGCGGAGCCGCCGCGTTCTCCTCGTCGACCTCCGTCACGGGGCCGAGAGGAGCTCCATCGGCGCCGATCCCACGGAAGTAGATCCGGACGGCTGCGCCCGGCTGCGCCGCCCAGGTGACGAGCGCATCGCCGTTGCTATTGATCGCCACCGAAGGCACAGAGATCGAGCCGGCCGGGGTCGTGCCGACCGCGAAGTCGGGGGCGATGGCGGCGCCGTCGGTTGCCGAGAGTGGACGCGCGTAGATCTGCGGTTGTCCTTCGCGTTCGTCGATCCAGATCGCCCAGATTCGCCCCGCGCGAGCAGCGGAGAGTCGAACCCCCATGTGCGCAAACAGGCCGTCGTCGCTGTTGAGACGGGTTGGTTCGCCGATCGGCGCGAGCGCGGCGTCGAGTCGCAGCGCGTTGATGTCGGTGTGCCCCCGGCTGTTGTCGACCCACGCCGCCAAGAAGCCGCCGCCCGGCAGCGGAGTGACCGCGGGATCCAGGCGATGTTCCTCGCCGAAGGTGTCGTCGTTGACGACGAACTGCGGATACTCGGCGCGCAGCGTCGCGGCCCACCACAGGCAGGAGACGATCGGCAGGAAGAAGAGAGAGGCGAGGCGAACAAAGCGGGGGAGCGTGCGCCGGGATCTCGAGAGCGGGCAATCGACGAACATCTGGAAACCTCCCCCCGGCCCCGCGGCAGTCTAACCGATCGGCCGCGATCCGTATCGTCCCGTGCGCCAATCCGCGAGAACCGCGGCATGATCGAAGCAGAGATCTTCGGGCAAGCGATCCAGCGGAAAGAGCGCGATCTCCTTGGCGTCGTCGCCGGCGCGGGCGGGGCCTCGGGCCGTCGCGGTGAAGACGGTCGTGACCGTGTGGAAACGAGGATCGCGTCCCGGCGCGGAGTAGGTGTGGAGTTGCTCGACCGACTGGAGCGCGAGTCCGGTTTCCTCCAGGAGCTCGCGCTCCACGGCATCCTCGAGACTCTCGCCGACCTCGACGAACCCGCCCGGGAGCGCCCATCCGTACGGCGGAAAACCGCGGCGGATGAGCAGAACCTTGCCCGGCTCCAGTTCCACGATCGCATCGGTCGTGAGGTAGGGGGTGTGCGGAGTGAAGCGCGCCGGCAGCGGATCGGCCTTGGGCCCCAAGACTTCGCGCACCGAGAAGACGGAGGTGAGCGAGACGCCCGCTTCGGCCAGACGTTCGCGCCCGCCCGCTTCGCGATCGACCAGACAGAAACAGCCGACGACCTCGGCGCCGGCGGCGCGCACGGCGTCGATGGCGCGCACGATCGAGCCGGCCGAGGTCACGACGTCGTCCAGGACCAAGACGCGGTCGTCTGCCTCGCAGTGTCCCTCGATCTGACGTTCGGTCCCGTGCCGCTTCGCTTCGCCGCGCACCAGGAATCCGCGCACCGGACGCCCCAGGTGATAGCTCGACGCCACCGCGGCGCCGACCAACGGATCGGCGCCGATGGTCGGGCCGCCGATGCGAGATGCGTCGACCCGCGCCGCCTCCGCCAGGAGGAAGCGCGCCGAGAGCGCGGCGCCCTCGGGGTCCGTCGTCGTCAATCGGAGGTCGAGATAGAAGTCGCTCTCGGCGCCGGAGGAAAGAACGAAGCGCCCCCGTTTCAGTGAGAGTGCTTGGATGCGTTCGAGGAGTCGCGCGCGGTCGTCATGAGTTGTTGCCATGGGCGCGCAGTCTAACGCAGCGCGGCCCCGCCGTGCGCCGAAGCGCATTGCGGGGCCGCGAGGGGCCGACGAGCGGCCGGGCAAGGCCGCCCTCGGGGAAAGAGTCTCAGCGTTGCGGTTCTTGTTGGTTCGGTTCTTTCCCGGTGTCTTCATCCGACGCCTGGCTGCCGTGACCGCTGCCGCCCGTGGCGTCATCCAGGCCGGGCTGCTGCTCGACCGGGATCCCACCCGAGTTACAAGCGACTTCGACGACCGGCGACATCTCGCTCTCGTTGTTCGACTGGTCGACCGCGCTGACGCGCACGAACGCGTTGCCGCCACCGCTCGCAGCGGGCCACGCATAGGACGTGCGGGGCACGGGGCGATTCACGTTCAACAGGCGGTAGGCGCTGGCGCGACTCGGGTCTGGATCGTAGATGTAGACGTTGTACCCCACGATGTCGGACTCGAAGTTGGGCATCCAGGCGACCTGGTAACCCCCCTTGGCGCTCGCCTGGGGTTGAATGCTGGCCGGTGTGAGCGGCGGACTTTCGTCCTGCGGCGACGGAGTCAGAATCGGCGACTGGCCGTCATCGCTCGAGCAGCCGCCGGCGCAGAGCCCGACGCTGACGAGCAGACTCACGATCAACTGTGTGGTGGCTTTCATGGCTAGAGACCTCCCTCCCTGATACCTGGAGTGCGTTGCTGGGGCCGAAGGAGCAACCGCCGTACCGAGTGTCCGAAGACGGGGTCTCGCAATCGTCGCGAAGTGGGTAACGTCCAGCCCACGCGAACGCTGGAGCATCGCGAGCTCGCGCATCGATCGGGCATTCGTTCGCGCCGTCGAACTCGGGGCAGGGCAGGGAGACGCGCCCGCGGCGCAAACTGCACGGAATGGGCCTGAGCGTGGCTTTTCGCCCACGGCGCTCGGCCTGAATGGGCCGAACGACGCCCCATGCCGGGGGTACGTTGACGCTCCGTGAAGAGGGTTGGTAGATTGGCCCGTCCGCGACTTGGGGGAGCTGCATGGAAACAAGCTGGCTGGACTTCGAGAAGCCGATCGTCGAACTCGAACGGAAGATCGAAGATCTCCGCGCCTTCGCGGACGAGGAGCGTCTCGAGTTCTCCGACGAGCTCCGCAAGCTCGAGGCGAAGGCGGAGAAGCTCAGGAGCGAGATCTACTCGAGCCTCACCGCCTGGCAACGGGTGCAGTTGGCGCGACATCCCCGTCGTCCCTACACCCTCGACTACGTCCAGGCGATCTTCACCGAGTTCCTCGAGCTGCACGGCGACCGCGCCTTCGCGGACGACCGGGCGATCGTCGGCGGGATGGCCCGTTTCGAGGGCCGGCCGGTCATGGTCATCGGCCATCAAAAGGGCCGCAACACGAAGGAGAATCTCTCCCGCAACTTCGGCATGCCGCACCCGGAGGGGTATCGCAAGGCGCTGCGGTTGATGCGGCTGGCCGAGAAGTTCGGCGCGCCCGTGGTGACCTTTGTCGACACGCCCGGCGCTTTCCCGGGCGTCGGCGCGGAAGAACGCGGCCAGGCCGAGGCGATCGCCGTCAATCTGCGAGAGATGGCGCGCCTCTCGGTACCGATCCTGACGGTCATCATCGGGGAAGGGGGCTCCGGCGGCGCGCTCGCCATCGCTATGGGCGACCGCGTGCTGATGCTGGAGAACTCGGTCTACTCGGTGATCTCACCCGAGGGATGCGCCGCGATCCTCTGGAAGGACCGCGCGAAGGCGCCGGAGGCGGCCGAGGCGCTGAAGCTGACCGCGCAGGATCTACTCGGTCTGCGCGTGATCGACCGCGTCGTGCCCGAGCCGACCGGCGGGGCGCACCGCGACCCCGCGCTCATGGCCGAGACGCTGCGCCTGGAATTGCGCGAGAGCCTCGATGTGCTCATTCGGATCCCGGGCGCGCCGCTCGTGGAGGAGCGTCTCCAGCGGTATCTCCGCCTCGGTGTCTACGCCGAATCGACGGGATGAGCGCGGCCACACCGGGCGCGGCCACACCGGGCGCGGCCACACCGGGCGCGGCCAAGCCGGGGGTTGGGAACCACTGGCGCCTCGTCGTCCTCGGTCTCGTCGTCGTCTATTTCATCCAGATCGACAACGTGATGAAGGTGCGGCCCGACCACGCCTTCCTCTCGCTGCTCATTGTGGCGCTGGTGCTCGGCAATGCGAGACGGTTCTTGCTCGATTGGAGTCCGTTCATCGCGCTCTGGATCGCGTACGACTTCATGCGCGGCGGGGTGGATGATCTGGCGGGGCAGATCCACGTGTTGGAGCCGTTCCTCTGGGAGTGGCGACTCTTCGCGCCGTCGCTCGGGACGATCCCCAACAGTTGGTGGTTCGACCTCCAGCAGTTGAACCCGGACGCCGGATGGAAACGCTCCCTCGATCAGTTCGCCTCGGGTCTCTACGCCATGCACATGGCCGTGCCGATCGTGTTGGCTTGGATCTTCTGGAACACGCTGCGGGATCGACCGATGTTCTATCGATTCATGATCGCGTTCTCGATCGTCACCTGGACGAGCTTCGCCACCTACTTCCTCTATCCGGCCGCGCCCCCGTGGTACGTGCGCGACTTCGGCTTCATCCAGCCGGAGGCGTCGTTCAAGGGGGCGGGGGCGGGCAATCTCGTGGCGGCCGATCGGTGGATCGGCATTCCGCTCTTCGAGTCGGTCTACAAGCATCTCAACCCGAACAAATTCGCGGCGATTCCGTCGCTGCACAGCGCCTTCCCGCTCTTGGTGGCGATCTACGCCATGAAGCGATTCGGTCGGGGTGCGGCCTGGGCGCTCGTCTATCCGTTCGGCGTCTGGTTCTCCGCCGTCTATCTTGATCACCACTACATCGTCGACATCGTCCTCGCTTGGATCTATGTCGCGGTCGGGATCTATCTGGCGGAGGGATGGGTCTTCCCGCGTCTCTTCTCCAAGGGACCGCTCGCGCGCGTGCTCGACGACGAACGGGCGCCGGCCGCCCGCGCCGCCTGAGGCCCGCCTTGCGCGCGCGCGGCGACGCGATCTTCTTCGTCTCCGTCGCGCTGGGCATCGCTCTCGTCGCGTTGGCGCTCGTCCCGTATCGCTCGATCGAGTTCGTCGCGCGCGACGAAGCGGTCTACGCGGTGTTCGCGCAACGCGCGCAGCATGGCGCGGTCTGCTTCAGAGACTTCTGGGATGTGCACTTCCCGGGGCTCTACTACGTCTACGCCTGGGCCTTCGAGTGGAGTGCGAGAGCGGGCGACGGCGCCAAGCCGATGGAGGCGGTGCGCACGCTCCACTTGTTGACGCAGGCCGGCGTGCTCGCGCTCTTCGGGGGACTGGCCCGCTCGGTCGCGGGCGCTTGGGCCGCGTCGCTGGCCGTGGCGGCGCTGGCCTGCGCCGCGATCTCGCCGGCGTTCGAAGGCGCGACCGCGAACACGGAGCCGTTCGCCCTGCTCTTCGTCTGCGCCGGACTCTGGCTCGCGCGCGCCGAACTCGCCCCGCGCGTTCGCGATCTGGCGGCCGGGGCGCTCATCGCGTTGGGCTCGCTCTTCAAGCAGAACGCGGCGTTCTTCCTGGTCGTCCCGATCCTGGCCGACGGACGGCGCGGGTGGGCGCGCGCCCCCTGGCTGTTCGCGGGATGGCTCGTCCCGAATCTGATCGTCGGACTCAGCTTCGCGCGAGTCGGGGCGTTCGACGAGATGCTCGAGCAGACGGTGCTCTTCCCACTGCTGCGCCGAGCGGGCGGAGTGGGAGCAGAGGAGGCGATCCGCGGAGCGCTTTCGCTCGTCGGAATTCTCGTCCATGGCCACCCCGCGCTGGCGGCGGGGGGCGTCGCGGCGGTGGCGCTGGCCGTGGCGCTCGCGATCTCCCCGGCCGTGTCACCGACGCCGCGCGCCGGGCGTTGGATCGTCGCGTTCCTCGCGGTTGGCCTGGCGGTTTCGTTCGCCGGCTTGAGGAGCCTCGGCCACTACCTGCAGTTCGCGGCGCCGGCGCTCGCGTTGGCCCTCGGCTGGGCCGTCGTGCGTCTCTCGGCCGAGCCGATCGCGCGCGCCGGCGCGTTGGCTCTCACCGCACTCCTGGCCGTCGATGTCGGGGAGACGGTCCTACGGACCGCATCGGCCTACGTCGGCGAGTACACGCCGACGACCGAGCATCCTCGCTGGCGCGAGGCGGAGGTAGGCGAGTATGTGAAGTCGCGGACCGGGCCGAGCGATTCGATCCTGGTCTGGGGACCAAAGCCGGCCGTCTTCTACTACGCCGACCGACCGGCGCCCGGCCGCTTCTACGGCCTCTATCCGCTGGTCGGACCGAACACCGGGCGTCGCGCGCAGATGGACATCCCCGGGGCCATGGACGAACTGCGCGCCTCGCTGGAGTCGTCGCCGCCGCGCTACGTCGTGTTGGCGCCGACCCTGGCGAACTATGCGCTCGATCAGGCGCAGTTCGTCTGGTTGCAGCGCTGGATCGATGAACGGTATTTGATCGAGGCGACGATCGGGGAGTACGACCTCTTGCGACGGCGGTAGCCGCGCCCGATACTCCCGCGCTCGACCGGTTGGACTGACGGACAGAAGGAGGAATCGATGTCATTCTTGATCACGACCACGCCGACGATCGAGGGACGGCGCGTCACGCAGTATCTGGGACTCGTCTCAGGCGAGGCGATCATGGGCGCCAACATCTTCAAAGATCTCTTCGCCGGCATCCGCGACATCGTGGGCGGACGCTCGGGGACCTACGAGAAGGAACTCCGCCGCGCGAAGGACATCGCGCTGTCCGAGATGCAGACGCAGGCCGAGGGCCTCGGCGCCAACGCCATCCTCTCGGTCGACCTCGACTACGAGACGTTGGGCGACGGCGGCAGCATGCTCATGGTGACCGCCTGTGGAACGGCCGTAGTTCTGGAGTAGCGCTGCGCTACTCCAGAACTACGGCCGTCTGGCTTCCTCTCAGTCTCCTTCTCTCACCACCGTTGGAGCCGAGACCGATGTCTGCACCCCGTCCCCGTCCCCGTC
>CAZVYN010000063.1:0-25283 GCA_964631125.1 uncultured bacterium | reverse complement strand
GGGCGGGAGTGGGGGGGGCGGAGTCGATCGACGCGCGGCGCGTCGATCGACCACTTAAAACGGCCACCATCTCCTGACGCGGTCGAGGATCTGCGGCGCGTGCTCCGTGCAGGTTTCCTGCGGCTCGGTGCCTTGAATGAAGTCTTCTTCGAGGTACTCGGGGCAATCGGCGGAGGCGAGTAGGCCGGTGGTGGGGTCCATCGGCACGCGGATGATGCCGGAGGGGCGATCGAACCTTCCGTCGCCGCCGGGGCGCTGTATATCCCGCACGATCCGGGCCCAGATCGGCAACGCCGCGGCCGATCCGGAGAGGCCGACGTTGCCCTTCTTGTCGAAACCGACCCAGACGCCGACGGCGCGTTCGCGCGTGAAGCCGCAGAACCAAGCGTCGCGATAGTCGTCGGTCGTGCCGCTCTTGCCGGCGACCGTGCCCTCGACGCCGAGGGTGCGCGCGGCCGCGCCGGTGCCGGACGACATCACCCCTTCCATCAGTCGCGCGACCAGATAGGCCGGCTGCGACTCGACTCCAGGCGGGTCCGGGAGCGGCTGCAGGGCGACGACATGTCCATCCTCGGCCACGACCGCATCGAGGCAAGTCGGCGCGCGCGCGGCACCGCTGTGCGCCAGCCCGGAGTACGCGGCGGTGACCTCGACCAAGGAGACATCGGACGTTCCCAACGCGATCGACGGCACTTCCACGAGTTGGCTCTGGATCCCGAGATCGTGCGCCGCTCGCGCCACCGCGGGTGGACCAATCTCCAACCCGACGCGCGCCGTCGGCACGTTGAGCGACTTCTCCAACGCGGTGCGCGCGGTCACATCGCCGTGATAGGTGCGATCGTAGTCGCGCGGACGCCAGCGCTTTCCCCCGGCCTTGATCTCGAACTCCTCGTCGGAAAGGATCGTGGCCGGCGTGAACCAACTGCCGTCCTCGCGCATCGGCGCGCGGAAGGCGGCCAGATAGACGAACGGCTTGAAGAGGGATCCCGGCTGACGTTTCGCCTCGACCGCGCGATTGAACGGGAAGCGCAGGAAGTCCCGCCCTCCGACCAGACCGCGGATCTCGCCCGTGGCCGGCTCGATCGAGATCGCCGACGCCTGCAGAGGATCCTTGTCGCGCTTCAGCTTGCGGTGTGACTTCTCCAACTCGTCGAGTCCCTGGCGAACCGAAGCGACACAGGCCGCCTGATCGCGAGGATCGAGCGTCGTGAAGATCCGCGTGCCGCGCTTCTCGACGAACTCGCCGGCGCCGCGCGCCTGCATCTCGCGTTGCGCCGCATCGATGAAGTACGACGCCTCGGTCGAACGCGCCGGCGCCTGCTTCGTCGAGATCTTCTTCAGCTTGGCCGCCTCGTAGGTCGACTCGTCGATGATCCCTTGCTCGCGGAGGACCCGGAGCACCGTGTCCCGGCGTTTCTTGGCCTTCTCCGGTGAGTTGTACGGTGAGTAGGCGTTCGGCGCCTGGATCAGACCGACCAGGAGCGCGATGCCGGCGACGTCGGCGTCCTCCAGCTCTTTGCCCAGGTAGTAGCGCGCCGCTTCACGCGCGCCGCGAATCTCCATCGAACCCCAAACACCCCAGTAGACCGCGTTGAGGTATCCCTCGAGGATCTCCTGCTTCGAGTAGCGCGCCTCGAGCTGCAGCGCGATGACCGCCTCGCGCGCCTTGCGGAAGAGCGTCTTCTCGTTGCGGAGGAAGAGCGACCGCGCGAGCTGTTGCGTGAGGGTCGACCCGCCCTGACTCCCGGGGCCGCGACGTACGTTCGCCCAAACGGCGCGCGCCGTGCCGACGGGATCGATCCCGAGATGGCTGTAGAAACGTCGGTCCTCGACCGCCAGCAGCGCGGGAACGAGCAGGTCCGGCGCATCGGCCAGCGCCAACGGAGCGAGCACCGCTCCCGTTCCTCCTTCGAATCCGGCGATGCGCTCCGGTTCGAGCATCGCCTCATCGGCCGGTACCTCCTGCGAGACCTCGATGTCGCTCACCTCACCGTGCGCAACCCACACACGCACGCGGCCGCCCGCGAACTGTCGATCGGGATAGTCGAAGGGGCGCAGTCCGACCTCGAAGCGACTGCCGGATCGCCGGAACTCGCCCGAGGACGAAGGCTCGTCGACCTCGCGGTAGCCGAGCCGCTCGAGACGCGCGTTCAGGTCATCGGGGTCGAGCCGGGCGCCCGGGCGCAAGTCGGTCGGCGCCGAGAAATAGAGCACCGTCTGCCGCGAGCCGCTCGCCGGAATCTTGACCGAGGAACACGAGGCGGCGAACACGGCCAGCGCGAGTGCGATCACTCCGAGTCCGGTCGGGATCAGCGCGGCTCGTCGCCAACGCCGACGCGGTTTCGCAGGCGGTGACGATGGCGGCGGCAATGGATCCATAGGGGGAGGTCGCCTTCGGTCTGTCTGCAATCGCCCGGGTGGACGGGCGAGCTTGGCGACCGCTAGTACGCGCCTCCGGGCGGCCTGGATGCAAGCTCTCGCGCCCAGGATCGAATCCGTTCCCCGTGATTCTTGGCCAGGATCGCCGCGGCCGCCTGGTCGACGACACAGAACTGCCCGCGCACGACCCCGCGGGTCTCGACGATCGCCGCCGTTCCGGAATTCAGGCGCCGGACGGCCTGGTCGGAGAGATCCAGGTAGCTGATGTGGGTCGCATCCGTGAGAAAGTAGTAGCGCCGGTTCCCGGCGGTGGCGTCGCGGATCCAGCCGGCCACGATGGCGCGCGTGGCCTCTTCCTGACGGAGCTGTTCCGCCTGCTCCGCGCGGCGGCGTTCCTCCCGCTCGCGATCGGCGCCACGCTTCTCCTCCGCCGCCTGCCGCGCCTCTTCTTCCGTGCGCGCGCGGGCCTCCGCGATGGTCTCCTCGCCCAGCTCCTTGCGCTCGACGCGCTGGGAATGAGCCGCCTGTTTGGCCTGCTTCTGGGAAACGAGCCCGGCCTTGAGCAGTTGGTCGCGCAGATTCGACATAGCCCGATTCTACCAGGGCCGTCCGCTTGCCGCCTCGCGTCACCTCTGCGATTCTGCCGCGCATGACCGACCGACCGGAGGTTCGCGCGCACACGCGGGCGACCGACTCGCAAGCTGTCGAGGCCGCGCGCCAGGCGCGGATCGGCGTCATCATTCCCGCCTACCGCGTCGCGGCGCACATCGCGCAGGTCGTGCAGGAGATCCCGCCGTATGTCGCGGAGATCTTCGTCATCGACGACGCGAGCCCGGATGACATCGCCGGGGCGCTGCGCGACGTGCGCGATCCCCGCGTCACCCTGGTGAAGCACGAGCAGAATCAAGGGGTCGGCGGAGCGGTCATGACCGGCTACGAGCGCGCGGCCGGCGCCGGCTGCACGATCCTGGTCAAGGTAGACGGCGACGGTCAGATGGACACCGGCCGCATGCTCGACCTGATCGAGCCGCTGATGGACGGACGCGCCGACTACGCCAAGGGAAATAGGTTCCTGCACAGCGCGGAACTGCGAGCGATGCCGTTCTTCCGCCGCGTCGGCAACATCGGGCTCACCTTCTTGGCCAAGGCGGCCTCCGGCTACTGGACCATGTTCGACCCGGCCAACGGCTACACGGCGCTGCATGTCGACGTCTGGCGGAAGCTCAATCCGCGCCGCATCGCGAAGCGATACTTTTTCGAGAGCAGCCTGCTCATCGAGCTCGGCTGTCGGCGCGCCGTGGTCGAGGATGTCGCGATTCCCGCGCGCTATCAGGGGGAGATCAGCTCGCTCTCCCCGATGAAGGTCGTGCTGGAGTTTCCGCCGCGCCTATTCATGGGACTCCTGCGCCGGTTGGGGACCTGTTACTTCCTCTATGACTTCACGCCTGTCTCGCTCTTCCTCACCTGGGGAATTCTGCTGACGACCTTCGCCGTGGTCTGGGGCGGAATCTTCTGGCGTCGCTCCATCGAGACCGGAATCGCCAACCCCACCGGCACCGTGATGATCGCGGTGGTCTCACTCGTGCTCGGCGTGCAGTTGCTCTTGCAGGCGATCGCGCTCGACATCCAGAACGTCCCGCGGGATCCCATCCAGCAACCGAGGCGCGGCCGCTGACGCCCTGGCGAATCGGCCTCCTCGCGGGCCTGCCGTTCAAGATCGCGATCGCGCTGCTCCCAGCTCCGGGACGCGACGAAGCGGCCTATCGCTACTGGGCGCATCATCTCGAGCCGGGGTATTCGCTGCTCCTGCAATTCGCGGCGCGCGCGAGCGAGGCGCTGTTCGGGGCGCATCTCTTCGCGCTCCGTCTGCCGTCGCTGCTCGGCGCGGCGCTCGCGCTCTACTGCCTCGATGGATGGCTCCGCCGCCTCGGCGCGGAGCGACGCACCCGCACCCTCGCCTGTCTCGCGCTCGGCCTTGCTCCCTGGCAGACCTACACCGGCGGGCTCTTGCACCCCGACACGATCCTCCTGCCGGCCGTACTCGCGTTCGCCTGGGCGCATGCCGACGGGCGGCTGCCTCTCGCCGCGTTCTTCGCCGGACTGGCGGCGTTGGCCAAGCCGACGGGACTGCTGGTGGTCGGGCTGTCTCTCATTCTGCCGGCGGTCCCGGCGCTGCGCGCGACTCGGGTTCGTCGGCGTGTCCTGCTCCTCAGCGCGCTGATCGCGCTCGTCGTCTCGAGTCCGACGTGGCTGGCACTTCGTCCCGAAATGCTGCTCGAGACCCTGCACTTCGGGCGACTCGAGTCGGTCGGGAGTTGGCCGGAGCGTCTCGGCTGGGGCGCTCTTCTGCTTCTCTTGCATGCCGGGGTGATCCTCCCGATCGCCATGATCGCGGCGCTGCGAAACCTGCGCGGGGATCTCGCTGCCGGCCGCATCCTCGGGGGCGCGTTCCTCGTTCTGTTTTTCGTCGCCGCGATCGCAAATGGACAACTGAAGGAGAACTGGATCATGCCGTCGTTCATCCTCTTCTGGCCGCGGGATTGGCGCGTTTCTCGTCCGATCGCGGGACTATTGCTGCTCCCCTCCGTTCTCTTCTCCGGAGCGCTCGGCCTGGTCATGCATCGGCCATCGATCGTCGCCGCGGCCGAGCGGGGAGCGTCCGCGCTGGCCTCGACCTATCCACTGGTCGCCGGGTCGCGCGAGGAGCAGGTCTCGGCCACGTCGACCTGGACCGAGCGATTGCGCGAATACCAACCGATCGATCGGCTGGCGACCCAGTTGGCGACCCAGTTGGCGACCGCCGAAACTGTCGCGCCTTCTTGGATCGTCTCGCGCGACTACGGTCTCGCGGCGCAATTGGCCTACGTCTGGCGCGAGGACGCGACCCGCATCGCGGTGCTGGCCGATCCGATCTACGCGCGGACGGTGATGGCTGCCCGCGAGGGGGAGCTCGGTCGGGGCGCCGTTGCGCTCGGTCTCGACGCAACGGAGCTGCCGCCCTGGCCGGGCGTGGGGCAATGGGCCGACGCCGCGCCGGTCGTCCATCCGCAAACCGACGAGATGCTCGCGGTGGCCCGGCGGACAGAAGACGCGCTCCACGCGCCGTTCGACGCGCTGCTGAAACGCTACGTGCGCGACGGTTCGGTCCGCTACGACGCGTGGCGAGCCGAGCCGTCCGCGGTGCGGGAGCTGACCGCTTACGTCGACGCGCTCGAAGCGACCGCGCCGTCCGGCCTCTCGAAGGAGGCGACCCTCGCGTACTGGATCAACCTCTACAACGCGACCACGCTCGACCTGATCCTGGTCAACGAGCCGGTGGGAAGTATCAAGGATCTGGGCGGTCTCCTGAAGTCGCCGTGGAAGAAGAAGCTTGTCACCGTCGAGGGGCGCGAACTCTCGCTCGATAGGATCGAGAACGAGATCATCCGTCCGACCTCTCGTGATCCCCGCATCCACTTCGCGCTCAACTGCGCGTCGATCGGCTGCCCGCCGCTCGCTGCCGACGCCTATCGCGCGGCCGACCTCGACTCGATGCTCGACGCGCAGTGCCGACTCGCGCTGGCCGATCCTCGCTGGCTCGCCGTTCAGTCGGACGGCGAACGCTCGAAGGTTCGGTTGACGAAGATCTTCGACTGGTACGGACAGGACTTCGAGGAGTGGGGCGGTGGGCTGCGTCGCTGGGTGGCGCGTTATGCCCCGGAGCGGGCCGCGCGCGCGTTGGACGACCCGGCGACCCAGATCGAGTTCATGGACTACGACTGGAATCTGAATCGGACCGAGTAATTTCCTGCCTTGATTTTTGCCACCCGTTTCCCTTCAATGGCTCGGTTCGCAACTGGGCAGGGATCGCCCCAAGGGAGGTATCTCGGAATGCGCAAGGTTTTGATTGCAGCTGTCGCACTGAGTTGTATCGGAGCCGGCAGCTCATTTGCTGCGGCGACGAAGGGAAGTTACGCACTCGGATTCGTCCGGTCCGACGCCCCGATCGGGGGTCGGTACATGATCAATGACAAGGTCGGTCTCGACCTCGGAATCGGGTTCAGCGACATCGAAGACGCCTCGAGCGGATTTGCGTTCGACGCCGGCGTCCCCATCAACCTGCACAGCGGCGAGAACGCGCAACTGCAGTTCCGGCCGGGAGCGACGTTCTCCAGCACGTCGTTCGACGCGCCGGGGCGCAAGGACGACGATTCGGTCACGATCAGCGCCATGCTGGAATTCCAGGTTTGGTTGACCAACAGCCTCTCCGTCAACGCCGGGCACGGGCTCGCCATCGAGACCGATCCGACGGTGATCGAGCTCTTCGGCGCCGATGTCTTCAGTCTCGGCTTCCACTACTGGATCAAGTAGGTCGACCAACGGAATGGATTCCTTCCGCCGCGCACGAGCCGGCGGACCATGGAGGATTTGAAACGATGCGTACGCTTTCACTCGCAGTTATCGCGCTCGCGCTGAGCGCCTCGGTCGCCGGGGCGCACGGCAAGGGCTCCTATGCCATCGGATTCATGGAGTCCGACGCCCCTGTGGGCGGCCGCTACATGCTGTCCGACAAGATGGGTCTCGATGTCGGTCTCGGCTTCATCAGCATCGATGCCGAGGACACCACTGGGGGCCGCGCGTCCGGGAACAAGCAACTGGCCATCGCCGGCACTCAGTTCGTCCTTCGCGTCGGACTGCCGATCGCAATGAAGACGGGCGACAAGGTGGCGTTGCACGTTCGGCCGGGCCTCGGGATCACCTCGACCTCACCGGAGAATGACAACATCGAATCGGACACGTCGATCGATATCAGCGGCCTCCTGGTCGCCGAGTGGATGATGTCCAACACCATCTCGATCAGCGGATCCCACGGTCTCCGCATCGCACTCGACCCGAACAACCTGGGAACGGTCGGCAACGGTGTGACCAACTTCGGCGTGCACTACTGGCTCAAGTAGTCAGGCCGGTCCTCCGGCCTGACCTCTCCAACTGAGCCTCGAGGGCCCCCGCCACGCAGCGGGGGCCCTTTCTCATCCACCGCTTGGTACACTCACCCCCATGAGCACCCCAGCGCCCACTCCTCCGCCCACGCCCACGCCGACCCCCACCCTCCTCGACTGGACCAACCGCCGGATCGACTACCTCCGCATCTCGGTCACCGATCGCTGCAACGAGCGCTGCACCTACTGCATGCCGGCCGAGCTCCCCGACTGGCAGGAGAAAGACGAGATCCTCACCTATGAGGAGATCCTCCGGATCGTGCGGGTCACCGTCGCCCTCGGCTTCCGCAAGTACCGTCTGACGGGCGGCGAGCCATTGGTGCGGCGCGATCTCGCCTGGCTGATCGAACAGATCGGGATGATCGAAGGGGTCGAGTCGCTCGGCTTGAGCACGAATGGGACGCTGCTGGCGCCGCTCGCGAGTCGGCTGCGCGCGGCGGGCGTCGACTCGGTCAATATCAGCCTCGATACGCTCGACGCCGACACGTATGCGCGGTTCACGCGCGGGCGTTGGCATGAGTGCGTGGCCGGAATCGACGCAGCCGTGACGGCCGGATTTCCACGCGTGAAACTCAACGCGGTCTTGATGCGCGGCATGAACGACCACGAGATCCCGGCGCTGGTGCGGTTCGCGCACGAACGCGGCGCACTCATCCGTTTCATCGAACTGATGCCGATCACCACGACGCAAGTGCTCACGCCGGAGTCGTTCCTGTCCGCGCAGGAGGCGAAGGCGTTGTTGGAGCGGGAGACCACACTGGAGCGGTTGGAGACGAAGCTCGGCCACGGGCCGGCCGTCTACTACCGGACGGCGGAGGGGGCGACGGTCGGGTTCATCGGGGCGATGACCGACCTGCACTTCTGTGAGTCGTGCAACAAGGTGCGGCTGACGGCGGACGGAAAGCTGCGGCCTTGCTTGGGGAATCATCTGGAGTTCGATTTGAAGGGGGCGTTGCGGGAAGCGTCGGTCGCGGAGTCGCCTGTCGCTGGAGGCGACCGTCGACTACACGAAATCTTCCGCCACGCGCTCGGCCTCAAGCCGCTCGAACACGATTTCCGCGGGCAGTACACGCCGGGTCGACACATGACCGCGATCGGCGGCTGAGTCGGGTGATGCGTGTCCGCGTGCTGCTCTTCTCGCAACTCCGATTGGCGGCGCAGCGCTCTTCCCTCGTGCTCGAGCTGGAGGAAGGCGCTTCGGTGGGAAACGCCGTGCGCGAGTTGCTGCGGCAGCAGCCGGCTCTCGGACCGCTCGTCGCTTCCTGTCTGACCGCGGTCGGGCTCGACTACGCGTCTAGCGATCAGGTGCTCGTGGACGGCGACGAGATCTCCCTCATCCCACCCGTGCAAGGAGGTTGAAACGGCCCGCTTGCGGCGCTCCCCGCAACGGACGATGATGGCGCCCTATGCAAAACCATCTCCGTTCGAACCAAGCTCTCGCCTCACGCTTCACGCTCGTTCTCGCGATCACCGCATTCGCGGCGCTGGCCACTCTCGGGGGCTGCTCGACCAACTCGAAGCCTCCCCAGGAAAAGACCCGAGACGGGGCGGCCGTCGCAACGAAGGTCGCGACCCCTTCCACGCCACAGGGCGGGACCTACGACACATCGCCGACCCGAGAAGCTGCTTCGACCGCCAGCGGGCGCGCGGAGACCTCGGTCGGGTTGACCTACACCGTCCCGGAGTCGTGGACGACGACGCCGACGAGTTCCGGCATGCGGGCCGCGCAGTTCGCGCTGCCGGCGGCGGGCGGTGAGCCGGCCGAGATGGTGCTCTTCTTTTTCGGCGCCGGTCAGGGCGGCGACGTGCAGGCGAACCTTGATCGCTGGATCGGACAGATGCGACAGCCCGACGGCGGAGACGCGCGCAGCCATGCGCAGGTCGCTTCACGCACCGTCGGTCCGTACAAGGTCACGATCCTCGCGGTGGATGGGACCTACGCGCCGGGAGCGATGATGGGCGGCCCCGCGCCATCGCCGAAGACCGATCAACGGATGTGGTGCTCGGTCGTCGAGGGACCGGGCGGACCTTGGTTCTGGAAGGCCACCGGCCCGAAGAAGACGCTCGACGCGGAGGCCGCGAACCTCGACGCGCTCGTCGGCTCGTTCCGACCGGCGCCCTGACGCCCGAGATGTCGGTCACGGCGCCCTCATCACCGCAACTCATTGCGCGCCTGGCGGTTGGTCCGCTCGATCCGCAGATCGATGAGTTCCCGCCGACGGCGGAGGCGACGGGCGCCGCAGGCGCGACTGTGGAGTTCTGGGGGATCGTCCGCGAGTGGGAGGATCCGACGCACGTCTGCGGACCAGCGCAGGGGAACCACGGGGACGACCGGGACCACTCGGCCTCGGATTCGCCCGTTTCCCTCGAGCCGTTCCGGATCGCGGCGCTCGACTACGAGGCGCACCCCGAGATGGCGCAACATCAACTCGAACGTGTCGCGCGCGATGTCGCCGCGCGGAATGGCCTCCTCGCCCTCTATGTACTGCATCGCACCGGGCGCGTGCCGGTCGGAGACGCATCGCTCTATATCCGCATTCACTCGGCCCATCGAGGCGAGGCGTTGCGCGCCTGCGCCGAGTTCATCGACGAGCTGAAGAGATGGGTCCCGATCTGGAAGCACCCCGAGAGGGCGTGAGACCGCGGTTCGGCGCCGTCGCGCCCTGCGTACTCAGTCTTTACGCCTTCTGCACTGTTCTCTGTACGCCGACGTCAACGGCGCGAGCGATCTCGGTCGAATACGTCGTCTCGATCGAAGCGCCGGCTCGGCAACAGGTCGACGTAACGCTGCGGCTGGAGGATCTGGCTCCGGATCAGTCGACGATCCAGCTCGCGATGAGCGAACGTCCCTCGTTCGTGCGCCTCCCGGTGCCGCTGCTCGAAGGAGGGGTGAGAGCAACCGTCGACGCGGCGATCGCGGACACGTTGCCGGTCCTGCGGCTCGGTCCGTATCTCTGGGAGATCCCGTGTGAGGGGCGCGAAGCGCTCACGGTCTCTTGGCAGGTTCCGCTCGGTCATCGCTCCCGGCGGGATGTGCGGGAAGCGAGCGACTTCGCGGGGCAGCCGTACCTCGACCTCGATCACGGACTCCTCACCACAGGCGCCCTCTTCCTCGTGCCGATCAACGCGCCGTTCACCGCCGCCTCCGTCCGCTTCTCCCTACCCACGGGATGGCGCGCGCATCCGCCTTGGCCGCACGAAGGCGGGCACACGGGTACACGATTCGCGATTCCCCAGAAAGAGAGTCTCGTGCGCGAGGCGCTTCCGGTTGGCGCCTGGAACGTGACCGAGCGAGAGAGCGTGCGGGTCTGGAGTACGGACGACGACCTGGAGCTCGCGGCGGGTCGCGCGCAGATCCAAGAAATACTAGGCCGCGTGCTGGCACGGCCGGGCTGGAACGGACCGCGGAGCGCAGAGATCGTCTTCACTCGCGCCGACGGGCCCGGCGCGAGCGGACAGGCGCTGACGAACAGCATCGTGCTCGCCATCGATCCGCGGATGCTCGGCAGCCGATCTCCAGATGCGACCCAGGTGGTTCTGCATGAGTTGCTCCATGCCGCAGACGATCGTGAAATGACGCCCGAACTGCGATGGTTCGAGGAGGGGGTGACCGACTACCTCGCGCATCGTCTGTTGGCCGAGGAAGGAGTCATCACCTGGGAGCAATTCGCCGGCACGCTGTCCGCGATCTGTCTCGAGTACGAAGTCTCGCCGCGGCGTGAGGAACAGTCCCTGGCTTGGTGCGGCCGCGCCTTCTTCGACGACCCGGAAGCCGCTTCCCTCGTCTACGGTCTAGGCGCCCTGATCGGCGCTTGGCTCGATCTCGCGATGAAGGACGGTCTCAGCGCCGATCCACTCTTCGCGTTCTCCGGAACGCTCTCCTCGATGCCTTCTCCCATCACGCCGCAGCATTTCGCGGCAGCGATCGCCGGATACCTCACGCCCGAAGAGCGCACGATGCTCAGGGAGTTCGTCGAGCAGCGAGCCGAGTTCGATCCCGTGCGCGACTTCCGGCGCGTGAGCGTCGAGATCGATCGGCAGGACGTCGAGCGCGCCGACCGGGACGTCAAGATGCCGCCGCTTCGGGCAGTCCTCAGGGAAACTCAGATCGTCGATCTGCGGCGCGACGATCTCGCGCATCTGCTCGGCCTTCGTCCCATGGATCGACTGCTCGTGGTGAACGGCCGAGGCGTCTCCGACGAGCAGGAGGTGCGCGAGGCCTGGCGTCGATCGCGCGGTGGGCGCGTTCAAGTGGTCGCGGATCGGATGGGGCGCGTCATCGCCATCGATCGGGCCATCCCTCCGGGAATCCGCTACTCGATCGATCCCGAACCGTGGCGCCGGCGCGCGCGATGATCCGCCCGCTCTCGCTCACGCTCTCGCTCTCGCCCGAGCAGATCGTCCGCGCCTGGAGCGGCGAACCTGGATTGGTGTGGCTGGACTCCGCGCGCGCGGGAGAGGCCCCGAGCTGGAGCTGGATCACTCTGCACCCAACTCTCTCGCTCCGTGACGCCTGGCCGGAGTGGACCGCGCGACCCAGTGGACGAGCGAGCGGACGCGAGCTCGCGATCGATCAGCCGCCGTTCGTCTCGGGCTGGATCGGCTTCGCGGCGTATGAAGCCGCGGCGCTGCTCGACCCGCTCCTGCGCACTCGACCGCCCGAGAGTCGGATGCCGCTCACGCTCTGGAATCGCTACGACGCGTCGCTCGCGTTTCGACACGAGGACCGAGCTTGGTTCTTGGTGGGCAGCGACAGCGGAGACGGAGAGATCGCGGCGCGCTCGCTGCTGGAGCATCTCTCGTCCCTCGGTTCGATCGACGAGGTGTCGCTTCCGCCGTCGCCCCCTTCCGCCTCCGACCCGTTCGACGACATCGTCGGTTTCGAGACGACGCTGCAGCGCGCGGAACACGCCGCGCGGGTGGAGACAATCCTTGATTGGATCGGGCGCGGGCACATCTACCAGGCGAATCTCACCTATCGCGCGAGTGCGCCGCTCGTCGCATCCCCGGTCACGTTGTACTCGGCGCTGCGGCTCGCCAATCCCGCGCCGTACGGGGCGTATCTCGAGCTGACGGAGTCCGACCCTTCCGCGCTCGTCACGATCCAGAGCAGCTCGCCCGAGCTGTTCCTGCGGGTTCGCGGCGGTTCGATCGAAACCTGGCCGATCAAGGGGACGCGGCGACGAGACCCGGACGATCCCGAGCGCGACTCCGCGCTTCGCGCGGAACTCCTGGCGAGCGAGAAGGACCGCGCCGAACTGCTGATGATCGTGGATCTGGAGCGCAATGACCTGGGCCGCCTCTGCCGGCACGGATCGATCCGCGTCGCTCGGTTTCCCGAGATCGAGTCGTTTGCGACCGTGCACCACCTCGTCGCGCGCGTGAGCGGGGAGCTCGCCGCGCCGACGTCCTTCGAAGAGTTGATGCGCGCGACGTTCCCGGGCGGTTCGGTCACCGGCGCTCCCAAACTCCGCGCCATGGAAATCTTGGCCGAACTGGAGACCGCGCCCCGCTTCGTCTACACCGGCGCACTCGGCTGGCTCGACGACTCGGGCGACGCTGAACTCGCGCTCGCAATTCGCACCCTCTGGACGCACGAAGGTCGCGCGCACTTCGGCGTGGGCGGCGGGATCGTCGCCGATTCACAACCGGCAGAGGAGTGGGAGGAGACCCGCGTCAAGGGACGCCCGCTGGCGACAGCGCTGCGCAACGCCTCGCGCTAGAGTAGGCTCGGGGTCACCGTCGTACGCACCGAAGGAGGCTGGACCCATGAACACGCGCCAGCTCGCGCCGCTCGCGGTCGCTATCGCGGCCGCCGCTTCGATCCTCGGAATCTCCGCCCCATCTCACGCTGCTTCGCACCTCTGGGTGATCAACGAGGTGTTCAGCAACGCGGACGGCACAGTCCAGTTCGTCGAGATGCACGTGCCGTCGAGTGCGGCCAACGAACACTTCATCAACAACAAGTGGGTCCGGAGCGTCACTACCGGCAGCCAACACACGTTCACCGCGAACCTGCCGCCCGGAAGCACCGCCTTCGCGTGCCTGCTTCTCGGCACCACGGCGTTCGCGGCCCTGCCGGGCGCTCCGACGCCGGACTACATCATTCCCGCAGACTTCTTCGACGTGGACCACGACACGGTCAAGTGGTGGAGCTACGTCACGGGCGAGCTCGTGTTCACTTCGGGACAATTGCCGCTGGACGGCGTCACGTCGCTCTCGCGCGGCGGCTCGACCGGGATCAACACGCCGACGAACTTCGCCGGCGAATCCGGGTCGGTCAACACGAACCCGACGGCGATCACGCCTGGATCGGCGAACGAGCCGGGGTTCGTTCTACACGTACTCCTGCCGGGGAACTCGGATGCTTCGGTCGGTCTCGAGTTCGCGCTCCCGCAGGCCGGGCCGGCTCAACTGATGGTCTTCGACGCCACCGGCCGGTTGCAGCGACGCCTCTTCGACGGCCGGGCCGACGGCCTGGTCCAGCTCGCATGGGACGGCGCCGATGAAAGCGGTCGCGGCGTGCCGAACGGCGTCTATCTGATTCGACTGGAAGCGGGCGG
Organism: uncultured bacterium; assembly: GCA_964631125.1. Taxonomy (GTDB): domain Bacteria; phylum Eisenbacteria; class RBG-16-71-46; order CAIMUX01; family CAIMUX01; genus CAZVYN01. Next base: position 11,362 of record CAZVYN010000063.1, on the reverse strand, counting down.
TCGCCAGGCAGTGCGCAAGATCGCGCACGTCCGTTGACCGCGTTCGCACTCGCACTCGCACTCGCACTCGCACTCGCTCCACCACTCGCTCCCGCGGCTTTGGGGCATTCGCTGGCGGCCCCGGACTGGTGCACGTGCGAGGAGAACCAACGAGCGGCCGGCTGGTGCGGACCGTGCGCCACCGGATACGTCGCGGGGCAGGAAGTCCGCTCCGCGACGCTCTTCGAGGCGATCGACACGCACGGGCACGAAGTCGACGTATCGAGTCTCGAGTGTCCAGGGTGCAAAACCGCCGCCTCGCGCAACGACATCTGCGCGACCTGTGACCGCGGCATCGTCGATGGCAGGATCTACGCGTCGAAGCTGAGCTACTACTTGGCGCTCGGCGAGGCGAAGAACGCCGCCGAGATCGCCGCGGCGGCTCACGAGTACGAGCTACTCCGCTTGGCGCTCACCGACATCGATCGATGCGAGACCTGTGCCGTCGCCCGGTACTTCGGCTCACTCTGCCCACTCTGTTGGGTCACCTATCACGACGGTGAACCGGTGGAGACGACCCCTCCCACGCGCTCGCGCCTGCGTTCAGGGGCCGCGCCGCGCGGAGAGCGAGGGATGCGCGCGAGTCGGGTCAGGAGCCGATCGACCGGCGCGGAGACCGCGACCATGTAGCCCGACAGCATGATCAGGCTCATCTGCATGGAGAAGGAGAGCAACTCCCAGAAGCCGTCGCCTCAATAACCGATCGCCTCGAAGAGAGAAGTCGGGGTGAGCGTGAGCGAGAGCGCGAACGTGACCGCGGTCAAGAGCACCGCGATCACGAAGGAGGAAGGGATCCAGCGCTCGCTCCACCGGGTCAGCGCGAGCGCGAAACGACCGAGGAGGTCCGTCACCGATCGGTCAGTGCTTGTCGAACTTCGCCATCAGGTTCTTCAGATGCTGCTCGAGGTCCACCTTTGGCATCTCGCCGTCGGGGGTGAGTTTGTCGACGAGTTTGGGGAGCTCCACCGCCAGCTTGGACGTGACCTCTTCGACCGAGAGTTTCGAGCGGAGCGCCAGGGCCTCGAGTTTGTCCTTGCCCAATGCGTCGCGCACCTCGTCCGCCGTGAGTGCGACGTTGGAGCCGGGGCCGACCCAGGACTTGACCTTGTCACCCATGCCCTTGGCGTCGAAGCCGTCGAGGAGGTCGTTCAAGCCCTCCTTCTTCTCCTGGAGGAACTCGAGGGTTTGGGAGAGGAGGGCGCGAGATTTGGCAGCGGCTTCGTCTTTCCTGTCGGAGAGGGAGTCGAGGAAGGGGTCGAAGATGCCCAAGGGTGGCCTCCTACGGGAGTGAGGGGTGACAAGAAGAGAGGAAACCCGGCGCGTGAGCGCGCCGGGTTACTCATACCTCAGCGCTTCGATCGGGTCCAAGAGCGACGCCTTGCGGGCGGGCCAGTAGCCGAAGAAGACGCCGATGGCGGCGGCGAAGCCGAAGGCGACGAAGATCGACTCCGCGGAGATCAGGATCGGCCAGCGCGCGAAGCGAGAGACCAGCTCCGCCGTCAGCATGCCGAGGCCAATGCCCAGAAGGCCGCCGAAGCAGGAGAGCACGACCGACTCGGAGAGAAACTGCACCAAGACGTGCCAACCCTTGGCGCCGACCGCCATGCGGATGCCGATCTCGCGTGTCCTCTCGGTGACCGAGACCAACATGATGTTCATGATGCCGATGCCGCCCACCAGCAGCGAGACCGACGCGATGATCGCGAGCAACACCCGCATGATCGACGAGGTGGAGCCCATCACATTCTGGACATCTTGCTGCGTGCGGATGGTGAAGTCGTCTTCCTGTCCGGGACCGATGCGATGGCGTTGGCGGAGCAGCTCGGTGATGGCGGTCGAGGCCGGCGCCATCAACTCCGCCGAAGCGGCCGAGGCCATCGCCATGTTCAGTCGGGTCTGGCCAGAGAGCTTCTTCATCGCCGTCGTGTACGGCACGATGAGGACATCGTCCTGATCGCGCCCCCAAGTGTTCATCCCCTTCTTGCTCAACACGCCGATGATCGTGAACGGCATGTTCTTCACGCGGATCACCTGGCCGACCGGATCTTCGCCCTGGAAGAGATTGTCGACGATGGTCTGCCCGACCATGGCGACCTTGGCCGCCGAGCGCACGGCGGAATCGTTGAAGTTGCTGCCCGACACGATCGACCAATTGCGGATCTTCGTGTAGTCGACGCTGCCGCCGATGACCTGGGTCTGCCAATTCTGATTCGCGAAGATGATCTGCGCGTTCGTCTGGACGACGGGAGTCACGGCCGAGAGATACGGGACCTGCTTCGACATCGCCTCGACATCTTCTTCGGTCAGAGTCGAGCTCGAGCCGCCGCCGCCGCGCACGCCGCCGGAGTAGCTCGAACCGGGGAAGACATTGATCACGTTCTCGCCCAGCCCGGCGATCTGCTGGCGCACCATCTGCGAGGCGCCCTCGCCGATCGCGACCATGGCGATGACGGCGCCGACGCCGATCACAATACCGAGCGTGGTCAGAGCGGAGCGCAGCTTGTTCCGCGCGATGGCGCGAAACGCGACTTTGAGCAGGAGCAGGAATCTCACATGACCTCCGTCTCGACGGGCAGCGCGAGCAGTTCATCCGTGGCGACCCGGCGTTTCTCGACCGCCCGGTCCTCGCGAATCCGCCCGTCCGCGAGGACGATGACCCGCTTCGCATACTCCGCGATGTCGTGCTCGTGCGTGATGAGCAGCACGGTCATCCCCTTCTCGTTCAGGTCCTGGAAGAGCCGCATGATCTCGATCGACGTGCGCGTGTCCAGGTTGCCGGTCGGTTCGTCGGCCAGGAGAATCGACGGCTCGTTGACGAGCGCCCGCGCGATGGCCACCCGCTGTTGCTGACCGCCCGAGAGTTGATTGGGATGGTGACGGGCGCGGTCGCCCAGCCCGACCAGCGTCAACGCCCGCTTGGCGCGCTCGGCGATCGACTCCTGCGCGACGGCGGTCGAGGCGCCGTTCGTTTGCCGTGGAGGACTCGCGTACAGCAACGGCAACTCCACGTTCTCCAACGCACTCGTGCGCGAGAGCAGATTGAAGCTCTGGAAGACGAATCCGATGCGACGATTGCGCACCTCGGCCAACTGGTCGCGGTCCAGGCCGGCGACGTCTTCTCCTTCCAGCAAGTAGGAGCCGGCCGTCGGTCGGTCGAGGCATCCGAGAAGGTTCATCAACGTGGACTTGCCGCTGCCCGACGATCCCATGATCGCGACCATCTCGCCCCGGTGGATGTCGAGTTCGACTCCGCGCAGCGCGTGGACCGCGTTCTCACCCCGGCCGTACGTCTTGACCAGACCCTTGACCGAGAGGACGGGGATCGAAGCGGCCAGGCCCGAGACGCTCATCGACCTCTCCGGCCCCCGCCCATTTGCGGCGCGAACGGGTTGACCGTGCCTTGCTGCGCGGACGCGGCGGCGCCGGTGAGGTTCAGGCCGACGATGACCGGATCGCCGACTTGGAGCGAGTCGGAGAAGACCGCCGTGTAGGTGCCGTCGCTCAGCCCCTTGCGCACGCGCACGGGACGCGGCCGCTCGTTCTCCAAGACGAAGACCCGCCCGCGATCGGCGGCCGGTTCGCCTTCCCCCTGGGCGCGCACGCCGCCGCTGCGCTCGCGGTTCGTCGACGCCGGACCGGTCGCCGCGATCGCCCCGCGGGCGCCTTCCCGGGGATCGCCGGTTTCCGGCTTGAATCGCAACGCCGCCACCGGGACGCGCATCACATCCTTGGCCTCGTCGATCAAGATCGTGACGTTGGCGGTCATGCCGGGAAGTAGTTTGCGCTCTTGGTTCTCGACTCGAATGATGACCGTGTAGGTCACGACGTTCTGGACGGTCAGCGGGAGGAGTCGAACCTGATGCACCTCCCCCTGGAACGTCGAGCCGGGGTGCGCATCCACGGTGAACGACGCGCGCAGCCCCTCGCGGATGGCGCCGATGTCGGCCTCGTCGACCGACGCCTGCAACTGCATGCGTGTGAGGTCCTCGGCGATGGTGAAGATGGTGGGGGCCGAGAGCGACGCGGCGACGGTCTGGCCCACGTCGACATCCCGTGAGACGACGACGCCGTCGATGGGCGAATAGACCGTGGCGTAGCGCAAGTTCGTCTGCGCTCGCTCCAATGCCGCCTGCGTCGACGCCATCTGCGCGCGGGCCGTCTCGACCGCCGTCTGCGCCATGTCGAGGTCGACTCCCGACGCGAGCCCCTTCTCCCCGAGGGCGAAGGCCCGTGCGCTGTCGCGCTCCGCTTGTCGGAGCTGCACGGCGACGCGGTCGAGGTTCGCGCGACTCTCCGCCATCTGCGCGTTCAAGAAAGTCGGGTCGAGTTGGGCGAGCACCTGACCCTTGCGCACCCCATCGTTGAAGTCGGCGTAGAGCGAAGCGATCGTTCCGCTCACCTGGCTTCCGACCAGCACCATGGTCACCGCTTGGAGCGTCCCGGTCGCGGACACCTGCAGCTTCACGTCGCCGCGCTGGACTTCTTCGGTGCGGTAGGTCGGCGCCTTCTCCCCGCTTCGTCCGACGCGCCACCAGGTGATCCCGCCCGTCGCCGCCATGACGGCCAGCGCCGTGACGATCCACGCCCCTCTCCGCATGCCTCTTCCTCCGCTTCCTCAGACGACTCGGATCACGCGCCCGTCCTCGAGCGCGAGTTCGCCGACACCGTGCGCTCGATCGGGGTTCCCCCCTGGCGCGCGAGTGAGGTGCGACGGGGTGGACGCCGGCTCAGCCGACGTCAGGCGGGCGCGACTACGTGGGCCCCGGCGAAGACGTTGCGAGAGTGCCACGGACGCGAGCGGAGGGTGTGGTATTTCCGTGGCGTCTAGCGCCGCGTGCGCCGCACACGCGGCGCCTCCGTCTGCTCAGCTCCTACGAAGCGACGATGTACGCGATCCACCCCGGCTCACTCTCCGAGCCCGCTTTGGGACGAAACACCCCCGTCCCGCCCCCCGTCGCGCGATCCGTCGTCTCCCAGTAGACCACGCTCTCCCGGAACCCCGCCTCCGCCAACAACTCGCGCACTTCAGGAATCGTCCAGAAGCGCCAGTCGTAGCGGAACGCGCGATCCATCCGTGACCCATCCGAAAACGAGAAATCGATGTAGAAGAGGGTGCGATGCGTGATCGGATCGAAACTGATCTGTCGCCAGTAGTAGCGGTAGCCGTCGACATTCTTCGTCTCGGTCGTGAGCTGCTGCGCCTCCCATCCTCCGAAGATGTCGAGGACGAAGAGGCCTTCACGCTTCAGCGACGCCCGCGCCACCTCGAAGTACTTCCGCAACTCGTCACGCGTGTAGAAGACGAAGTACGAGAAGTTGAGCGCGGCGACGAGGTCGACTTTCGGCTCGCGGACGTCGAGGACGTTGGCGTTATGCAGTCGCAAGCGGCTGGCGGCTGCTCCGAGCGGAGCTACATGTCTCTTCCGCCCATACTCCAAAGTCGGCCCATGCAGATCGACCCCAACCGCCGTGTTCGTCCCCCGCGTCTTCACCCAGGTCGAACTCAGATGCGCCGTGCCGCAGAAGTCTTCCTTCAGCGAACTCGGAACGCGGCCGAATTGCGCGCGAAAGATCCGATCGAAGAACTTCACGTCCGCTTCGGGGCATTGGACGGCGCGTTCGTAGAGATCGTGAGCATCCCGGACGAGGGCCGGTCGCCTCGCGGACGAGCTTTTCGATTTCTTCGCCTGCTTTGCCTGCTTTGCCTGCTTTGCCTGCTTCGCCTTCTTGTTCTGCTCGTTCGATCGCTCGCGCTTCCGCATCGCCTCGCCCGCCACAGTTCCTCCTGTTCGATCCCTCGGACCCCGTCCGCCCGGTGAAGGTGTCACGCGGAGCGAGGCGGGAAGCTACCGAGGGAAGCGGGAGCGGAGCAACTCCCGACGGCAGTGCGCGACGGCGTTGACCCGAAGTGATCCCAACTGGACACCAGCGGTCGGACGTTCGATGATCCCCGGCCGATGACCCGAAAGTCCGTCGATTCCCTTTTCCTTGCGCTGAATGCGCGCGTTGCACGACGAGGAGGAACGACCGTCGTGACAGATTCTTCGGACGAGCAGATGTGGGAAGTCGGCTACGACGGCCACGAAGCCGCCCAGCGGCGGCGAATGGCGACGCTGCCGTTCCAGGTGAAGGTGCAGTGGTTGGAGGAGGCGCAGGAGATCGTGGAGTACCTGCGGAAGTCGAGGGCCGCGGCGCCCGCATCCGGGGTCGTGCGCGAGCGATTGCCTGACGAGGACCCGCCGCGCGACGAAGCGTCGTCTTGAACCCCAAACTGTCGGTCTGCATCATCGATACGGTTGATCTGTTGGTCATGGGTCGGCGCGCACTCCGCGGAAGCTCGTCGCACAAGCGGCGAACGAGTTCACGGCTCGTCCTACCGCAACAGTTTCGACAACGTGACGAGCGAGTTCTTCTTCGACATCGCCTCGGTCCAGATCTTCGCCCGCTTGGCGAGTTGTCGAGGGACCGTCTCGATCGTGAACGCGGCGGGATCCAACCCTGCGCGCACTTCCGCCCAAGCCAACGGCGTCGAAACGGTCGCCGGTTCCCTCGCGCGCACACTGAACGCGCTTGCGACGCTCTTCCCTTCGGCGTTCTGCAGATAGTCGACGTAGATCGCAGCCGGCGGTCGTCCACGGATCGACCGAACGACCGTCGCTTCCTTCGGATGAGCCTCCGCCACCCGCGTCGCGATCCACTGCGCGATGTCCTGTCCCAGAGCGAACGGTGTGCGGGCCGGCAGCGGTATATAGATGTGGATTCCGCGCGATCCCGAGGTCTTCACCGCGCTGGAGAGCTTCAGCTCGGTCAGCACGTCGCCGATCCAGCGAGCGAGCTGCACGATCTTCGGGAACGTCGCCTTCGGACCAGGGTCGAGATCGAGGATGGTGTAGTCCGCTGAGGCGATCGACTTCACGCGGGAGTGCCAAGGATTGAGCTCGATGGCGCCGAGCTGAACGCCATAGAGGAGCGTCGTGAGATCTCCCGCCACGATGCGTGACGCCTTGCCGTCCTCGTCATCGGCTTCGACCTGCGCCGTTCGGACGCCATCGGGGGCGTCCGCGGGCGCGTTCTGCTGAAAGAACGCCGGGGCCGCCACGCCGTTCGGAAATCGCCTGAGCACGAGCGGCCGGTCGGCGATGAGAGGAAGAAGCACCGGGGCGACGGTCGCGTAGTACCGCATGACGTCGCCTTTCGTGTAACCGCCTTTCGTGTAACCGGCTTTCGGAAAGTAGATCTTGTCGAGGTTCGTGACGTCCAACGAGCGGCCCCGCGCAATGACGACGGCGCCGTCGCCGCCTTTGGCTTCGATCGTCGAAAGCTGCGCGACGACATCCAGCGCGCCGCGCCGCGGCGTCGCCGCCTTCTTCATCCGGCCCGATCCGCCTATCGCCGGCCGGACGGTGCGACGTCGAGACTGCATGCTCGACTCCTCTCTCCTGACCTCCCTCGCCTCCTTGTCGTCTCGGATGCCGAGGAAGATCGGCTGCCGCAACCGGCCCTCTTCCGTCCACTCGTTGAACTTCACTTCGACGACCACTTCGGGCTTCGTCCAGTGCGCTGTTTCGTTCGTAACGGGCGTTTCGTCGAACGGACAGGCGCGTCGCTCCAACGGGACCAGGCGTTTGTACATATCCGCGAGACTGCTCCGCGAGAATCCGCCTCCGGTATGCCCCGCGTAGATGAGTTTGCCGCGGCGCCAGTGGCCGAGCAGCAGCGCGCCGATGTGTTGTCGCGAGTTTCGAGGCTCCGTCCACCCGCCGACCACGAACTCTTGCTGCGCCTCGAGTTTCAGCTTCAGCCATTGGCGCGAGCGAACCCCGAGGGCATAGGCGGCATCGGTTCGTTTGGCCATGATGCCCTCCCAACCCGCGCGCTTCGCCTTGACCAAGAGCGCGGCGCCTTCGTCGATCGTCGACTCCCCGAGCTGCAGTCCAGCCTCGAGCTTTCCTCGGAGCAGTTTCTCGAGACTCGTTCGCCGTACAGTCCACGGTTCTTCGACCAACGTGACGTCGCCATCGAGCAGCAGATCGAACGCCACCAGCACGGCGGGAGCACCCGTCGCCCGTTCGGTGATCGCTTCGGCTCCGGTCTCGTGGACGCGGGATTGGAGTTCTTGGAACCGGCCGAGTTCGCTCCCGCGGCGCGCCACCAGTTCGCCGTCGAGAACGAAGGGACGCCTGCGTCGTCTGCTCAGCCCCCGCAACGCATCGACCACCTCGGGAAACTGGGCGGCGCGATCGATCCGATTTCGCGTCACGAGGTTCACCTCGTCCCCCTCGACGAACGCGAGGACACGTACCCCGTCGTACTTCGGCTCGAACGTCCAGCCGTCCCCTTTCGGAATCTCGGCGCCCACCGCGGCCAGCATCGGAGTCAGAGAGAAGGAGACCCGCGCCTGCTTTCCGCCGCGAGCAGTCCGAGCGGGGCGAGTCGTGCGAGCGGGGCGCGCGGAGGCTTTCGCTCCATCGCGAATCTTCGCCATCGTTCGGCCTGTCGTGACGGAAGTGGTCTCGCGCGCGACGATGTCGCCGCGGGCCTTGGCGAATTCGTCGCGATGTTTGATCAGCAGCCACTGGCGTCCGTCGCCGCGGGCGATGCGGACCAACGCCCACGATCCCTGCAGCCGCTCTCCGCGCAGTGTGAAGGCGATCTTGCCGCTCTTCAGGCCCTTCCGCAGGCCCTCGACGCCGCCTTCATCGGACGCATACGTGCCGCGGTCCCAGAGCATCACTGTGCCGCCGCCGTACTGCCCCTCGGGGATCGTTCCCTCGAACTTGTTGTACTCGATCGGATGATCCTCGACCTGCATCGCGAGTCGCTTGACGGTGGGATCGAGGCTGGGTCCCTTCGGCGCCGCCCAGCTCTTCATCGCGCCGTCGAGTTCCAGACGGAAGTCGAAGTGCAGTTGACTGGCTTCGTGCTTCTGGATCACAAACCGGAGCGCCCGGCCCCTCGTCGTCACCGACGCCTTGCCGCCTGCCGGTTCGTCGGTCTTCGTGAAATCCCGCTTACGCCGATACTCAGAAAGGCGGTGGTGGCTGCGCGGGGCCATCCAGCGCCCCCGATCAGCTCGCGCGGGCGCGACGGTTATTGGACGGAGCCCTCGCGGTCTTCTTCGTCGTTGTCTTCGTCGTCTTCTTCGCGACCTTGCGGGGCGCGTCGGTGGTCGTCCTTGCCGCCGGTTTCGTCGACTTGCCCGACTTCCGCTGAGCGAGGCTCTGCTGCAGTCGCTCCATCAGGTCGAGAACCTTGCCGCGTCCCTTCTCGATCGTCGGGGGCTCGAGGTCGATCTTCTTCCCCTTCGACTTCGCCTGGATGATGCGCATCAGGTTCTCGCGGTACTCGTCGGTGTACTTCTCAGGTTCGAAGGCGCCGCTCAGCGACTTGACGAGCTGGACGGCCATCTTCAACTCGGCCGGTCGAACTTCCTTGGCGCCCGGAAACGTGTACTCCGTCGTCGGCACGATGTCGTTGGCGAACCGCATCAGCTCGAGCACCAGCGCGTTGCCTTCCACTCGCAGTCCCGCCAGGTGCTGCGACTGCCGCAGGATGATCTTCCCGATCCCGATCATGTTCGTCTCGCGGATCGCCTCGCGCAGCAACGCGTATGTCTTGTCGCCGCCCTTCCCCGCTACGAGGAAGTACGGCGTATCGAAGTAGCGAGGGTCGATCTCCTCTTCGGGCACGAAGTCGAGGATCTCGATCGTCTGCGACTGCTCGACCGCCGCCGCCTTGAAGTCCTCTTTGGTCAGGACAACGAACTTCCCCTTGGCGTACTCATACCCCTTCACCACCTCGCCCCATTCGACCGACTCCCCGTCATCCTCTCGCACCCGGTCGTACTTCACCGGCGTGTTGTCCTCCGCGTGGAGCAACCGGAACGAGATGTGATCGGCATTGACCGCAGCGCGGAGTTCCACCGGCACGTTGACGAGACCGAAGCTGATCGAACCTTTCCAGATGGCAGGCATGAAGTCCTCGCAGGGTCGGGGTGAGGGCGGGCGTGGTAGGGTCCTTCTGGTAGACGAATTCGCGCGCAAACGGTGTGCCGGTCCTCGGCGATCGATCGAGCGCTCGGCTAACAGCTCGACACATAACGACTTACAGCGCATCAACAAGGTCCCCGCCGGAGCCTGCGAGCTGCATGCGGGATGAGATTTCTACAACCCCCGGCCGAACAGAAGAACACGCGCGTCTGGGTACGGCGGTTGTGGGTTCCGGTGCGTAGTGTGTCGAGCGATCGTCCGGCCGAAGCAGGGAGGACCCGATGAACGAATCGATTTCCGTCCTCGCACTCCGCGCGTTGCTCGTCGTCGGCGCCATTCTGTGGATCGGCGGCGCGTACCTCATCTATCGGGCCCGGTTGTCAGCCCAACCCGACCTCCCGCTCGGGTCGAGCCTCCCCAGACGAGACATGGTCAAGGGCTGGCAGCTCCACGAGCGCAGCCCAGGCGCCGGCAAGCGACTCTACCGGCTCGGTCTCTCGGCGTGGTTTCTGGGCAGTGCATTGGGCGTGGCGTACTGGGCTCTCCGCTGAACCTGCGCTCCCTCGCGACTGCGACGCGCAATCGTCCGGGCTCTACTCCGCCGGACGTCCAAATCGGGAGGATTGCGCAGACGGCAAGGCGATCTCGCACCGGAAGCGTCCCGTCGTTTGCGTGACATCCACTTGCCCAGAGTAGCGCCTCCATTGCTCTCCCCGCTGCGCCGGGGTGATCGATGTGAGGTGAACGATGAATCTCGATCGGCTGTCTTGGAACCCATGCTGGGCCGCTCGCTGTGTTGCTCCGCTTCTCGCGGTCAGCCTCCTCGCCTGTAGTACAGATCGACACGCGGGAGTCGATCTCGTCCCTCCCGAGCAGTCCGTCGCCGTGGGAGTCGCCGCGAGCGACGGCCCCGTCGACGCTCTGTACCTGCCGACCGTCGACGCCGTGGTCGAGGAGGCGACGATACGTCCTTCCTCCGACCGAACGGGATGGGTCGACGTGGATGTCTTGGTGCGGGCCGAGGCGCTCGCGCGAGAGAGCCACTGGCTTCGATTCTCGTTCCGTCCGCGTCCGGCCGACACCGTCTTTGCCGTTTCCGTGCACCGCCGGAGAGACGATGGCGGCGTCGGGCGCGAGGAGTGGTCGATGAGTTGGTCCGGAGGCCGACGCGCGGGTGGTTTCGTCGAGCGAACGGGCGAAGAGAAGCTCGAGGGCGCTTGGAGAGAGACCGGTGAAGGCGGACGGACCGAGACCTACGTTCACACCGCCGGCGCGCGGGAGCGACGAATCTCGATCGACGTCGATCCTGGGGGGCCCGGCGACGGCGCGCTCGG
>CAZVYN010000062.1:0-26154 GCA_964631125.1 uncultured bacterium | reverse complement strand
GGGGGGGGCGGGTGTGGCGACTCCACCCCCGGCGCCGACGCCGGGAAGCCGGACGTCACGCCCGCCGCGTCCCCATGCATTGCGCTCTCGATCCGCTACGGGCACCTCGATCTGAGGGGGGGGCGCGCCGCCCGACGGATGGCTCGGCCCCGAATCATGCCCCCACCAGGGGATTGCGTAGTAGCCCCGCCAAGCGGCGGGAGCGAGGCCGGTCGGTCCAGCCATCAGAATCAAATCCATCTCTGAGTGGCACCCGACGCACTCGCCTGCGCCTGGCTCAGGCGAACGGGACATTCCCGTGAGCTCCCGAGTCGGGTGGCCCAGCATCGTGAAGCAGCCGGAGAGGAGGAGGGCGCCTCCGAGCGGGATCACGTGGACTCCGAGTTCTGACCTCGCCATGGCTTGATCCCCTTGTTACCGCTGGCGCACTCCCCCGAGGAGCTGCGCGGACGCTCAAACCACTGCCACCCCAGCGAGTTTCGCGAATCTGTGCGGAGAGTGGACCAGGGCGCTGGAAGAATCTCGAAAAAACTTCCAGTCGCACCGAACGATCGGGCGTCCAAGTGTGAGCGCTCGAGAACAGACTGGTTCGAGTGCCGGAACTGACGGTACGGGCCTCGAGTAGAACAGCGCCGCGCGGACGCGGCCCAGGAGAAGGAATCCCATGAACGGCTTCACCCAGACGAACGCGATCGAGACGAAGCGGGTTGCTCCCGTCTTCACCGCTCTCCCGGATGAGAGCTTGATGGAGCACATCGTCCGCGGGTCGGAAGCCGCGTTTGCCGCGCTCGTCGACCGTTATCGCGCCCGGATCGTGAACCTCGTCAGCCGGTTCATCAACGATCGCGACCGGGCCCAGGAGATCTCCCAGGAGGTCTTCCTGCGCATCTTCATCCACCGGGAGCGGTACCAGCCGACCGGGAAGTTCAGCACCTGGATGTACACCATCGCCGTCAACCTGGCGAAGAACGAGATCCGTCGGCGAGTCCGTGCCAAGGACAGCGTCAGTTTGGACAAGTTGGTGGAGATGACGGGCGACGCCGGCCGGTTCACGGCCGACCCGGGTCCCCGGCCCGACCGGGGGCTCCACCGGCGCGAAGTCCAGGAACAGGTCGGCGCGGCGCTCGCGCGCTTGCCCGAGAGGTACCGAGAGGTGATCATCCTCCGCGATGTACAGCAGCTATCGTATGAGGAGATCGAGAAGGTCTTGAACATCCCGGGAGGGACCGTCCGTTCACGCATCAATCGAGCGCGTACGGCCCTCCAGGAAATGCTGAGCCCGATGGTGGAGGGGGGGATCGATGAATTGTAGAGAGGCGCACTCGCTCTTCTCGGCGAAGCTCGACGGCGAGCTGTCGGCCTGCGGGGCTCGCGATCTCGAGTTGCATGTGCTGCGCTGCGATGACTGCGACGCCCGGTGGAAGTCGATGTCGTTGACCGTGCAACTGGTTCGTTCGATCCCGGCGCCGTTGCTGGATCCAGGTTTCGTCTGTCAGGTGATGGATCGCGTCCGCGCGCACGAGATCGCCGAGCGTCGTGAGAAGGTTCTCTCCGCTCGACGCGTGAGCCCGCTCACGGCGTTGGCGTCGTGGGCACAGAGTTGGAGAGAGACGTTCTCGCTCCGTCCGGTGTTGCGTCCTGTGCCGGTCGCCGTCGTCACCGCGCTCACCTTTGGATTGGTCACAGGCTATCTCGCGCAGGATCCGCTCTCCGATTGGACCGGAGCGCAGGCGCGGAACGACCGTCTCTCGGCGAGATCCGCGGAGTTCTCCGATCCCGGACGTGCTGGAGATGACGCGAGCGCGCGTGGTCGGACGAATGCATCGAGTCCGGCCGGTGTCGGCTCCGTCGATTCCAGCCTTCCAGAGACGGCCGGTTCCGAGGAGAACACGACTCCGTTCGCGGACGCGTTGGCCGAGCGCGAGCGCGGTTTCGCGACAGGTTCGATCGATTCGCTGGTCGAGCCCGACGCTTCGATCGAGGTATTGGCGCCCGACTGGTGGTCAGCCGAGCCTCGCCGCTCGCTCATCCAGCAGACTCGTGTTCAGACGTTCTGAGCACCGCCCGAAATCCCCATCCACGAATCGGGGAGATGCCGTTCCCCGATCGACAGGTCGCGAGATGACGAGCAGGAAACGGCGCAGCCTCGGCCTCTCCGCGCGCGTCTTGCTCGCCTCGGCCGTCGTCTGGGCCGTCCTCGCCGCGGCGTCGCCCTCGCTCACGCGCGGCCTCCCACTCCCCGCCCGCGACGAGTCTCCGCTCGGCCGCGTGCTCGCGAGCCTCTACAACCACGGTGAGCCGGGCGTCGTGCAGGTCATCGCGAGGCGTCCCGTCGGACCTTGCGCCGGTTCGGCGGATGGGTGGAAGCGATCGGAAACCGCGCGCCCGGTGCGCGTCACGTTGCGTTCGACCGGCGTCGTGATGGACCGGGAAGGTCGGATCCTCGCGTGCGCGGACGGCGCACAGCCGGCGGACAGCATCACGGTGGTGTCGGCGGACGGGCAGCGCCGCGTCGCGAGATTCCTGACGCAAGACGTGCCGTCAGGTCTCGCTCTCCTCGTTGTTCACGATGCCGTGGGTTTGGTTCCTTGTTTCGGCGCCGAACCATTAGAGCCTCTGGACGACGGGGATTGGGTCGTGGTCCATGGATTCCAGGACACCGCCGGCGCACTCGAACTCCGGCTCGGGCGGATGCAGCGGGTGCTCACCGCCGCCGGACCGTCCCAACGCGCGTTCCGCGTCGCGATGTCGGGAAGTGGCGGCGCCTGCGGGTCGGCAGTTTTCGACGGTTTCGGCCGTCTCCGTGGAATGGTGGTGAATGTCGGAGTAAGAGAAGACGCCGACGCCTTCGTCGGCGGCTGTCCGGCTGCGCTCTCGTATCTGCTCGAGAGCGATCAGGTGAGTGCGCTGTCTCGCCCTGGACTCCTGGGACTCTACGAGAGCATGCGTCAGAATGCCGATCATCCCGTCGGGTTTCTGGGTGTGCAGGTGGCGCTCGTCGACAGCACGGCGATGTCTGTCGGCGAGGGCCGAGCGCTCTCGTCCGGTCCCGTTACGATCTCTCGCATCATGCGAGGAAGTCCGGCTGAAATCGCGGGGCTTCGCGCCGGCGACCAGATCGCCTCGTTCGATGGCGTGCCGGTGGGCAGGGTGGAGCATGTCACCGAGCGGATTGCGCCGCTCACGCCGGGGGCCGTGGTGAGAGTTGGTGTTCTTCGCCAGGGCGCGCCTCTTGTCCTGACCGCCGAGGTCGGAGATCGGACTTCTATGCAGTGGCTCGAGCGGCAGATGCGGCTGAACCAGGGGTTGCACGTGCAGTTGCGAGATCGGATGGGGAAACAGGAGCGGTACCTCCGACTCCTGGAGAGACTCGAGGATCGGTATCGCTGAGTTCCCGGCGCACTTTGACGCTCGGGATGGACGCGTGATACAGTCCGGACGCAGGGATCGGGCTGTGACTCGATCGGGCTATGACTGGACCGGGCGATGACCCGGATTTTTTTTGCCGCCCGGCGCGCTGTTGCGGCGAGGAGGTGGGTTGATCGAGATCGACGTGCGCCTCGGCGCACGGAGTTATCCAGTCAGTATCGGATCCTGGCGCGATTGGGACCTCCGGAGTGTGGTCCGTGACCGCAACCGTGGCTCGGCCCGATGGGCCCTTGTCGCCGACCGGAAGGTCTGGGAGGTCTGGGGCCGTGATCTCGAGGCGTGCGCGGGCAGCGCCGGTCTCGAGTTCCACCCGCTCCTGCTCGACGCTGGCGAGGCGCAGAAGAGTCACGAGACCCTCTTTCGCATCTACGACCACCTCCTCGCGACCCGTACCCGGCGCGACGGCGTCGTCGCCGTCTTCGGCGGGGGAGTGTTGGGCGATCTGGTCGGATTCGCCGCCTCCACGTACCAGCGAGGCATCTCCTACATCCAAGCCCCCACGACGCTGCTTGCGCAGGTGGACAGCTCGGTCGGCGGCAAGACCGGGCTGAACTACGGTGGCCACAAGAACATGATCGGCGCGTTCCACCAGCCTTCCGCCGTGTTCATTTCGCCGGAGTGGTTGGCCACGCTCCCGAGCCGAGAATTCTGCGCCGGCCTCGCGGAGGTGGTGAAGTGCGGCGTGGTGCGCGACGCAGAATTGCTCGGAATCCTCGAGACCGAAGAGCCGGACCGCCTGCTGCACTCCGCACGACTCGAGGAGGTCATCGCCCGCGCGGTCGCGGTCAAAGCCAGCGTGGTGGAGGCGGACGAGACCGATCAGGGTCTGCGCCACATCCTCAACTTCGGGCACACGATCGGCCATGCGCTCGAGGCCACGTCCGGGTTCTCCAGATATCTTCACGGCGAGGCCGTCGCCATCGGAATGGTGGGCGCGCTGCATCTCTCGGTCGCGGAGGCCGGACTCGCCAAAGGCGACCTCGAACGAATCGAAGCGCTCCTCCTTCGGTTCAGGCTTCCCGTACGGGCTTCGGACGTTTCCGCCGACGCGCTGATGTCAGCGCTCTCGATGGACAAGAAGGCGCAAGAGAGCGGGGGGGTCTGGGTGTTGACAGACGGGATGGGTCGTTCTACGGTCTCACGCCAGGTCAACGAGCCCAATGTTCGATCCGCGCTGCGCTACATCGGAGCCGCTTGATGCGCGTTCTCGTCCTTCACGGGCCGAACTTGGATCTGCTCGGGGAGCGGGAGCCGCACCTCTATGGGACCGAGACGCTGCTGGAACTCGACGCCCGCCTGGTTGAACTGGCGGAGCAGTTGGGAGTCGAACTCGAGACGTTTCAGTCGAACCACGAGGGCGCGTTGATCGACCGGCTGCACTCGGCTCGCAAGACGTGTGACGGCGTCGTCATCAATCCGGGTGGACTGAGCCACACCAGCGTAGCGTTGCGCGATGCGGTCGCCGCGCTGGACATGCCCGTGGTCGAGGTCCACCTGACCAATCTCCACACCCGCGAGTCATTTCGTCGCCGTGACTTGGTTGCCCCTGTCTGTCGGGGCGTCGTCATGGGCCTCGGAGTCCACGGCTACCTCTTTGCGCTGCGCGCGCTCCGCGACCTCGTGCCGGTTTCTCGGAAAAATTCCAGCCCGACGGCAGACCGGATCCAGCAGACCGGATCGTCTCGAGGCTGACCGCCCGCCGTCCCCCTTTTCACCCCTAGAACGCTTCAGCCGAGGCTCAGGAAACCGCCCATGCAGGTCGATGACATTCGAAGACTGGTGAAGCTCGTCGAGGAGAGCGAGATCGACGAGTTGGAAATTCGCCGTTGGTGGACCGTCGTCCGGATCCTCAAGCGGCGCAACGGCAAGGGTGAGGAGAAGACCGTTGTGGTGACAGCGCCCGCGCTGACACAGGCGACGGTCGCGGCGCCGGTCATCCTGGCCCCGCCGCCCCAGACCTCACGCGGCGTGCGGACTACCGACGAGGGTGGACCCGCTCCGGCCGAGCCCGAGCGCACTGCGGAGCGGAAGGCGGCCGACGAAGGTCTCTCGCAGATTCGCTCGCCGATGGTCGGGACTTTCTACCGATCGCCAAGCCCGGGCACCCCATCGTTCGCCGACATCGGGGCTCGCGTCTCGGTCGGTCAGGTGGTCTGCCTGGTCGAGGCGATGAAACTCATGAACGAGATCGAGGCGGAGGTGGCGGGGACGATCGCCCGGGTCATGGTCGAGAACGGCCACCCCGTCGAGTTCGGACAGCCACTCTTCCTGGTTCGACCGGACTGACGCCCGAAGTAGGCGGCGCTCTCCGCTCGGACTCGGACACCCGAGCAGGAGAAATCAGCACGTGGACTTCCGACGAACGCTCGAGCTCATGGTCGAACGCGGCGCCAGCGACTTGCATATCAAAGTCGGTGCACCCCCGGTCTTTCGCATCGACGGAAGCCTTGTTCCCGTCGATGAGGTCCCTCCGACGGGCAAGGACCTGGACTCGGTCCTCGACGTGCTGCTCTCCAAGACACAGAAAGCCGACTTCGAACAGGCGAAGGAGATCGACTTCGCGTTCGGGTTGCCAGGATTCGCGCGATTCCGCGCCAACGTCTACTACCAGCGCGGCACCGTCTCCTTCGCGATTCGCCACGTGCCCCTTGGCGTTCCGACGTTCGAAGAACTGATGCTCCCGCCGATCGTCGAGGACCTGGCGTTGCGCAAGCGAGGCCTCGTCCTCGTGACCGGCACCGTCGGAAGCGGCAAGTCGACGACGCTCGCCGCGATGATCGACTGCATCAACCGCCGTGAGGCTCGTTCGATCATCACGATCGAGGATCCGATCGAGTTCCTGCACCGCGACGACCGGAGTTTCATCAGTCAGCGCGAAGTCGGGCTGGACACGGGGAGTTTCGCCGAGGGGTTGAAACACATCTTGCGCCAGGATCCGGACGCCATCCTCTTGGGCGAGATCCGCGATCGCGAGACGATGTCGGTCGCATTCATGGCCGCCGACACCGGACATCTGGTCTTCTCGACGCTGCACACGGTGGACGCGGCCCAGACCGTCAATCGCATCCTGTCGTTCTATCCGCCGCATCAACACGACGAAGTGCGCTTCTTGCTCGCGAGCACGCTGCAGGCGGTGGTGTCGCTACGGCTGATCCCACGTGCAAAAGGGGGAGGTCGTGCGCCCGCGGTGGAGATCATGATCAACACGGCGTCGATCCAGGAGTATCTCCTCTCGGCCGAGAAGACCCTTCTGATAAAGTCCGCGATCCAGGACGGCGCCCAGCAGTACGGGATGCAAACCTTCGACCAGTCGTTGATGCGGCTCTATCGACAGGGATTGATCACGTTGGACGAGGCGCTCCGTCACTCGTCGAATCCCACCGAGTTCGAGTTGCGGGTGCGCGGTATCCAGGCATCGAGCGACACATCCTGGGACGCGTTCGAGGACAAGTCACGCTCGGCTGAGGATGATTCGAGTTCGCCCGCCGCGACCGGCGCGGGAGGCTTGCGGGAGGGCGCAGGGGCAGGCGCCGGTTCTCCCGCTTCCGCGGCCGCCGCCGGCGACGTCAAGCTGCCGCCGGGTCTCGTGAAGTACTAGAGTCTCTCCGCGGCGACCCGTTGCGGGAGCGCCGTGGAGGAGAGATTGATCCGCAAGATCCTGATCGCGAATCGAGGCGAGATCGCGGTGCGCGTCATCCGCGCCGCTCGCGAACTCGGCCTGAAGACGGTGGCCGTCTACTCCGAGGCTGATCGCGAGTCGCTCCACGTGCGACTGGCCGACGAGTCGGTGTGTATCGGACCGCCCCCCAGCCGGGAGAGCTACCTCCTCATCCCGCGCATCGTCAGCGCCGCCGACATCACGAAGTCGGACGCGATCCACCCCGGATACGGCTTCCTCTCCGAGAAGGCGCAGTTCGCCGAGGCGTGCGAGTCCTCGGGCATCGTCTTCATCGGGCCTTCCGCCGAGGCGATCCGGATGATGGGCGACAAGTCGGTTGCGAAGACGACGATGAAAGCGGCCGGCGTTCCGACGTTACCGGGGAGCGAGGGCGTGCTCGAGTCCGTCGAACACGCGCTCGGATTGGCGCAGAGCGTTGGCTATCCGGTGATCCTGAAGGCGCGCGACGGCGGCGGTGGGAAGGGGATGCGCGTCGTGCGCACGCCCGCCGAGCTGGAGCGGAACTACCCGCTGGCCCAGGGTGAAGCAGCGGCGGCGTTCTCCAGCGACATCCTTTATCTCGAGAAGTTTCTCGAACGGCCGCGCCATGTGGAGATCCAGCTCATCGCGGACACCCATGGACACGTCATCCATCTGGCGGAACGTGACTGTTCCGTGCAACGGCGGCACCAGAAACTGATCGAGGAGGCTCCGGCGCCGGGGCTGCCCGACGCCACGCGTCGCAAGATGGGGGAAGCCGCTTGTAGAGGGGCGCAGCAGATCGGCTACCGCGGAGTCGGGACGATGGAGTTCCTCTACGACCAGGACGGTTCGTACTACTTCATGGAGATGAACACGCGGCTCCAGGTCGAGCATCCGGTGACGGAGATGGTTCTCGGACTGGATCTGGTCAAGCTACAGATCCTTGTCGCCGCCGGCGAAGTTTTGCCGCTCACGCAAGCCGAGGTCATCCCTCGCGGCCACGCGATCGAGTGCCGGATCAACGCCGAGTCGCCGCAGCATGGATTCCGGCCCTCGCCCGGTCGCATCCAGTCACTGCACTTCGCGGGGGGGCCGGGCATCCGTGTGGACAGCCACGTTTATGCCGGCTACACGATTCCGCCGCACTACGACTCGCTGATCGGCAAGCTGATCGCGCACGGGAGTACGCGCGACGAAGCGATCGCCCGGATGCTCCGTGCGCTGGAGGAGTCCTGGATCGAAGGGATCGACACGACGCTCTCGTTCCACCCCGCCGTGCTCCGCCACCCCGACTTCCGCCGCGGCGGCGTCGACACTCACTTCCTCGAGCAGATGCGCGAAGAGTCCTCGCGCGAAGGGTCTCCGGCCGTCAGCGGCTGACCTTCCAGAACAGCCAGCCGCCGAAGAGCGAGAAGATGATGTTCCCGAGCCAGGCCGCCAGAGGCGGGGGGAGCGTCTCGCTGTAGCCGAGCGCCTGGCCGAGTCGGATGAGCGCGAAGTAGGCGAAGCCGAGAGAGACGCTCAAGCCGAAGCCGGCCGCGAGACTTCCGCCGCGCAGCACCCGCAGTGAGAGCGCGGCGCCGAGCAGAGTCATGATGACGTTGGCCAGCGGGAATGAAGCGCGGATGTGGAAATTCGTCTCGAACCTGCTGGTGTCGCCGCCGTTCTCGCGCAGGCGCTTCATGTACTCCCAGAGGTCTTTCATGCCGAGGTGGAATGGGTCGGGGTTCTGTCGGCCGAACTGGCGGGGAGGTTCATCGACGTCGCTCCGGCCATAGACGCGGAACGGCAGGGTCTCGACGGCGCTCTCCGAGAAACGTCGCAGGAAGCCGCGTTCGAATCGCCACGCCCCTCCGTCCCACGCGGCGGATTCCGCGTCGACGCGCCAGAGCAGGCGAGCGTCTTGCACCTTCTGCACCGTGACTCCGCGCAGGACGGAACGTCGCGCGTCGTAGAACTGCGCAGCGTAGACACAGCCGTTCGCGCCCAACACCCGGACATCGGCCCGGCTCTGCATGTCCTCCCCCGCCAATCGCTTGATCTCACGATTGAGGATTCGCTTCTGCGCTTCATAGATCTGCGGTTCGAGCCCTTCGTTCAGCGCGTATTGACCGGCCGAGACGAGGAGCGCGGCCAGCAGGAGCGGCTGCGCCAGGCGCCATGGGCTCTGTCCCGCCGACTGCATGGCCGCGATCTCGTTGTACTTCCGCAACTGCGACAGCGCGAAGAGCGTCCCCAGGAGCATGGCGATGGGGAGCACCTGGATGAGGAAGGTGACCGAGGCCAGGCCGTAGTACCGCGCGACGAGCGGAAGGGACGCGCCGTGGTCGACGAAGACGTCGAGTTTCTCGAAGGCATCGACGAGCAGGAAGATCCCGACGAAGCCGACGAGACCGAGGAGACAGGACGAGATGTACTCCCGCAGGAGGTAGCGATCGAGGATTCTCATCCGGCCTTCTGTGACCTTCGGGGCGCCTGCCCGGTGCGGAGCGCTCCGAGAGTAAGCCACGCGCCGACGGCGCCGAGCACGACATTCGGGAGCCACATGGCGACCGCCGGCGAGAGCAATTCGCGATCGGCCAACTGTTCGCCTCCGATCAGGCAGAGATAGTAGAAGACGAAGAAGCCGACGCTGAGGAACCCCGCCGCGAGGCCGCCGCGCCGAGCGCGCATTCCGAGCGGCGCGCCGAGTAGGACGAAGACCACGCACGCGGCCGGGATCGAGAACTTCTTGTGCACCTCGACCCGATACTCGTCGATCCGTCGCGACAGATTCGCGTTGTCTCGCTGTTGGGCCCGGATCTCGTCGATCGTCCGGCGAGTGGCGCCATCCAGCGCGGTCAGGGTGGAGTCGGGGGCGGCCTCCCGTCCGATCCAACGCCGGATGACCGAGCCCAACGCGTGACCGAGTCCGACCCGCGGAAGCACCCCTTCGGGATCGAGTCGATCGACCTCCGCGGGAGACTCGAGCGAGATCAGTTGGAGCTGTTCGGTGATGCGCGCCTCTCCCAGCGCACGTTCCTTCGCCAGGCGGTCCACCTCCGCCTGCATCTGGTCTACCGACATCTCGCGCTGTCCGGGCCGGCGCGCGCCGGTTTGCCGCCAGAGGTCGGCCTCCTGCGCGAGGAGCAAGATCTGGTGTTCGAAACGGAGCCTCCGGTACTCGCCCTTCGGCGAGGACGGGATCGCCTCGTGGATCTCGCCATCCTCCAGGTCGAGCGTGAGCGACTGCTCTGCGGGGCGGTAGTGGACGAACCCTCGACGCGCGACGATCGTTCGGGGAGACTGCGGCGACTGCGTCGCATCGAGGATGACGACGTCGGTCATCTCGCCGGTTCGGTCGTCGAGTCGGCGGAGGAACAACTCGTAGCCGGGCCAGTCCTCGATCAGCACGCCGGCGCGGATCTCGGCCGTGGGCCGCCTTCGCGTGATGTCCTGCAGCAGCGTCGCGTAGGCGTAGTTCGTCTTGGGCAAGACGTAGTTGTTGAAGAGGATGAGGCCGATCGCCACAATCCCGCCCAGCGCGACAGCAGGGCCCAGCACGCGGAACAGGTGCACCCCGCTGGCGCGCAAGGCGGTGATCTCGTTGTCCTGGCTCATGCGGCCGAAGGTCATGAGCGACGCGACCAACACGCCGCAGGGAACAGATAGGGCCAGGATCCAGCCGAGGGCGAGGAGGAAGAGGCGAGCGACGGTCCCGATCGGAATCCCCTTGCCGAGGATGAGGTCGAGGAGGTCGAGCAGCATCTCCATCATCAGGAGGAATGTGACGACTCCGAAGCCCAGACAGAACGGCCCGATCAGAGACCGGGCGATGTAACGCTCCAGGATCATGGCCCTCAGATCACACACTCCGAGATCGAACATTCCACAACCGCGCGCGACCGCCCCCGACGGCGAAACCCCTTCGGGTGGATGGAGTATATGCGCCTCGCCCAGGGAAGGAACTCCGGACCCCGACGGCCCGACCAAGGTTCGGCGGTCCAGGACGCGCGTGGAATGATCCATTGATCTCAAATCGGCGCGTGACGCGCCTCAGCCGCGGGGTCTGTGCGGTGAGCGGGCTCGTCCTGCTCGCCGTTCTGCTGTTGATCTCGAGTCCGACGCGGCCACAGACGCCGGACTCCTCCTTCGACGCTCCGTCTCCGGGTGGCCAGATCCCGGATTCGCTCTTCCGTGATTCGCTTGCTGCTCCGGTCACGCTCGAAGATGCGTTAGTCGACTCGACGGTCCTCCCGGCTGAGGGAGACACGGTCGTCCCCGCGCTGGACTTCCCGGCGCTGCGCCCCGGCGGTCCCTCCGACAGCATGCTGGCCCCGACCGGCGGAACGATCCTTTCCTCGCCCCCGACGGCGGCTGGCCCGATCGCGCCTACCACAGAGGAGATGGGCCTCTTCCCCGGCGCAGCGGTCGGTCCTTGGCGGTTCCGGAAGGGGTTCTGGCCGGGTGACGAAGGAGTCCTCACGCGACTCGTGACCCGGTGGCGGAGCCGTGACGTTCTGCGTGGCGGCAATCTGATGTCGCCGCTCTTGCAGGCGCGCGCCGACAGCTTCGGCCTCCGACTGTTCCCCCCCGACACGCCGAGCCTCGATCCGCCCGAACGGATGTCTCTCCAGGTAACTCCGCTCTTGGAAGATGGCGTGGTCGAGGTGGCGCGGCTGCGTCGCGATGACATCGTCGGTCCCCGCGTTCGATTCACGTTGCCCCAGTACTTGACGGCCCTCAGTCGTCAGACTCTGCAGGCCGAGTGGGAGAAGCAGCGAGTCACCGGCGTCAGGACGCGCGCCACTCAGGGGCAGGGGGACGGGCTCATCGATTTCAACATTCCGATTCCGATGCCGTCGCAACTGCAGGGGATCTTCGGTAAGGGCGAACCGAAGCTGAGTGTGCGCGGCAGCGAACGGATCACCTTCAGCGGCACCAGCCGCTGGCGTCCGGAAGAGAAGAAGACCGAGTTGGGGAAGACGCAGTCGAAGTTCCCGCAGCTCGACATGGTGCAGGAACTGAACCTGCAACTCACCGGCACGATCGGCGACAAGGTTTCGGTCGACGTCGACCAGTCGAGTCAGACGACCACGCCGCTCGCCAACCGGATCAAGATTCGATACAAGGGCTACGAAGACGAGATTCTCCAGTCGGTCGATCTCGGCAACACCAACCTCGTCCTCCCCGGCACGCAGTACGTGACGTTCAACAGCCGGGTGGAGGGACTCTTCGGCGTGAGCGCGTTGGCGCGATTGGCCGACGTCGACGTGAACATGATCCTGTCGAAACAGGAAGGACGCAGCGACAGCAAGGCGGTCACGCGGTCGGCCGAGACGCGCACGGAAGAGATCCAGGATCTAGAGTATGTCAGCGGCCGCTACTTCTTCTTGCGTGACCCCGACCTTCCGCCCTGGGACGTGATCGATGACTCGCTCCACGTCTTCGTCGACGACCAGCTCGAGAGCAACAACACGCAGGACTTGGCGGTCCCAGGCGTAGCGACGCTGGATGGTCTTCCGCCGGTCCCCGGCGATCCCGCGCAGTACAGCGGTCAGAAGTACTTTCGTGAACTCCGCCCGGGGGCCGACGGCGACTACCAGATCCGGCGCTCGTTCTACGCCGGTCAGCCGGTCCTGGAGCTGACGCGCGCGCTCGGAGAGATCGATGTCCTCGCCGTTGTCTATCGCGGACGCCAGATCAACACCCGCGGTGAGCTCGCCGGGTCGTTCCAGGTCGGGCAACTGGTGCAGAATCCGTCGCAGGAGAATCCTCTCCAACTGAAGATGATTCGGCACGGGGCCACTTTCCTCGACACCGACCTGACCAAGGGTCCGTTCGCCCCGATCCGGAATCTCGAACTCAAGAACATCTACGACCTCGGCGGTCGCGACATCCTGGAAGAGGGATTCTCGCTCAGGATCCGTCTGAAGCGGACGGAAGGGGCGAGTGATCAGCCGGACGGGATCGACGACGTCACGTTCTTGGAGATGACGGGGCTGGACTTGCAGCAGAAGACCGGTAGCGATCCCGTGCCGGGGACCGATCGGCTCGTCGACCCCGAGTTCATCAGCTACCCCGACGGAATCCTGTTCTTCCCCGACCTGCGTCCGTTCGATCCCGACTCTTCGGATCTCTGCCTCGACCCGGAGCCGTGGGAGCCTGGATTCGGGTATTGCCGCTTCAATCCCGGGGGACCGGACGATCCGCGAAAGGAGCGCGTGAATACGCTCCCCGGCCCGCAGGGAACCGGCGCCTATCGCGCGCCGCGCGTCTACGACCGGCTGACGCACCCGAGCCCGCAGGATGACAGCCGCTACTACCTCGAGGTCACCTACCGCAGCGCCGTCTCGAACATCCAGCTCAACGCGTTCAACATCCTGCCAGGGAGCGAAGTGGTGACCGCGGCCGGTCGGACGCTTCGTCGC
Organism: uncultured bacterium; assembly: GCA_964631125.1. GTDB lineage: Bacteria > Eisenbacteria > RBG-16-71-46 > CAIMUX01 > CAIMUX01 > CAZVYN01. Next base: position 12,675 of record CAZVYN010000062.1, on the reverse strand, counting down.
GACATCGACTATCAGATCGACTACGACCTGGGTGAGGTCGAGCTCCTGGACGCAGCGCAGGTGAGCTTCACCGACGACGTGCGTGTGACCTACTCGTATCTGCCGTTCGGTGGCGGAAGTCAGAAGACGTTGGCGGGAGCGGCGGCGTCGTACAAGCCGACCGACAGCAAGTTGAAGTTCTCGACGGCGTGGCTGTTCGAGGGAAAGAGCGGCGTGCCCGGGCTCCAGGGTCGTCGGCCGCGGCTCGGAGAGGAGCCGAGTCGGACGCTGGTCGGAGAGTTCGCCACGACCTACCGGACCGAGTCTTGGCTGATGACGCAGTTCGCCGATGCGCTCCCCGGTGTCGACGCTCGCCAGCCGTCTCGGCTCGACATCGATGCGGGACTCGGCATCTCGCTCCCGAATCCGAATACGGAGAACAAGCTCTACATCGACGACTTCGACGGCGCGAAGGATGTCTATTCACTTTCGATGAACCGCCGGACGTGGCGTCCCGCCGGCCCGCCGGTCGGGGCCGTCTCCGGGCTGGCGGCGGCGGAGATCCCTTTCGCGCGGGGCGAAGCGTGGTGGTACACGCCGCGTTCCGTCGTCCAAGAAGGAGACCTACAGCCGACACTCGATCCGCGAGAAGGCGACGACAATCGCACGGTGCTCGAACTGCGACTCTTCCCTGCGGGCGAATCCGTGCAGGAGCGGGAGCGCTCCTGGGTGGGGCTCGTGCAGCCGCTCTCGAAGAGCGGCATCGACTTCTCCCGGGCGCAGTTCCTCGATGTCTGGGTGAACGATTTCGTTCGCTACGACGCCAATTCCAACGAGGGCCGTCGGCGCGGAAAGCTGACGATCGACCTGGGCCGAGTCAGCGAGGACGCTCAGTGGAAACGCCAAGATCCGAAGACGCTCCGGCTCCCGCGCGATCAGCGGCAAGTGGAGGGGCCGAACAACCGACTGGACACCGAGGACACTCAGGGCGACGGGCGCCTGGACGAGAGCAACGAGCTGGAGGAGGACACCGGGCTCGACGGCATCCTCTCGGGCCGCGCCGGCGACGATCCGCTCGACGACTATGACTTCGATGACGAGGTCAATGAGAACAATCCGCGGAAGTATGCCTTCGTCAACGGGCTGGAGGGGAATCAGGATCTCGACACCGAGGATATGAACGGCAACGGATCGCTCGACAGCTTGAACAGCTACTTCCAACTGGAGATCGATCTCGCCGATTCGACCCTCTGGGAGACCGACGTCTATCGCGACTACGTCGTGCGGAGTCCTGGCCAGAGCCTCGAGTTCCCGATCGACCTCGACAACGGCTGGCGTCGGATTCGCATTCCGCTGCAGAGCGACTCGCTCGTCACCGCGATCGCCGGAGGCGGGATCCAACCGACGTGGGACCGCATCTTCCACGCGAGGATCTCCCTCTCAGGATTCGAGGACTCCACTCGCTTCCAGATCGGAGGGATCGAGATCACCGGGAACCGCTGGTACGAAGGGCCGCTGGCCGATGAACGCGACCGCCCGCTGCCGGACTCCCTCCTGGTCGACGGTGAGAACTTCTTCGTCAGTGTGCTCAACAACAAGGACGACGCGGCTGTCTATCAGCCTCCGTTCACGCCAGGCGAACAGAACAATCTGACCGAACGCGAGCAGTCGATCACCCTGGAGCTGCGTCGCCTGCAGCCGGGTCACCGCGCCTCGATCTACCGACCGTATCCCACGAAGCAGGACTACACGCTCTACGAGAACCTCGAGCTGTACCTGAACAGTCGACTGGACCAGGGAGACGCCGATCTGACGTTCGCGCTCCGGTTGTGTCGCGACGCCAACAGCGACACGACCAACTACTACGAATTTCGTCGGCCGGTGCCGCGGGACTGGGACCTCGTCCGGCTCGACTTCGCGGTCCTGGCGCAGCTCCAGTTGGATGCGCCCGACTCGACGACCGGGTTTGTCGAACACGATCTGGGGGGGGGCGTCATCCTTCGGCGCAAGGGCAGTCCGAGCCTGACCAGCATCCAGCGGATCGCGCTCTACGTCGAGAACAGCGGGCCGACCGAACTGGTCTCGGGCAACGTCTGGATCGACGAACTCAGGTTGACGGAGGTGAAGCGCGACACGGGCATCGCGTCCCGCTTCGGCATCAGCGGCAACTTCTCCGATCTGCTGAGCTTCAATACGAACTTCGTCCGCACCAACGCCGACTTCCTGAAGATCGGCTCGGATCGAGGCAGCGGGACGACGAACACCACGATCGGCGCCAGTTCGACGATCTCGCTCGATCGATTCGTTCCGCGCGCCCGCGTCTCGGCCCCGCTGCGAGTCTCTCTCTCGCGCTCGCGGAGCGTGCCGAAGTTCCAGACGAGCAGCGACCTCGTGGTGGTCAAGCCGACCGACCGGGACATCAGTGAGCGAGACGAACGAGAACTCTCCCTCTCGTTGCGTAAGGAGACCTCGGAGAATCCGTGGATCCGCTACCTCGTGGCGCCCTTCGGTGTGAACGGCAGCGTCCGCCGGAGCACCAGCCTCGTGCCGACACAGCGCGATACCACCACGACGCGAAACGGGTCGGTCGCGTGGAGTTCCCCTCGAGACGACCTGGGCAAGTTCCGTCTGGGTGCGCGGGAGGGGCGCGGATTCGATCTGCAGTTCCTTCCGAATAGTCTCAGCGCGACGTTGACCGGCGCCACCACCACTCGCCGGTACTACACCCGCACCGACCTCTCCCAGCCGTTCAAGCGGAGCGCCATCCCGAGCGGGAACAACGCAGGTCTGTCGCTCGGCGCTGGGTTCCGGCCGATCTCGCTCTTGACCTGGCGCGTGGACTCGTCGCGCGATCTGCTCCTGCGGCGCAACCAGATGACCCTGCTCGGCGCCAACTTGGGTCGAGAGACGCAGCGCCGGCACACACTCTCGTCCAGCTACGACATTCCGGTTCTGCGCGCCGCGCTGGGGCCGCGGCTCTCCCTGTCCAGCGGCTCCAGTCTGAGTTTCCTGCGGACCGGAGGGACCGCCCCTGGAGAGCCGGATCGGTACAACGACTACCAGAACAACCGGTCGATCACCGCATCCAGCCGACTGGCGTTCAGCGAACTGGTGCGCGCACTCCGGGGCCGGCGGACCGCCTCCCCACAGACCTCCGACCCCGACGAGGTGCTCGACCCGCCGCGCGGGACGCCCGACGATCCGCCGGAGACGGAGCCGATCCCTCCGCCGGAAACGAAAGAGCCGCCGGCCGCGGCGAGAAGTCGCCGGTCGCTTCCGTTCACCGTCGGAGTGATCAACGCGAACTACACGCTGGCGCGTACGCATGGAGTTACCCGCACTCGCGGGGAGCCGACGATGCTCTATCAGCTCGGCCTGTCCGACCAAGTCGGGGACGGTGTCGAGGCGCTCAGCCGCTCGACGGTGGCGAACGGGGAGCAGAAGACGCTGGCGCTCGACACCGTCTTGCAGTGGCAGAAGCGGATCACCGTGAACGTGAGATACAACCGGACGGCGTCGGAGAGCGCGACCAACACGGGTCGGCTGGACGACCGGCGTACCCGCTGGCCCGAGCTGGACCTCAACTGGGGGGAAGGAGCCCGCGTCGTCGTGGACAAGATCGGTCTGCAGAAACGCATCCGTTCGATCCAGGCCACGACGCGCTACTCGCGTGAGTTGGGAGAGCGCGGCCGAGGCGGGGATGGAGGAACGCCGCGCAACTTGGAGAGCCGTTCCGAGACGAACCGCTTCGCTCCGCTCATGAACCTCACGCTGTCGTTCAACAACGGCCTCTCCGCCAGTTTGACCAGCGCCACCAGCACCAGCCGCAATACCTCGTTCACCGCCGGCAGTCAGAAAGACGATCTACTGGAGGACAAGCAACTCGGACTGAGTTGCAAGAAGACGCTCAATCTCGTGCGCCGGATCAACGTCCCGCTCAGCAACACGGAGAAGACGATCACCTCCCGCGTCGACCTCAATGGCGCCATCGAGTGGAGGACAAATCGGTCCGAGTCGCGAATCGGGGGGCAGACACCGACGATCGGGCGAGACTCCGTGAACTTGAAATTCATTGCGGGCGCCGGCTACCAGTTCACGAGCAACATCAACGGGAGCGCTTCCATCAACTTCGGACAGGATACCGACCGCAAGACCCGCTCTCTCACGCAGCGATTCGTCGGACTCTCCGTCTCGGCGAGTTTCACGTTCTGATCAGGAAGGAACTCGGGATGCGCCTCTTCCGCCCCGCGGCTCTCGTCGCCCTCCTCTGCCTGCTCGCGGCTGTTCCTGGGCGGGCCACGCCCGACGGCGCTTCGTCCGGGCCGCGCTTCGACGGTCAGGCCGCGCTCCGGTGGGTGCATCGCCAGTGCGACTTCGGGCCGCGGGCCCCCGGTTCGCCCGGTCACGCCGCCGCACTGGCCGATTTTCGCGCCTACTTCGACTCGCTCGGTCTCGAGCGGACGTCCCAGGTCTTCGAAACCAACTCGCCGTTGGACGGGGCCCCGCTCGTGCTGACCAACGTGATCGTGCGGGTGCGCCCCGAGCTCCGCCCGCGTCTACTCCTCGGCGCACACTGGGACACGCGTCCGATCGCCGATCTGGACGCCGATCCCGCTCGTCGACAGACCCCGATCCTGGGGGCCAACGACGGCGCCTCCGGCGTCGCCGTCCTCGCGGTTCTCGCTCAGATGCTGCGCGACCAGCCGCCGCCGATCGGCGTCGACCTGGTGCTCTTCGACGGTGAAGATCTCGGCCGGCACGACCGTCCAGAGGAGTTCTGCCTCGGCAGCCAATGGATGGTCGAGAACTGGGTCGGACCTTGGCCCGACGCGGTCCTCATCCTGGACATGGTCGGGGCGCCCGGCGCCGTCTTCCCCCGGGAGCAGTTCGCGCATGCGCGCGCGCCCGAGTGGGTCGAATTGCCCTTCGAGATCGCGAAGCGCAAGGGGTTCCAGGAGTGGGATCTCACGACCGGATACTCCATCATCGATGACCACGTTGCGTTCCTGGGGAAAGGGGTGCCAGCCTCGGTCCTGATCGGGTGGGGGGATCCCGCTTGGCACACGACGGGGGATAGACCGGAGCGACTCTCGGCGCAGGTGCTCGGACGAGTGGGGGAGGTGGTGACCGAACTGATCTACGGGGGGTATCTCGCCCCTTGAACGACCCGGCTGGGATGCCGCTTGCTCTCACCTCGAAGGTTCGGCTAGGGTCGCAGCGCGTGGGCAGCCGTCCACGTTTTTGTTTGGGGCCGGATTTGGTCCCGGTCCGAGAGACGTCTCTTTCAATAGAAGCGTAGTCACGAGAGAAGCGTAGTCACGAGAGAAGCGTTGTCGCGAGAAACGGTGTCAACTCAGCCGACGCCAACGAACTGACAGACCGTAACCCGCGAGGAGGGATCATGCGTCGGGACGAGCTCCAGACTCTCGTCCGGCCCCTCCTGCAGACCCTCGGACTCGAACTGGTCGAGTGCCAGGTCTCCGGCGGCCGTCGGATCCAGAATTTCCGGCTTACCATCGACAGAGACGAGGATTCGCCGACCGGCGGGGGCGCGGCTTCCGACGCCCCGGTCCAAGGCGTGGACCTCGATGCTTGCGCCCGAGTCAGCCGGCAGATCGCCCGGCTCCTGGACGCCGATCCGGTGCTGCAGAACGCGTACTCCCTCGAGGTTTCCACTCCGGGGATGAACCGCCCGATCTGGACGCGGCGGCACTTCGAGCGATTCATCGGCGAACGCGCGCAGGTCGAACTCGCCCAAGTCGATGACGGACCGCGGACACTCATCGGGCGAATCGGACCGTGGGACGGCGAGGGCGTCTGGATCGACCTGGAGCCGACCGGACGGCGCCATGTGCGCCAGCTCGACATCCTGGAGGCGCACCTGCGGATCGATCCATGGGAGAAGGTGCGGGCCGCACAGAGCTCCAAGGCTCGACCGGAACACGAGAAACGTCTGACGACGTGAGACAGGCTGACGAGATGATACAGGCCGGCGAAGTGAGCGGATTGATTCGATCGAGTCGGGGCCGCAAGATCGACCAGAGCCAGAGAGATAGCAGACGACGGGGAGACCGATGGCGACGGAAGAGATCCTCGAAGCACTGAAGCAGATCGCGCGAGAGAAGAGCGTTGATCGAGCGATGCTCCTGGAGACGCTCGAGGCGGGGCTCCTGAGCGCGGCGAAGAAGAAGTACGCCTCGGCGGCGGATGTCGAGGTCACCCTCGATCAGGCCTCGGGCGTGATTCGCGTGCGGGTGCACAAGAAGGTCGTCCAGGTCGCGATCGACCTCTCGGGGGAGATCGACTACGAAGAGGCGGTCAAGCTCTCGCCCCGCGTCCGGCTCGGCCAGACTGTGCCGGTCGATGTGCCGGTGATGGAGATGGGCCGCAACGCGATCCAGGCGGCGAAGCAGGTCTTGGTCCAACGCGTGCGCGAGGCCGAGCGCGAGAACGTCTTCACCGAGTTCATCGACCGCAAGGGACAGATCATCTCCGGACTCGTCTCGCAGGTCGACCGAGGGAGCGTCATCGTCAAGATCGGGAAGACAGAGGGGATCATCCCGCACCGCGACGTGATCTTCCGCGATCGGTTCAAGATCGGCGACCCGGTGCGGGCGATCCTGGTCGAGGTGGACAAGAATCAGAAGGGTCCGCAGCTCCTGCTCTCCCGCACGCACCCGGAGTTCGTGCGGCGGCTCTTCGAGAACGAAGTGCCGGAGATCTTCGAGCGAGTCGTCGAGATCCGGGATATCGCGCGCGAGCCGGGATCCCGCACCAAGATCTCGGTCGTCTCGCACGACGATCGCGTCGACCCGGTCGGCGCCTGCGTCGGCATGAAGGGGGCGCGGGTCCAGGCGATCGTGCGCGAACTGGGCGGTGAGAGGATCGACATCGTGCCGTGGAGTCCCGACGCGAAGATCTTCGTCAGCCGGGCGCTCTCTCCGGCCCGTGTTCTCGACGTGACCGTGAACGAGTCGGAACGTCGGGTCTCGGTCATCGTTCCGGACGACCATCTGAGCCTCGCCATCGGCGCGCGCGGACAGAACGCGCGCCTGGCCAGCCGACTGACCGGATTCGGAATCGATCTGAAGAGCCAGTCGCAGGTCGAGGCGTCGTCGAGCGTGGGCGGGGTCGGCGTCATCGACCTCGAAGAACTCCAGGCCGAACTCGGCGCGCGCAACGTCGAACGCCTGATCAAGGCAGGCAAGGAGACGCTGCAAGATGTGATGCAGAGTTCCGTCGAGGAACTGATGGCGATTCCCGGCATCGGAGAGCGGACGGCGACGCGGATCCTCACCCTGGGCGGCCAGGTGCTGGAGGAGCGGGCGGCAGGCATCGCCTCCCCGCGGACGGAGTCGATCGAGGACAGCGACTCGGACAGCGACTCGGACGGCGACTCGGACGGCGACTCGGACGGCGACGAACCAGCAGGGTCCGACGCCAACGGACAGGTTCTCGAAACCGCGGGAGAGCCCGGTGAGCCGGAACTCGCCGCGCAGGTGAAGCCGGTCGATGCGGCCGACGAGAGCGAGGCCGAGACAGACGCGCGTCTCGCCGCCTTGGAAAGCGCCGAGGGGGTCGAGCCCGATCTCGAGGATGCGGAAAGCGAATCGCCGCCACACAACGAATCCCGTTCGACCGAAGGGCCGTCCGGCCCGGCCTGAGAGCAGATAGGATCGAAGTGAAGGATCGGCACGGGAAAAGGCGCCGCGGACCCGCATTCGGGTTCGCTCGGCCATGCAGGGGAGGCAGTGCTTGAAGGTTCGGGTCTTCCAACTAGCGCGCGAACTCAAGATCTCCAGCGACGCGCTGGTGCACATCATCACCGAGCTCGGTGAGGACGTGAAGAGTCACATGTCCGCGATCGAGGACGACCTCGTCCTGCGCATTCGCGGGAAGATCTCCGAGGCGCGCGAGAAGGTGAAGACCGAGACTGCGCGGAAGCAGGCGATTCACGGAGACTCTGCGCGACCGGGGATCGAGTCGCGTCCGGCTCCGAGTTCCGCGCCGATTGCTCCCAGTGCGCGGACGACGTCGCCTTCGCCATCCGGGACTCCGGGCGGCGTCCCCCCGGGTGGAACTTCGAGCGGGATCGCACCCGCAGGGACGGCCCATCCCTCGACTCCGCCGGGGACCGCTCCGCCGCCCAGGCCCGTCTCGCCCTCGTCGGGTTCCGCGTCCGGACCGCTGCCGGCACGCACGCCTCCTCGGGCGCCGGGCGCTCCGGGCTACGGTCCGCAACAGCCCCGAACGCACTCGACCCCGACGCCTCCGCCGCGTCCGGCCCCGCCGCCGAGCGCGCCGGGAGGTCCGCCGCGTGCCGGTGCGGGTCCGTATGCGCAGCAGCCCAACTACCGACCGACGTCGCCGCGACCCGGGCCGTCGTCGGGCGGCTCTGCGGGCGGGCCTCCTGGCGGGTACGCGCGGCCGGGCATGACCGCACCTCGAACCCTTGGTCTCGGCGGTGGCGGCGCGCGCGGTGGACGCCGCAAGAAGCCGAAGGGCTCGACCGTGAATGAGGCGGCGGTGCGCGAGAACGTGCGCCGGGTCATTTCCGGAATGGACGGCAATCGCCCGCGGTCGCGCCGAAGGCGCCGACCCGAGGACGGAGACGTCGTGGAGGAGAGCCGCAAGGTCAAGGTGCACGAGTTCGTCACCGTGGCCGAGTTGGCCTCGATCATGGAGGTCAAGCCGACCGAGGTGATCCAGGTCTGCCTGTCGCTCGGGATCCTGGCGAACATCAATCGGCGGCTCGACAAGGACGCCATCACGACGATCATGCTGGAGTTCGAGCTCGAGCCTGAATTCGAGACGGAACTGGGCGTCGAGGCGGAAGCGGTCGAGGAGCTGGAGCAGGAATACGAGAGCAAGCACCGTGCTCCCATCGTGACGGTGATGGGTCACGTCGACCACGGAAAGACCAGCCTGCTCGACTTCATCCGCAAGGCAAAGGTGATCGAGGGCGAATCGGGCGGAATCACGCAGCACATCGGCGCCTATCTCGTCCGCCTGCCCGCCGGAAACATCGCATTCCTCGATACGCCGGGCCACGAGGCGTTCACCGCGATGCGCGCGCGAGGAGCGCAGGTCACTGACTTGGTCGTGCTCGTCGTGGCGGCGGACGATCGCGTCCGGCCGCAGACGATCGAGGCGATCAACCACGCCAAGGCTGCGAACGTCCCGATCGTGGTCGCGATCAACAAGATCGATCTGGCCAACGCCAACGTCGATCGGATCAAGAAGGAACTGGCCGATGCGGGTGTCCTGGTCGAGGACTGGGGCGGCACGACGGTCGCGGTGGAGATCTCGGCCAAACAGGGCACCAACGTCGACAAGCTGCTCGAGATGATCCTCATCGTGGCGGAGCTGTTGGATCTGAAGGCTCAGCCCGATCGGCCAGCCAAGGGGGCGGTGATCGAGTCGAGGCGGGATGCCGGTCGCGGAGTCGTCGCGACCGTCCTCGTGCAGAACGGCACGCTTCGCGTGGGGGATGCGTTCTTCTGCGGATCGCAATTCGGACGGGTGCGAGCGATGAACGACGAAAGAGGAACCCGTGTGCTCGAGGCGCCGCCTTCCACGCCGGTCGAGCTCCTCGGGTGGTCCGGCGTTCCGGCGGCCGGCGACGGCCTCGTGGTCATGCGGGACGAGGCGAAGGCGCGGGAGATCGCGCTGCACCGCGGGCAGGTCCAGCGCGAGCACGAGCACCGGCTGTCGTCTCAGACCATCTCGCTCCAATCGATCCAGGAGAGGATCAAGAAGGGCGAACTAAAGGAACTCAACATCGTCCTCAAGGCCGATGTGGGCGGCTCGATCGAAGTCCTGCGCGATCACCTGGGCAAGATCACGCACGGAGAGGTCCGGGTACGGATCATCCACGAAGGCGTGGGCCTGATCAACGAATCGGACGTGCTGCTGGCCAAGGCGTCGGGCGCCATCGTGGTCGGTTTCCACACGCGGCCCGACAGCAAGGCGCACCAGCTCGCGCTGACCGAGAAGGTCGACGTCCGTCTTTACCGCGTCATCTACGAAGTCGAGAAAGAGATCAAAGACGCGATGAGCGGCCTGCTCTCGCCCGACAAGATCGAGAAGATCTCGGGCTCGGCCGAGGTCCGTCGCATCTTCCGAGTCGCCAAGGTCGGGACCATCGCCGGCTGTTTCGTCGTCTCGGGTTCGATCAAGCGAAACGACCGCGCGCGGGTCTACCGCGGGGTCGATGTCGTCTTCGATGGGAAGTTCGCCTCGATCAAGCGGGTCAAGGACGACGCTCGCGAGGTGATGACCGGCTTCGAGTGCGGCATCGGGCTGGATGGCTACGACGACCTGAAGGAAGGCGACGTCATCGAGTCGTACACGGTGGAAGAGGTCGCCCGGAAGATCGAGTAGCCCGCGGGGGCGCGCTGGCCTTCCAGTTCTCTCGCCCACCGCGCTGTCGCCAGACGCTCTTTCGCCCGCCGCGCTGCGGCCCGAGCCCCGAAGGGCCGTATGTTCTATGTCGTCGCTCGGATCGAGCTGCTCGTTCCGCAGAGCCAGTCGCTCAAGGAGAAGCGCGCCGTCATCCGTCGGTTGAAGGATCGATTGTCGGATCGATTCGGTGCGTCGGTCGCCGAAGTCGAGTTCCAGGACTTGTGGCAGCGTGCGGCGCTCGGAGTTGCGCTGGTAGTTTCGAGTCCGTCGCGCGTCGAGACGCCGTGGCGGCGATGCGTAGGTTTGTCGAGGAAGACCCGCGAGTGGTCGTGGTCGACCAGCGCGAGCGGGTGGGACGGCTGCAAGGAGCATGAGAGGTACCGCGTGAAGGGCGTCCGCATCGAGCGCGTGCAAGAAGAGATCCGGCGCGAGCTGGGAGAGATCTTGCGCACGAAGGTGCGTGACCCGCGCCTCGGGTGGGTGACGGTCGTCCGGGTCGAAGTCTCCGCTGACCTGGGCTATGCGCGCGTCTTCATCTCGACGCTGGGAGACGACGCCGGTCAGGAAGCCAGCCTCCGGGTGCTGGCGCACGCGGCCCCGTTCCTTCGCACCGAACTCGGACGCCGACTCGAACTTCGCAAGTCGCCCGAACTGCGCTTCCGGGCCGACCAAGGTCTCGCCAATTCTCTTCGCATCCAAGAGGTCCTCCGAGAACTCGGGTTCACCGAGACCGGAGCCGGCCCGGCGGCCGAGGACGACGAGTGACGACGACCGCGGAGCCGGGCGCCGGCTTCGTGCTCGTGATCTACAAGGAAGTCTCGTGGACGAGCCATGACGCCGTCGCGCGCGTCCGCCGGATCCTCGGGCAGCGTCAGGTCGGCCACGGCGGCAGTCTCGATCCGCTCGCCAGTGGTGTCCTGATGATGGCGGTCGGTCGCGCCACCAAGTTGCTTCCGCACCTGGTCGACTTGCCGAAGGAGTACACCGGGACGATCCGCTTCGGCTGGCGCACCGCGAGTGGCGACCTCGGGGGGGAGCGCGTGGCGGAAGCGCCCGTGCCGCCGATGGCTCGAGGACAGGTGCAGGATGCGGCCTCGACGTTCCTGGGGCGGACGTTGCAGGTGCCGCCCATGGTGTCCGCGGTCAAGCACGAAGGACGACGCCTCTACGAGCTCGCACGCCGCGGGGTCGAGGTCGAGCGGTCGCCGCGTCCGATCGACATCGCGAGTTTCGACATCCGCGGCTACGATCCTCCGCGCGCCGATTTCGAGGTCGTCTGCGGCAAAGGGACCTACATCCGCACCTTGGCCGAGGATCTGGCGAGCCGCCTCGGCACGATCGGAGTCATCGAGTCACTCGTACGCTCGCGCGTCGGGCGATTCGAAGTGGCCGATGCCTGCCGTCTGATCTCACGACCCTGTTCCGAGCGTGAGGGATTGCTCGCACGCGCCATTCCGATGAGCGAGGCGCTCGGCCATCTTCCTCTCGTCCGTGTCGAGCGAAAGTGGACCCACCGCATCCGTCACGGTGCGGCGCCGCCCTGGCAGGCGCTGGAATTCGACTTCGATCCGTCCGCCGACCAGTCGGTCCGGATCGTGGGGCCGGAAGGCGACTTGCTTGCGATCGGATCGCTGTCCCTCGTGCCCGGCCCGGCGGAACGCACTCTGCGCGAGTCGTTGGGACTCCGCCTGGAGCGCGTGGTCTGACGCCGACGCCTCGACGATCCCCGCTCGCGGCGCCCGGAGTCGTTGCGACGATCGGCGTCTTTGACGGCGTGCATCGCGGCCACCGGGCTCTCTTGGAGCACGTGCGGGGCCGGGCGCTACAGTCCGGCGCAAGCGCGGGCGTCATCGGTTTCGATCCGCATCCGGGGGAAGTCTTGAGCCCGGGCGGACGACCCCGGCGGCTCACCACGCGGGAGCAGCAGGCCCGGCTCTTCACCGAACTCGGACTCTCATGGTGTTGGCTCCTCCCGTTTTCCCCGACGCTCGCGAGTCTGACGCCGACCGACTTCGTCGAGTTGCTGGTGGAGACCATTCCGCTCCGCGAGCTCTGGCTCGGGCGCGACTTCCGGTTCGGACGCGATCGAGCGGGCGACCTTCAGTTCCTTCGACTGGAGGGTGAGAGGCGAGGGTTCGCCGTCGAGATGTTCTCTCCCGTGGAACGCTTCGGCGCGGTCATCAGCAGCACTCGCGTACGCACGGCGCTCGCCGATGGCGATGTCGAACTGGCCTCTGAGCTCCTGGGTCGGCCGTTCGCGCTGGAGGGGATGGTCGTGGCGGGGCGGGGGGA
>CAZVYN010000061.1:21239-26609 GCA_964631125.1 uncultured bacterium | reverse complement strand
AACTTCGCTTCGCCATCCGCGAAGGCGGCCGCACCGTCGGAGCGGGTGTCGTCACCGAGATCTTGGATTAAGTCATCGGCCCATCACAGCGATGGGCCGATTCCGTTTCAGCTCAGTTTCCGCATCTCGAACAGGTCTGTCGTTAGCGATTCTGCTGCAGACACGCTGGTACAGGAGAGCAATCCGTGGCGGTCCAGAAGATCCGAATCAAGCTCAAGGCCTACGACGTCTCGATCCTCGACAAGTCCGCGGGTGAGATCGTCAAGACCGCCAAGCGCACCGGCGCGATCACCTCGGGGCCGATTCCGCTCCCGACGAAGATCTCACGCTGGACCGTTCTCCGCTCGCCGCACGTCGACAAGAAGTCGCGGGAACAGTTCGAGATCCGGGTGCACAAGCGCCTGATCGAGATCACCCAGTCGTCGCAGGCGACGATGGACGCCCTGATGAAGCTCGAGCTCCCGGCCGGCGTGGACATCGAGATCAAGCTGTAACCATCGCCGTTCGCAGCGAACGGTGATTACTTGGAGACCACCCCATGGTCGGATTGATCGGACGCAAGTTGGGCATGACGCAGGTCTTCTCCGAGAAGGGCCTGGCCATTCCGGTGACGGTCCTCGAGGCCGGTCCTTGCCCCGTCGTACAGGTGAAGACGCCCGAGAAGGACGGCTACTCGGCCATCCAGCTCGGCTTCGACGAAGTGCCCGAGAAGCACGCCGCCCGCAAGGTGAACCGACCGGAGCGCGGACATCTCGCCAAGCACGGCGCCAAGGCGCTGCGTCGCATCCGTGAGTTCATCGTCGACGCCGGCCACGATATGGCGAGCGGGACGTTGCTCACCGTCGAGCAGTTCGTCGTCGGCCAGCGCGTCGACGTCGTCGGCCGCAGCAAGGGCCGCGGATTCGCGGGTGTCGTCCGTCGCCACCACTTCCACGGAGGCAGCGAGACGCACGGCAGCAAGACCGGCGATCTTCCCGGTTCGATCGGATCGAGCGCCTGGCCGTCGCACGTCTGGAAGGGCAAGAAGCTTCCGGGACACATGGGTGACAAGCGCCGCAGCGCGATCAACCTCGAGGTGGTCAGGGTCGACCTCGATCGCAACCTGATCCTCGTCCGGGGCAACGTTCCCGGAGCGCCGAACTCGTGGGTCGAGATCCGGCCTGCGTACAAGGCGATCCGCGCCGCCGCCAAGATCCAGGCCAGGGCGACGGGCGGCTCCGCCAAGAAGGGGAAGTAGGCCATGGCGACATCCGACAAGCCGAAGCCGACGGGCAAGCCGACGCCGAATCCGGCCGCGAATCCGGCCGCGACGCCGTCCGCGCAGTTGCGTGACCCGAAGGCGGGCGAGCGCGGCAAGGTCGACCTTCCCGCGGAGATCTTCGGACAGCCGATCAACCGCCACGTCATGTGGCTCGCGGTCGACGTCCATCTGACGAATCAGCGACAGGGAACCGCGTCGGTCAAGACACGCGCGGCCGTGAGCGGAGGCGGCATCAAGCCGTGGCGCCAGAAGGGCACTGGACGCGCGCGCTCGGGCACCATTCGTTCGCCGATCTGGGTCGGCGGAGGACGCGCCTTCGGTCCCAAGCCGCACGACCATCGCAAGCAGCTCCCGAAGAAGGTGCGTCAGCTCGCTTTCGCCTCCGCGCTCTCGGTGCGGGCCAAGGACGGCAAGGTGTTCGTCGTGACCGATGTCGGCGTGGAGCAGGGCAAGACGCGCGAGCTCTTCGGCTTGCTGACCAGCATGGGACTCGCGAACAAGCCCTGCCTGCTCGTGATCGACGGCAACGATCCGAAGGTCCTTCGCGCCGGGAGGAACATCCCCTGGCTACGGACGACGAGCGCGGCCCAGGCCAATACTTACGACGTCTTGCGGGCCGAGAACATCGTCGTCACGCAGGCGGCGGTCACGGCTCTGAAGGAGGGGCGCGCCCGATGAAGGATCCACGTTCCATCGTGCGGCTGCCGCTCATCACGGAAAAGGGCACCGCGCTTAGGACGGCGAGCAACGCGTACGTCTTCCTCGTCGATCGCAGCGCGAACAAGATCGAGATCGCGAACGCCGTCGAGGCCATCTTCAAGGTCGACGTGAAGGCGGTTCGCACCATCAATTACCTGGGGAAGGCCAAACGTCTCGGCCGGTTCGTGGGCAAACGCTCCGACTGGAAGAAGGCGATGGTCACCATCGGGGCGGATCAGAAGATCGAGGTGTTCGAGGACCTGTAGGCCGGGAACACGGGAGCGCCGGTCGCGCTGATGACTCAGTAGCGAAACCAGCCACGGGACGAACTTCGAGGAGCGAGCTGGATGGGACTCAAGAAATTCAAGCCGGTGACGCCGTCACTCCGCTTCAAGTCGGTCTCCGATTTCGAGGAGATCACAACGTCGAAGCCGGAGAAGTCGCTTCTCCGGAAGATGACGCGCTCGGGCGGACGGAATAACCACGGACGCACCACGGCGTACTGCCGAGGCGGCGGCCACAAGCGGCGGTACCGACTGATCGACTTCCGCCGCGAGAAGCACGGCGTTCCCGCGAAGGTCGCGTCGATCGAGTACGACCCGAATCGGTCGAGCCGGATCGCGCTGCTGCACTACTTGGACGGTGAAAAGCGGTACATCATCGCGCCGCTCGGCGTGAAGGTGGGCGACATGCTGGTCTCCGGACCGAAGGCGGACGTTCGCGACGGGAATTCGCTGCCCCTGCGCGCGGTCCCGCTCGGAACGGCGGTGCATAATGTCGAACTCATCCCGGGACGCGGCGGCCAGGTGGCGCGCGGCGCCGGCGCCGAGTGCCAGCTCATGGCGAAAGAGGGCGACTTCGGCCAGCTTCGCATGCCGTCGGGCGAGATCCGGATGTTCCGGCTCGACTGCTACTGCACAATCGGCAAGGTCGGCAACATCGACCACGAGAACGAAGTCATCGGCAAGGCGGGCAAGAGCCGCTGGCTCGGCCGGCGTCCCTCCGTTCGTGGAGTCGCCATGAACCCGGTTGACCACCCGATGGGCGGCGGTGAAGGCAAGACCTCCGGTGGACGTCATCCGTGTTCGCCGTGGGGCAAGCCGACCAAGGGACTCAAGACGCGCAAGAAGAAGAACGCTTCGGACAAGCTGATCGTTCGACGACGCCCGACGTAATCCGCCGGTCGGAGACCGGATAGTTCGAAGCAATCACGAGAGAGGAACGAAGCGTCCATGTCGAGATCGATCAAGAAGGGGCCGTTCGTCGACGCCAACCTGGCGGCCAAGATCGAGGAGATGAACAAGTCGCGCGAGAAGAAGGTCATTCGGACCTGGGCTCGCCGCTCGACCGTGCTGCCGGAGTTCGTCGGCCACACGCTCGCGGTGCACAACGGCAACAAGTTCATCCCGATCTACATCTCGGAGAACATGGTCGGCCACAAGCTCGGCGAATTCGCGGCGACGCGGACGTTTCGCGGCCACTCGAAGTCGGACAAGACCGCTTCGATGCGTTAGCCGCCAGTAGCTAGTAGCCAGCAGCCAGTAGTCAGCAGCCAGTAGCAAGAGGAGCCACGATGGAAGCCAAGGCGATTGCCAAGATGGTCCGGATCTCGCCGCGCAAGGCGGACCGCGTCCTGCGCTTGATCCGCAACCTGCCGGTCAATCGGGCCGAGGAAGTGCTCGCCTTCACGACGCGGCCGATTGCGAAGCAGATCTCGAAAGTGCTTCGTTCGGCCGTGGCCAACGCGACGCAGAAGCAGGACGGACTCGACGTCGACCGGCTGCGCGTTCGCATGGCGGTGGCGGGGGCGGGTCCGACGATGAAGCGGATGATGCCGCGCGCGCAGCGCCGCGCCACGCAGATCCTCAAGCGGACCTCGCACATCACGATCATCGTCGGCGACAGCAAGAAGTAGAGGAGGAGGGTTCCTTGGGTCAGAAAACGCATCCGATCGGCTTCCGTCTCGGCGTCATCAAGACGTGGGACTCGCGCTGGTTCGCCAAGAAGCACTACGCGGGCCTGCTCAAGGAGGACCTCGACATCCGGAAGTATCTCTCCAAGCGCCTGGTGAACTCGGGTCTGGCCAAGATCATCATCGAGCGCCGCGGCGAGGAGAGGATCGATGTCGTTCTCCACACCTCGAAGCCCGGGATGGTGATCGGACGCAGCGGCGCCCAGGTCAACCAAATCCGCGACGAGTTGAAGTACCACTTCAAGCGCGAGGTCTTCATCGACATCAAGTCGATCGACAACCCCGACTGCAACGCGGTGCTGGTGGCGGAGAACATCGCGCGGCAGCTCGAACAGCGCGTCTCCTTCCGTCGCGCCATGAAGAAGGCGGTTTCCACGACGATGCGCTCCGGCGCACTCGGGATCCGCGTGCTGGCGTCGGGCCGACTGGGCGGCGCCGAGATGTCCCGCGTCGAGGGATATCGCGAGGGACGCGTCCCTCTGCACACGCTCCGGGCCGACATCGATTTCGCACGGGCCACGGCGGTCACGACCTACGGCGCCATCGGCGTGAAGGTCTGGATCTTCATCGGCGAGGTCCTCGACGGCGAGACGCGAGTGGCGCCGGTCGAGGCGCCGGCCTCCGCCGGCGGTGGACGGCCCCCACGTCACGGTAGGAACTAGCAGGAGCACGATTCCATGTTGATGCCGAAGCGGACCAAGTACCGCAAGATGCACAAGGGACGTATGGGCGGGGTCGCCACCCGCGGGGGCACGCTCTCGTTCGGCGAGTTCGGCCTCAAGGCGCTCGATCCGTGCTGGCTCTCCAGCCGCCAGATCGAAGCAGCCCGCGTCGCCATCAACCGACACATCAAGCGCGGCGGCAAGATGTGGATCCGGATCTTCCCGGACAAGCCGATCACCCTGAAGCCGGCGGAGACGCGCATGGGCAAGGGAAAAGGCAATCCGGAGTACTGGGTCGCGGTCATCCGGCCCGGCCGCATTCTCTTCGAGCTGGAGGGGATCCCGGTCGATCTCGCGCGCGAGGCGTTGCGCCTGGGCGCGTCGAAGTTGCCGGTGAAGACCAAGTTCGTCGAGCGCCAGGTCCACTGAGGAGGATGTCGTGGCAAAGATCGCGACCCTGCGCGCGCTGAGCGAGCAGGACATGCAGCAGCGGCTGAAGGATCTCCGTGAAGAGCAGTTCAACCTGCGCTTCCGGAACGTGATGAAGCAGTTGGAGAATCCTCTGCGTATCCGCGACGTGCGTCGTGAGATCGCGCAGATCGAGACGCTGTTGACTGGAAATCGGTCGACTGCCAACCGGCCCGCGGCCGGTCGGAGGAGTTCATGACGCCCAAGACCATGACGCCCAAGACCATGACGCCCAAGACCATGACGCCCAAGTCCATGACGCCCAAGTCCATGACACCCAAGTCCATCACACCAGAGACCGGGACCGA
>CAZVYN010000061.1:0-21139 GCA_964631125.1 uncultured bacterium | reverse complement strand
CCATGACGCCCAAGTCCATGACACCCAAGTCCATCACACCAGAGACCGGGACCGAGGACGTCAGCGCGACCGACGAGCGGCGCGACCGCAAGGTCCGCGAGGGCACGGTGGTCAGCAGCAAGATGGACAAGACGGTCGTGGTGGCCCAGAAGCGCCGCGTCCAGCATCCGCTCTACAAGCGGTACATCACTCTGACGAAGCGGTACTACGTGCACGACGACAAGAACGAGTGCGGCGTGGGCGACTTCGTCCGGATCATGGAGACGCGTCCGATGAGCAAGCTCAAGCGCTGGCGGCTCCTCGAGATCATCGAGCAGGCGCGCTAGGCGAGTTGCGGGGGAGAGGGCAGACATGATCCAGCAGCAGACTATGCTCGTGATCTCCGACAACTCCGGAGCTCGTCGGGCCATGTGTATCAAGGTTCTCGGGGGGACGCGCCGTCGCTACGGCAGTCTCGGCGACATCATCGTCGTCGCCATCAAGGACGCTCTCCCGGGCGCCAACGTGAAGAAGGGGGATGTGGCGCGCGCGGTCATCGTGCGGGTGAAGAAAGAGGTCCGTCGCAAGGACGGCTCCTACATCCGATTCGATCAGAACGCGGCCGTGCTCATCGACAAGGAGAAGGAGCCGCGCGGCACCCGTATCTTCGGTCCGGTTGCGCGCGAGCTGCGCGAGAAGGAATTCATGAAGATCGTGTCCCTGGCTCCGGAGGTGATCTGATGCATATCACGAAGGGCGATCAGGTCATCGTGCTGTGGGGCGACGGCAAGGGCAAGACCGGCAAGGTTCTCTCGGTGGATCCGGGCAAGGGCCTGGTCGTGGTCGAGAAGATCGCGCTGCGCAAGCGTCATCTGAATGCGGCGCGCGCCCGGGGGACGAAGGCGACCGGTCTGTCGGCCTCGCAAGGCGGACAGATCATCGAGCAGGAGGCGGCCATTCCCGCCTGCCGCGTGGCCCTGGTCGACAAGAACGGTCGACCGACGCGCGTGCGCTTCGAGGTCCGGTCGAACGGTGAAAAGGTGCGCGTGGCCGCGACGACCGGCGACGTGATCGAGAGGACGCTCGAGCCTTAGGCGAGCGACTTTCCGGCGAGAATCAGGAGTCTGAGCGATGACGAAACCGACCACGAAAGCGCCGACGAAGGCGCCTGGCAAGACAGCTGCCCAGCCGGCGGCGGGGAAGAAGAGCGGCGGCAAGGCGCAGGGCGCGTCCTCCGCTCCCCTCGGAGGCGGCGGACAGATCGATCCGGCGCCGCCGACTCGGCTGCGGACCTTCTACGAGACGGAGGTCGCGCCGTACCTGACGCAGCGCTTCGGCTACACCTCTGCGATGCAGATTCCGCGGATCCAGAAGGTCGTGGTGAACATCGGAGTGGGCGACGCCATCCAGAACATCAAGCTGCTCGACTCCGCGGTGGAAGAGCTGACCATCGTGACCGGACAGCGGCCGTCGATCCGCCGCGCCAAGAAGTCGATCGCGAACTTCAAGCTGCGCGAGGGTCTGCCCATCGGTTGCATGGTCACGTTGCGCGCCGCGCGCATGTGGGAGTTCCTCGATCGTCTGACCACGGTCGCGATCCCGCGCATCCGCGACTTCCGCGGTCTGCCCATGCGGTCGTTCGACGGACGGGGCAACTATACCTTCGGTATCAAGGAGCAGGTCATCTTCCCGGAAATCCAATACGACAAGGTCGAGAAGATCCGGGGCATGGACATCACCTTGGTGACGACGGCGCAGACGGATGAAGAGGGTATGGAACTGCTGAAGGCCATGAAGTGGCCGTTCCGGCAGCGTTAGTTCCGGCAGCGTTAGTTCCGGCGGCGTTAGTTGAAGCGGCGTTAGTTGAAGCAGCGATAAAGGAAGAGGAGACGAGCGGTGGCGAAGAAGTCGCTGGTCGAGAAGTGGAAGCGCGAGCCCAAGTTCGCCGTCCGCAAGTACAACCGTTGTCATCGGTGCGGTCGATCGCGCGCCTACCTCCGGAAGTTCGGCATGTGCCGAATCTGTGTCCGTGAGTTGGCGTTGTCGGGGAACCTGCCTGGGGTGACCAAGGCGAGCTGGTAGAGCCGTCCGGCTCGATCAGCGCAGCCGCAGCTGGAGACAAGATCTGAAGGGGCCTGACGAGCAAGCCCCGTAGTCGAACCTGTTCGTCAGGTGAGGAGTCGATCCACGATGAGCGTTTCCGATCCGATCGCCGACATGCTGACCTGCATCCGCAACGCGGGTCAGGCGCGGCACCCGCGGGTGGATGTGCCGGCCTCGCGCGTGAAGGAGGAGATCGTCAAGGTCCTCGAGCGCGAGAAGTTCATCAAGAGCTATCGCCGCATCGAGGACGGCAAGCAGGGGATCCTTCGCGTCTACCTCAAATACGACCCCGAGGTCGGACCGGTCATCCAACATCTGAAGCGGATCAGCAAGCCGGGCCGTCGCGTCTACGTCGGAAAGCATGACATTCCGCGGGTGCAGAACGGTCTCGGCGCGGCCATCCTCTCGACGCCCGGCGGTCTCATGACCGACCGCGAGGCCCGCACCGCGGGCATGGGCGGCGAGTTGCTGGCCGAAATCTGGTAGCACGAAAACACGGAGCGAACGATGTCGAGAGTGGGAAAAAAGCCGATCCCGTTGCCGGACAAGGTCACGGTCAAGATCGACGGCAACACCGTGACCGCGAAGGGTCCGCTCGGTGAGTTGAGCTTCGCGCACCGGTCGGAGGTCGCTGTTCGCCAGGAGGACGGCGTCCTCTACGTCGACTATGTCGACGGCGGCCGGCTCGGTCGCTCGCTCCACGGGACGACGCGGTCGCAGGTCAACAACATCGTCCTGGGCGTCTCGACTGGCTTCGCGAAGTCGCTGGAGATCCAGGGCACCGGATACCGCGCGTCGCTGCAGGGCCGCATGCTCGAGATCAACATCGGCTTCAACGCGCCCGTGCGAGTCCCGCTGCCCGATGGGTTGAACGCGGAGATCGTCGACAAGCCGCCCAAGATCACGATCAAGGGAATGCGCAAGGATCAGGTGGGACAGTTCGCGGCGAACATCCGCGGCATCCGCCCGCCCGAGCCCTATCTGGGCAAGGGCATCCGGTACGAGGGTGAGCAGGTCCGTCGCAAGGCTGGCAAGTCGGCCGGTTGATGAAGCGAGACGAGAAGGAATCCGAGTCATGAAGTCGATCTCTCAGACCCGCCGTGTGATGCGCCTGCGTCGTCATCGGCGCATTCGCAAGCGGCTCTCCGGCACGGCGGAAATGCCGCGGCTGGCGGTCCGTCGCACGACGAAGCACATCTATGCCCAGTTGATCGATGACCTCGCGGGTCGTTCTCTCGCGGGGACGTCGACCCTCGATCCCGTGCTGCTGCCCGGGCTGAGCGGCCTGAAGAAGACCGAGCGCGGCCGGTTGGTCGGCAAGCGGCTGGCCGAAATTGCGCAGACCAAGGGGATCCTGCGCGTGGCGTTCGATCGCGGCGGCTATGTCTACCACGGTCGGATCCAGGCTCTGGCCGACGGCGCTCGCGAGGGCGGGCTGAAGTTCTAACGGAGGGAGACAGCGTTGCGAGGCGACAAGCCGGAGCGGAGAGAGCGATCGGACTGGAATGCCCAGCCCGAGTTCGTCGAGCGGGTCATCAATATCAACCGTGTCGCCAAGGTCGTGAAGGGCGGTCGGCGGTTCAGCTTCAACGCCATCGTCGCGGTCGGCAATCAGGCCGGACGCGTCGGCGTCGGACTGGGCAAGGCCAACGAAGTGCCTGACGCGATCCGGAAAGCGGGCGAAGCCGCTCGCAAGAACATGGTCACCATCCCGCTCGTCAAGGGAACGATCCCGCACACCGTCCTCGGACGCTTCGCCGCGGGTCGCATCCTGATGAAGCCGGCCTCGGCCGGAACGGGCGTGATCGCCGGCGGCGCCGCGCGCGCGGTGCTGGAGGTGGCGGGGATCCAGGACGTCTTGACCAAGACGCTGGGGAGCTCCAATCCGCACAACGCGGTCAAGGCGACGATGGCCGGGCTGACTTCGCTGCGCAGCGCGGCGACGGTCGCGCGCATGCGCGGTCTTCCGCTCAGCTACTTCGTCGGCAAGAAGTCCGATCGACGGAGCGAAGCGGAGCGCGCGAGCGATGCGGGACGGGTGAGCGAAGCTGCGTTGGTCAAGGAAGCTGAGCTCGTCAAAGAAGCTGAGTTCGTCAAGGAAACTGGGCTCGTCAACGAAACTGGGCGCGTCAACGAAACGGGGACCGGCAATGAAGATGCTACGAATCAAACAAGTCCGTAGCGCGATCAACAGCCTGGAGGGGCACAAGCGGACCATCCGCGCCCTCGGCCTGCGCCGGATGAGTCAGACCGTCGAGCACCCCGACAATCCCGCCATGCGCGGGATGGTGCGCCTCGTCACGCACCTGGTCACGGTCGAGGAGTTCGACGCCTAGAGCTGGCTTGTCCAGAGATACGGTTCGTTGTATACGGTTCGTTGTACACGGAGGCGACGGTGAAACTGACAGATCTCAGGCCGGCCAAGGGCGCGGTCAAGAAGCGCAAGCGCATCGGGTGCGGCACCGGGTCGGGCCATGGCGGCACGTCGACCAAGGGGCACAAGGGACACAGCGCGCGCTCCGGCGGAGGCAGCCACATCTGGTTCGAGGGCGGTCAGATGCCGCTCATCCGGAAGCTGCCCAAAGGCGGGTTCAAGAACCCGAACCGCATCGAGTACCAGGTCGTGAACCTCGGTGATCTCGATCGCTTCGAGGCCGGCGCGGTCGTCACCCCCGAATCGCTGAAGGAGACCAAGCTCGCTCGCAAGGGAGGCGTGCGGATCAAGCTCCTCGGTGACGGCGCCATCGACCGTCCGCTCAATCTCAAGGTGCACGCCGCGAGTTCGAGCGCGCGCGAGAAGGTCGAAGCGGCCGGCGGCTCGATCGAGCTGATCGGCGCCTGATCACGACGAAGGCTTGATGTTCGAGCGCGGGGGGCCGCGATCGACTCGGGCCCTCGCTTCGCTCCCGTATCCACGCTTCTCCCCGGTTCGGTCGGGGAGATAGACCCAGGAAGAGGCCTACGGAATGCTTTCCAGTCTGCAGTCCGTGTTCCGGATCCCCGAGCTGAAGCGTCGGCTCCTCTGGACGCTGCTGCTCCTCTGCGTCTACCGGTTCGGCGGACACGTCCCGACGCCCGGCGTCGACGGCGCCGCGCTCCAGGCGTTCTTCCGCTCGCAGGGGAATACGCTCTTCGGCCTGTACGACCTGTTCGTCGGCGGCAACTTCGGCAAGGCGACGATCTTCGCTCTCGGCATCATGCCGTATATCAGCGCATCGATCGTCTTCCAGCTCTTCGGCGCGGTCATTCCATTCTTCGAACGGCTGCAGAAGGAAGGCGAAGAGGGCCGCAAGCGGATCCAGCAGTACACGCGCTACGCCACCGTGGTGCTCGCCGTCATCCAGTCGATCGGCATCGCGGTGTTCCTCGAGAGCATGAACGGCCAGGTCCCGGGGGTCGTGCCCGAACCCGGCATGTCCTTCCGAATGCTCACGGTCCTGACCATGACGACCGGCACGATCTTCGTGATGTGGCTGGGCGAGATGATCACCGAGCGCGGGATCGGCAACGGGATCTCCCTCATCATCTTCATCGGAATCGTCGCTCAGTTCCCGACCGACTTGATCAACACGGTCCGCCAGATCATGCAGGGCGCGCTCAATCCGTTCCTCGCGGCGATCTTCGCGGCGCTCATGATCGCGGTGACCGCGTTCGTCATCTTCGTCAGCCAGGCGCAGCGCCGGATCCCGGTGCAGTACGCCAAGCGCATCGTCGGCCGCAAGATGTACGGCGGTCAGACGACGCACATCCCCTTGCGCGTCATCACCGCCGGCGTCATCCCGATCATCTTCGCGCAGTCGATCGTCATCTTCCCGGCGACGATCGCCAGCTTCTTCCCGAACAGCCTTGCGCTGCAGGATTTCGTCAACAACTGGTTCGCGCCGGGCGCGCCGCTCTACACCCTGCTCTATGTCGGCCTCATCATCTTCTTCACCTACTTCTACACGGCGATCGTCCTCAATCCGGTCGACCTGGCGGAGAACATGAAGAAGTACGGCGGCTTCGTCCCGGGCATCCAGCCGGGCAAGCACACCGCCGACTACATCGATCGCATCCTCCTGCGGATCACGCTCCCGGGCGCCGTCTTCTTGGCCATCATCGCCATCCTGCCCGACCTCTTGATCCGCTACGGCAACCTGCCGTTCTACTTCGGCGGCACCAGCCTTCTCATCATCGTCGGCGTGGCGCTGGATACATTGCAGCAGATCGAGTCGCACCTGCTCATGCGGCACTACGACGGATTCCTGAAGAAGGGTCGTCTGCAGGGACGGGCTCGCTAGGCCCGCGGGGGTCGACGCGAGTGCGCACGTGGCGGCGGGAAAGGGATGCGGATCGTTCTACTCGGAGCGCCCGGCAGTGGGAAGGGGACCCAGAGCAGTCTCCTCGTCGAGCGCTACGCGGTGCCGCAGATCTCGACCGGCGACATCCTCAGGCAGGCGATGGCTGACGGCACGAGCGTCGGTGAGACGGCGAGGACCTACGTCATGACCGGCGCTCTGGTGCCGGACGACCTGATCCTCGACCTGGTGGAAGAGCGGGTGGTGCGCGAAGACGCTCGGCCGGGGTTCATCCTCGACGGCTTTCCGCGCTCGATCCCGCAGGCCGAGGGGCTGGACGACATGTTGGAGCGGCGCCAGTGGCGGCTGCACAGGGTCGTGAAGCTCGACGTGCCGAAGAAGAACATCTTGGACCGCATGACCAGTCGGCGCGTCTGTCCCGGCTGCGGTGCGGTCTACAACCTGATGACCAAGGCGCCGCAGCGGCTCGAGACCTGCGATGTCTGCGGCTCGAAGCTGATCCAACGGCAGGACGACACGGAAGAAACGGTGCGCAAGCGCTTGAACGTCTACGAATCATCGACCGCGCCGCTCATCGACTACTACGACGGACGGGGGCTGCTCACGATCGTCAACGGCGATGGTCCAGTCGAGCGCGTCTTCGCGCAGATCACGAGCGTGCTCGATGGCGCCCTGCAGGAGCCGGGCGCGTGACGACGATCCGTCTCCGCCGGCCCGAGGAGGTCGAGAAGATTCGCGAATCGGCCCGCATCGTGGCCCAGTGCCTGGAGTACGCCCGCACGCGGGTCGCGCCAGGGCTGTCGTTACTCGATCTGGACCGCGAAATCGAGGGGTTCATCCGCGAGCAGGGGGCCACGCCGAGCTTCAAGGGTTACCACGGCTTTCCGGCCTCGACCTGCCTCTCGGTCAATTCGCAGGTGGTCCACGGGATCCCGGGCGACTACGTGCTGCTAGAGGGGGACATCCTGGGCGTCGACGTGGGGGCGTACAAAGATGGCTATCACGGCGACGGAGCGAGGACGTTCGCGATCGGGGCGGTCCCCGAGACGACCGTCAAGCTGCTCCAGGTGACCGAGGAGTGCATGCTGCGGGGCATCGCGGCCGCCGTGGCGGGGGGCAAGATCGGGGCGATCGGGCACGCGGTCCAGACCCACGCCGAAGCGCATGGTTACGGGGTTGTCCGGGAGCTGGGCGGGCACGGGATCGGGGAGCGTCTGCACGAAGATCCGCATATCCCGAACTACGGCCGGCCGGAGCAGGGACCGACCCTGCGGGCCGGGATGGTCATCGCCATCGAGCCGATGATCAACGCCGGATCGCACGAAGTCGAAACTCTGGACGACGGGTGGACGGTGGTCACGCGAGACGGTAGACTGTCGGCCCACTTCGAGCACACCGTTGCCATCACCGATCGTGGGCCGGAAATCCTGACTCGCTGTGCCTGAGTAGGTCGACTCGGACGGTCGCGAGACCGATCGAGGCGATGTCGGCGTGCGTGTCAGCTCGAGAGAGAACGGCCTGGAGAGAGAACGGGCGAGAAAGAAGGACAGTGCGATGAAGGTGCGGGCGTCGGTCAAGAAGATCTGCGAACACTGCAAGGTCATCCGTCGCGAAAACGTGATTCGCGTGATCTGCAAGAATCCGCGGCACAAGCAACGGCAGGGCTGAACACAGGAGGGTTGAGTTGGCGCGCATCGCAGGCATCGATCTCCCCAACGAAAAGCGGATCGAGATCGCACTCACATACATCTTCGGCATCGGCCCGGCCACTGCGCGGAAGATCCTCGAAGCGACCAAGGTCGACCCTGACAAGAAGGTCAAGGCCCTGAGCGAGGACGAGACGGCGCGGCTGCGCAACGAGATCGAGAACCAGTATCGAGTCGAGGGCGCGCTCCATACCGAAGTCGGTATGAACATCAAGCGGCTCATGGATATCGGCTGCTATCGCGGGCTGCGGCACCGGCGCAACCTCCCGGTTCGCGGTCAGCGCACGCGCACGAACGCGCGCACGCGCAAGGGACCCAAGAAGACGGCCGGCTCGATGAAGAAGAAGCTGCCCGCGAAGAAGTAGGCGTCGAGAGAACACTGCTCCGAGAGAGACTGCTCCGAGAAGATACAGAGATGTGGAGGAATCGCTAGGTGGCGAAGCCCGTCAAGAAGGCCAAGAAGAAAGACCGCAAGGTCGGAACCAATGGAGTCGCGCACGTCCACGCGAGCTTCAACAACACGATCGTCGCCATCACCGATCTCGATGGCGGTGTGATCGCGTGGTCGAGCTCCGGGAAAGCCGGCTTCAAGGGTTCGCGCAAGAGCACGCCGTTCGCCGCGCAGGTCGCCGCGGAAGGCGCCGCCAAGGAGGCGCTCGGCCAGGGCATGCGCCGCGTGGAGGTCTGGGTCACCGGTCCGGGAGCAGGACGAGAAGCGGCGATCCGCGCCCTCTCCGCCGCCGGGATCGAGGTCTCGGCTATCCGCGATGTCACGCCGATCCCGCACAACGGGTGTCGGCCGCCGAAGCGACGCCGAATCTAGTTCTGTTTCCCAGTGGTTTTCGTGGCGGTGTCCGCCAACTGACGCCAACCAGTTCGTAGTCTCAGTCCAAACGGATCGGTCCGAGAGGAAGCATATCGATGGCCCGTTACACCGACGCCAAGTGTCGCCAATGTCGACGCGAAGGAATCCGCCTCTATCTCAAGGGGGACCGCTGCTACACCGATAAGTGCGCCATCGAGCGCCGCGCCTATGCGCCGGGTGAGCACGGCCGCGATCGTCGCGCGAAGATCACGCCGTACGGACAGCAGCTCCGAGAGAAGCAGAAGGCGCGGCGGATCTATGGCGTCTTGGAGCGGCAGTTCCGGAACTACTTCCACAAGGCGGAGAAGAAGAAGGGCATCACCGGCGAGAACCTTCTCCAACTCCTGGAAACGCGCCTCGACAACATCGTCTATCGCCTCGGCATCGCCCCCTCGCGCAACGCCGCGCGGCAGCTCGTGGGCCACGGACACATCCACGTCAACGGACACCGCGTCGACGTGCCGAGCTATGCGCTGCGGGTCGGCGACACCGTCCAGGTGGCCGAGAAGAGCCGGCAGATTCCCGGCGTCAAGGAGACGGTGGCGAACCGTCGGCGGACCGAAATGCAGTCGTGGTTGGAGTTCGAAGAGAAGGGGATGACCGGACGGCTCGTGAAGATCCCGGCGCGCGATGAGATCCCCGTGCCGGTGCAGGAGCAGTTGATCGTGGAGCTCTACTCGAAGTAGTTCGTGTCTCCCAGCTTGAAGACCCCGGAGGAACCAGCGGAATGAAGTGGAAGGCGCTCCAGATGCCCGAGCGGGTTCGGCAGGACGACGTTGTCGCCACCGCCACCCTCGGCACGTTCGTCATCGAGCCCCTCGAGCGGGGCTTCGGCACCACCCTCGGCAATTCGTTGCGCCGAGTTCTGCTCTCGTCTCTCCAGGGTGTGGCGGTGACGGCGGTGCGCTTCGGAGACGAACGGGTGCGCAATGAGTTCACCGCGATTCCGGGCGTGCAAGAAGACGTCACCGACGTCGTCTTGAACTTGAAGAAGATCCGCTTCAAGCACACCGGCGACGGACCGCGCCGCGGCGTCTACCAGGCGAAGGGTCCGAAGGTGATCAAGGCGAAGGATCTGGAGATCTCCTCCGACATCAAGATCCTCAATCCCGAGCACGTGATCGCCACTGTGAACAAAGACGCGGAGCTCCGCCTGGAGGTCGAGGTCGCTTCGGGCAAGGGATACGCCTCGGCCGAAGACCAGCCGGGCGCCGCCGATCGTCCCCTCGGATGGATCTCGCTCGACGCCATCTTCTCGCCGGTCACGACCGTCAACTTCAAGGTCGACAACACGCGCATCGGCCAGCGGATCGACTACGACAAGCTGACGATCGAGATCGCGACCGACGGCTCGATGCTCCCGGTCGACACCCTCGCCATGGCGGCCAAGCTGCTCCGCGACCACTTCAGCCTCTTCGTCACCTTCGAGGAGCAGTTCGAAGAGGAAAAAGAAGAGGTCGTCGACGAGGAGTACCTGCGGATCAAGGAATTGCTGGAGAAGAGCGTCGACGAGCTCGAGCTCTCGGTCCGCTCGGGGAACTGCCTCCGCGCCGCCAAGATCAAGTCGCTCGGTGATCTCGTCCAGAAGAGCGAAGCCGAGATGCTCCAGTACCGCAACTTCGGCAAGAAGTCGCTCAAGGAGATCGCGGATCTGCTCGTGAACATGAAGCTGACGTTCGGCATGGATGTCTCCCGGTACCTCGGACCGCAGACGGCGGCGCCCGTGCCCGCCGGAGCGGTGGACATCGACGATCTCCTCGACGACGACGATGCCGATGCCGGAGCGGACGACCTCTAGAACCTTCGCGCCTCACGCGCGGATCAACCGAGAGAGAACGATGAGACACCGTAAAGACCACCGCAAGCTCAGCCGCACCGCCTCCCACCGGAAGGCGCTCCTGCGGAACTTGGTCACCGCGCTCTTCGAGCGGGAGCGGATCGAGACGACGCTGGCCAAGGCCAAGGAGACGCGGCGTCTGGCGGAGACCTTGATCACCAAGGCGCGGCGCAACGATCTCCACTCCCGACGCCTCGTCGCGGCGGTGGTCATGAGCGAGACGGTCGTGAAGAAGCTCTTCGACGAGATCGCGCCGCTCTACATGAACCGCCCGGGCGGCTACACGCGCATCCTGAAGACCCGCCGTCGGCTCGGCGATGCCGGCGAGATGGCCATCCTCGAGCTCGTGAAGACGACCGAGCAGAAGGCCGCCGATCGCAAGAAGCGCGAAGACGCCGTCGACGCGCCGGTCCCCGAGAAGAAGCGCGGTCTCCTCGACCGCGTCCTCGGCGCCGGCCGGAAGAAGGAAGTGGAGGTAGCGACGTCGTAACGCGAAGCGTTCGACGTCCGCCGCCGAACCGCGCATCCTGCACAACTTGCAAAGCAAGGGGAGCCCCAGTCGTATCTCAATACGCCGGGGCTTCCCGGCTAAGTCGCGGATCGTCGCGCCCCGCGACGATCCGTCCTCTTTTCTCCCTTCCGGCGTTGGCGTCCGAACCCCCACCCATGCACCCAGCAATCCCCGGATGTGACCTTCGTCGCGGGTTCGGTAGGTCGGTCGTGATCCCCTTTCTCCTCTCCATAGTCATCTCGATCCTGATCGCAGTTGGATCGATCGGCGGCGCGGACGCCGCCGATCGATATCTTTGGATCATCCGGGATCAGCTCGCGTCGCCTGCGGCGATCGAGGCGTTGGTGGGGGACGCGGCGGAGTTGGGGGCGACGGACTTGTTGGTGCAGGTGCGAGGCAGAGGCGACGCGTATTACCGGTCATCGCTCGTCCCTCGAAGGGACGAGCGATTTGATGCACTCGCCACGCTGATGGCCGCCGCGCACGCGCGGCGGCTACGTGTGCATGCTTGGTTCAACGTCTTCCTCGTCGGCTCCGCCGACGACGCGCTCCACGTCGCGAACGCTCACCCCGGATGGATTGCACGCTGGGAAGACGGTCGCTCGATTGCCGAGATCCCGAAGTCGGAGCGCGGGGAGCTCTTTCTCGAAGGTGCGTTTCTCTCGCCGGCTTCGCCGCCGGCGAGGGGACATCTTCTCGACGTCGTCTCAGAGCTCGTCGAACGCTACGCGCTCGACGGGCTTCATTGGGACTACGTCCGCTTCCCCGGTCCCAAGGGCGGTTTCGAGAGCGACGCGCTGCAGGCTTTCGCGGCGCGTGAAGCGCTCGA
Organism: uncultured bacterium; assembly: GCA_964631125.1. GTDB lineage: Bacteria > Eisenbacteria > RBG-16-71-46 > CAIMUX01 > CAIMUX01 > CAZVYN01. The sequence goes on along the minus strand of CAZVYN010000061.1, from coordinate 9,011 downwards.
TCATCCCTCGTGGGAAGAGTGGCGGGCCGAGCAGGTCTCGCTCTTCGTGCGCGAGGCGGGGGAGCGGGCGCGCGCTGCGCGGCCGGGCATCGTTCTCTCTGCGGCGGTCATGCCGGATCCCGACGATGCGTTCCAACTCTACGGACAAGACTGGACGACGTGGGTGCGCGAGCTCTGGATCGACCGCGCGATCCCGATGAGCTACACCACGTCCATGGAACGCTTGGCGCGTTGGCGTGAGCAGGCGATCTCCGCCGACCTTCCGCCCGAACGCGTCTTGGTCGGCTTGGGAGTGTGGAAGCTGAGCGCAACCGAACTCGACGCCCAGATGGAGTGGGCCGACGCCAACGTCCCCGGCGGCGTCGCGTTGTTCTCTTGGGGGGATCTGTCTAGCGCCGGCGACCGTGCCGGCGCCTCCGTTCGCGCGGAAACCACCCGGCGCGTTGCGCGCCGCGCGGTAGTTTCCCGTCGCTGGTCCCCAGCCACCGGCGCTGCCCCATGACTCCCACACCTCCCATCCGCACTCCCATGTCGCGCGATCTCCTCCTCACGCTGACCCGCGGACTCGGCCTCTCCACCGGCCATCACCTGCTCGACATCTGCTGTCGCGACGGCGGCGCCTCGCTCCTCTTGGCGGCGGAGTTGGGAGTTCGTGTGACCGCGATCGACCCCGACGAATCGGCGCTGGCCCGCGCGCGCGCCTCGGCCGCGGCCCACGACCTCGGCGATCAGGTCGAGTTCCTCCAGATGGACCCGCGCCACATCGAGCTGCCGGTCGAGGAGTACGACGCGGTGCTCGCCCTCGGCGGCGTCGCCACCGCCTTCGGACTGGCCCGCGCGCTCGAGCGGATCCGCGTGCATCTGCGTCCCGCGGGCTGGCTGATCGCGAGCGACCCGGTCTATCTGGACTCGCCGCCGCCGGCCGCGGTTCGCGCTTGGCTCGGCGATCTGACCGAAGACGACGGCGTACCGTTGATCGAGAAGGGCAACGTCCCCTCGCCGATCGTGCGCGCCGTCTTCGAAGCGGGACATCTCGCCATCGGCACCGAAGCGGAGTATCGCGCGTTGCTGGAGGCCCTCGGCTACCGGACGCGCGTCAGTTGTCTCGTCCCCGAGAGCGCCTGGGCCGAGTATTTCGCGCACGGAGAGATCGACTCGGAAGATCTGGACAATCGACGCCGCGAAGCTGCGGCGTACTACGGTTACGGCGGACGCGGCGTCCTCGGCTACCTCTTGGCCGCCGCGCAGCGTCCCACGCTGGAAGAAGAAGCGGAAGAAGGAGAGCAGTTCGCATGAGTGAGATCCGCACCATCGCGGTCATCGGCGCCGGCAACATGGGCTCGGGCATCGCGCAGAAGTACGCGGCCGAAGGCTTCCGCGTGATGTTGCTGGACTTGGACGAAGCGGCGGTCGAGCGCGGGCGCAACCGCATCCGCGAAACCTTGCGCGAAGCGGTCGAGCGGAAGATCTATCGCGAAGACGCCGCGCGCGCGATCGAGGAGCGCGTGCTCGCCACCGTCGACTGGGTGCAACTCAGCCAGGCCGACCTCGTGGTCGAAGCGGTCTTCGAGGACCTCGCGGTCAAGCAGGACATCTTCCGCCGCCTCGGCGAAGCGACGCGCGCCGATGCGATCTTGGGTACGAACACGTCGTCATTCCGCGTGCGCGAACTGTCGGCAGTGACGAAGCATCCCGAGCGCGTGGTCGGGCTGCATTACTTCTATCACCCCGCCAAGAATCGCCTGGTCGAAGTGGTCCGCGCGCCCGAAACGAGCGACGACACCTACGCGCGCGCCTGGGCCGTGCAGGAGCAGATCGGCAAGACCCCGATCGCCACCGCCGACGCCCCCGGCTTCGTCGTGAACCGCTTCTTCGTCCCGTGGATCAATGAAGCCGCGCGCCTGCTCGAAGAAGGGGTGGCCGACATCCCGACGATCGAACAGGCGGCGATCGAGACGTTCAAGATCGCGCTCGGTCCGTTCCAGCTCATGAACATCACGGGGATACCGATTGGTTACCACGCGGCAGCAACGCTGGCGCGTGAGCTCGGCCCCTTCTATGCGCCGTCCGATGTGATCAAACGGAAGATGGAAGCGGGAGGGGAGTTCTCCCTCGCCGGGGATGCGGTGAAGGCGAAGTTTCCGCTCGTGGCGGAGAGACTGCTAGCCGTGACGTTCTATGTGGCGGCGCAGTTGGTGAGCGAGGGGGTGGGGACGATCGAGGATGTAGACATCGGAGCCCGAGTAGGGCTGAGGTGGGCTCGGGGCCCGTTTGAAATGATGAACCGCGTCGGCGTAGCCGAGGCGATGCGACATTCCGGCCTCATCGAGACCAAGTACAGCCTCCCCACTCCCGTTGTCCTTCGAGACCAATCCGCGGCATCCCTCCCGTTTCCAATTCGCGTGGTGAAACTCGAAGTAGTGCCGATGTCGGATAGCGGAAACCGTGATATTTCCGACGGCCAAAGCGCCGTCGCAAATATCACGGTTAACAGGCCAGACGCCCTCAACGCCCTCAACCCCGAAGTCGCCCGCCAACTCTCTGTCGCCCTCGAGTCGGCCATCGCCGACCCCAAGGTGAAGGGCATTGTTCTCTCCGGCGCCGGCAAGGCCTTCATCGCCGGGGCCGATCTCGCGTTCTTCGTGCGCAACATCGGCGCGGGCAAGTTCGACGAGATCGCGCAGTTCGCCCGCGACGGACACGCCATCCTGCAGCGCATCGAATCGTGCCCGAAGCCGGTCATTGCGAAGATGGACGGCCTGGCGTTGGGCGGCGGTCTCGAACTCGCGCTTGCCTGCGACGCGATCGTCTGCACCGAGAAGGCGTCGATGGCCTTCCCCGAAACCGGCATCGGCATCTATCCGGGACTCGGCGGCACGCAGCGCCCGAGCCGACGCATCGGCCTCGCCCTCACGCGTTGGTTGGTCGACACGGGCCAGATGGTCGACGCGCCCACCGCGCTGCGCATGGGCCTGGTCGACGCGGTCGTTCCGCATCGTGATCTGGACGCCGCGATCGAAACCGCGATCGCGCGCGGCAAGGCGTCGCGTCAGGGAGCAGCCGTCCATGCGCTCGCGCCCGGAGTCGCCTCCGATCCCACGTTGCTCGGCATGGCGCGCCTCTTCGCGGAAGCGTCGATCGAGGATCTGGTCGCGCCGAATGACGACGCCGCCACCGCGAAACTGCGCTCGCGGCTGCAGGCGAAGGCGCCGTTGGCGCTGAAGCGCGCGGATGCGTTGGTGGTGGAGGGAGCGCGCGTGTCGTTGGCGGAGGCGTTGGAGCTGGAGGCGGCCGGGCTCGATGAGATCTTCCGGTCGGCGGATGCGCGGGAGGGGATGACGGCGGTGATGGAGCGGAGAGCGGCGAAGTTCAGCGGAGTCTGAGGACATCGAACCGGCGGCCGGTTCGATGTCACCTTCCAGCCATCATCCACATGACCCGCGCGCTCGGTCGCAGCGGCCACTCGGACCCCTTCTCCCAGTGGCCGCCCACCTCCGCCGTGAGGAACCACCGCAGGTCGCGCACATCGTTCATGACGATCCGATAGCCGACACCCGCCTCCAGCCCGCGTTCCTCTTTGTCCTCGTCGACATAGGTCCGCCCGAGGAACAGATTCCCGAAGACGAGCGGTCCGCCCTCCGCGTAGGCGCCCTGCGTCTCGCGGAATCGCACCTCGATCCCCGGCGTCCACAGGATCCCGACCGCCGGCGCCGCCGTGATGCCCGTGCGAAATCCCACGCGCCCATCCACCGGCGCGACGAACTGCAGCCCCGCGATCGAAGGGAATCCGCCATAGACGCCGACGCCCGTGCGCCCCAGCGCCCGCCGACTGTCCAGTTCCAACCGCCGCGCCGGCAGCGTCGCCGGCCGCGCATCCCTGAGCGTCCCCACATCATCCACCGGCGTCACCGGCTCCACTTCGGTCCACGGGAGGGGCCAAGCACTCGCGTCGCTGCAAAGCAGCGACGTGAGCAAACAAACCAGCGCGGCCGCTCGCAACCCAGTTTTCGTCCCAGCCCCCTTCACCACCCACGCCCTCACGACGCCCTCGCCCTCAGCTCCGCAATCTTCTTCCGCGCCGTCTCGATATCCGCTCTCACCTTCGCCGCCACCGCCGCCTCCGGCCCCCGCCGCAGCGCCTCTTCCCACACCGGAATCGCCTCCGCCCATCGCCCCATCTGCGCGTAGCCATTCCCCAGTTGAATCCAAGCCTCCGCCGGCGCATCGGGCGCCTGCACGGCCCGCAGATACTCATCGATCGTCCCCGACAGTTCCCCGCGCACCAACTCCGCCTTCACCCCATCCGCTGTCACGACGCCCGCTCGCAACGAATCCGCCTTCGCGTCATCCGCCGCGCGACGCTGCGTCGTGCACCCGCCAACGACAGCTATCCCCATGACCACAGCCATCGCCACCGACAACGCACCGAAGAGACGCACCACCGCCATCTCGCCTCCCACGCAGCTCCCGAACACCCGCGCACCGCGCAGTCTAGGCGCGCCCTCTGCCCCTCGCAACGCGCCCCGAGCGCGCGCGCATCCACACGACGACCGCTAGTCCCACCAGCAAAGTCTGCGCGATCTCACAGCCCCGCCGCAGTCGCGAGATCGGCGTCTCGATCCGCACTTCATGATCTCCCGCCGGCAACGCGATGCGGATCCCGCCGAGCGGCGCCGGCCGCCACGCGGTGTCGACCCCATCGATCCAAACGCGCGTCCCCGGATAGGCCGCCCGCGCAATGCGCACCTCTCCACCCGGCGCGCCCACGACCGAGAGCCGCATCTGATTCGGCAGCACGCGAGCCGTCACTCCATGGATCGGCGTCGGCGCGGCCGCACGCAGCCACTCGAGCTGCCCGCGCGCCAACTCGCGCGAGAGCGAGGCCGGATAGCCGGCCGAGGAGAGCGGCCTCTCCGGCAACGGCGGCGGCGCCGGCCCGCCCGCCGAGAGCGAGAAGACCAGCGACGCATCGCGCACCCGCAACCCCGGCAGCGCCGCGTCGAAGATCAATCCGGCCCCGCGCGCGTTCGGCGGTGAGAGCTCGGTCGGCCCCACGACAATGATCGACTCGACCCCATGGAAGGCGAGCAGCCGAACCAGCCCAGAATCGATCTCCGCCTGCGCGTTCATCGCCTGCGCCAACGTATCGATGACCGGCGCCGCATGACGGAAGTCGAGCGGCGCCCCTTGGATGAACGGCCCGCCCAGCGACGGCACCGCACGCCCCGGCGCGAACGTCCAAGAGATCGGCCGGATCTTCCCGTCGGCCGTCGCCGGCAACTCCAACATCCGCCCGTTCTCCGCGCCCGCTTCGAGGATCGAATAGGCCCGATTGCGGTCCTTCCGCTGATCACTCGCGCTGTAGGTACTGAAGAGCTGCGTCGGCCCCAGGTCACACAACAAGAGGAGCACCGCCAACCCGAACCCCGGGGCGCGCACGAACGCGACCGCCGCCGGCGCCGCCAAAATTCCCCCGAGGAAGAGCAGATCAACCCCACGCCCCCAGGTCGAACAGAAGAACCACGGCGCGAGGATCAGCGCACCCATCGCGACGGGGCCGATCGCGCCAACTTCGCGTGTCTCGCCACGTGTCTCGTCGCGCGTTTCCCCGCGCGTGCGACGCACCGCCCGCACCACGCCGACGATCGCGAGCACCAGCAGACTCACCCCGAGAATCCCCTGCCCGCGCGGGTTGAACCCGAAGAGTCGAGTGAGATCCGCGAACACCGGCGCCGTCAGCTTCATCCGGTCGGGCGCCGCCAGATAGTTCACCCAACTCTTCTCGTCGATCAGCGGCAAGACGAACGGCGCGATCAAGACGATCCCACAGAGCCAACCCGCCATCACGAACAGCGCGCGTTCGCGAATCCCTTCGACGCGCCACGCGGCGCCGAGACGCAGCGCCGTGAACAGCCCTAACAAGAGCAGCGCCGCCCGCGCCTGTCCCAGGTGCGCCAACGCGAGCAGCCAGATCCCGAGCCCCAGCTCGATCGCCCCACGCAGCCCCGTTCGCCCGCGGATAAGGCGCTCCACGGTCAGAAAGAGCCAAGGCAGGATCCCGATCAGGAGCAGCCCGGGAAGACGCCCTTCCCACAGCCAAGCGTTGTGAAACGGCGGCGCCAGCACCCCGATCAGTCCACCCACCATGCCCGCCGCCGCGGAGTCATGCAGCGTCCGCGCGAGCAATCCGAATCCGACGGCAGCGGCGATCAACGACAGCCACGCGACGACCTTCACGGCCTCGTAGGAATCCATCCCGACGAGGATCGGAAGCGCCGCCAAGATGTGAGAGAGCGGCGGGTAATGCAGATCCCCCGGAAATCCGCCGTACCAGAGGTCGGTCCACCGAGGGATCGAGAACTGACGCAGGCTCTCCGCCCACAGCCAGGCGCGCCCCACGTGACTCTTCGCATCGAGGATCGTCGGCTCACCCGGCGAGAGCAGCGCGAGCGACAAGAGCGCCGCGATGCCCGCGAGACTCCACGTCAACACGCGCGCGTCCGCACCCGCGCCCGCACTTGTGCCCGCACCGCCGCGCATCCGATCCGGGTCCGCCCTGAGCAACGCAGGCGTCAGGATCCAGAACCCCACCGCGAGCAACAGCAGCGCCGCCGCCAGGACCGTCCATTCGAGGGGAGAGGAGGGGAGAGCTGCGCTCAGCGGCGGCCGCACCCCTTCGCGCATCAACCCAGCCATCCGGTCGCGCGCCTGGGGGAGAACGAGAAGCGCCAACACAGCCCAACCCGGCCCCAGAAACCACAGCGCGCGTCGAAGAGCCGTCCCGAGCGGCGGCGCCGCGCCAGCCATGCCGCCCATCGTTGACAGCCTCCCTGCCATCCCGCTAATTTGCCCCTTCGCGTGCGTCCGACCAGCGCCCTCCGCGCCCCGCCGCCCGCCCCGCTCATTCCTCGGTAGCTCAATGGTAGAGCATGCGGCTGTTAACCGCAGGGTTGTAGGTTCGAGTCCTACCCGGGGAGCCATCGTCCGCGAGCAAACCTGATTGGCTCGACGAAGAGGTTAGCTGAGACCCCGCCGGCAGTGCGCTGGCGGGGTCCTTGTTTATGGCCGTGTGGCGTGGGTTTGCGCGCTGTCCTCGATGCCCGAGGACTCTCTCTCGCCGACGACCGACACGCGGCTGTTAACCGAATTCGTCGCGTCCGGGTGCATCCCGGGCCTAGACTCTCTGGCGCTCTCTTTCTGGGGGGAGAGTGGTTAACAGACTGGTCGGGAATGCAGCGTGGCGGACGGTTCGCGAACTCGGCGGCGATCGTCTCGGGGCCGAGCCAAGCATGTCGAGAATCGGAGCGAACGCGCGACCTCTCACCCTCAGGTCGCCATGAGCCCCCCAACGCTTTGGAGCCTGTCCTATGAATCGGATCTTCGTCCTGGTCGGTGCTCTGCTTGGACTTCCGCCGCAGTCGACCTGGGCGACGATCGTGCCCCTCCGAGGCGTCGCAACCGCGGGAGTCACGTACTTCCTCTACGAAGACAGTGAGCCTCCCCCGATCTGATGGACACCTCGAAAAGGTGGGATAATCCCGCCCAGGAGGGCGTCCATGAAGCAGAAGAAGCAAGTTCGTCGGTCGTTCCCGCGCGAGTTCAAGCTCGAGGCGGTTCGCCAGGTGGTCGAGCAGAACAAATCGATGGCGGAGGTCGCTCGCGAGCTCGGGATCGGCGCGGGCCTGCTCGGTCGCTGGAAGGAGCAGCTCGTCGACGATGGTGAGCAGGCGTTCCCCGGCAAGGGCCGTCTGAAGGTCGCCGACGAAGAGCTCCGCCGTTTGGAGCGCGAGAACCGCCACCTCCGTTTGGAGCTCGAGTTTGTAAAAAACGTGTCTGCAGGCCTCGGCACCTCGCGTGTGAGAAACTCGGGTCGGGCAATTCGGGAGGAGAGACCGTAGTTTTCTGGTGCGTGAGTTCCCGCAAAAAAACCTGGTCCCGGGATGGTGTTGCGGACTTGACAGTGGTGACGCTTCGGCGATCCCGTTTTAGGAAAGTGAACTTGTCGACCAGCCCGCCCCCCGATTTCATCCGAGGGGAGGACATGATGGCGCGGAAGAAGCAAGCGGATACGTCGACGGAGGTTCCGTTCCGTCGAGTTCATCGATGTGCCGCGGGGCTCGACGTGGGTGCGACCTTCCATGTAGTGGCGGTCCCGGAAGATCGTGATGCGGAGCCGGTGCGCTCGTTCCGGAGCTTCACCGGCGACCTTCACCGCATGGCGGAGTGGCTGCTTCAAGTGGGAGTCACGACCGTGGCGATGGAGTCGACGGGGGTGTACTGGATCCCCGTGTTCGAGATCCTGGAGTCGCGGGGACTCGAGGTGCTCCTGGTCAATGCTCGGGCGGTGAAGCACGTGCCCGGCCGAAAGACCGATGTATGCGACGCCCAGTGGATCCGTCAGCTCCATGAGTACGGACTCCTTCGGGGGAGCTTCCGCCCACGGGAGAAGATCGCCGCGCTTCGGGCCTATCTGCGCCACCGCGAGCGGATGGTGGAGTACGCCGCGGCCCACATCCAGCACATGCAGAAGGCGATGATGCAGATGAACGTGCAACTGCATCACGTCGTCTCGGACATCACCGGGACGACCGGCATGGCCATCATCAGGGCGATCGTGAACGGCGAGCGGGATGCCCGAGTACTGGCGACCATGCGGGACGTGCGCTGCAAGAACTCGGCGCAGACGATCGAGGAAGCATTGACGGGGAACTTCCGCCCCGAGCACGTCTTCGCATTGCAACAGGCGCTCGAACTCTATGACGTCTACCAGATGAAGATCGGCGCCTGCGATCGCGAAGTCGAGGGTCTGATGTCGGAGCTGAACGCAGAGCGCGAACGCGTGACGGCTGACCGACCGGCCTCGTTGTCTCCCGCCCGCAGGCGGCGGCCGGCGAAGAACGAACCGGGGTTCGACGTGCGCTCCGCGCTCTATACGTTGGTCGGAACCGATCTGACGCAGATCCACGGTCTCGGCCCCTACACCGTACTGCGGTTGATCGCCGAGTGCGGGA
>CAZVYN010000060.1:0-27295 GCA_964631125.1 uncultured bacterium | reverse complement strand
TCAATCTCGCAGCCGACAGTGCAGCCGACAGTGCAGCCGACAGTGCAGCCGACAGCGGAATCGTCTGGACCGAGCATGTCCTTCGATCTGTGGTCGGCCGCGGCGCATGAGGCGCGCGGCGGGGAGCGTCCTGCTATCGCGGAGATGATCTCGGAAGTTGCGCGGCCGTTGGTCGAGCGCGAATCCGAACCAAACGGCCGGCCCTTGTCTGTGCCGATCCGCGCGCGTGGAGCTGACGAGAGCGCCCAGCCGGAGGGGAATGCGGAGCCGGGAGAGATCGCTGTCGCGAAGGTGGCGCATGGCTGGGGGGTGGTCGAGGCACGCGGGGATGAAGCCCCGACATCGACATGGCCGCGGACACCGAACTCGGCGGTCCGCGAGGCGATGACGTTGCCTGTGGAGTCGATGCCGGAGTCAGTGCGCGAGTCGATGCCGGCGTCGACTCCGATGGCAATGCTCTCGTCGATGTCGATCTCGACACCGACACCGGCCTCTGCGCCTGTGGCGCTTGCCGCGCCAACGACGCCGCAGACACCGCTCGCGCCGTTGCAGCTCTCGATCAGTGAACTTCCCGTGCGGTTGCCGGGAGCGATGCGGTTGACGCTGGAGACGGGACGGCAGGAGGTGCGAGTGCAACTCTCGCCGCCGGAGTTGGGCGCGATCGAGGTGCGACTGTGGGTGGAGGAGGATCGTGTGTCGGCGCACCTCATCGCGGCTCGACCGGAAGTGCGCTCGCTCCTGCGCGAGATGCGCGGCGAGCTGGAGCGCGGCATGAAGCAGGCGGGACTGAACGTCGAGGCGTTGCGCGTCGAAGCGCCGTCGCACACGACCGCGCTGCCGGCAGCGGCGGAAAGCGCGGCGACGTCGCGCGCCGAACAAGAACTCTGGCCGCAGCCGAGCGCGTTCGAGGCGCGGCCGAACTTCGAGTCGCGACAGCCGTCGGCGACTGAGGGTCGCGCGGAATGGAGCGCCGCCTTCGGGCAGGAGGCGCGACGCGACGCACGCGGCGGAGTTCGCGACGAAGTCGATCGTGCGATGACACGGCGGAGCGCGCCCGGTGCGGTGCTGTCCGCGATCGCCGGCGTTCATCGGGTCGGACTGGACGTGCGCGCTTGATCGCGGGCGAGCAAAGAGAAGGAGGACGGGAAATGGACACTGCCTTGGTCGGAAACAGCGCGGGCGCTGGGTTGTCGTCGCCGCTGACGAACGCGATGGGGGGAACGCTGGGGAAGAACGAGTTCCTCCAGCTCTTGATCACACAGCTCCGCCACCAGGATCCGCTCTCGCCGATGGAGAACGAGGCGTTCCTGGCCCAGCTCGCTCAGTTCAGCTCGCTGGAGCAGATGCAGACGCTCAATCAGACGATGCAGGACTCGATGACGCTGACCCAATCGCTGAACAACTCGTCGGCGGCGAGTCTCATCGGTCGAAACGTGCGAGCAAACGGCGAGACGGTCGGGCTCGTGGCCGATCTGCCAATCGAGGTCGGCTACTTCCTGCCCTCGGGCGCCGCGCACGTGGTGATGGAGATCTACGACGACGCCGGTCGACTGGTGCGCACGCTGCAGAGCGACGCGGGAACCGTCGGTCCGCACCGCCTCATGTGGGACGGCAAAGGCGACGCGGGAGTTTCGGCGCCGACCGGCCGATACCAGCTGAAGGTGCAGGCCTTCGACGCGACCGGCGTCGAGGTCGAGTCCCTCCCGATCGTGACCGGTCGGGTCGATGGGGTGACGTTCCAGGGAGGGAGCGCGTTGCTCATCGTCAATGGCGAGGAACTGCCGCTCTCTTCGGTGCTCGAAGTCTTCCAGACCAACTGAACCAGAGGAGGTGATCGAAGATGACAGATCCGATCGGTGGACCGCTCCCGGGCTCGGCGCCTCGCGTCGATGGGAGTTCGCGCGCCGCCGGTCCACGAACTCCGACCCGTACGGATCCTGCGTCCTTCGCGCGCACGTTCGAGACCGCGCTCACTTCGGCGACATCGGCGGCGACTTCGGCGGCGACGCCGACCGCGCCGAGCACGGCCGTCCGCTTCTCTCGGCATGCCGAGGAACGGATCCGGGCGCGCGGGATCCAGATCACACCGAACGAGCTGGAACGGCTCGCTCAGGCGATCGATGACGCAGCGGCTCGCGGAGCCAAGGACTCGCTCGTTCTCTCGCCCGGTCTCGCTTTCGTCGTCAACGTTCCGTCTCGGACGGTCGTGACGGCGTTGGGCTCGGATCAGACGCGGGGACATGTCTTCACCAACATCGACAGCGCTGTCGTGCTCTAGGTCCGACCTAAGGACCTGACCGGCTGGACCTCGTCGAGGAGGTCGGGGATCGCCGAGTGACCGAAGCGATCCGCCACGGCGCAGAAGAAAGGGATCGAAATGCTCAGAGCACTCTTCTCGGGAGTCAGCGGACTCGACACCTCGACGCTCCGCATGGACGTCGTCGGTAACAACATCGCGAACGTCAACACGATCGGATTCAAGCGCTCGCGCGTGACGTTCGAGGATGCGGTCAGTCAGTTGATCCAAGGGGCGACGGCGCCGTCCGGCTCGCTCGGCGGCTCGAATCCGAAGCAGGTCGGCACCGGCGCGCGGCTCGGCTCGGTCGACCGCATCTTCGCGCAGGGAAGCTTCGAACAGACCGGCGTCGCGACCGATCTCGCGCTGCAAGGGAACGCCTTCTTCATCGTCTCCGACGGAGAACAGCAGCTCTACACGCGCGTCGGCGCTTTCCAACTCGACGGCAACGGCCGCCTCGTCGACCCGGTCAATCGCTACATCGTCCAGGGCTTCGGCTTCGACCGCGCGACGAACGAGTACGCGACGACGTTGGGCGAGATCCGCGTCCCGATCGGGCAGACCGAGCCGGCCCGCGCCACCACCGGCGTGGTCTACCAAGGAAATCTGAGCGCCGACTCCGAACCGGCGGGCACGCGCGCCGAGTCGGGCGTGTTCCGGGACGTCGACGGAGCGGCCGCCTCGGGCGCTGTGACGCTGGTCGATCTGCGCGCCGACGCGGCCGGTGTCGTCCCGCTCCTCGGCGCCGGCGACAAGATCAGCTTCTCCGCCACGGTGGGCGGCGAGCAGATCACCGGCACGTTCGACGCGACGGCCACCTCCACCATGACCGACCTGTTGAACACGGTGCAGACCGCGCTCAACTCCGTCACCGGCATCTCGGGCGTCACGCTCGGGGTCGACGCCTCCGGACGGATCAGCCTGGCGACGCCCAACGTGCTCGGCGCGGCCGCCGAAGTGAAGGGGCTCATCATCCAGGCGCAGGACAACGCCGGCGTACCGCGCGACGACTTCAACAGCCTGGCCGGCCTGGTCGGTACGCAGACCGCCCGCGACACTGGAGAGTTCTCGGAAGAGTCGGTCATCTACGACTCGCTCGGCTTCAGTCACGTCCTGAAGCTGAGCTTCACGCGGACGCTCGACGCCAACCAGTTCACCTGGGCGGCCGAGGTCGACGGCGGCGAGACGCCGGTCCTCGCCGGCACCACCGGTCGCGTCACCTTCAACAACGACGGCTCGCTCTCCGGCTTCTTCTTCGATCCGGTGGGCGACACCTTGCCGACCAAGCTGACCATCGGTCCGAAGACCGGCGCGCGGTCGCCCTTCGAGGTCGAACTGAATCCAGGTTCGATCGGCGAATTCGACGGCCTCACGCTCCTGCAGGCCAGCTCGACCGTCGAAGCGACGCAAGACGGATTCACCCAGGGCAAGATGGTCGACTTCACCATCGATCGCACCGGCGTCCTCTCGGCGCGCTTCTCCAATGGAGTGACGCGGCCGATCGGGATGATCGCGCTGGCCGAGTTCGTCAACGCGCAGGGACTCGAGCTGCTCGGCGGCGAGAAGTACATGACCACGTCGAACTCGGGCGAGGCGCGCGTCGGAGTGTCCGGCTCGGTCGCGACCGAGATCCTCAGCGGCGCCATCGAGCAGTCCAACGTCGACCTGGCGCGTGAGTTCTCCAACATGATCCTGGCCCAACGCGGATTCCAGGCCTCGGCGCGCGTCATCACGACGAGCGACGAGATCTTGAGCGAGCTGTTGAACTTGAAGCGGTAAGTGGAGGGGTGAGGCGCGCCTCGCGCCTCACCCCACTCCGCTCTGCCCAACTCGAATAGGAGACGACGATGTCAGGGAAGACAAACGCCGCCGTCGACGAGACCAAAGAGCCCGCGGCCACCGACGAAGCCGCCGCACCGGCCAAGAAAGGCCTCCCCCCGATCGCGATGAAGATCGCCCTCTTCGGCGGGATCCTCCTCGTCTTGGCCATCGGATCATTCGCTCTCGTCACCTTGGTGATCGCGCCCAAGCTGCGCGCGCACCCGATGCCGACCGAAGGCGCCGCGGGAGAACATGGCGCGGCCGGAGAACACGGCGTCGCCGACGCCAAGGGTCACGACAAGAAGGGACACGCCCACGGCGAGATCGTCGAACTGGGCGACGTCGTGGTGAACCCCGCGGGATCGGGCGGTCGCCGCTATCTCAAGGCAGTCGTCTCGATCGAGGTGAAGGACGCGAAGGTCGCGAAGGCGCTGGAGCATCGCAAGGCGCCGGTCCTCGATCTGCTGGTGCGGGAACTCTCCGCCCGCACCCTCGAAGAGCTGACCGATCCCGTGACGAAGGAGGAGATGCGCGCCGCGCTCGTGACCGAGATCGATGGACTGCTCGAGCACGGCTCGGTGCTCGACCTGTTCTTCACCGAATACGTCGTGCAGTAGCGGCCCTGGACGAAGGCGGAATCAGGACGATGGCCAACATCCTCTCGCAAGCAGAAGTCGACTCGCTCCTCGGCGGGCTCGGTCCCGATGAGGTCGAGGACGAAATCGAGGTCGACCCTTCGCAGAGCGCGGGCTCCAAGGTGGCGAGCTATGATTTTCGTCGTCCGAACCGCGTCTCGAAGGAACAGCTCCGCTTCATCCAGACGATCCATGAGGGCTTCAGTCGCTCCTACGCGAGCGCTCTCTCTGGCTACTTGCGTTCGATGGTCGACATCGAGGTCACCTCGGTCGACCAGCTCACCTACGGCGAGTACGTGCTCTCGCTCCCGAGCACGACCAGTCTCTACATCTTCGGGATGGCGCCGTTGGAGGGACTCGGCGTCTTCGAGGTCAATCCGACGCTCATCCTCGCGATGATCGATCGCCTCTTCGGCGGACCGGGCGGACACGCCGACCTGGCGCGTGATCTGACCAGCATCGAGACCGCCGTCATGACGAAGCTGATCCAGCGCGCGCTCTTCGGACTCTCCGAGGCCTGGGAGCACATCGTGCCGATCAAACCGGCGCTCGATCGGCTGGAGAAGAATCCGCAGATGATGCAGCTCCTGCCGAACAGCGAGACCGTCATCTTGATCAGCCTCGAACTGAAGATGCAGCGCAGCTCCGGCTTCCTCTCGCTCTGTTACCCGTTCATGACGATGGAGCCGATCATCCCGTCGATCGGCCGCCAGGCGCTCGCGCGGAGTCGTCGTCCCGTCCCCGAGGGGCCGAGCTGGATCACGCAGCGCATCGCCCCCTCCGAGGTGCCAGTCAGTGCGGAGCTCGGCTCGACCGAGCTGACCGTGGCCGAGTTCCTCGAGCTGCGCCGCGGCGATGTCATCCGACTCGACCGCCGCGTGAACGAACTGGTCGACGTGCGCGTGGGGGGCGTCGAGAAGGCGAAGGCCCACGCCGGAATCCAGGGAAGGAATCGCGTCGTGCGACTCGAGACGGTCGGCGACTCCGACCAAGAAGGAGCGAAACAGCATGTGGCCTGACGATCCCGAAACCAGCGCGACACCGGGAGGCGAGGGCGACGATCCGGTCGCCGCACAGTGGAGCGAGATGCTGGCGCAGCAACAGGCGTCGGCCGCCGCCAGCGGCAGCGCCAGCGGCGGTGACGGCGGTCCCTCCAGCGGCCCCTCGAGCGATCTCGGCGTCGCCGACGACCCCACCGTCTGGGGCGCCGACGAGCCGATGACGCCCGAGGACGAGAACGGCGCGTCGCGCGTGCAACCGCTGCGCTTCGCTCAGATCGATTCGATCAGTCCGCCCCCGCGCAACGGCAGCATCGACCTGCTCCTCGACGTCAAGCTGCCGATCTCGGTCGAGCTGGGCCGGGTCGAATTGCCGATCAGAGAGATCATGGCCTTCTCGCCCGGCACGATCGTCCAGTTGAACAAGATGGCGGGCGACATGGTCGACGTGCTGGTCAATGGACGGCTCGTCGCGCAGGGAGAAGTCGTCGTCGTCGACGAACACTTCGGCGTTCGCGTCACGCATCTGCTCTCACCCGAAGACCGCGTCAAGAGCCTGGCATGAGCTCAGGAATGTTCGGAACGATCGCCGATACGACGGTCGCTGCGCTCGCACCGGTCGGCGCCGGCTTCGGCGGCCCGTCGCTCGCGACCTGGCTGCGGCTCGGCCTCGCGCTCGCGTTGGTGCTCGGCGTGATCCTCGCGCTGCAGTGGGCCGCGCGTCGGTTCGGCCAGGGCGCGCGCGGGACCGACGGCATCCGCGTGGTCTCGCAACGCAGTCTCGGCCCGAAGCTCTCGCTCGCTGTGATCGAAGTGGGGGGGCGCACGCTCCTGATCGGGCTCTCGCCCAACGGAGTCGCGCCGGTGGCGGATCTCACCGCAAGTTCCGTCGGCGGCGCCGCGAAGGCGACCGCGCCCGAGCCGACGCCCGAGCCGACGCCAGAAACGCCGCGCTCGTTTCGCGACGAGTTGGAAGGCAAGCTCGGCGCGCTGCGCGATCGCTACGTCAGGGTCGACGAAGTCTCCTCGACCGAGACCGGGGTGGGGCCATGATCCGTCGAGTCGGACTGTTTGGGCTGGCCGCTGCCGCGCTCTTCGCGTTCACCGCGGGTGCGGCTTGGGCCAACCCCGCGCAGCTCACGCTGTCGCTGGAGTCGGGCGGACGTCAGCAGGTGGCGACGTCGCTGCAGATCATCCTGCTGCTCACGGTCCTCTCGCTCGTTCCGGCGATCCTGCTGATGTTCACGTCGTTCGCGCGGATCATCGTGGTGCTCTCGTTCCTCCGCCAGGCGCTGGCCGCCCCGCAGATGCCGCCCAACCAGGTGCTCCTCGGGCTCGCCCTCTTCCTCACGCTCTTCGTCATGCGTCCGACCATCGATCGCGTCAACGCCGAAGCGGTCCAGCCGTATCTGGCCGGGACCACCACGACGACCGAGGCGCTACAGGCGGCCGGCGCGCCGGTGCGCGAGTTCATGCTGCGACAGACGCGCGAGAAGGACCTCGCGCTCTTCGTTCAACTCTCGAAGACGCCGCGTCCGCAGACGGCCGACGATCTCTCGCTCTTGGTCGTGACGCCGGCCTTCCTCATCTCCGAGCTCAAGACCGCCTTCGAGATCGGATTCCTGATCTACCTGCCGTTTCTCATCATCGATCTCGTGGTGAGTTCGGTCCTGATGTCGATGGGGATGCTCATGTTGCCGCCCGCCATGATCTCGCTCCCCTTCAAGGTGCTGCTCTTCGTGCTCGTCGACGGCTGGAACCTGGTGGTTCGGTCGCTCGTGGCCGGCTTCCGGTAGGAGACCCCCATGAATTCATCCGAGGCAATCGTCCTCTTCCAGCAGGCGCTCACCATGGCGCTCTTGCTCTCCGCGCCGATGCTGCTCTTCGGACTCGCGGCCGGCCTGATCGTCTCGATCTTCCAGGCCGTCACGCAGATCCAGGAGATGACGCTCAGCTTCATCCCGAAAGTGCTCGCCGTGGTGGCGTCGCTCCTCATCTTCCTGCCGTGGATGGTGAACAAGATGGTGCTCTACACCACCGACGTCTTCGGGAGGATCGGGAGCATTCACCAGTAGTCGGCCATGCCATGGCCGACCTCCGACCGAGACCGCGCAAGCGTGCAGGACGCACGCCTCACGCTGCAGATCGCACCGATCCCACGTCCACGCCAGGAAGGCCCGCCCCCATGCCCGACGCCGGCCAACTCACCTCTTTCCTCTTACTCCTCGTCCGCTGCCTCGCCTTCCTCGGCCTCGGCCCGCTCCTCGGCTCGGTGCAGATCCCCACCCAGGTCAAGCTCATCATCGCGTTGGCCACCGCCGTCGGGCTGCACGCCATCGCACCCAGTAGCTTCCGCCTCGAGGGAACCGCCGCGACCTCGATCGTCTCGTTCGCGCTCGTCATCGGCAAAGAGGTGCTGCTCGGCGGCCTGCTCGCGCTGGTCTGTTCCTTCACCTTCGCCGGCATCCGGATGGCGGGAGAGTTGATCGGAATCCAATCCGGGCTCTCGTTCGCGACCATCGTCGATCCGCAGCAAGGGCAGGCGTCGCTGCTCGGGCATGTCTACGAGATGGTCGCGATCTCGCTGTTCGTCATCGCGGACGGACACCACCTCTTCCTGCGGGCGCTCGCGCGGAGTGTGGCCGAGGTCCCGCCGGGGGCATTCCTCCCGCTGGACTCGCTGCCGGCGGCCCTCCTCCCGATGGCCGGGGCGATGTTCCTGATCACGATCGAGGTGGGAGCGCCGGTGCTGGCCGCGCTGTTTCTGACCGACGCCGCTCTGGGATTGGTCGCTCGGGCCGTCCCTCAGGTCAACGTGCTCATCTTGGGGGTCCAGGTGAAGCTGGCGGTCGCGATCTTCTTACTCGTTGTCAGTGCACCACTTTTCGCCCATCTCCTCCAGTTCTACACGAACCGGCTCGAGGGCCAGATCGGCTTGATGCTGACTGGCATGTAGGTTGTGCCCCCGCTGCTCGCCTCACCGCGTGAACTGTTCGCGTGACGGCGCTGGACTCGACCGCCGGGAGGGGAAGTGGCGCAGGAATCAGCCGGAGAACGCAGCGAGCAGGCGACCCCTCGTCGGAGGGAAGACGCCCGGCGAGAGGGGCGAGTCGCGCGCAGCTCTGAGCTGAACGTGGCGGTCGGTCTGTTGGCCGCGACCGCCGCTCTCTCCTTCTTCGGCCCGAAGCTCGCCGCCGGCCTGCAGGATCTTCTGCGCGAGGGATTCTTGCGCGCGGCGACGCCCGATCTCTCCGCCACGAGCGTGCGCGACACGCTGGCGCATCTCGCGCTGCAGACCGCCGCCATGGTGCTGCCGCTCTCGCTCGCCTTGGCCGCGGTCGGCGTGGTGAGCAACGTCGGTCAGGTCGGCCTGTTGTTCACGACCACGCCGCTCACGCCGCGTTGGTCGGCGATCAATCCGCTCGAAGGCTTCAAGCGCATCTTCTCCGCCCGCGGCGGCGTCGAGTTGCTCAAGGCGATCGTGAAGCTCTCGATCGTCGGTCTCGTCGCCTGGATGTCGGTGGTGGATGACGTCGAGAAGCTCCTCACGCTCTCCGGCGCCAGCGGCCCGCAGTTCTTGGCGCAGGTCGGCGCGGCCACGCTCCGGCTCATCCTGCGCGTCGGGATGGCGCTCTTCGTCGTCGCCGCGATCGACTACGCCTATCAGCGCTACGAGTGGGAGCGCTCGCTCCGCATGACGCGCCAAGAGGTCGAGCAGGAGCAGAAGGAGTCCGAGGGAGACCCGCGCCTCAAGGCGCGCATCCGCATCCTCCAGCGTTCGGCCGCGCGTCGTCGCATGATCGAAGAGGTCAAGACCGCCGACGTCGTCATCACCAACCCGATCCACGTGGCCGTGGCGCTCAAGTACGACCGCGGCTCGATGAGCGCGCCCGTCGTCGTTGCGCGCGGCCTGCGCAAGATGGCCGAGCGGATGAAGGAGACGGCGCGCGAAGCTCGCGTGCCGATCGTCGAGGATCCGCCGCTGGCGCGTCTGCTCTTCAAGTCGGCCCCGATCGGTCAGGCCATTCCTTCGACGCTCTACCGCGCCGTGGCGCAGGTGCTCGCGCATGTCTGGCGGCTGCGCCAGGGTATCCGCGGCGTTTATCACTCCAGCTCGACGATCTGGGGAGAGCGCTAACCGATGGCGGCGGCACTGACCGTGGGCGCTCCGAAGCGCTCGTTCGTCGACGTGGCGCTGGCCGCGGGCGTCCTGATGATCTTGGCCGTGATGATCGTGCCGGTGCCCACGTTCCTCTTGGATCTCTTGCTCGTGATGGATCTCGCGCTCGCGCTCGTCATGTTGATGATGACGATCTACACGCAGAATCCGCTCCACTTCAACATCTTCCCGACGCTGCTGCTCTTGGCCACGCTGTTCCGCTTGGCGCTGAACGTCGCCTCGACGCGCACCATCTTGTTGCACGCGCACGGCGGCAAGGTGATCGAGGCATTCGGCGAGTTCGTCGTCGGCGGCAACTACGCCGTCGGCATCGTGGCGTTCCTGATCCTGGTCGTGATCCAGTTCGTGGTGATCACGCGCGGCGCGGGGCGCATCGCCGAAGTTGCCGCGCGGTTCACCTTGGACGCGATGCCGGGCCGGCAGATGGCGATCGACGCCGACCTCAACGCCGGCCTGATCGACGAGCACGAGGCGCGCTCGCGCCGACTCGAGATCCAGCGGCAGGCCGACTTCTACGGGACCATGGACGGCGCCGCCAAGTTCGTCCGCGGCGACGCCATCGCCGCCATCCTCATCACGATCATCAACCTGGTGGGCGGATTCGTCATCGGCGTGGCGCAGCACCAACTCTCGCTGGCCGACTCGCTGCGCACCTACACGTTGCTCACCATCGGCGACGGGCTCGTCACGCAGATGCCGGCCCTCATCGTCGCCACCGCCTCGGGCATCTTGATCACGCGCACCGAGGGCCAGAAGAATCTGGCCGGCGAGATCGGACAGCAGCTCTTCCGCGAACCGCGCGCGGCCTACGGCGCCGCCGCGATCCTCGGGCTGCTCGGCTGCGTCCCCGGCTTGCCCTTCCTGCCGTTCGCGCTCTTGGCCGGTCTCTCGGCCGCCACCGGTTGGGCCGCGTCGAAGAACCGCACGCGCGAAGCGGTCGCCGACGCGCGCGCCGAGAAGTCGAAGACGAGCGAAGCGCCGGAGAAGGTCGAGACTCTGCTCGCCGTCGATCTCCTGGAACTCGAAATCGGATTCGGTCTGGTGACGCTGGTCGATGATTCGCGGCCAGGCGGAGATCTGCTCCAGCGCATCACCCTGGTGCGCCGTCAGTGCGCGACCGATCTGGGGCTGCTGGTGCCGCCGGTCCGCGTGCGCGACAACGTCCGACTGGCGCAGGACGGCTATCGGATTCGCCTCAAGGGGGTCGAGATCGCGCGCGGCGAGTTGCTGCCCGGACATCTCCTCGCCATGGCGCCCGGCGCAGGCGCCATCCCGATCGAGGGAGTGGAGACGAAGGAGCCGGTCTTCGGACTGCCCGCGCTGTGGATTCCGACCCACCGTCAGTCCGAGGCCGAGCGCTTCGGGTACACAGTGGTCGAACCTGCCGCCATCCTCGCCACGCATCTCTCCGAGACGATCAAGGCGCATGCGCCCGAGATCCTCGGACGCCAAGAGGTCCAGACCATGCTCGACGAGTTGCGCAAGCGACTCCCGGCCGTAGTGGACGAAGTGGTGCCGGCGCAGCTCACGGTCGGCGGCGTGCAGAAGGTCCTGGCGCGCCTCTTGCGGGAGAGAGTCTCGATCCGTGACCTCGGAACGATCCTGGAGAGCCTAGGGGACCATGCGGCTCTGACCAAGGACGTGGACACCCTGGTCGAACGCGTCCGGGAATCGCTCGGTCGCGCCATCACGGAGCAGTTCCGCGACGAGCGCGGCGCCCTCAGCGTCATCTCGCTCCAGCCGGAACTCGAGCAGGAACTGATCCAGCACGTGCAGGCGATCGCAGGGCCGCCGCAGATCTCGCTGCCGCCGGTGCAGGCGCGCAGCATCTTGGAGAGAGTCTCGGCCGCGGTGAGCACGGCGCTGAACAAGGCGAGCCAACCTGTCTTCCTCTGTTCTCCCTACTTGCGGCCCTCGTTGCGCGGCTTTCTCGAGCGGGCCTTCCCGCAGCTTCCGGTTCTGTCTTACGCCGAGGTGCTCTCGGCCGGCGCGGTCCACACGGTGGCGACGGTGACCGCCGGGACATCGCACGTCTCCGAGAGCGAGAGATCGAAGGTGGGGAATGCACATCAAGAAATTCGCGGCCGCTAGCATGGCGGATGCGCTCAGGCGCATCCGTGAAGAGCTGGGACCGGAGGCGCTCATCCTGGAGAGCCGGCGTTCCGACGAAGAGTCGGGCGTGCGCGGCGGCGTCGTCGTGCTCGCCGCGGCCGCTCGCGCCGAGGCGTCTCCACCGCGCGCCGCTCTCGCGACGATGGCGACCGCCACGATGGCGAAATCCAGCGCCACCGCTCCGCTGCCGGCTGCGCCCGATCTCGAGGCGCGCGTCGACTACCTGACGCGGCTGGTCAAGTCGGATCACTTCTCCGCCATTCCGCTTCCGCTGCGCTCTCTCTATCTCGATCTCGTCGATGCCGACGTCGATTCGAGCCTCGTCTTCCACATCCTGCAGAAGATGGGGCAGAGCCCCCTGCGCGGACAGTTCGTCCCTTCGCCTCCGGACGAAGTGTTGGCGTTCCTCCGCACGCTCGTGCGCGTCGGCGGCGCGATCGGACCGGATCGCACGCGCAGAGTCATCGCGTTGGTCGGACCGACCGGCGTGGGCAAGACGACGACCGCCGCCAAGATCGCCGGGCTCGCCGCCTTCCGTTTGGGTCGTCGCGTCGCCTTGATCTCGACCGATTCGTATCGGATCTTCGGCGCGCAGCACCTGGCCAGCTACGCCGACCTGATGGGTCTGCCGTTCGAAAGCGTCCGCAACGCGACCGAGATGCGCGCCGTGTTGCGCGGACCGCTCGCGCAGGCCGATCTCGTCCTCATCGACACCTCCGGTCGCTCGCCTCGCGATCCCGACGGCATCCGCGAAGTCCACGATGTCCTCGCGGTCTGTCCCGACGCGGAAGTCCACTTGGTCCTGGCGGCCAACGGACGCGTGCGCGATCTCGGCCTCGCCGTCGACGCCTTCGCGCCGCTCCCGGTGCGCTACCTGGTCTTCACCAAGCTCGACGAGGCGGTCGGTTGCGGCAGCCTCTACTCGACCGCGCTCAAGTCGCGCCGTCCCGTCGCCTATCTCGGCACCGGACAGGACGTGCCCGACGCGCTCGTCCCCGCCACGCCGCACCTGCTCACCCGCGGACTGCTCACGTCACCCAAAGAGGAGGCCTCGCGTGGCGGATCAGGCCGATAGATTGCGCGCGCTCCGCCTCGTCCGGGGATCCGCCGATGGGACGAAGGCGAGCCGCTCGTGGGGCGCGTCGTTCGGCCGGCGGGTGGTGCGTTCGATCGCCGTCGTCAGCGGCAAGGGCGGAGTGGGTAAGACCGCCGTCGCCTCGAACCTCGCGCTCGCGCTCCGCCGCCGCGGCCAGCGCGTGCTCCTGGTCGACGCCGACCTGGCGCTCTCCAACGTCGATCTCGTGCATGGCCTCACGCCTAAGTTCACGCTCGGCGATGTCGTGCTCGGCCATGTCCCGATCGAAGAGGTCGTCCTGACGACGAGCGACGGCGTGCGCATCCTCCCGGCCTCATCCGGCGTCGAGGAGATCGCCGACCTCGACGACTTCCGCCGGGAAACGCTCCTGCGTCAGTTGACGCGCTTGGAAGACAACCTCGACGTCATCGTGATCGACGTCGGTTCGGGCATCGGGCGTCAGGCGATGCACTTCGCGCGCGCGGCCGGACAGGCGCTCGTCGTGACGACGCCGGAGCCGACCGCGTTCGCCGACGCTTACGCCGTGATCAAGCTCCTCTCGGCTCGCCGTCGCACGGCGCCCCAGAGCCTCGGTCTGGTCGTGAACATGGCGCGCTCACCGCGCGAAGGACGCGAGACCGCGCGACGTATCCGCGCCGTGGCCGCTCGCTTCCTCGGACTCGAGCCTGTCTGCTTCGGCGTCGTGCCGTACGACGATGCGGTCGCGCGGTCGGTGCGTCGGCAGGAGCTGCTGCTGCGGCTCTTCCCGCACAGCCCGGCGGCAACTTCGGTCGACCTCTTGGCCGCGCGCCTCCTCGTCGAGATCCCTGAGCCGGAGCCCGAGTCGATCGCGCCCGACTTACTCGACGGCGACACGTTCGAGTCGAGAGGCTTCTTCCAGAAGGTCGCCGGCGGAGGCCAGAGGTGAACGTCTTCATCGCCCAGGGTTCGATCGTCGCCGCCGCGGCGGCCGCTTGCGCGGTCGCGCTCCTCTCGCTCTTGAGCGGACATGGCGTCGTCACGCTCGCCGTGCGCGCCGGTTGCAGCTTCGCCTTGGTCGGCCTGGCCGCTCGGTTGGCCGGACAGCTCCTCGCTCCGCTCGTGCTCGAGGATATGGCCCGCGCCGAGGCGGCCGTCGCACTGGCGCGTCGCGTCCAGGCAGAAGAGCAAGACAAACAGGCCGACGAGGAGATGCGCGCGAGGTCGGTCGCATGACGCGGCCGTTCGCCGCGCCGCCGCACCCGGCACGCACTCCAGTTTCGAGCCGACTCAGTACTCACCGTTTCTAGCCAGCCATTCGTTCTACTTCAAGGAGGACTCATGCTCCGTAGCAGCCCCGCCCTCAAGCTAGTCGAAGTCGAAACGCCCGCCGTGGCCGCCGTCGCCGCTCTGCCGCCGCCTGCCGTCCTTCCGGGCGAGACTCGCGACGCCACGCTCCGCCGGTATCTGCCGTTGGTGCGTTACGTCGTCGACAAGATCGCGGCCGGTCTGCCGAAGTCGATCGAGCGCGAAGACCTCATGAACACCGCGTTGATCGGTCTCTTCGACGCGCTGGAGAAGTACGACCAGAGCCGAGGCACCAAGTTCGAGACCTACGCCATCTGGCGGATCAAGGGCGCCGTGCTCGACGAACTCCGTTCGATGGATTGGGTCTCGCGCTCGACGCGGCGCAAGGCGCGTCTGATCGAGGAGACGAGTCGCCAGCTCGACCAGAAGCTCGGTCGCGCCGGCACCGATGACGAGATGGCCAAGGCGCTCAACGTCACGCTCCACGAGTACCTCCGTCTGATCGAAGAGGTGCGCTGCACCGTGCTCCTCTCGCTCGACCAGGCGCTCCAGATCGACGACGACCATGAACTCGTCGGACTGGCCGATCTGATCGAGGACAAGAACGCCGCCGACACGCTCGAGCAGATCGAAGATGTCGAGGCGAAGCTCGCGCTGCTCGATCAGATCAACGGCCTGAGCGAACAGGAGCGGTTGGTCGTCGCGCTCTATTACTACGAAGAGATGACGCTGAAGGAGATCGGGCAGGCGCTGCAGATCTCCGAGTCGCGCGTCTCGCAGATCCACACCAAGGCGGTCCTGCGTCTGAAGGGACGCATGGGCCGACGCGCCGCGTAGAGACGGAGCGCTCGACGTGAGCGAGCTTCGCGGCGCGCCGCCGATCCCGGTCATCCCGCGGATCGCATCGGTCCCGGCCGGGGAGGGCGACCCGCGCCGCTCTCGCGAGGACCGAGAACGGCGGCGCGAGGAACGGGAGCGCGCCGAACACGAGCGCGCCGAACACGAGCGCGCCGAACACGACAGGGATGTCGAGAGAGCGATTGGGACAGGGATGGAGACTGAGCCGGGGTCGCCGGCCACGATCGTCCGCTCGAAGGAGAGCGACTCGCCGCCGGATGCGGAAGTCGGCCGACACGTAGACCGCCGCGCCTGAAGGCGTCGCGGAGAGGCCAGGAGGGCCCGATGCAGTCATCGAGAAGCGCACAGTTGTCCACGTTGTCCACGTTGTCCGCGTGGTCCACGTTCGCCGCGGTCTCCGCGCTCTGCGCGTTGTGCGCGCTCGCGATCGACCCTTCCACAGCCAACGCGACGCCCGATCCGCTGCTGCCGACCGAAGAGGCGCGCCGCCACGAACAGCTTCGCACGCTGAAGGATGTCCCCGTGCTCGACGCCGAGTTCGTGACTCGTCCCGAGACGAGTGCTTCGGCGTGGATGGCGGCGTTGGGCGTCGTCTTGCTCGGCGGCGGACTCGCGCTCCTGCGTCGCCGTCGCACAGCCGCCGTCTCCGCGAAGAGCACGTTCGCCCAGGCCACGATCGCCCCGAACGCGATCGCTCCGGCCACGATCGCCCCGCGCGTGGCGTTCGCCGCCGCGCTCGAGCCGGCGGTGCGCATCACCAATCCAGATGACACCGCGCGTCTGGCCGCGCTCGAACATCGCATCGCCGGTCTGGAGAACTCGCTGCTCCAGGTCGTCGAGAACGTCGAGCAGGTCGCGGTCCGGATGGAGGCGCGACTCGATCGATCGGCGCGCAAGCAACGCCGCTCCCGGCGCGCGGCTCTCCAGCAGGGACAGGCGCGAACGACGTCGTTCGAGCATCCGATGCCGTCCACCTCGTACGCATCCACCTCGTACGCATCCTCCGCGGCCGTTCGGTCCGCCTCATTCACACAGGAGGAGCGTCCCGCCGTGCCGCGCTTCGATGGTCCGTGGAGTGATCCTCCCGTCCTCGCGCCCCCTCCGCCGACGCCCGCGACTGCCGCGGCCCCCGAGCTCGCGCCGCGCGATCCTCGCCAGGCGCGGGAACTGGTGATGGGACTCGTGCGCCGCGGATACGACCGCGCCCAGATCCAGGCCGAAACGCGTCTGCCGGCCGGCGACGTTGCGCTCATCCTCACCTCACTTCGGCAGCCGGCCGCAGAGCGGGCTGCGGAATCGGCGCGGTTCGGCCGATAGAACCTTTACGACGGTCGTCGCCTCACGGGGGAGTCAGGTTCATGCCCAAGACCGAAAGCAATCCATGGACGAGAGAGTCGATCCTCGGCGCCGTCGATCGCCTGCCGCCCTTCCCGGCGGTGGCGAGCCGCGTTCTGCGCCTCATGAATGATCCGGACTCGAGCGCGGCCGATCTGGCGCGCGCCATCTCTCGCGACCAAGCCCTGACCGCGCGCGTGTTGCGCGCCGGCAACTCGTCCTTCTACGGCTTCTCACAACAGGTGACGAGCCTTCCGCAGGCGGTGGTCGTCCTCGGACTGCGCAAAGTGCGCGACTTGATCCTCTTCGATTCGATGCCGGTGGGCCGCGGCGCAGACGGCGGCATGACCGACGCGCAACGCACGCTCTGGGTGCACTCGGTCGGAACCGCCCTGGCCAGTCGACTGCTCGCCCTACGCTCCGGAACCGAGGTCGATCCCGAGGATGCGTTCCTGGCCGGCCTCTTCCACGACAGCGGGCGCCTCGTGCTCAATCATCTCGCGCCCGAGGGTTTCGCCGAGGTCTTCAGGCACACGAGCCACGGTCTCGACAGCGTCGAAGCGGAGCGCATGGTCTTCGGACTCTCGCACGACGAACTCGGCTACGAAGCGCTCGCGCGCTGGGAGCTGCCCGAAGCGATCCGTGTCGCCGCGCGCGACCATCACCAGGATCCCGCCACGACCGAGCCGCTCACCCGCGCGGTGCAGGCCGCGAACGACTTCGTCCATTGGATGGAACTGCGCCCGTCGACTCCCTCGCAAGACGAGGACGACGCGTCGAACACGGACGCGAACACGTTCGCGCTCGCGCCGGAGCTCGATCCGGCGCACGTGGCGGCGATCGAGGACCGGCGCCCTGATCGGCCCGGCAGCGCCGGCGCCTTGATCGGATTGACGCACGAGGAGCTCGGAGAGCTCGAACAGAGATTGCGGGTCGCGCTGGAGCGCGAGACGCGGTTCTTCCTCACGGCGGCCTGAGCGCGCCGAGGGACAAAAGTGAAGGCGGGGTCTCGCCTCGGCGGGACTTCGGGGGCGAGGGAGAGCAGGCGTTCACCGGGCGAAACTCGGAGGACGGAACGCCGCAGGAAGAATGGAGAGGACGATGCGACGTCGCAACGGGAACGGATCGACTCAGCTCTTGGATATGACCGAGAAGTTCCGACGCGGGGAACTCAAGCTGATCAAGGTGCTGGAGGATGCTGGGTATCTGACGGAGCAAGAGCGGACCGTCTTCGTCGAGCAGGTTCGACACTCGGTCGCGCAGAAGCGTTCTTCTGAAGTGCTCTCGACCGCGCATCTGCTCCACAACAAGCTGATCAGAGTTCTCTCCGAGGTCAAAGAAGGCGCCGGTCGGTCGGAGAACCGCGAGATCGAGTTCCTCCTCGAGGTCAGTCGCCTCGCGCAGACGACCTCGCGACAGGAAGAGGCCTTCGTGAAGCTGCTCGACCTGATCAAGGGAATGATCCCCTACGAGAACGCCACCCTCTTCGCTATGAACGGCGCGACGAAGCAGCTCGTGGTCGGCGCGGTGCGGGGACAGACGGTCGATCTCATCGGCGGCGTGCAGTTCGACTTCGGTCCCGGCTTCTCGTCGTGGGTCGCCAAGCAGAAGAAGCCGATCTTGCTCAACGAACTGCACCGCAGCCCGGGCGCGACGACGCCGCAGCTCGGCTCGTTCCTCTCGGTGCCTCTGGTCGTCCAGCAAGAGCTGATCGGCGTCCTCAACTTCGGACATCCGAACAACCACGCCTTCACCAATGACCACCTACGCCTCTTGACCGTCGTGGCGGGTCAGACCGCGGCCGTGCTGCAGCGGATCCTCATGTACGAGGAGATGGCGCGCCTCGCGATCACCGACGAGTTGACCGGCCTCTACAATCGCCGGCACTTCCAGGAGTGTCTGACGCGCGAGGTTTCCCGCGCCAAGCGGTACGAGCAGCCGTTCGCGCTGCTGTTCTTCGATCTGGATCACTTCAAGCGCATCAACGACACCTGCGGTCACGCCGTCGGCGATCGCGTGCTGGCCGATCTCGGCAAGCTGCTCCGTAGGTGGGCCCGCGGCACCGATCTCCTCGCGCGCTACGGCGGGGAAGAGTTCGTCGCCTTCCTCCCCATGACCGACCACGTCCAGGCGATGAGCGCGGCCGAACGGATGCGCGTCGCGGTCGAGGCCCACTCGTTCCCGCGCCGGAAGCGACTGACCGTCTCGATCGGCATCGCGACCTATCCGCAAGACGGCGAGACGGCCGCGGACGTCCTCAAGAAGGCCGATCAGGCGCTCTATCAAGCGAAGAAGGCGGGTCGGAATCGCAGCATCGCGCTCGTCGAACGAGCGGCGGCGTAGGAGGGAACGTGGAGTCGGCGCAGGCAACCATGCAGAGGCCGAGGCTCTTGGTCGTCGATGACGAAGAGCCGCTGCTCCTGATCTTCGGTGAGTTCTTCGAAGGGCTCGACTACGACCTGACGCTCGCGCGCAGCGCCGAAGAGGCGATCGCGAAGCTGGGGGCGGCGACGTTCGATCTGGTCGTGACCGATCTCAACTTGCCGGGGCGAGATGGGCTAGCGGTGCTGCGCGCGGCCAAGGAGAACAACGTCGATACCGAGGTGATCGTGCTGACCGGCAACGCGTCGACGCTGACCGCGATCGACGCGATGCGGCAAGGCGCCTACGACTACGTCCTCAAACCGTTCGATCTGTACGAGATGGAGCGCACGATCCACAAGGCGCTCGAGCGTCGACAACTCCTGGAAGAGAATCGCCGTTTCGTCGACAACCTCCGCGTGGCCAACGAGGAGCTGAAGTCCAACCATCTCGCGCTGGCCCGCCATCAAGAGGAACTCCGCCGCCGCGTCGACGAAGCCACGCGTCGGATCCGTTCGCTCTACGAGGTTGGCAAGGAGATCACCTCCAGCCTGCACCTCGACCGCACGCTGCGCCTGATCCTGCAACACGGCGTCGAGCTGACCGGCGGTCACCGCGGCATCGTCTTCCTCTTGCACGAGGAGACGGGGCAGCTGTCGGCCGAGCTGAGTCAGGGGCTGGACGAAGGATCGGAAGGCTGGCGCAATCTGGTGGCGCAGATCGTCGAGCCGAACGAGAAGTCGCTCGCGCTGCGCGAACCGGTGCAGGCGGAGTTCGTCGGCGACTCGGCCCTCGCGAGTTGGGTGTTGGTCGTCCCGCTCCTGCAAGAAGGAGAGGCGATCGGCACGGTCGCGGTCCTCTCGGATCGCCCCGACCGGTTCTCGGACGACGATCAAGATCTCCTCGTCAACTTCGCGTCGCAGGCGTCGATCGCCATCCGCAATGCGTCGGTCTACGGAAAGATCCGCGATCTCGACCGGATGAAGTCGGAGTTCGTCGCCGTCGTCTCGCACGAGGTGCGCACGCCGCTCACCGCGATCAAGGCGACGCTCGAGATCCTCGGGGACGAGAAGTACTTCCCGGCCGATGCGGGTCAACTCGAGATGATCCAGATCTGCCAGGCGAACGTCTCGCGACTCGAGCTGCTCATCAACGACATCCTCGACTTCTCGAAACTCGAGTCGTCGAAGCTCTCCACCAACTTCGAGCCGACCGCCATGTCGTCGCTGGTCGAGCGCGTCCTCCTGGACATCGGCAATCTGGCCGGTCCGAAGCGGATCCGCTTGGAAAGCTCAGTGCGCCGCGATCTCCCGATGATCGAGATCGACTCCCTGCGCGTCGCCCAGGTCCTGGTCAACCTGATCGCGAACGCCATCAAGTTCTCGCCCGAAGGATCGACCGTCGACATCGCGGCCGAGCCGGAAGGGGAAGGCCTGACGGTCCGCATCCGCGACCGCGGGATCGGAATCACCCCCGAGGACCTCCCGAAGCTGTTCACGAAATTCCACCAACTCAACTCCTCGACCACCCGCTCGGCCGGCGGCACCGGCCTCGGCCTTGTCATCTGCAAAGGGATCGTCGAGGAGCACGGCGGCAAGATCTGGGTCGAGTCGAGCCCCGGCGCCGGCAGCTGCTTCTCCGTCTGGCTGCCGCGCGTGCACTCGGGGGTGGGGGAGGACGCCCAAGCCCCCCCCCTCCGCTCCGCCGCCTAGCCTTAGGTTGTGGAACCTGGAACTGCGCTGCCCTCGGGGCTTGGCGGCCCCTCAGCGAGGCCGGATCGCGGCGGGACTCGTCGACGATCAATGTCCCAATAAAATATTCTACAACAGTAAGTTAGGCGAGTGCCGAGAGAGTGGCGCCCTCGACGATGGACCGCCGCGCGCTCGTTCCGCCGGGACCACGACCAGGAATCGGACCGATCCGGCCCTCGAATCCGGTTCATTCCCGCCCG
The DNA here is from genome assembly GCA_964631125.1 of uncultured bacterium. Lineage (GTDB taxonomy): Bacteria > Eisenbacteria > RBG-16-71-46 > CAIMUX01 > CAIMUX01 > CAZVYN01. The sequence goes on along the minus strand of CAZVYN010000060.1, from coordinate 6,386 downwards.
ATCCCGACCCTCCCAAACGGGCTCCACGCTGGACCTAGGGCCGAAAGTCGCAGCTAGAGCGCACGCTACGCTTCGAGCGCTAGCGCAGCTCTTGGTTCCACAACTTGTTGAATAACGGGGAGTGAATTCATATGGTGCCCCCCAGCCCTTTGCCGTCTCCGATCGAGGATGGAGCCTTGGTCCGGTCCCCCTCTTCGCGCGTTGCCGGCCGACCGAGGAGTGCCTGATGGAGACCAGCGCAGGATGACGCCACCGGATTCCGTCCGGTGGCAGCCCGCCGAGACCTTCCGGGATCCAGCCGCGCCTCGCCCCGCGATCCGGCCGGGTCGCCCCGCGCATCCGTTCCGTCGTGGACGCTTGACGCTGGCGTTCCTCGACCTTGGCGCGTCGGTTGGGCTCTGGTTGGCCCTGACCGCGCTCGACGCCGGGATCGGCGCGCGGTCCCCGGCGGACATCCCCGCCGGTTGGATGCCGTTTCTCCTGGCGACCCTCGCCCCGGTGGCGATCGCCCTCTGCGGGCTGTACCGGCCGGCGAAGTGGGGCTCGTGGCGGGCACAGGCCGGCGCCTCCCTGAAGGTCCTGGTCTGGTCGGCGGGTCTCTCGGTCCTCGCGCTCTTCTTCTTCGCCCGCTTCATTTCGTGGGATCTCCGGATGCTGGTCGTCGACCACCACCTCCTGTTCGGGACGTGGCTCCTCTTGATGCGTCCCGCCATCGCGGGTCGCCTCCACCGCGCCCCTGCGCGTCTCCTGGCCGAGCCCGAGCGCATCCTCGTGGTCGGGAGTGACAACATCGCCCGCCAAGTCGCGCGCAATCTGGCCCGTTCGAGCAGCGGGATCGAAGTGGTCGGAATGGCGGGGCCGGATCGGCCGCGCGGCCCGATTTCGATCCCCTTCCACGCGGCGACCCTCGACGACCTGCCGGAGTTGGCGAGCAGACTCGGCGTCGATCTCGTCGTGCTAGCGGCCCCCGATCTGCCGCGCGAGAGCGTCGTGCTGGTGACCGACCGTCTGGCGGAAGCGGGCGTGCGGGTCCAGGTGGTCTCGAACCTCTTCAACCGACTGGTCGATTCGGCGCCGTTCAACATCGAGCACGGCGTGCCCCTCTCGCCGGTCGGGAGCACGCCGCTGCGCGGACACAACGAGCGGGTCAAACGGATCTTCGATCTGGTCGCGACGACGCTCGGCGGGATCGTCCTGCTGCCCTTCGTGCTGACCTTGGCGCTGTTGGTGCGACTCAGTTCCCCAGGCCCGGTCCTCTATCGCCAGCTTCGAATCGGCAAGGGCGGCCGACCGTTCGCCTTCTTCAAGTTCCGTTCGATGCGCCTGGCCGACGAAGATCCTGTGCATCAGCGCTATGCGCTCGATCTCGTGCAGGGAGGCGGGGCTGCGGCGACCGACGCGCAGGGGACGAAGGTGTATAAGCTGGTCGACGATTCGCGCGTGACGCCGATCGGGCGATTCCTCCGCCGCACCAGCCTCGATGAACTTCCGCAGTTGCTCAACGTGCTGAAGGGGGAGATGTCGCTCGTCGGTCCGCGCCCCTGCCTGCCTTTCGAATACGACGTCTATCGCGATTGGCACAAGCGCCGACTCGACGTGACGCCCGGCATGACCGGCCTCTGGCAGGTGACCGGCCGCAGCTACGTCACCTTCGAAGACATGGTGCTGCTCGACTTGTTCTATATCGCCAACTGGTCGTTCCCGACCGACCTCCGGATCCTCTGCAAGACCGTACCGGTCGTGATCTGGGGCAAAGGGGGCCTCTGATCGCTTGGCCTGGGGGCCGTCCAGACCTTAGGCTGCCGGTTCAGGGGCATCAGAAGGAACCGACCTCCAGATGAAGGACAACGGAAGATTGAACGGGACGCGAACCGACGCGGGAGCGGCCGGTGCCGGCATCAGCACGGGCGCCGGGAGTGGACTCCTGAATGTCGGAGTGGTCGGCTGCGGCTATTGGGGACCCAACTTGGTCCGCAACCTGGCCGAGAACCGGCTCTGTCGGCGGCTCTCGCTCTGTGACCTGGACGCCGGCAAGGTCGAGCGTCTGCTCCTGCGCTATCCGGGGGCCACGCCGTTCGATCGATACGACGACATGCTGGCGCAGCCGGATCTCTCGGCCGTCATGATCGCTACGCCGCTCTCGACCCATTTCGATCTGGCGAAGCGCGCGCTCCTCGAGGGGAAGCATGTCTTCGTCGAGAAGCCGTTCACCGCGTCGTCCGAGCAGGCGATCGAACTCATTTCGTTGGCCGAAGAACGCAGCCTCTCGCTCGCCGTCGGCCACACCTTCCTCTTCAGTCCGCCGGTGACCAAGATCAAGGAGATCCTGGACAGCGGCGAACTCGGGAAGATCTTCTACGTCAGCTCCACGCGCGTGAATCTCGGGTTACACCAGAAAGACGTCAGCGTCATCTGGGACCTCGCGCCGCACGATCTCTCGATGATCATCCACTGGCTCGGCGAGGCGCCGGTCGAGGTCTTCGCCAATGGCCAGGACTTCGTGCAGAAGGGGATTCCCGACGTCGCGTTTCTCTTCCTGCGCTTCGCCAGCGGCGCCATCGCGCATGCGCAGGTCTCCTGGCTCTCGCCCTCGAAGTTGCGCCGCACGACGATCGTCGGCGACGCCAAGATGCTCGTCTACGACGACACCGAGCACCTCGAACAGGTGAAGATCTTCGACAAGGGGGTCAACTTCCGCGACCCCGACACCTTCGGCGAGTACCAGCTCTCCTACCGCACCGGCGACATCGTCTCGCCCAAGTTGGAGTCGTTCGAGCCGCTCCAGTCCGAGGTAAATGACTTTCTCACTTCGATCCTGCAGAAGCGTCGCCCGCGCTGCGACGGCGAAGACGGACTCCGCGTCGTGCGCGTCCTGGAAGCCGCCGAGCGATCCCTCCAGAACCGCGGTCGCGTCGAAGTGATCGAGGATGTGCGGAGCTGGATCTGAAGCCGGCCATCCGATGGCCGGCTCTGTTCTTTCTGACCTTACTTCTCCCAACGCCCGCCAGCGCCCAACGCTGGACCCCGCGCCCCCTCACCCTCCAAGCCTCCGCCGCCGACACCAACGAAGGTGAAGGCGTCTCGTCCGCTCGCGAAGCGGACGGACTCCGCATCTATCCCAACGCCGCTTTCGCCCTCCAAGCTGGCCTCGACGTCCATCTCTCACCCACGTTCCGCATCGAGTCCGAATACCGCACCTCCGGCGCCCCCGACGAACCCGTGATCGCTCGCCCGATTCGCGCCGCCCTCCTGCGGCGCGGACACCGCTGGGAATTCGCCCTCGGCATCCGCCCCCTCCGTTGGGGCGCAGCCGACGGCGGCGATCTCCTCCTCGGCCGCAGCGCCCTCCCGCGCGCCGGCGTCTCCGCCGCGACCACGCGCCGCCTCGATCTCCCGTTCGTCCCGCCGAGCTGGGGAACATGGACCGGCGATGTCTTCCTCCAGTACCTCGACGACGAGCCGCGTCTCATCTCGCGCCCGCTGCTCTTCGGCCACCGCTCGGAGTGGCAGCCGCGCCCGTATCTCTCGCTCGGTTTCTCCCGCACGATTCTCTTCGGGGGAGAGGACCGCACGTCGCGACTGAACGCGGGCGATCTCGTCGACATCTTCTTCGGGATCGACGAGAACAAGACCGGCGAGAGGCCGCCCTCCGACAGCGATCAGAAGGCGGCGCTGCACGGACGCCTCGCCTGGCCGACGCTCGGACGCTGGCGAGACGTCGAGCTGTCGTACGTCTACGCCGGAGAAGACGCGCTCCATGGGGTATTCCCGAGCGCGATCGCACATCAATGGACACTCGGCGCCGCGACCGGTGCGCTCGCGTTTCGGCTCGAGTCGACGGAAACCAACACCGGCGCCAATCGCTGGTACACCCACACGATCTACGGCCCCGCCTACTTCTACCGTCGATTGCCGATCGGCTGGCCGTACGGCGCGGGCTCCAAGATCTTCAGCGGCTCGATCGGCGGCCAGACCGGCCAGTGGATCTTCGCTACCCGGCTGACCGACGAGCGGATGCGCGCGCGCAACGACTGGCGCAGCCATCGCACCCGCGTCGAAGCGTGGGTGTCCCTCGCCTGCGGCGCGAGAGATCGCATCGAGTTCGGGCTGGAGGCGACCGGGATTCCGAACGCCGACTCGCGCTCCATGATCGACGACCGTCGCCGAAACCCGCCGCTGGAGACCCCCCTCGATCCCCTCGACCCGATCGGGGTCCAGTCCCGCGCCGTCATTTCGTGGACACGCTCGTGGGACCGGCGGACCGCAAGTGAACTCCTGCCGCCTTCGATGGGGCGGGCGCTGGCCCATTGCGGTCCGGGATAGCGGCAGAACCCTCGACAGTCGCTTGACCTATGCCTGCTCCAGGCGCACGCTCATCGCGCTCCGATTTCATCAGGGTGCGTTGATGCTCCTGTCCGCGGCCAGTTCTCAGTCTTCTACCCAGTCCAAAGGGAGGGCGAGGCGGCGCTGCCAAGGGATTTGCGTTCGCCAAGGCTCAGCTTCTTGGTGCTCAGCCTCACTCTTGTCGCACAAATTGGGGGGGGGGCGGACGTCCGCGCCCGATGCGATGGGAGGCTCGACTGCAAATGAGGTTCCAGCTCCGGCGCAGCTCGACTTCTCGTCCAAGCTAGACCCTGAGGACGTCGCAGTCTATCTCGACTCGACCACGGGATACTCGACCGTGGTCTATCGAAACCTGACCCCCTTCGCGACCGAGGCATTCGTCGGGGCGCCGATGCTCCCCGCGCTCCAGGAGCGCGCGGTCCTCCCGCCCGGCCGGCGGGTCGCAGAGATCCTGGTGCTGACGTTGGATCCAATCGTCGTTGCTACCGACATCACTCCGTTCCCGATCCCACCCGGGTCGGATCCCGCCGACAGTACGCAGAGCTGGGTCGCCGATCCGTTCTGGTACGAAGAGCCGAACGTATTCCCGCCGACGCCCGAATCGCTGACCAGCAACGACGGATATCGCGGGATTCGGATCGGAGACTTCGCCGCACTCCCGTTCGAGTGGGACTCCGGCAGTCGCGAACTCAAGCTCTACCAGTCGATCGAAGTGACGTTGGTGCTCGAGCCGATCCCTGCCAACGAAGCCGCCCCTTCCCGACAACGTCCCGAACGTCGGTTCTCGCGCGAGAAGATCGAGGTCGAGTGGGTTCGCGCACACGTACTCAATCCCGACGCCGTCGACTCGTACGACTCGCCCGACACGATCGGGATCGTCGCCGACCCCATCGACCCGTTGGACCCGATCGATCCGCTGGCCGTTGTCACCGAGTCCAACCACGCCACCGGCTTTCACCCGACCGACCGCCCCTCGCTCGAGGGCCCCGCAATCGACATGGTGATCCTGACCAACGATCAGTGGATCAGCGGTGAAACCTGGGACGGCTCGATGACGGAGACGTTTCAGGAATGGGCGGATTGGCGAACGGAAACCGGCGTACCCACGGTCGTTCGTTCGATGGATTGGATCCGAGCCAACTACGAAGGCGGGGATGACCCTGAGCGCATCCGAACGTTCCTGCGGGAGGCCTACGCTCTCTGGGGGACGGACTACGTGTTGTTGGGCGGGGACGTAGAGGTGGTTCCGGCACGGCATGTTGGCGGATCGGCAGCGGCCCACCCGACCGCCGAGTATCCCAGCTCCTGGTACTACGCGGGGTTGGACGTGGCGTGGTCCAATCTCCTGCTTGGAGACTTCCTGGCGCAGGCTGACGTCTATCCCGAACTCTGGATCGGCCGCGTACCCGTGAGAGACGCCACGGAAGCCGCAGCCTTTCTCGACAAGATCCGATCGTACGAACGCGCGCCAGGCTTCGAGTCCCCAGCCCCGCCAGAGTCGTTCTACACCTCCGCCGTCCTCATGGCGGGACGCACGAACTACGGTGGATGGACGTACGAAGACGACGATCCGCGCACGAATTCAACCACCCCGGTTGCGGATCCTCCAGAAAACGTCGCCTGGCGCGGAAACGGCGTCTGGCACTCGGAAAACCTCAAGAGTCAGGTGCTCGACGAGCTGTCATTTACCTCGTTTCGTCTCTATCCGGACCTCGATTTCTCGGCCAGTTGCGTGACGCTCTCGTTGCTGCCGTGCTACCCGCGGATCCAAGCAGCGCTCGAGGCCAGCGACGCGCCGGACGACCACTTCTTCAACGGAGCGAATGCCCTGTCCGCGCTCGAGAACGAAGAGGCGGGGATCGCATTTCGCATCGAGCACTCCAACCGATGGGGCCCGGGCGGTTTGTTCGACCAAATCGCTGAGACGGGACCCGCCCGTGACCTGTGCTACGAAACGGGGTGCACGAATTGTGACACCTGGCGCACCCATGCGTGTCCGGTTCGTGACGGCGTCGTCCGCGTAGTTCGAGATCATTTTGGCG
>CAZVYN010000059.1:10191-27479 GCA_964631125.1 uncultured bacterium | reverse complement strand
GAGGAGAGCGTGGGGGTGCGAGGGTGGGGTGCGACGCCTAACCCGTTTGTAGATCAGGTGACGTTGGAGTTGGCGGGGGAAGCGGGCGACGTTCCGTCGGTCTCTGTGTATTCAGCAGACGGACGCCGCGTCCGTCTGCTGAATCCTACTCGCGGTAAACACGGGAGTTGGAGTGCGAGTTGGGATGGGAGAGAAGCCGGAGGACGCCCGGCCAGGCCGGGCGTCTACTTTGCGCGGGGTGTGGTGGGGGGCGTTGAGGTTGGCGCTAGGTTGGTGAAAGTGGGGGGCGCTGGCGGAGTTCGTTGATTCGCGCTGCGCGAATGAACGAACTACTTACACTCCCTGTTCGCCCCCAAGACCTCTTCCAGTCCCGGCGGTAGCGGGAGCTCCATCTTGGCCATGACCTCGGCGAATGACTCGGCGTCGGGGAGGCTGCACTTCGGGTTCCGCGCTCGCTCCTGCCCGATCGTGCTCGCGAGACGGCCGTCGTAGTCGTGCGCCGGGAAGACTCGAGTCGACTCGGGGAGATCCATGAGGCGACGGATCGAGTGGAAGAGTTCGCGCGCGTCTCCCGTCGGGAGGTCGGTCCGTCCGCAGCTTCCGATGAGCAGCGTATCTCCCGTGAGCACACGACCCGGCAGAACGAGCGAGATCGCGTCGATGGTGTGGCCCGGAGTCGCGATCACGTCGAGCCTCAGTGAACCCAGCGCGATGACATCGCCATCCTCCAGACCTCGATCGAGGCAGATCGAGGAGGACGCCGCGTGCATCAGCATCTCGGCGCCGGTCCGCTCCTTGAGGAGGGCCGAGCCGGAGATATGGTCGGCATGGGTGTGCGTCTCGATCGTGTAACGAAGCTTCAGACCTCGCGCCTGCAAGAGATCGAGGTAGACACCGACCTCATCCTTCAGCGGATCGATCAGGGCGGCTTCGCCGGTCGTGTCGTCGGCGATGAGGTAGGTGCGACAAGCCCCGTCGAGCTGGAGCGTCTCGAAGACGTAGCCGAGATCCGGTTCGACGCTCGCTTCGGTCCGAACGGAAGCCACGCCGCTTTCCTCCCGCGACATCGCGGCGCACGGTCCGTCACTCCCTGACGTCTCCTCCGGTGACTGCGCCTCCATCCAGCGGTCGGCGCAACGGCCGGCGAACTCAGCGTTCATGACGTCGCCGCGCATGCGATATCGGCCGACCCACTCCTTCCGACGGACCCGCGCGACCGCTTCGAGCAGGCGGTCGATGTCTTGTTCATCGGTATACAGCCCCACGCTCGCACGGACGGCGCCGGTCGGGCGCTCGCTCGCATTCGGGTGGTGGGTGGCGAGCAGCCGGTCGACATAGACGTGCGCGCAGAAACGACCGTTGCGCACCGCGACCGCGCACTCCTCGGAGAGAACCGCGGCGGTCAGGAGATCGGAGGCGCCTTCGACGTTGAACGAGACCACTCCGAGGCGGCGCGACGGGTCGGCGGGACCGTAGATGGTGATCCCTCCCAACTGCTCCAGGCCTCGGAAGATTCGATCGAGCAGCGTCATCTCGTGGCGACGGATCTCCTCGCGACCGATCGAAGAGAGGAAACGGAGCGCATGCGAGAGCGCGACGACTCCGGCGATGTTCGGCGTGCCTCCTTGATGGCGATCGGGGGCCGGCAGGTAGTCGGCGCTGCGCGCGGTCACATCGGTCGCCGTGCCGCCGCCGGGGATATAGGGCGGCGCTGCGTCCATCAGATCTCGCGGCCCGTAGAGGAAGCCGGCCCCGAACGGCGCGTACGCCTTGTGTCCGACCCCGACGAGAAAGTCAATGTGCTCCGGATCGTCGAACGGGAGCACGTCGATCGGCAGCCGTGAAAGCGCCTGCGCAGCGTCGACCATGAGCAGCGCGCCGTTCTCGTGAGCCAACCGGGCGATCGCGCGGAGTTCGGGCATCAGTCCCGTCACGTTCGAGCCCGCGGTGACGCAGACCAACTTGATCTCGTTGCGCCGCACGAGTTGCTCCAGGTGCTCGAGATCGAGAGAACCATCGTCCAGGACCCGAGCGCGCAGCACCGTCCCCCGGCGACGATGCGGAAGTTCGTTCGAGTGGTGCTCCATCTCCGTCGTGACGATCTTCCCCGGCCGCTCCGCCATGATATGCGCGACCAGATCGATCGCCTGCGTCGCGTTCGAGGTGAAGCAGACACACCCCCGCTCCAGCTCGGCCCCGATGAAATCGGCGACGACGTGATAACAGTCGTCAAATCGCTGCGTGGCGCGCCGCGAGAGCAGGTGCGTCCCGCGGTGGATGTTCGCGTACTGGTGCTCGAGAAACTCTACGTATTCGCGCAGCACCGTGCGCGGCGCGTGCGTCGTGGCGGCGTGGTCCAGGTAGACCAGTGTTCGCTCGCCGGAGCCCAGAACCGGCGTGGCGCGGCCGATGATCGCGAACTCGTTGCGCACTTCGTCCCAGCCGCGCACGCCGTCGGTCGCAGCGGCCGCCGTTTCGTGGGTCGAGCCCGAGGCGTCGCTCACCTGGACATGCGAACCGCGCGCGTGCGCCGATCCGCCTGCCACCGGCAGTCCGAGATGCCGCCAACGTTCGATGCCTCCCGCCAGGTTGTAGACCTCGCGGTATCCCATCTTCAGGAGCACGTCGGCGGCGATGGCGGAGCGATTGCCGGTCGCGCAGTAGAGAACGACGGCCCCCGTGCGATCGGGGAGATGCTCCCCCACATGCTTTTCCAGGAGCCCACGCGAGAGTTGGATCGCTCCAGGGAGCACACCGCCCGCCATCTCGTCATGCTCGCGAATGTCGAGGATCCTCGGACGCGACGGCATCCGTGCGCGCAGCTCCTCGCAGCTCAATTCCGGCACTCTGGTCAGCGCGTCACGGACGAAGTCCTTGTAGGCCCACGGCTGCGAAGCGGGATCGGGCGAAGATGCGGACATAGATCCTCCGTGCGAACGATGAGGCGGCCGATAGAGCCTAGTGCCGACCGATCCGCTAGGCTAGCGGTCATGAAAAGTCGATTCGCGCATGAACTCGGCCGCCGCGTACTCTTGTTGGACGGTGCCATGGGGACATCGGTGCACGCGCTGGAGCCGGACGTCGATCGCGACTACCTGGGCAAGGAGAACTGTGTCGAGATCCTGCTCGACACCCGGCCGGAGTGGATTCAACAGATCCACGAAGAGTTCCTCGAGGCCGGCGCGGACGCGGTCGAGACGAATACTTTCGGCGCCAGCCGGCACGTTCTGGCCGAGTTCGACCTCGCGGACGACACCTATCGCCTGAACGTCCGCGCGGCCGAGGTCGCCCGCGCCGCCTGCGCGCGCTACTCGACCGAGGAACGGCCCCGCTTCGTCGTCGGTTCGATCGGCCCGGGGACCAAACTGATCACCCTCGGCCAGATCTCGTGGGACGCGATGCAGGATTCGTACGCCGAGCAAGCGCGAGGACTGATCGACGGCGGTGTCGACGCGCTCTTGGTCGAAACGGCGCAGGACATCTTGCAGGTGAAGTGCGCGCTGACCGCCTGCCTGCGCGCGCTGCGCGAATGCGGCCGCACACCGGAAGAGATTCCGCTGCTCGCCTCCGTCACGATCGAGACGAACGGGACGATGCTGCTCGGCACCGAGATCGCCGCCGCCGCCGAGGCGCTGCGCGGCTATCCGCTCCTCTCGCTCGGCCTCAACTGCGCGACCGGCCCGGTCGAGATGACCGAGCACCTCCATTGGCTGGGCCGAAACTGGGACCGTTTCGTCAGTACAATTCCCAACGCCGGGCTGCCGGTGCTGCTGGATGGCCACGCGCACTTCCCACTCACCCCGGACGACTACAGCCGCGCGTTGATCCGTTTCGTCGAGCACGAGGGCGTCAGGTTGGTCGGCGGTTGCTGCGGGACGCGGCCGGCGCACATCCGCGCGCTGGCGGAAGCGCTGGATGCGCGCGGCTGGCGAGATCCTAAGGGCGCCGTCCTCTCCTCGCCTCCAGCCAAGACGGTGTGGCCGCGCGGCGCGTCCTCGCTCTACGCCGTCACCTCGTTCCGGCAGGACACTTCGTTCCTGATCGTGGGCGAGCGGACGAACAGCAACGGTTCGCGCCGCTTCAAACGGCTCTTGGCCGAGGAGAATTGGGACGAACTGGTCTCGCTCGGACGCGAGCAGGTGCGCGACGGCAGCCACGTCATCGATGTCTGCGTCGACTTCGTCGGACGCAACGGCGCGCAGGATATGACCGAGGTCGTGAACCGGTTCGCGCAGCAGGTCGCGGTCCCGCTCATGATCGACTCGACGCAGATCGATGTGCTCGAAGCCGGACTGAAGCATGCGCCCGGCAAGTGCATCGTCAACTCGATGAACCTCGAAGAGGGCGAGGAGAAGCTCGCGCGCATCGTCGCGCTCGCCCGCACCTACGGCGCCGCCATCGTCGCCGGCACGATCGACGAGGATCCGCGCGAGGCGATGGGCAAGACCGCCGAGCGAAAACTGCAGATCGCAGAGCGGATCCACGCGCTGGCCGTCGGAAAGTACGGCCTGCCCGAAGAAGACCTGCTCTTCGATCCGCTCGTTCTGCCGATCACGACCGGTGTCGAGGCCGATCGGCGTCTGGCCCTGGAGACGATCGAGGGCATCCGGCGCATCGCGCAGCGTTTTCCCGCCTGTCAGACGATGATCGGGCTCTCCAACGTCAGCTTCGGACTCAAGCCCGCCGCGCGCGTCGTGCTCAACAGCGTCTTCCTGCATGAATGCCTCGAGGCCGGACTGACCGGCGCGATCGTCCATGCCTCGTCGATCCTGCCCCGCAATCGGATCGAGCCGGAGCAGTGGGAGGCGGCGCAGGATCTCCTCTACGACCGCCGTCGCGAGGGACACGATCCGCTCACCGTCTACATCGATCTCTTCCCCGAGGAAGGCGAGGTCGCACGATCGGCGCGCCCGAGCCTGGCCGATCTCCCGCTGGAAGAGCGCCTGCGCCGACACATCATCGACGGGGAGAAGAAGGGACTCGAGTCGTCGCTCAGCGAGGCGCTCACGCGCTATCCCGCGTTGGAGATCGTCAACGATCACCTCTTGCACGGCATGAAAGAGGTCGGGCGCCTCTTCGCGAGCGGCGCGATGCAGCTCCCGTTCGTCTTGCAGAGCGCGGAGGTCATGAAGGCGTCGGTCGCGCAGCTCGAGCCGCACATGCCCAAGGTCGAAGGGGCCAGTCGCGGCCGCATGGTGCTCGCCACCGTGAAAGGTGACGTCCACGACATCGGCAAGAACCTGGTCGACATCATCCTGACCAACAACGGTTACGACGTCGTCAATCTGGGGATCAAGCAGCCGCTGTCGGCGATCCTCGACGCGCTGGAGACGCACAAGGCCGACGCCATCGGACTGTCCGGCCTGCTCGTGAAGTCGGTCGGCGTGATGCAGGAGAACCTGGAAGAGATCTCGCGCCTCGGCTTCACCGTGCCGGTCATCTTGGGCGGCGCGGCGCTCACCCGCACCTACTGCGAAGAGACGCTGCGCGCGGTCTATCCGAAGACCTACTACGGCGGCGACGCCTTCGAAGGGCTCGCCTTCATGGATCGCGTGGCCAACGGCGCGCTCGCGGAGCTCGATGCGGCCATCGAGAAGCGACGCGGACCGGTGCGCACTCCATCGGCGGGCGTGGCGGCGGGCGTGGCGGTCGGTACGAGCGCCGGTGGAGATCCCGTCACTCCCGACGAACGCCCCAGCGACGTGGCGCGCGGTCTGCCCGTACCGACACCGCCGTTCTGGGGCTCACGAGTCATCTCGACGATCGATCTCGACGAGATTTACCCGTACGTGAACAAGCGCACCCTCTTCCGCGGACAGTGGCAGTTGCGCCGCGGCGGGATCACGCCCGAGGAGGCCGAACGTCAGGTCCAAGAACTCGCGGAGCCGACGTTCCGACGACTGGCCGCACTCTGTCGCGACGAACGCATCCTCCGCCCCGCCGTCGTCTACGGCTACTACCCGGTGCAATCGGACGGGAACGAACTCGTGGTCTACGACCCCGAAGACCCACGCCACGTCATCGAGCGCTTTCGTTTTCCACGCCAGGCGACCGGCAAGCGACTCTGCATCGCCGACTTCTTCCGCTCGATCGAGAGCGAGCAGATGGACGTCCTCGGCCTCTCCTGCGTCACGATGGGGAGCGAGATCTCCATCCGCACCAAGCTGCTCTACGAACGCAACGAGTACACCGAGTACCTCTTCCTGCACGGCTTCGGAGTCGAGTGCGCCGAAGGATTGGCCGAACTCTGGCACAAGCGGATGCGGATGGAGCTCGGCTTCTCTTCCGAAGACGCGTCGAGCATCGCCGAGCTCTTCCAGCAGAAGTACCGCGGCTCCCGCTACAGCTTCGGCTATCCCGCCTGCCCCGACCTGTCGGATCAGGAAAAGCTGTTCGGACTCCTCCGCCCGGAGCGCATCGGCTGCGTCTTGACCGACAACTGGCAGATCGATCCAGAGCAGTCGACGAGCGCGCTCGTGGTGCACCATCCCGAGGCCAAGTACTTCAACCTCTAGGTGGCCGCCCCGCACTCGTTTTGAAACGAGTTCATCGAATCCGCACGACGCGACGCCACACGCGGTGGCTGTCCGAATGGAGCGAGACGAAATAGACGCCCGTTCCGACGACGCGTCCGCGCTCGTCTCGGCCATCCCACCAGCGCTCGTGCACTCCGGCCAGGAGAGATTCTCGGCTCGCCAGCCGTCGCACCAACCGTCCGTTCACATCGAGGATCTCGATCCGGACCTGCTGCGGCGCGCCGAGGACCAGTCGCAACTCGGTCCCCGCGTACGTCGGGTTGGGGAACGCGTCGAGAGTCAGCCCGTTCGCCCAGAGCTGGATCGACGGGACATCGGTGGTGATGTCCTGCCGCTCCGCGACCGACAGGTTGCTCGCATAGACGAAGTCGCCGGTCTGCGCGAAGTTGTAGTTGGCGGCGTTGCCCGCCCAGTAGAAGTGGGCCGGGCCTGCGCCGACCGTGGGCGTCGTCCAGAGGATCTCCCAATGTCCGAACGATTGATTCGGAAACGTTCCCTGCGATGTCTGCTTCACGTAGTCGCGCTCGTCGCCGTCCCCTTCTGAGACTTGCACATAGACTGGATCGACCGCCTCGAACGAACCGGCCGCCAAACCATCGGATGGCCGGATCGCGGTGAGTTCGAATCCCCACCTGCGCTGGAACGAGTCCTGGAGGTGCACCGCGAGCACATACGTGGAATCGGGTGCGTACTCCGCCGGCAGACCAGTCAGCGTGAGCGAGCCATCTCCGCTGTTGATCGGAAAGCTCGAGTGACACGACGTGCAGAAACTCGGGTTGGGAGGATCGCCGCACTTGCCGTCGGGAGGTCCGCCGGAGAAGGCCCGGCCATCGCTGGGGGCAACGAGGGAACCGATGAGGGCGAGAAGCGCGAGGCGCAGCGAGAGACGCAGCGAGAAACGCGGCGAGAAACGCAGCGAGAAACGCAGCGCGGGGCGGGTCGCGACTCCCTGAGAACTCAACGAACCGGACATCGATCGAGGATACTGCAGCGCGCACCGCACTCTGGACAGAAAGGCTCGACTCGATGCGACTTTACCCACCCGTCATCCTCCTTCTCTTCGCGCTCGCCATGTTCGCCCTCGATCGCTGGCTGCCGATCGCCCAACTCGTTCCCGGCCCGCTGCGCCCGGTCGGCTTCCTGGTCATGGCGGCCGGTCTCGCTTTCATCGTCTACTGCCGTGCGCTGTTCATGCGTCACCACACGCCGATCAAGCCGTTCGAGATCTCGAACGCGCTCATTCTCGTGGGGCCGTACCGCTACACGCGCAATCCCATCTATCTGGCGATGGTCCTTTCGCTGCTCGGCGTAGCCTGGGCGCTCGGTTCGCTTTCGCCGCTCGCGCTCGTCCCGATCTTCGCGTGGATCCTCGCCTCGCGGTTCATCGTGCGGGAGGAAGCGATGCTGCGAGCGCGGTTCGGAGCGGAGTACGACGCCTACTGCCGCACGGTCGGGCGTTGGTGGGGACGGCGCGCGCCGTCCCCGGCGTAACGACTGACGACTGACGACTGACGCTCCCCGACTGCCGACCTACTCCTCGATCCCCGACGTCGTCGGATTCCAGCCCAGCTCGAGCATCTCGAACTGGTCGGCGTAGAGCGAGTGGAACGCCGGATTGAGCACGTCGTTGTCCCAGCGCGGGTCCATCGTCCCTTGGATGTACATGTCGCTGCCGTTGTCGGCCAGGATGAGTCCGTAGGTCTTCATCGCCTGGAAAACGCGCTGTAGTTCGGGCGTGAACCCGGAAATGTTCACGTCGGACTTCAGACGCAACCGCGCTCCCATCGGCGGCGCCAGCGGGTTGTCCCCCGCCTCGTGCGACGCGGGCCAGACATAGCCGTTCGTGTCGCGCGTCGTGAAGCGGAAGGCGTGCGTGATCGGCCCGGGGCCGTCGGCCTCGTCGACCTTGATCAGCCCGGGGAAAATGGCGAGCCCCGCGGCGTCGGCCGAGGTCCATCCATCGGGACGACGATCGTTGGTGGAGAGATCGAAGACCGCGCCGGAGCCGGCTTCCCAACGCCCGAGTGCGTCGTTCCACTCGGTCGCCCAGGTCTCGAAGAGCAACCATCGATCGCGATCGACCAGGATCAAGTGACGATCGCCGCAACAGCCGCCGCCCGGCTCTCCGCCTTCGACCCAGTTGGCCAGCGTGATCGCCTCGTCGGGAATCGGATATCCATCGGGCGCCCCCGGCGCGCCGTCATCGCTCTGCGAGCCGTAGAGCGTCCAGTGGACCTGTGAGAGCGGCTCGTCGTCCCCGACGCCGATGTACGGAATCCCATAGGGAGGCGGTCCGAAGTCGGGATGCAGGCGACGCCGCGCGTTCGGGTTCTGCGGCGTCACGCCGCTTATCCAGACGATGTAGGCCTCCGAGTCGGAGTCGACCGGGGCGGAAGTCACTTCGAGATTCCACCAGTTGCTGGCCGGAAAGACCTGGCTGCCGGTGAAGTCTTCCAACAGCTCCGGCCCCGCAGTCGGCGCCGCAGGAGCGCCTCCGACTGGGTTGTGCCTGAGTTCGGGGGCCGCGGTGGGATCGCCGCAGCCCAGAGCCAGACAGGAGAGGGTCAGCAGAATCGCGCCGGGCCAGGGGGAATCGACCCTGATTTCCATGTTGTCTCCACTCAATCCCGCGAACCACGCGGGGATGCGAGGGCGCTGAGCTTCGAAGCGACCGGCGCCCTTCCTGCGGCATCCGTCACCCCCTCGCCAGGGGCCGAAACCGTCTGGGTCTCACTCTCTGCTATCGGCAGTTCGATCGGAAAGCGCACCGCCGAACGCTCGCCCCACTACTCGAATTTCGCGACTTTTTTTGGTGAGAGCGCAACCCATTCCGCGGACCGTGACGTAGGGCGCGTGGACTTCCGGAGGAGGAATGACCATGACGAGTTTCACGCCCGCCTGCGTCCGAACCTTGGCGTTCGGCGCCCTCACGCTCGGTCTGGCCACGGCGATCACCGCCGGGGCGCCCAAGGCCGACCTCCAGTTCGAGAAGTACACCCTGCCCAACGGACTCGAAGTGATCCTGCACGAAGATCATCGGCTGCCGATCGTCGCGGTGAATCTCTGGTACCACGTCGGTCCCGCCAACGAAGAGAAAGGCCGCACCGGTTTCGCCCATCTCTTCGAGCACATGATGTTCCAGTCTTCCGGACACGTCGGTCAGGACCAGTACTTCCAGATGCTCGAAGCAGCCGGCGCCACGCTGACCAACGGCACGACCGACTTCGATCGCACGAACTACATGGCGACCCTGCCCGCCGATCAGCTCGAGCTGGCGCTCTGGCTCGAAGCCGATCGCATGGGCTTCCTCCTCGATCGCCTCGACGGGGCCGCTCTTGCGAACCAACAAGACGTCGTCCGCAACGAACGCCGACAGGGAGTGGAGAACGCGCCGTACGGCCTGGCCGACGAGGCGCTCTTCCACCAACTCTTCCCGCAGGGGCACCCCTATTACGCCTCGGTCATCGGTTCGCACGAAGATGTCCAGGCGGCCCAACTCGAGGACGTGAAGAGCTTCTTCCGGGAGTACTACTGCCCGAACAACGCGAGCCTCTCCATCGCCGGCGACATCGATCCGGCGCAGGCGAAGGCGATGGTCTCGAAGTACTTCGGGACAGTCGCGCGCGGCGCCGACGTCCGCCCGGTGCGTGCGACCACTCCGCCGATCACGGCCGAGCGCCGACAGATCGTGACCGACCAAGTGGAGCTCGAGCGGTTGGACCTCGCATGGTTCACCGCCCCGATCTTCCGGCCGGGTGATGCCGAGGCGCACCTCACGGCGCAGATCCTGGCCGGCGGAAAGGCCAGCCGGCTCTACCAGTCGCTCGTCCATGAGAAGCAGATCGCGCAGAACGTCTGGGCCGATCAGATGCCGTTGGAACTCGGCTCGATCCTCCAGATCCAGGCGACCGCCCGGCCGGGTCACACCGCAGCCGAACTCGAAGCGGCCATCGACACGGAGTTGGCCCGACTGGCGACCGACGGCCCGACGGCCCGACGGCCGAGGAGCTCGACCGCGCGCGTACGACCCTCTGGTCGTTCAAGGTCCGCGCGCTGGAGAATCTGAACGGGATGAGCCGCCACTACGTGGGAGTGGCCGACCTGCTCAACCACTACAACCACCACCAGGGCGATCCCGGCTATCTCGACGAAGACCTCGCGCGATTCGCCTCGGTCACGCCGAACGCGGTCCGTGATCTCACCAAGAACTCCCTGACCAAGTCGAAGCGAGTCGTGATCCACACAACGCCGGGCGAGAAGGTGCTGCCTCCCGACCCGCCCGCTCCCGCCGCGCCTGAAGCGACCGCGCAGTTCGCGCCGTCGGCAGAGCCGTGGAGGGACACCGTTCCTTCGCGCGGGGCGCCGCGCTCGGCCCAGTTGCCGGCGGCGCAGACCTTCACGCTTCCGAACGGACTGGCCGTCCACGTCGTCCCCGCTCGTCACCTTCCGGTCGTCTCCGCGAACATCGTCGTTCGTTCCGGCAGCGCTCTCGATCCCCCGGATCGGCACGGTCTCGCGTCGTTTACCGCCGCCATGCTCGACGAAGGCACGGCGAAGCACGACGCCATCGGACTCGCGCGTGAACTCGAGTCGCTCGGCGCGAATCTCGGCGCCGGCTCCAGCAGCGACGGGAGTTTCGTCTGGGGAAGCGCCTTGACCGAGAGCGCTCCCGAGCTCCTCGCGCTCATGGCCGAGGTGTTGCTCACCCCGACCTTCCCGCCGGATGAGATCGATCGGACGCGGCAGAGTCGGACGACCAGCCTGACACAGCAGAAGGACTCGCCGCGAACACGCGAAGAAGCTCGCCACCCAGGCGTTCGGCGCGTGGAAGGGGACCGGCGCGCCGGCGCCCAAGCCCGAAGGAGGCCAGCCGATCGCGCAGCGCGTCGTCATCGTCGATCGGCCCGACGCGCCCCAGACCGCGCTCGAGGTGGGACAGATCGCGGTGCCGCGTTCGCATCCCCGCTACGAGCAGATGAACCTGATGAACACGGTCGTGGGCGGTCTCTTCTCTGCGCGGCTGAACATGAATCTGCGGGAGGACAAGGGGTACAGCTACGGCTGTTACTCGAACCTCGCCGCCACTCGCGGGGCCGGCGCGATCTCCGCCGCCACCTCGGTTCGCACCGATGTGACCGGGCCGGCCATTCGCGAGATCCTGCACGAGTACCAGCGGATGACGGCCGAGCCCCCCACGACCGAGGAGGTGGCGGCCGCGAAGGACTTCTGGAGCCGCGCTCTGCCTGGGTTCTTCGAGACGAGCGAAGCGGTCTCGCAGACCTTCGGGACTCTGTTCCTCTTGGATCAACCGGCGGACTACTACGCGAAACTGCCGGCCAAGATCTCGGGCGTCACCCCGGCCCAGGTCCACGAGGCGGCGAAGGAACTCCTCCATCCCGAGCGCATGATCATCGTCGCGGTGGGCGATCGCACCCAGCTCGAGCCCCAGCTCCAGGGACTCGAGCTGGGCGCGGTCTCCCATCGCGCCGCGGACGGAACCGAGGCGCCAACGGCGAACTGATCGAGGCGGGGGCCCGAGTTGGTTCGGGCCCTTGTCTTCGCATTCGCGGATCGGAGCGTGCGCAGTTGGCCCGGGCCGATTAGGCTCGGGTGGATGAGCACCCTCGACCTGACCCGCCCCATCGCAGCCACCGGCCAGTGGGTGATCTCCCTCCTCGCATCGACCGGCGAGCTGGCGAACTTCCTCCTCCGGTTGTTCCGCGAACTGCCTCCCGGGCTTCGCTACGTCCGACTCATCATCGAGCAATGCAGCTACATCGGCGTCGGCTCGATGCCGCTGGTCATCCTCACCTCCGTCTTCGTCGGGGCGGTGGCGGCGCTGCAGACCGGGTACCAATTCCAGGGGGCCATTCCCCTGATCTACGTCGGCACCGTCGTCGCCAAGTCGGTCGTGATCGAGCTGGGCCCGGTCCTCACCTCGCTCGTGGTCGGCGCGCGCGTCTCCGCTTCGATCGCCGCCGAGATCGGCAGCATGAAGGTGACCGAGCAGATCGACGCGCTCGACACCTTGGCCATCCGTCCCATCCGTTACCTGGCCGTGCCCCGCTTCGTCGCCGCCCTCATCATGATGCCGGTGCTGGTCGTCTTCGCCGATGCCATCGCCCTCCTCGGCGGCATGGCCGTGGCCGTCACACGGGTCGGCATCACCGCGAACACGTTCACGCGCGGAATGCGTTTGATGTTCGAGGTGAACGACATCTACGGCGGGTTGATCAAGGCGTTCGTCTTCGGCGGCGTCATCGCGATCTCGGGATGTTTCTTCGGCTTCGCCACGCGCGGGGGCGCCGAGGGCGTGGGGGCGTCCACTCGCCAAGCGGTGGTCGCAAGTTGCGTCATGATCCTCGTGGCCGACTACTTCCTGGCGGAGGTCATCTTCCGCCTCATCTTCCCGGTCAAATAGATGATCGAGATCAAGGATCTGGCCAAGAGCTTCGGCGAGCTCCGGGTCTTGGAGCAGGTCGACCTGACGATCAACGACGGCGAGAGCGTCGTCGTCCTGGGGCGATCCGGATCCGGCAAGAGCGTCCTCTTGAAGCACATCATCGGGTTGCTCACGCCGGACCGCGGCTCGATCAAAGTCGACGGCGACGAAGTGACGTCGATGTCCTACAGCCAACTGGCCGACCTCAGGCGGCGTTTCGGCATGGTCTTCCAGATGGCGGCGCTCTTCGATTCGATGACGGTGCAGGAGAACGTCGGCCTCGCGCTGCGGGAGCACACGAAGAAGAAGGACGACGAGATCCGCGAGGTCGTGCGGGCGAAGCTGGAGCTGGTCGGTTTGCCGGGCATCGAAGAGAAGAAGCCGGCCGATCTCTCGGGCGGCATGCGCAAGCGGGTAGGGCTGGCCCGCGCGATCGCGATGGATCCTCGGTACATCCTCTATGACGAGCCGACGGCGGGGCTCGATCCGGTCACCTCCGACCAGATCTCCAAGCTCATCCGCTCCCTGCAGCAGCAACTCAAGGTCACAGCCATCGTGGTCACGCACGACATGAACAACGCCTTCGAGGTCGGGGATCGGCTCTGCCTGCTGCACCAGGGCAGAATCCATTTCGATGGGACCCCCGACGAGATTCGTGCGACCGACGACCCGGTGGTGCAGCAATTCATCCAGGGCGAGTCCACGGGTCCGATCGCCGAAGCAGTCGAGCGACTGGAAAAACAGACGCGCCCCAGCGGGCGTGCCTGAAGCGAGGAGAATCTATGGCGGCGGGACGCAAACAACAGGTGATGGTCGGAGCGCTCTTCCTGCTCTCGCTGGTCGTACTGATCGGCGGCGTGCTCTGGTTCAAGAACTTCCGCGCCGGCCAGAAGTCGGTCCAGGTCACCGTCTCGTTCATCAGCACGAGCGGACTGGTCAAGGGCGACATGGTCGAAGTGCAGGGAGTTCCGTCGGGCCAGGTGACCGGTATCCGCTTCGAGGAGGGCCACGCCCTCGTCGATCTCGACATCGATTCGACGGTCCCGCTCACCGCGGGCACGACGATCGTGGTCGAGAACGTCGGTATCATGGGGCAAAAGATGGTCTCGGTCCGTCCGGGCCCGCCCGGATCGCCCTTGCCCGAGGGAACGATCCTCACCGGCTCCTACCAACCCGGCATCCCCGAGCTGATGGCCGATCTCGGCGGGACGCTCGACGCCTTCGGCAGCATGGCCGGGCGCATCGACTCGCTCCTCGCTTCGATGGATACCGGCGACAAGCAGGCGTTCCAGCGAGCGCTCGCCAACATGGACATCGTCATGACCGAGATGGCGATTCTGATGAAAGAGAGCCGCGGCGACATGACGGCGTCGCTGCGCAACCTCAACAAATCGACCGAGGCGCTGCAGAAGGCGCTGGTCGGCAAGGAAGACCAGATCAACACCACCTTCGCCAATGCCGCGCGCGCCGCCGCCCGTCTCGACACGACGATGTCGGCCTTCTCCGCGACCCTCGTCACGGTGGATCACACCGCGCAGGCGCTCGATTCGCTGCTGCTCAAGCTGGAGCGAGGGGACGGAACGCTGGGGAAGATGGTGAACGACGACTCGGTCCACGACGAGCTGGTCGCGACGTTGCGGGAAATGCGCGAACTAGTGGCGGACGTAGAGCGGAATCCGAAGAAGTATGTGAAGTTGAGTTTGTTCTAGATGCCTTCGCATGAACTTGCAGTCCACTTCTGTTACTCGCGGTAAAGTGTCCAGATATCGGCTACTCCATCGATCCGGTGGTAGCAGATCTGTCGGCCATCCGGTGACCAGGACGGACTTCCTTCCACAGTCGATTCGAATGTCAGGCGGTTCAGCTCCAGTCCGTCCGCGGAGATCTCCCATATGTCGCGGCTTCCCGCGCGGTCAGACGCAAACGCAAGCGCACTGCCGTCAGGAGACCACTCGGGCTGAGAGTCGTTCGCGGGGTCGTCCGTGAGTTGAACCGCCTGCCCTCCACTCGCCGCAACGACCCAGATGTCGAAATTGCCGGCAGTGTCGGCGCTGAACGCGATCGTGGATCCATCCGGGGACCAACTCAGGGGTCCCAGGATCAGTCCAGCGCCGCTCATGATGAGTTGAGCCTCCCCACCCTCGCTGGGAATTGCATGTATCTCTCCGAAGTAGGCCGGCGGAGCCGAAGTGACCAATGAGTATGCGAGCCGAGTCCCATCCGGGGACCAAGCGGCGCCTCTGACACCCTGCGACCCGTGGCTCGCTACTACGACCGGCTTACTATTCGGGACAGCGTCGATGACCGCGAGTTCCCAGACCGATTCTTGTCCGCTGGTTCGGAGCCACACAAATGCGATTCGATCTCCATCGGGGGACCAAGCCGGCGCTTGAACTATTCCAGGCAGACTGGTCAGTTGCACGGGAGAGCCCCCCGACGCTGGGATGCGATAGAGCTGGAATGCGATTGATTGCTCCCGGTCCCAGACAAAGACGATGTCATTGCCAGTGGGCGACCAATCCGGCAAGCCGGCGCCGAAGGGTCGATTGCTTCTTGTCAGCCGGTCACTCGAGCGCGTCGACCCTCCAACGATGTTCGAGAGTTCCGACTCGGTTTGGCGGTCGTCGACGGACTTCAGCCCGAAGAAGTAACTCTCTCCGCGATCCAGATCTGTCACTACGAATGTCTCGCTAGATCCGGCCCCACGCGGCGTGGGTAGTCCTTGCACCTCGGTTGCGTCCTCCCAGGTGCTTTCCGTGATCTCGGACCGGGAATACCGAAGATCATAGGAACTCGCGGCGCCGTGGCCACCGTCCCCTCCGGGCGCGGTCCAGCGGAGCGTAATGCTGCGTGTCGTCTCCGCCTCCGCCGTTAGATCGGTCACGCGACGCGGCGGAAGGTCTCCCGTGACCACTGCCGCAGTCGGCTCGGACAAGTGAGACTGATTGGACGCATCGTCTTCCGATCGGACGCGGAAGTACCAGACCCCGGCGGCCAGTCCAGAAACAACGACGACTTCGGATTGGCCCGCCCGTTTCGGCTCAGGCGGATTCGAGAAGACGAAGGCCGAGTCCCAGGCGGCGGCGGCAAGAAGGGTTGGCGAGTACCGAACGTCGTATCTGGAGGCGTGTCCTTCGGATCCATCGTCCCCGGGAGCTGTCCAGGTCAGCGTGACTCTATCGCTGACGTTGCTCGCGACTCTCAGATCATTGATTGGAGCAGGAGGCGTTGTATCTGGCGGGGTGGGCTTTGTGTCATCCCCGCTGCAGGCAGTCAGGAGGAGAACGAGACCCAGCCCGACATGGAGACACTTGCTCACCGAGTCCTCCCGACGCTTCCGCCGAGGCATTGCCCAGCACGAGGTGATCTAACTATGTCAAAACACGCGCTGTCTTTGTCTTGGTGGCCCGGGAGCGCGAGATAGGCAGCGGCCCGGTGCTTCGCTCGAGGCGAAGCGCGGGCCGCGCTTCCTTCACTCTGCCCAGGCGGTGGCTGCTACGGCCAGCACTCCGCGCACGGTGGGATTTCGAAGACCTCGCAGTCGTCTTTGTTATGGACGACGACACCGTGAGCAACGTAGGTGCCCGATGAGACCTGGAAGTTGTACACCTTCGCCGCGGCGTCAATCCTCCGCACGGAATGCACATCCACGCTGCCGCCGTCGGGGGTCGTCAATTGGCTCCCGACTTTGAGATCGCCAGCGTTGATCCATTTCCCGCTGCTCAGCATCGGGTGCCCCTCGGTGACCCGGATCTCCTCATTGATCTCAACGTAGCTTAGGACGTCATAGGGCTTATGAACGGCGACGACAGACGCCTCCATGGCGCCGGCGGACAATTCGTCATACGCAAGTACGAGGTCGCCGACTTGGATCAGTTCAACGGGTTTCACGCTGCCGTCGGCAAGTGTGATTGGCGCCCCCTCCAGCAGGCAGTCGCAGTACGGAGCTTCAGCTTCGCAAGTGCATGAGTACCACAGGCTGGCAGCGCAGATTTCGTTGGCGTCGACCCACACGCACCGATACGCCACGTTGCCGCTCGAGCAGTAGCCCGTCCACTGGATTGTGGGTGTACCACAGGTCTCTCCGGTACACTGCCATGTGCCCACCTGGCTGCACCGGATTGTCGCCGCATGGCTTGTGGGTCCGAACAAGGCGAGGACGAACGCGAAAACCCCCATTCTTATCCGCATCGTATCTCCTTTCACACGCAGAGGAGCTTCCGCTGGGAAAACGCCGCCGCCGCAAAGGCGGCAGACAGCGGAGACGCGCGGGACGCGTGGGACGCGTGGGACGCGTGGGACGCGTGGGA
>CAZVYN010000059.1:0-10091 GCA_964631125.1 uncultured bacterium | reverse complement strand
ACAGCGGAGACGCGCGGGACGCGTGGGACGCGTGGGACGCGTGGGACGCGTGGGAAGTAGCGTACTCCCGCAGATGACCGCGTCAAGCAGGAAGTTGAGAGAACGCTGCGGAGATCGGGAGAGAGAAGCGATGCGACGAATTTGCGAGTCCTAGACTGGTCGCGCGCGGCGCGGCGCGTGCAATCCGGAAGAGGATCAGGTGAGAAACAGAGTGCGCCCTGCGAACCTGGGTTGGTTCGAGGGGCGCACTCTAGGTTTCGTGCGGAGTGTGAGGGTCGCTAGGTTAGGAAACCAGTGAGCTAGCGCTCACTGGTTACTACAAGCCTTCTGCTTTGCTCGAATTCCCCCGCGGTCAGGCGATAGAAGTAGACGCCGGGGGCTAGGTCGCGGCCGTTGTCGTCGCGGCCGTCCCAGGCGATCGAGTGGGCGCCGGAGGCGAGTGGGGCGTTGACCAGACGACGCAAGCGGCGGCCGCTGGCGTCGTAGATGTCCATGCTCGCTTGGGCGGCGTTGCTGAGCACGAATTGGATCGTGGTGCCGCCGCGAACGACAGGGTTGGGGTGATTCTGGGCGAGGGCGGCCGACGGCGGTAGGACCGCCGCCGGCGACTGGACATCCGTCGTGTTCGGTGTGAACACTTCCAGGGCGAAGTCGTCGATGCCTGCTTCGGTCAGGCCCTGCACGTTGATATCGCAGGCGATGAAGCGCAGACGCACTTGGCTCGTCAGCGTGATCACGTCGGCGAGATCGAAGGTCGCCTTCTCCCAGTCGGTCTGGACGGCGGCCGTCCGCTCCAACGGGACCCAGCTCGATCCATTGTTGCTGGAGACATCGACCACTAACTCGTCATCGGCCGAGGCGCCGCCCATCGCGTACCAACGCCAGTAGCTGACGATCGCGCTCTCGTCTCCGGCCAGATCGAAGGCCGGAGAGGTCAGCGTCGTGCAGCCGTTGTCGACGTCGTCGTCCCCTGCCTCCGTCCCGTTGTTCCCGGTGATGAAACACTTCACGCCGGGATTCGGAGTGTGATCGTCCTCGGGCTGCATGATCAGCCCGATGTAGTTCGTCCCGATCGGATCGACGCGCGTCCACCGTCCCGTTGTGGCGACGTCGCCCGGCGCGGTCAGCGTCCAGTTGGCGTCGTTCGGATCCTCGCCGTTGTAGGCGTAGAGCAACTCCGTGACGATGAGCGAGTAGACCTCGGCCGGCGCCGTCGCGGGCGAAGTCGAGACGAGGCCGATGCCGTCTTCCGCCTGGACGTAGTAGTCGATCCGCGTGTCGGCGGGATGCCCCGGCAACGTCGTGCTGTAGTTCTGGAACAGCCCGAGCATGCCGGTCTCGTTCCAGACTCCGCCGTTCACGCTCCAGAAGAGCGAGACCGAGGTGACCGTGCTGAAGTCCTGCACCGTCGCGCTGATCGCGTACGGCCCGACCGTGTCGGTGGTGGAGATCAGGTTGGTCACGTTCGTGATGGTCGGTCCGGCGATGTCCGTCAGGTTGAAGTCGACGACGGAGAGCTGGTCGGCCACGAGCGAGACGTTCGCCGTCGCGGTCTGGAACGACGGGTGGCTGGCCTGCACCGTGTAGAAGCCGGCCGCGGCTGCGCCCGAGTAGTCGCCGCTCGCGTTGGTGAAGAAGCGGTTGCCGCTCTCCAGCAACTTCACCTCGACCCCTTGGATGGGAACGCCGCCGAAGCTGGCGTTGCCCACATGGCCAGCGATGTCGGCGAAGCCCACCGTCGCGGCGATGCAGGCCGCGTAGGCGTCGACCATGCCCCATCCGTAGGTGTTGTCTTCGCCCACGGCGCCCTCGTCGCGCGATGTCTCCATGATGATCTGCTTGATCGTGTCGACGTCGAGATTCGGGTTCGCCTCACGCATGAGCCCGACGATCCCAGCGACGTGTGGGCCGGCCATCGAAGTGCCGCTGAACGAGCCGCTGTACCCGCCGCCGGGGATCGAGGAGTAGACATCGACTCCCGGGGCCGAGACTTCGGGCTTGATCTTGAGCAGAGGAACGACGTTGCAACCGGTCGGACCGCGGCTGGAGAAGCTCGCGATGGGATACGGGAAGTTCGGGAAGTTGGTCGCGTCGACCGCGCCGATCGAGAAGACGTTGAACTCCGTCGTCGCGCGGTCCGGGGGAGATCCGATCGTCTGCGCGCCCGGACCCTCGTTGCCGGCGGAGAAGGTGACGGCCACGCCGGCCGCTTCGCAATTGTCGATCGCGTTCCACCACCGGCTGTCGCAGTCGGTGTATCCGCCTCCGAATCCCTCATTGATCCGCCAGGAGTTCTGCACGACGTCCGGCACGTCGTCGACCGTGTTCACGTTGCCGTCGGGATTCATCAGCCACTGGAACGACGCGATGACGTCGTTGTCGAAGCCGCCGCCGACCCCCTGGTTGATCGCGTTGCTCGCGATCCACTGCGCCCCGGGCGCCACCCCGATGGAATCCTGCGTCGCCGCGCCGAGCCCGGTGATCGTTCCCATGACGTGCGTGCCGTGACTGTTGCCGTCGTTCGGGAACTGTGAGTTCGTGCCCAGGACGTCGAGCCAGCATTCCTGCCAGGGATTCGCGCCGCCGAAGCCGCGCCACCGCGTGTTCAGCGCAGGATGGTTGCCGTCCACTCCGGTGTCCATGTTGGCCACGACGCGCCCCGCGCCCGTGTACCCGAGTTGATGCCAGACCTGGTCGGCGTTGATGGCGCGGACGCCGGGTGCGAGCCCGATGCCGCGCGGTCCGCCGCCGTCGCCCGCTCCCGCGCCGTGCGGCTCCCCGAGTTCATCTTGACCGCCCATCTGCGGACGGCCGACCGGCTCGATCAACGTGACCGAGAAGTTCGGCTCGACCGAAGCGACATCAGGGCGCGCTGCAATCTGCTCGATCATGGCCGGCTCGGCCTCGATCACCATCAGGTTCGAAACCCAATAGCTCGTGTAGCCGGCCACGCTGCCGGAGAGAACGGCCGCGTCGAGTTCGACGCGAAGGGCGTCCTGGGTCGAGCGAACCGATTGGAGCGCGTCGAGCACGCGGCGACTGCGCTGGGCGCGGCTGGCTCCCTGGATGCGCAGATCGGCGTTGAGCTGCGCGATCGGGGCCTGCGCCTCCATGTTGACGATCACGCTGAGCAGTTCATGCGGGCCGGCGGCGTCGATCTGCGCGCGGACCGCGGGGTGGAGTATGCCGGCGGTCGCGGCCGGCGCACCGGCGAGGAGCGCGGCCGTGACGGACCAGAGGACGGAGCGGGGGACCTGGAGCTGCATCGATTCCCTCCTGGGTGTCGAGATTCGTAGTCGCGGCCGGAGAAAGCGCAGTTGAGTTTACGCGCCCGGGTCGGGCTCGCGGAAGTCTTCCTGCCGAATCCACCAACGCCGCCCGCAGCGCGGACAGAACGCCTCCACCCCCGAATCGCCCTGGAAGAGATCGTCCTCGTCGTCGACCCAGATGGCGCGCATCGCCTGGAGCATCTTCTGAGGGCTGCATCCGCAGTGGAAGACGAAGACCCGGTGCTCCAGCAGGTCGGCGTCGTGGTCCATCAGCGTGCGCGCTTCCTCACGTCCCAGGCGCGCCAGCCACTCGGGATCGTGGCCGGGCGTAGCCAACACCATGAGGAAGTGCCCGTCGTCGTACTCGAAGAAGCGGGCGCGACTCTGTTCCGACTGCTCGTAGTACTGCTCCAGCACCTCGAGGATGTCGATGCCGTGCACCTCGATCGCGCTCGTTCGCGGCTCGCCGCCCGGCCGATGGGACTGGACGAAGAGGCGACTGGCGGCCGCCGTCTGCACCCCTTCGGTATAGAAGCGCCCCACCACGGTGGACGCCGCGGCATCCCCGGTGATGAATACATTCACCGGCGGCTCCCGGAAATTCAGGGTGAAACCGACCGATTCGTCCCGCGGGCGGGTCGACGCGTGCAGCGCCATTCCGGCCAGGGCCTGCCGCATCATGACCGAGGTCAGGCCGTCGAGCGCCGCGCCCCAGAGTTGCGCATGTCGCACGTAGTCCGTGAACAGATCGGCGAAGTTTCCTTCGGTCAGGCGGACGGCCCGCCCCCGGACGAGCCACCGCGTGACGCGGGCCTCTCCTGACGGCTCGAGATCGATCTCCAAGCAACGCTCCTTGGCTGCATCCCGCCACCGGTCGGGGACATCGCATGCTAGCCTAGCGCTCCGCATGCGCGCGCTGCTCCTCGACATCCGGGCCGACGAACGGGACGATGTCGCCTCGGCCTTTGCGACCCTAGCCCGCAGACCGACATCCGCCGCGACCTCAGCTTGGGGCTGGCAACCGCCGCCGCCCTGACGACCGCGTCGTCGTGCGAACCCGCGGTGAGATTCTCCGCTGCCTGACCGTGCGCATCGTGGGAGAGTTGGGAGTCACAAGCTTGGCGGGAGATGTCTCGTTGCTCACGCTCGATCCGTCCCCTCATCTGCGCGGCGTGGCCCTGCGCGCGAGCCAACCCGATCGCGTCTCGGGACCGAGGTCACGGTTCGGACTGCTCGCGTTGCTGGCGCAAGGCGCCGCCGTCTACGAGGCGGTCGCCGTCGAGGACTCGTGGCTCCTCACGCCACGCTCGACCACGCGCTCAGGACCGAGGCCGCGCGGCTCGGCGTCTATGGCGAGATCTTCCGGAACGATCGATCCGGCCCCTTGGCGGAGTATCATCCGCCGAACGCTTCCGCCCGTTGAGGAGAATCGAACATGCCCCGCCGTCCGAGACTTCGCAGCACTGCCGTCGGCTTCCTCCTCATCGCGATGCCGTTCGCCGTGGCGGCCGACCCCGACGCGACGGAGTTCGCGACCTGGCGTGAGGCGAGAGAGGCGCGATTGCGCGCCGACAACGGCTGGCTCTCTCTGGTCGGTCTCTTCTGGTTGGACGAAGGCGAGAACAGCTTCGGCGCGAGCCGCGAGGCGCGGGTCGTCCTGCCCGAGGACGCCGGTCCCGAGCACGCCGGGGTCTTCGAGCGCAAAGGGGACGCTGTCACGCTGCGACTCGCCGACGGTGTGACCGCCACGGTCGACGACGTTCCGTTTCGTGCGCGCGCGCTCCGCACCGACGCCGCGGGAGCGCCCGAGCTCGTGCGTCTCGGCCGCATCTCGTTCAGCGTGATCGCGCGTGGCGAGCGGCTCGGCGTGCGGATGCGCGACCCCGAGAGCCCCGCCCGGCGCGAGTTCGGCGGATGCGACTGGTTCGCGCCCCGCGCCGACCTGCGTGTCCGCGCGCGCTTCGAGCGGTACGACCCGCCCCGGACCCTCGCGATCCCCAATGTCCTGGGCGATCTGCTCGAAGAGTCCTGCCCCGGCGTCGCAATCTTCGAAGTCGACGGCCGCAAGTGCCGGCTGGAGCCGACGATCGGCGACCCCGAAACCGGCGAACTGTTCTTCGTCTTCGGCGATGCTTCGAACGGCGTGAGCACCTACCCCGGCGGGCGGTTCCTCGACGCCGACGCACCGGTGAACGGGACCGTCCTGCTCGACTTCAACCGAGCCGTGAATCCGCCGTGCGCGTTCACCGCGTTCGCTACCTGCCCGCTGCCGCCCGAGAGCAATCGCCTCCCGGTCGCGCTCGAGGCAGGCGAACGGTTCGATGGCGAGCACCCCTGACGTCGCGCGCCGCGGCGCGGCGCCCGCGAACGACTGCGGTCCCGTCCGCCACTCGCGCCGCGAGCGCTGGCGCATGCTCACCTGGGCGCTGGTGCATCTCGTCTTCGTCGCGCACCTCGTCCAGTGGTGGCGCAGCGGGAGCACGCTCACTCCCATCGAACCGTCCGAGGCGATGCAGACGCTCGAACAGGGGTATCTGAACGCCGGCTTCCTCTTCTTCGGAATCGCCATCGCGGCCACCGCTGTCTTCGGTCGCTTCTTCTGCGGCTGGGGCTGTCATCTCGTCGCTTATCAAGACATGGCTGGCGCGCTGCTCCGTCGCGTCGGATGGAAACCGCGCCCCTTCCGCAGTCGGCTGCTGGTCTACGTCCCGATCGGCGCGGCCTTCTACATGTTCATCTGGCCGCAGATCGCGCGGCTGGCGGAGGGGCGACCGTTCCCGACGATCGTCTATCACCTCACGACGAGCGACCTGTGGGAGACCTTCCCTTCGATCGGGATCTCGCTGCTCACGTTCGTCGTCTGCGGCGGCCTCATCGTCTTCCTGCTCGGCAACAAGGGCTTCTGCACCTACGCCTGTCCCTACGGCGCCTTCTTCGGACAGGCCGACCGGCTCGCCTTCGGACAGATCCTCGTCTCCGACGCCTGCACCGGTTGCGGCCATTGCACGGCGACCTGCACGTCGAACGTGCGCGTGCATGAAGAGGTCCGCGTCCACAAGAAGGTGGTCGACACCGGTTGCATGAAGTGCATGGACTGCGTCGACGTCTGCCCGAAGGGGGCGCTCAGCTACGGGTTCTCGGTTCCGTCGCTCTTCCAGAGAACCCGGGGCAGAGACACGAGCAAGGAGAAGCGCACCCACGCGAAAGCGGGCAAGACTTCGCCGATCCGCTACGACTTCACCTGGCCGCAGGAGATCGCGCTCGGGTTGCTCTTCCTCTTCTGCCTCTACGCCTACCGCGGCCTCTACGAAGCGATCCCGTTCCTGCTCTCGTTGGGATTGGCGGCGGTCACGTCGTTCGTCCTGCTCTTCGCATTTCGAGGATGGCGTCAGGGCGGTGTCGTCCTGCAGCGGCTCACGCTCCGCTCCGCTGGACGCTGGACGCCGGCCGGTTGGATGTTCCAGGCCGTGACCGCGCTGTTGTTGACGTTCGTCGCGCACTCGGTCTGGATCCAGTTCCACGCGCATCAGGCCGAGGCGCACGTCGCGCGCGCGCAGGCGGCGCCCGATGACGCCGCGTATCGGCGGGAAGCGGGCGAGGCCGCCCGCCACTACCAGCGCACTCTCGATCACGGACTCTTCGAGGTGGCCGCGTGGCGGCTCGGTCTCGGATCGTCCCAGGCTTCGATCGGCCAGTGGAGCGAGTCGGAGCAGAACCTGCGTCGCGCGCTCGAGCTCGACCCCGAGCTGGCGCGCGCGCATGTGTCGTTGGCCGACGTACTCGCGCGCACCGATCGCCGCGAAGAGGGGCTGCAACACCTCGCGGACGCGGCCCGCCTCGATCCCGAGGTCGCCGCGCTGACCTTCGCCGACGCGGCGCTCCAAGTCGGCACCGACGGTGACTGCCAGGTTGCGCTCGACGCACTGAACGCATGGCAGGCGCACGCGCCGCATCTTCCGGCGCGGCGGGTCGCCCAGATCGAAGCCGCGCGCGCGGCGTTGCGCCGGCGCATCGCGGCCTGAGGGGCGAATTCGGGTGGGCGGCGGAGACGCCGAGGCGCCGAGGCGCCGAGGCGCCCACTGACCTTCCGAGCGGACATCCAACTCGTTTCAAAACGAGTTCCGTCGGTCAAACCCCCACTGCTGATTCATAATGGAACGCTCGGTCCGGTGGGGATGTACCAAAATAGAACGATTTAGCTCGATTCTCACCGTCTTTGGAAAACGCCGCGTCACGGAGCTGCGGTAAGCGAATGAGTGAATTCTGCGTAACTAACTATTTCACTGTCAGTTATCCGAACAAGTGCCGGAAGGTGCGGCAGTTGGCACGACCCCTGCTCTAGCGGACCCGCACAGCAAGCAACACGAACTGCCAATCAGGAGGATAGCCACCATGTCACTCATCCGATTCCAGCCGCGCACCCTGGTCCCTCACAACGGCGCCCATGACACACAGAAGTTGGGGACCGACCTCGACCGGCTGTTCGATTCGTTCCTCGCCGGTCCGAATCCTGTCTCGACCCAACTGATTCCGGCGATCGAACTGCTCGAGGAGAACGACCGGTACGTGGTCCGCGCGGAACTCGCGGGTCTCGCGCCCAAGGATGTCCAGATCTCCTACCAGGATGGACTGCTCACGATCCAAGGCGAGAAGAAGACCGAGACCCAGGAGAAACTCGGCAAGGTGCAGCACCAGGAGCGCTTCTTCGGCAAGTTCAGCCGGACGGTGCGGGTGCCGCGCAAGGTCGCGAGCGACAAGATCGAGGCGTCTTTCGAGCACGGAGTGCTCGAGATCCAGATGCCGTTCAATCCCGAAGCTCAGCCGCGGACGATCGACATCCGCGCCAAGTAGTCGGAGCAACTCGTCCGAGCAACTTGTCCGAGGTCATCGAGGCCACACCGGCGGCCGGGCCCCCATCAGGGCCCGGCCGCCTGCTATGTTTCGCGGCGAACCGGGCACGCTGGCAACCTCAGGGAGGAGTGGGAATGTTCCGATTGTCTGGCCGATTGTCCGGCCGATTGTCCGACCGTCCGTCGCGACCCGCCGTCTCGCTCGCCATCGGAATCGCCTGCGGGCTCTCGCTCCTCTGCGATCTTGGCCCGGCCCAGGCCGATCCGCTCACTTACGAAGGATGGGGCGTGCGCGCCGGCCTCAGCGGCGATCCGGATCAGTTCGTGATCGGGATGCACATGCGCCTGGGCGAGTTGGCGGAGAACCTGCGGCTGGAGCCGAACGTCGACATCGGCTTCGGCGACGACCTCACCGTCTTCACGCTGAATCCCGATCTCACCTACTCCGTGCCGGTCGAAGGGGCGGGATCGTTCTACTTCGGCGGGACCCTTTCGCTGGTCTTCGCCCGGTTCGACGCAGGCAAGAAGACCGAGAGCGACACCGACCTCGGCATTGCCGCCATCATCGGCTACCTGCTTCCTGTGGCGAACGAGGCGGTCGGCATCGATCTGAAGCTGGGGCTATCCGACGAGTACCCCGATCTGAAGGTCATGGCGACCTACACCTTCCCGCGCTGAATCGAGGACGCCTCCCTTCCATGGCCACGAACCGAGTCCGCGCGCTCTTTCCATCGCGATTGCCGGCGGTGGGGATGATCCATCTGGGCCCGCTCCCCGGGAGCCCGCGCTTCGGCGGGGACCTGGATCTGGTGACGGAGCAGGCGGCTCGCGACGTGAAGGTGCTGCTGGAGGAAAGAGTCGACGCGCTCCTGGTGGAGAACTTCGGCGACGCTCCGTTCTATCCCGACGAAGTCCCCGGCATCACGGTCGCGGCGATGAGCTGCGTCATCGATCGGCTGCGCCGAGGCGCGGCGCGGATGGTTCCCTGGGGAGTGAACGTCTTGCGCAATGACGCACGGGCCGCGCTGGCCATCGCGACGACGGTCGATGCCGATTTCATCCGCGTCAACGTCCTGAGCGGAGCGGTCGTCACCGATCAGGGGGTGATCCAAGGACGCGCACACGAAGTGGCGCGACTACGCGCGGCGTGGCGACCGCAGATCGCGATCTTGGCCGATGTCGCGGTCAAACATGCTCGCTCGCTCGGGCCCCGCCCGCTCGGTGATGAGATTGCCGACTTGGTCGCGCGGGCCGGCGCGGATGGGATCTTGATCACCGGTGAACGGACCGGGCGCCCGCCGAGCCTGGAGCGGTTGACCGAGGCGCGGGCGGCGCTGGGACGGCCGAACGCGAAGACTCCGCCGCTGTGGATCGCGAGCGGTATGGGTGCGCGGGAGTTGGCGGCGACGGTTCCGATGGCGGAAGGGTGGATCGTGGGGACGTCGCTGAAGCGTGGAGGAGCCGTGGAGGCGCCGGTCGATCGCGCGCGGGTGCGCCGGTTGATGCAAGCCGCGCGCGGCCTGCGTGCGGCGGCCCCAGGAAGAGGCCGATGAAGCCGCGACGCGTCGTGCGGGTCGAGGACCACCCCGACTTCCCGTTCGCTCCCGCCGCGCGTGAGCGGCGACGAGCGTGGTTCGAAGCCTTCGTCGATCGTCCCGCCGAGCGAGGGTTCCAGGCGGCGTCGTTGCACGTGTTCCTAGAGGTCGCCCATCGCTTCGCCTTCCTCGAGCGGCTGGTGCAGGGCGATATCACGTTCGAGCTGCCCGTGCTCGAGGACCTCGCCCGCGATCCGGCGTGGCGTCCGAGCCCCTCGCACGGAGAGGCGCTCGCGCTGGCAGAGATCGGCGCGCTGGAGTTGGGCGAGTATCCGGCGGCGGAACTCCGGTCCACATTGGAAGAGCGCGGGATCAAGATCATCGGACTTTCCGCGCCGCAGAGGCCGGCGACGGAAGGTGCGGCGGGTGTGGGTGGG
>CAZVYN010000058.1:0-28694 GCA_964631125.1 uncultured bacterium | reverse complement strand
GCCCGCCGCCACATCCTTGGCGTGATACGTGACCACGATGTCCGCGCCGGCGCGGGCGATGCTCAGGAGGATTTCGCGGGTGACGCGCTCCTCGTCGATCCAGCCGCGTTCGGCGGCGGCCTTCACCATGGCGTACTCGCCGCTGACGTTGTAGGCGGCGACGGGGACGCCGAAGCGCGTCTTCACGCGGTGGATCACGTCGAGGTAGGCCAACGCGGGTTTGATCATGACGATGTCGGCGCCTTCCTCGAGATCGAGGGCGACTTCGCGCAGCGCTTCGTCTGAGTTGGCGAGGTCCATCTGATAGGCGCGGCGATCGCCGAAGGCAGGTGCGTTGTCGGCCGCTTCGCGGAACGGGCCGTAGAACGCGGAGGCGTATTTCGCGGCGTACGAGACGAGAACGGTCTCGATGAAGCCGGCGCCGTCGAGGGCGCGGCGCATGACGCCGATGCGGCCGTCCATCATGTCGGAGGGGGCGATGATGTCAGCGCCGGCGCGGGCGCAGGTGAGGGCCATCGACGCGAGGTAAGGGAGCGTGGCGTCGTTGTCGATCGTGGGGAATTCGTTGGACAGCGTCGGGGACGGAGTTGGAGACGGAGTCGGAGACGCGCCGCGCTGCTGCGCGGCGCGTAATACTCCGCAATGCCCATGATCCGTGTACTCGCAAAGACACACGTCGCACCAGATCAGGATCTCGGGAACGTGCTGTTTGATCGCACGGACGGCGCGCGGCACGACACCGTCTTCGTCCCAGGCGCTCGATCCGACGGCGTCTTTGTGGGCGGGTAGCCCGAAGAGGAGCACCGAGCCGACGCCGACGTCGCGCAGTTCACGGCACTCCTCGACCACGAGATCGACGGAGCGTTGCGCCTGGCCGGGCATGCTCACGATCGGCCGCAAGACCTTCTCCCCCTCGCAGACGAAGAGCGGTTGCACGAGCTGACTCGGATGCAGCCGCGTCTCGCGCACGAGCGAACGCAGTCGTTCGTTGGCGCGCAGTCTCCGCGGTCGATGGTCGGGAAATCCCATGCCGGTCGCCTCACTCGCCTCTTTCACCGGCCCAGTTCGCGCACGATGCACTCGGCCAACTCGCTCATGGAAGGTCGCGGCGGGACGATGAGCGCCGCAGTGTTGTTTCGCTCGCGAATCGCGACTTCGGCGCTCCGACCCAAGACGGCGAAGCGCCGCACGGAGGGTAGCGAGTTCGGCGCGAACAGATCGTAGAAGACCTCGACCGCCAGTCGGCTCGTGAAGACCACGACATCCCAGGCGTCTCGGCCGTCCGGCGGGAGGAGGCGTTCGCGCGGGGGCGGCGCCGGGACGACGCGGTACGCCTCTACTCGGTCGACATCGATCCCGGAGGCGCGAAGGCCGTCCTCGAGATCGGATCCGGCATCGGCCGCGCAGGGAAAGAGCACGCGTCGCGCGCCGACCCGTGCGAGTTCGCGGGCGAGGGTCGCGGCGTCGGAGACAGGCGAGATCAGATGGGGTTCGCGACCGAGCGACGTTCGCAATGCCTCGGCGGTGGCCGGTCCGACGGCGGCCCAAGAAACGCCGTTGCTCGGAAATGCGCGTGGGAGCAAATCACCGAGTGAGGCCACCGCGCGGGCGCTGGTGAGTGCGATCCAGTCGTAGGACGAGAGTGCGGCCACGGCGCGAGCGAGCGACTCAGGATTTTGGGCCGGCAGAGTTCGCGAGAACGGGACGCCGACGACCCGTGCGCCGACGCGGTTCAGGATCTCTTCGAGCGGCCCGTGCGGAGCGACCTCGCGAGTGACGAGGATCGTCCGGCCATCGAGCGGGAGCGCGGCTGGAGTCATGCCGCCCACCATCCTCGGGCGCCGAGAAGCGATCAGCTCTTCTTCTTGGCGACTTTCTTCGTCGTGCCCTTGAGCGCCATCGACTCGCGACGACGCGCCTTCAACATCTGCTTCTTCCGGTGACGCCGCCGCTTGATCTCTCGCATCCGCTCGTTGATCACGATCTTCGCTCCTGTCCTACGTTGGGGCTGTGACCTCGTTCGCGACCGCGGTCGAGGTGAGACCGAGCAGGCTACGGGGTGACGCGTCCCGGTGGCAACGTCGTTCCCTTTCGCGCGGCCCGGAGGATCCCCTCGGCGCCTCGCGCCCGTAGCGTGTCGGCAACGGCTCGACCGAGCCCGGTCACCGCCGCCGCCGCCGTATCGTGCACCGGCGCAACGATCTCGGCGCCAGCGCGCAGTAGCTTGCGTCCGTCCAGAGAGGCGACCATCGCGAGTAGTTCGAGTCGCTCCGGCGTCAGAAAGTGGGCCCAAGCGGCGACTGGGACGGAACAGCCGCCTTCGAGTTCGCGCAAGAGCGAGCGCTCCGCCGTCGTCGCCAGCCGTGTCTCGGGATGATCCAGCGGGCCGAGGAGCGCGGTGAGCTCGGGGTCGTCTTCGCGGATCTCGACCGCCAACGCCCCCTGCCCCGGCGCCGGCACCATCATCTCCGGGGGGAAGACGAACGCCTCAGGCGGCAAGAGCCCGAGGCGCGTGAGTCCGGCGGACGCCAGGACGATCGCGTCCCATCGACCTTCGCGCCAGTGCGCGACACGAGTCGGGACGTTGCCTCGCTGGTCTTCGACGCGCAGCGCGGGGTTGAGCGCGAGGAGCTGCGCGCGTCGACGCGGACTCGAGGTGCCGACGCGCGCGCCCGCGGAAGCGGCGAGCGGCCCGCCCGGTTCGCGCCCGAGCCACACATCGCGCGCATCTTCCCGCTCGAGGATCGCGGCGAGGGCGAGCCCCGCGGGGAGCGTCGTCGGCAGGTCCTTCAGGCTGTGGACGGCAAGATCGATGGTGCGATCGAACAGCGCCGCCTCGAGCTCCTTCGTGAAGAAGCCCTTCCCCTCACCGATCGAGCGGAGCGGCCGATCGGTGACGACATCCCCTTCGGTCCGGATGATCTCGAGTCGCACCTCGAGCGAAGGGTGCGCGTGGCGCAGGCGCGTCTCCACATGACGCGCCTGCCAGAGCGCAAGATCGCTGCCTCGCGTCCCGATGACGAGCGGTCGCGCGAGAGGCGAGCTCATCTACTTCATCAACCTCATCTACCGGACATGCACGAGACGCGCGGTCGCCGACCGATCGGCGCTCTCCCCGGTTCCGACGAAGCGCACCCAATAGACGCCGCCGGGGGCGGGCGTGCGATCGGCGAGTCGGCCATCCCAGGTGAAGACGTGAGCGCCGGCGCCGCGCGAATCTTCGCCGGCCAACGAGTGAACGCGGCGTCCCGAGGCGTCAAGGATCTCGATCCGCCCCGCCGCCGGGCGCGACAACGCGAGACGGACGGTGACCTGACCGGCCGAAGGATTGGGCGCCAAGCTCAGCATCGGCGGCGCAAGCGGGAGGAGCGCGTCGTCGACGTCGGCCGGATCCTCGAGGATCTGCTCCTTCTTGGTCTTCGTGCGCGCGACGTTGGAGAGGATCGGCGAGAGGCGACCGTTCGACGTGCTGCGCAAGGCGAACCAGTAGTCGGTGCGCGCGTACAGTCCGGTCACTTCGAGGAAGACCCCCTGCCCCGCGGGCGACTGGAGCGGGCCGCCCGGAACGGGAGTTGCGTACTTCCAGGTCTCCAGGTCGATCGGGAACATGGCGTAGCGCAGCTCGTAGCCGTCGGCCGCAGGTTGCGCCAAGCCGCCGGGGACGCGGAAGTCGATCCACACCTTGGAGCGACCGGCCGCGCGCGCGCGGAGCGTGGCGACGTTGTTCCAGAATCCGAAGCGAGCGTCGAAGGGGGCGATCCCTCGCACCGGCCGCGCATTCGGATTCACTTCGACGAAGCCGTGTTCGAACTCGCGGACGTAGAGCGTGTCGGTGCGGAAGCCCAGGCCGCCGAACGGCTCGCGTCGGAACGGGCCGAGCGCCTCTCCGAATTCCCAGTCGTACTCCGGCTGCCAGGCCAGTTCACGCTGATCGGAGGTGTACATGAAGTAGCCGTTGCCCAAGAGCGTGGTGGCGAAGCCGAGTCGTTTCACTCGCTGCCGCTCCGCCTCGGAGTCCTGCGGCTTGACGAAGATCTGGAGCAGGCTCGTGTCCCATCCTTCGCGAGGGTCGTTCCCGAGATGGCCCGCTTCCCACTCCGCCCACTGATAGCCGGGGCCCCAGAACTCTCGCCCCGACGAGTCATGCAGTCCGTAGAAGAAGTCGCGCCAGTCCTGCCACGGCTCTTCGGGACGGTGCACCCATCCTTCGAACTTGTAGCCGGTCACATCGGTCCACCAGGCGGGATTGATGTACGGATTGCGTCCGCTCAAGACGACCGGCGTTTCGTGACCGACCGCGTCCCAGAATCGTTGGTGGAAGAGTTCGTTCTGTTCGCGATAGAGAACCGAGAGCGGATCGTCCGCTCCGCCCTGCGAGCAGAATCCGTAGACGCCGTCGGCCACGCCATTCTGATCCGGATCGGCGTTCGCATACCGCTCCCAACCGATCGAGCCGACGCAGTCGACCAGCACCTCGAGGATGAGGCCCTGATATCCCTGGCCGTCCCAACCCATGGCGGGATGGACTTCGCTGCCGCCGGTGAAGCTCGGCAGCGCTTCCTGCACCAGCCACTCGACGTAGGTCAGGCCGCGCGAGGTCCCATACGTTCCGCGGGGACAATGTCGAGTCCAGTTCGCCGCGTACCCGTCCCACTCGGGAATGCGCTCGCCGTTCGTGTCGCGCAGATACCAGTCGTTCTTCTGCGCGTAGAACTGGCAGAGGCGGATGAGACTCCAGGTCGTGTCCGGATGCCAGGTCGTGGAGTTCTCGTTCCACCCCACGAAGTTCTGCGGCATCCAGATATAGAAGAGCTCGATCTCGGGATTTCGCTGCCGGAGCGCTCGGATGCGATGCGGGGGCTCGTTCAGCGCGACCAGGTCGTACCGCGCGATCGTGTCGAGCGCCGCGGACGACATCGCTCCGACGGCGTTCGTGTAGAGCGCGAGGCGGGGATAGGTCAGCGGCGGGGCGGCGTGCGCCTCTCCAACGGCCGGCGCTCCCAGCGCGAAGAGAGTCACGAGGATCGAAGCCGCGGCCGACGCAATCGACGGACGAAAATCTCGGGTCAGGACGGAGTGCTCCATGCTGGGGTGTCATCAATCTGCCTGAAGCGGGAGTCGAGCTGCTGCCATGCCCGCGGTGGACCGACCGGTGGCGGGAGGAGTGTAGCCGCGAGCGGCTTGCGAGGTCACGCTCGCCGGCCTTCGACCGTCCGTGAGGCAGCGGCTCCCCGAACAAATCTCATCTTTCACTGCGCACTTCCCTCCGAAATCTCGCTTCCCAAGGAAGGGGACGGGAGACCGGTGAGGGGGTGGGGATGGGGTTCGATCGAGGACAGGCTCGCAGTTGGCCGGTGGAGTTGTCGACGATCCGGCTCGTCGTCCAAACGTTCGGAGACTCGTCGGGGATGCTCCTCCCCGCGGACGCTGTCCGAGCCCTCGGGGTAAAGGCAGGCGACGCGCTGCTGCTCGTCGAGACGCCCACCGGCTTCCAACTCATCCGCCGCACCGCCGAGTTCGACGAGACGATGAGAATCGCGGACGCCTGCGCCGTCGAGCACCGGGAGGTCCGTCGGCGGCTGGCAGAGTGAGGGGGCTGGGCTCGCGCGCTCCCCGCGAGTTCTCTAACAATTTGGCGTGTATCTAGTTATGACGACCAACACGCCTAAGTCTCGCGTCTGACGACCCCCGTTCACCCCCTTCACTCGGCAGAGCTGCCTGGCCTGCATGCCGCGTGGGGACTGCCGTCACGCACTCTCTGGTTGTGAGCCTGGCTCTGAGCGCCGATGATGTTATAACAACAGTGCTCACCAACTGCGGAGGCTATCGCATGGTCCGGCTCACGGTTCGAAAGGTCGGAAACTCCCTAGGGCTCACCCTCCCCGCGGGAGCTGCCAACGCACTTGGAGTAAAGGAGGGGGACAAGCTCTTCCTCACCGAGACCCCCGACGGATTCCAGATCACTCCGTACGATCCAGAGTTCGAGAACACGATGAAGCTCGCGGAAGACTTCATGGGACGCTACCGCAACGCGCTCCGCGAACTAGCGAAGTGAAGAAAGAGCCTCGATGGATCTCGAAGGCGGCCGCGCTCGCGATTCATCAGGCGCTTCTCGCCGCGCACGGCGGCCCCATCGGAACCCGGGACGAGGCGCTTCTCGAATCTGCCTTGGCGGGACCGAAGAACCGGCCCGCCTACGGAGAACCTGACATCTTCCAACTCGCCGCCGGGTACGCCTCCGCCCTCACGAGAAACCATCCCTTCAACGACGGCAACAAACGCGTCGCGCTGACCGTCGCCGGCGTCTTCCCCGAGCTCAACGGCTACCGACTCGAAGCTCCCGAGGTCGACGCAGTGCGCGCTACGATCGCCCTCTCGACGCGTGAGATGGAGGAAGCCGAGTTTGCGACGTGGCTTCGGGGGTCGTCGAAGAAGATGGCTCCCACGAAAGCGCCGCTGAGCACGAGTAAACGGAAGCGCGGAACGCCGGGTCGAGCTCGAGCGTGACGCGCGCTTGAGTCTCGGGCCGGCGCCGCAAGTTGCAGGTCAGCGGGAGTCGGTGAGCTGGGAGCGGGGAGCGGTAACCGGTAGCGCAAC
Source organism: uncultured bacterium (assembly GCA_964631125.1). Classification (GTDB taxonomy): domain Bacteria; phylum Eisenbacteria; class RBG-16-71-46; order CAIMUX01; family CAIMUX01; genus CAZVYN01. The sequence continues at coordinate 22,097 of CAZVYN010000058.1, read as the reverse complement.
TCGTTTCAAAACGAGTTGCAGGCCCGAGACCGTTGGCGACCGACGGGGAGGAGCGCATCCGGCGTCGGCGAGTACGTCGTGAACCAGATCGATCGCACCCAGCCACCTCTCGCGTTTCGAGTTCGCGCCGAACTTCGTCCTGGCATCGCCGAGTTCCTGATCTGACGGCGGCTTGACCGTGGCGCGCATGACAACCACGAGCGTTCCCAGTCCCGCCATCAGGAACAGAGTGGCGAGCACCTTCGCGAGACCGTCCGACATGACCCTCCCCCTCAGGAGATCGACTTGCGCAGCGCCTCGAACTCATCCTTCAACCCGGGGACGCCGTCCAGGATGTGAGCCTTCTCGCTCAGGGTCGCCTTGAACGCCGCGGTGGACGTGAGTACGCCGTGCTGCAGCACCATCGTTTCGAGCACCGCGTAGACCACGTTCCACTCTCGGGCCGATTCCCCTTCGGCAATCCTGGCGGAGGCGATCTCGTGCGAGGAGAGGACGTACTCGGTGGATAGGTTAGAGAACGCTCCGATCCCCCGAACGCCTCGGAAATCAGCGCGCCTCCCCCGATGAGACCGCTGACGATGCAGACACCGATCAACAACGGAGTGGACCTGCGTACATCACGAATCCTCTCGGACACACCCGTCATCGGCGATCTTCCAGCGCGAGCGATGGAGACCAGGACGTCGTCGATTTCAAAGTTGATCCGTTGCTTCTCTCGCATGAGTTTGTCGAGGCGAGCCGCTTTTCGAGATGGATCGCTACGCATGGTGGGTCAGTCCTCTTCGAGTGATCGAACCAACTTTGCTTTGGCGTGACGGAGATGCGACCGTACGGCGCTCTCATCTATCCCGAGCGCCTTCGCGATGGCGTGATTGTCATCGTTCGCAAGCAGGCTCAATTCAGCCACCCGCTTTTGCCGCTCCGGCAGGGTGTCGATGGCTCGACGGAGCCTCTCGGCGATCGTCTCTCCACGGATCGTCGAGTCGGCGTCGGAAGGACGAAGCAGCTCGACATTTGCCTGGAGCAATCGCGATCGGACTGCGCGAGTCCTGAACGCATCCAACGCCCGCCAGCGGATACTTCGGTACATCCAGTGTCGAAAGTGATCCTTGTCTTGAAACGTCGGGGAGCTCAGGAACGCCGCGACGAGCGCCTCTTGCGCCGACGAATCGGGCGTCGAGCTAGGAGAGGTTCGCAGCGAGACCCGCGGGTTCATCCACTTCGCCCCCGCCGTCGGCCCTGTGAACCACCGCGAGGAATTCATCCCGCTCGCGGAAATCTTCTGGGGCGAGTGCCCCTACGGAGGAGAGGTGGGCGTTCCCCTCGCGTGGGGCACCCTGCAGTTGATCTCCGTTCCGCCCGTCCCCGTGGAGCACTCGACCTGGGGAGCGCTCAAGTCGCAGTTCAGCGGGAGTCGGTGAGCGCGTAGCCGAACTCGTCTCGAGACGAGTTGCGGGCTTCAGACCCTTGGCGGCAGACCTGAACGGTCAGCCCCGGGTGCGCGTCCGCTTCGATGGTGACCGCTCCGAGACCTTCCCGGCTTTGGCCGACTGCCGGTGTGTCTTGCTGGACAAAGGCCCGCTCACGAGCGGGTACTTCTCTGGGTTGTGAATCGAGTCGACCGTGAGGTCTACGTCGAGATCCGCCCAGTACAAATGCTCCTCGTCGAGCAGCTTCACGTTCTGCAGTTGCCCGATCGTGGCCTCTCGGAACCAAGGAAACGTGTCGAACGACAGGAAGACTTCGCCACTCGGAGGTAGCAGCCAGAGCCCGTGGACCGAGATGTGCGTGACTTCAACCACCGAAGTGCTCCGTCCAGGCTTTCCGGATTTCATCTTCATGCTCCCTGACGAGACGAAGAGTCGTGACGACGCGTTGTGCGCTCAGGCCGGAATTGTGGGCGAGTTCGATGTTCGGGTCCAACCAGATCTTCACCTCGCCGTCGCTGTGATACACACGGTTGCTCGTGGCGCGACTCGAAGGGGACCATCAGATGCGGGAACGCAACAGCGCAGGCGCGCGAAGACGGGTCGAGCCGGACCGACGACCCGCTCTATCCGCGCCGACGCGAGATCGTCGTGGTCACGGGGTTCGGCGCGTCGACCAGCCTCGATGACGAATGGTGATCGCCTACCGACTGATCTTGTAGCTCGAGCGCCGGGCGTCAGCCCTTGCCTACAACCAGAACTGCCACTGCCCGCGCTGGATGACGTACGCGGCCAACAAGGCGTTGGCGACTGCGTGCGCGACGATGCAGTCCGATAGGCAACGGGTGCGGACGAGCCAGATGTTGAAGAGGATGCCGGCGATCAATCCGACATCCCAGTAAGGGCCGTGCTCGGTCGCGAAGAGGAGCGCGACGGTCCAGAAGGCGAAGCGGTCGACCTTGCCGATGGGGACGGCTTCGAAGTTGCGGTCGACGAGGACGCGGATGAGCCAGCCGCGCCAGAAGAGCTCTTCGGCGATGGGGACGATCAGTGCAGTGCCGATGCAGCGGAGGACGAGAAACCAGACGTCGGTGCGCAGCTCGAGCGGCATCGTGCTCTCGGGTTTTCCGAGGAGCGGGTTGGTGAAGAGGATGCTGTCGCGATAGCCCGGGAAGAGCAGATCGGGGCCGATCCAGATGGCGAAGATGACGATGCCGAGACCGATGCTGGGGCCCCAGTGCAGCGGCTTGAACTGGAAGACGTTCCGCGAGATGAACGCGATGGCGGCGCCGACGACGACGATGCGAATCAGATATTCGATGTCGGGCGTGAACGGCAGGTACGGCTTGCCGACCAAGAAGAGACAGTAGAGCGCGAACGGCAGGACGTAGGGCAGCCAGCCCAGAGAGGCGCCTGGAGACATCGCTGAGGTACGGCTCGGCATGGGCGGCATCCTACCCGGCGCGCGGACGATGAGGCCAGGTCGGACTGGGAGGGGGCGGCACGCGAGGACCGGGCGCGTCGCTAGCGGCTGCTCGGTGTCGCGAGCACGAGAGCGAACCACCGCGCGGGATCGGTGACCCACGAATGGAGCGTGAGACCGGCATAGGTGAGCAACGATTCGACCTCGGGGCGGGTGAACTTGCGCGAGATCTCGGTGCGAATCTCGGCGCCCTCGGCCAGCTCCAGCAGAAACGGCGCGCCGGCGGCCTCCGTGGTCTCGTCGAGTCCAGGAAGGTGCGCGGAGATCGGACGGCGCGCGCGCAGCCGCATCTCGATCCAGTGGTTCTCCTCGTCGTAGAACGCGACGTGCTCGAAGTCCTCCAACGAGAGCGACGCGCCCAGTTCGTGATTCAGCACCCGCAGGACATTCAGGTTGAACGCGGCGGTTACGCCCTGCGCGTCGTTGTAGGCCGCCTCGAGCACGGTGGGATCCTTCACGAGATCGACGCCCAAGAGGAACGCGCCGTCCGGATCGAGTTGACGTCGGATCGACGCGAGAAACGCGCCGGTGCGCTCCGGCGGAAGATTGCCGATCGTGCTCCCGAGGAAGGCCATCAGCCGACGACGCGGTTCTGGGAGTGAGCCCAAGTCACGCTCGAAGTCGCCGATGACCCCCTGGATCGTGACGCCCGGGTAGCGTGCGCCGACGCGGCGCACCGACTCGGCCATGGCCGGCTCGCTGAAGTCGAAAGGGATGTACCGGCGCAGCGACCCGTTGGCGCGGACGGCGTCGAGCAGATGGCGCGTCTTGATCGAGTAGCCCGAACCGAGCTCCACCAACTCGTCCGGCCGCACGTGCGCCGCCAGGTCTGGCGCGTGGGCCTCGAGCAATGAAGTCTCGGTGCGCGTGAGGTAGTACTCCGGCAGCTCGGTGATGCGGTCGAAGAGAGCGGAACCCGCGGCGTCGTAGAAATATTTCGGAGGAATCTCGGGAAGCGGCGACCGGAGGCTGAGGCGTAGCTCCTCCCGCATCGCGTCTCGGAACGACTTCACACCGCGCCTCCTCCGCCTACTGCTTTGTATACAGTCCGTCGAACGCGATCACCCACTCGCCCGACTCCCCTTCGCGCGTCGCCCAGATCTGGCGGACTTGGCGAGGATCGATCGGCGTCCAACTGATGCGGTGATGCGTCGTCGTCTTCTCCCCGACCGTGGCCCCCTCCAGCACCATGGCCGTGCCGTTCCATCCTCCCTCGAGGACCAGCGAGGAACCGCCCGAGTCGACCCAGTTCTGTCGCCACACGCCGCGGACCGAGTCGTAGGCGTTGAGGCTCTGCCCGGTCAGCAGCGATACGCCCGTCCAGTTCTCCTGCAACGCGCAGCCGCCGAGGAGCGACGTGACCCGGTTCGTACCGGCAACGGCGCCGTCCGCAAGCGTGACTCGCCACTCGCCGAGCCAGAAGTCGAACTGTCGGTACGCAGGGGCGGAACAAGCCGGCGGCGCATCCTCGGCGTTCGCGGGAGAGATCGCAAGAGGAGCGAGGAGAGAGAGCGCGAGCGCGAGAGCGAGGAGGCGCTGGGAGAAGATCCAGGATGGGGTCATGCGCGGACTCCTTTCGGCCGGACGTTGCGTTCGATGGCGGCCAGAACACCGTCCACGATCAAGGCCAGACCGGCGGCCGGCAAGGCCCCAGAAAGAATCACGGTCGCATTCGCCATCTGGATGCCGGAAACGATCGGGACGCCGAGGCCGCCCGCGCCGATGAAGGCGGCCAGGGTCGCCGTGCCGACGTTGATGACGGCGGCCGTGCGGATCCCGGCGAGGATGGTGGGCGCGGCGAGCGGCAGTCGCACCTCGCGCAGCACCTGTCCGCGCGTCATGCCGAGCGCCCAAGCGGAGTCGCTGGCCACCGGATCGGCCTCGCTCACGCCGACGTACGCGTTGCGCACGATCGGAAGCAGCGCGTAGAGGAAGAGCGCGGCGATGGCCGGCCGTGCGCCGATGCCGAGCAACGGGATCATGAAGGCGAGGAGCGCGATCGAGGGGATCGTCTGCAGGAGCCCGATCGCCCGGAGGATCGGCTCGGCGAAGCGCGGGTGTCGCTCCAACCCGATGCCGAGCGGGAGACCGACGACCGCGGCGAGGAGCAACGAGACCAACACCAACGCGAGATGCTCCAGGGTGTGGCCCCACAGCTCGGCGCGCTCTTGCCAGAGATACGGCAGGAGCCCGAGGTCGCGCGCGCTCGACTCGGTCGAGCGAACCGCCGCGTCGATGAGACCGAGCTCCGCCAATGCTTGCTCGGCCACCTCTTCGACCGTCGCGGTCTGTTCCTGCAGCGCGAGATTCCAGCGGCGCATGCGCGTCTCGTCGAGGACGCCCGCGAGCCGGGCGAGGGCGACCGCGATCTCCGGATGCGCGCGCAAAGTGGCGCCGCGCACGAGCGGCGCGGCTTCGTACGGCGGAAAGAAGCGACGGTCGTCGTCGAGCACGACCAGTCCGTGGCGGGCGATCTCGCCGTCGGTTGTATAGACATCGAGCGCGTCGATCTCGCCCGCGCCGGCCGCTTGGTACTTGAGCGCGTGCTGCAGAGCGCGCACCTCGCCGAAGTCGAGGCCGTAGGTCTCCTGCAGGCCGGGATAGCCGTCCGGACGCTGGACGAACTCCAGTCCCAATCCTGCTCGCAGCTCCTTCGAACGCGGACCCAGGCCGGAGAGCGTGGTGACGCCGAGGCGCTGCGCTGTCTCTTGGCGCAATGCGATAGCGAACGAGTTCTCGAAGCCGAGCGGCGCGAGCCAGACGAGATCCCACTTGGCGGCGAACTCACGCCGCACCGTGGCCAGCACCTTGGCCCGATCGGTCTCGGCGGGCAGCCCGAGGATCGAGACCAACCCGGTGCCGGTGTACTCGGGATAGAGATCGGCGGCGCCCGTGCGCACCGCTTCCAGACAGACCTGCGTGCCGGCCAGATTGAACCGGCGCTCGACCGAAAGCGTCGTCTCACGTTCGATCAGTTGCGCGAACATCTCCGCCAAGAGCCGACTCTCTTCGAAGTTCTTGGAGACCAGCACAAGAGGACGGGCCGGCGCCTTGGCCGGCCCATCCTCTTGCCCGCCGACTCGCCCCGTCGCGCCAACAACGCTGGCCGCAAGAACCCCCGCCAGCACCCACACCCGCGCTCGCCCCCTCACTCCACCCCTCCCGCAAAATGCACCGCCAACAGCCTCGCGACGTACTCGGTCGCCGGCCGCGCCCTCAGCTCCGTCGGCGTCGCGATCTGCTCGATCTGACCCGCGCGCAACACCGCCACACGATCCCCCAACTGGAACGCCTCCGTCAGGTCGTGCGTCACGAGCACGATCGTCTTCTCCAAGCTGGCGCGCCAGCGGCGGAACTCCTGGCGCAGCGCGTCGCGAGAGAGCGCGTCCAACGCGCCGAACGGCTCGTCCAGCAACACGACGGAAGGATCGGCGGCCAACGCGCGCGCGATGGCCACCCGCTGACGTTGTCCGCCGGAAAGCGTGCGCGGATACCGCCGGCCGAAGGCGGTGGGGTCTAAGTCGACGAATCGCAGCATCTCCGCGCACCGCGCCTCGACGCGGCTCGAGTCCCATTCGAGCAGCCGCGGGACCAGACCGACGTTGCGCGCGACCGTCCAGTGCGGCAGCAGTCCGCCGTCTTGCGGCACGTAGCCGATTGCGCGGCGCAGCGAGACCGGATCGACGGCGGCGATCGAACGTCCGTTGTGACGCACCTCGCCGGAATCGGGCGCCAGCAGACGATTGAGCAGCCGCAAGACGGTCGACTTGCCCGAACCGCTCTCACCGATGAGCACGAGACACTCGCCGCGCGCGATGGCGAGATCGGTGCGGGCGAGCGCCGCGTGGCCGCCGAACTGTTTGGCGACCCCGGCGAGCTCCAGCGCGGCGGCCGCCTCAGCTCCCATGCGGCTGGATCTCCATCGCGAGTAGCTTCGCCTTGTGTGCGAGATTGGCCGCCGCGGAGAGGTCGCGTCGCCTCAGCGCGGAGTGCGCCTGCAGCAAGAGCCCGCGCACGGTCCGGAGTTTCTCGTCGCTTTCGGTCGTCAGATTGCGGCCGCCGAGTCGACTCACGATCGACTCGCACGCTTCCAGATCCTGCAGCGCCTTCGTCTCCAGGCGGGCCCGCTCCGACTCGGGGAGATCGATCGAGAGCGCGGGACGCGGCAACGTCGCTTCGGCCGGCGCGATGGACACGGAATCGGGCTGACCGCCGCTGGTGGCGGCGGCGGTCGAGTCTGTCGCGGTGCGAGTTTTGGGGAGAGTCGCTCGCGGCGCGCGCGTGCGCGTGCTCGAGGCGGTGGGAGTCGAGGCCTCGGTCGGCGTCGATGCAGGGGCGACCAGCGTATCGGGTTCGGCGCTGCGCATCAGATCGGTCGGCGGCCCGGCCAGGGGCGGCGGGCCGAGGCGCGGAGAGAGCGCGCATCCCGACAGGAACGCCGCCGCTAGACAGACGAACGCGACTCGACTCCCGGCGGAGCCGAACGTCGTCCAGAGCGTTTCCGACCGGTTGATCCTCGCCTTCACGCGCACAGCTTAGCCGAGGTCTTCTTCAGGATTGTTCGCTCGGATCGGAAGCCGCAACGTCACGGCGGTGCCCTCTCCCACGATCGACTCGATCTCGACGTCGCCCCCGTGCAGTTCGACCGCCTGCCGCACCAGCGCCAGGCCGACCCCGGTGCCACTCTCCTTCGTCGTGAAATAGAGGTCGCAGACCCGTGCGAGATGCTCGGGCGGGATCCCCGGACCGGTGTCGCGCACGGTGATCCAGACTTCGCCGTCGACCCGGCGGCTCTCCAACCGGACGACCTGATCGCGCGACGGCGCCGCCTGCAGAGCGTTGCGCATCAGATTCTCGATCGCCTGACGGATGACCTGGCGATCGATCTGCATGACCGGACTCTCGCTCGCATCGCTGCTCAGCTCCAAGTCGCAACCGGCGAAGTTGGCCTCAGCCTGTCCCGCCTCGTGGATCTCGGCCAACAGCCGGTCGACTTCGACCGATTCCAGATTCGGTCGACTGAGCCGCGCCACCTTGAGGAAACCGCTGATCGCTCTCTGCATCGCTTGCACGTTGTCCAGCGCGGCGCGCACGTGCGAGCGCACCTCCTCCGGACTCTGCTCGTTCGCGCGGCGCAACTGATCCAACTCGATGTTGATCTTCTGCAGCGGTCCGCGGATCTCGTGGGCGACGCCGGCGGCCATCTGCCCGAGGCGCGAATTGACGCGCGAGCGGTCGACGAGCGAGTGCAGCTCTTCTTGCTGCGCCTCGCGTTTGAACTCGATGAAATACCCTCCGCCGTCTCCCTCGCCCGCCAGCCGATGTCCGACGGCGACGTATCCGCCGCGGGGAAGCGGGACGAGCAGCGACCGCTGTTGACCGGCGCGCAAGCGATCGATGAGCACGCGGACCGGATGGCCCTCGGGCAGGACATCCTCTAGCCGTTTGCCGCGCATCGCGTCGACCGGGACATCGAGGATGAGTGCGGCCGGCTCGTTGACGAGCACGACTTCGCCGCTCGGCCCGAGCGTGAGCACGGCGTCGCTCAGCAACTCGACCGCGCGACGGATCTGGCGGGCGCCGTCTCCCTGCGAGGCCCGCTCCCTCTGGATCGCCTCGCCGAGCAGGTTCATCTCGCGGGCGAGACGACTGAATTCGTCGAGGCCCGCTTCGGGAATCCGACTCTCGAAGCGTCCTTCGCGGATGGCCCCGATCCCTTCCTCCAATCGGCGCAGTCGACCGGCGGCCACGCGCGCCAGGGCGACGCCGAAGACGAGCGCGAGTCCGATCTGCAAGAGGCCGGCGACGAGCGTCGACCGGAAGGCGCGCCCGACCGCATCGCGGATGAAGGTGTCGGCCACTCCGACGCGGATCGTAGTGAACGGCCGCCCGCCCAGGAGCAGCGGCTTGTCCATGCCGTAGTCGAACGTGCCTCGCCCGAGCTGGGTGAAACGCGCGAAGGCGTCGAGCAGGCCCGTGGTCGGTTGGAACGGCGGCTTCGGCGCGACCGGTTGTCCGATGTCGTCGGGGTTGGTGTGCGTGATCGCGACGCCGGTAGAGTCGCAAACCGCGACGTAGGCGATGGCGGATGCGTGCGAGGTGGCGGCTTGCAGGAGCAGCGCGAGACCTTCGTCGTCTCGGAGCGCCGTGACCGGATCCTCCGGGCGCTCACCCACCAGTTGCGCGATGCGCAGGTAGACCGTCTGTGAGATCAGCTCGCACTCGCTCTGGGCCGACTCGGCCGCCAGTCGCGTCACCGTCGTGAGTTGGAGCAGGCCCGAGATCGAGACCAACAGGATCCCGAGGAAGAGCAACGCCAGCAGTTGGCGACTCCGCCAGCCCGAGTCGAGAGCCGCCGATCGCACGCGATTCCTCACCCGAGCGGGGCGGTCGCCTCGCCGCCGGGCTCCGGCTCTTCTTGCGTCGCCGCGTATTGACGGAGCTTCGCATAGAGCGTCTTCGGCGTGATGCCGAGGAGCGCGGAGGCGCGCGTCTTGTTGCCGCCGCAGACGGAGAGCGTCTCGAGGACGAGCCTTCGTTCCGCCTCTTCGATCGAGGTGCCGACGGTCAGGCGAATGGCGCCTGCTTCATGCGCCGCCGGCGCCGCGTGCCCGCCGACTCCTCCCGAGGTCGCCACGGCGCGTCCGGAGGCGGCGCGCAACGCGGGCGGAAGGTCGCGCACGCCGATCTCCTCCTCGCGACAGAGGATGACGGCGCGCTGCACGATGTTGCGTAGTTCGCGCACGTTCCCGGGCCAGGCGTATTCGCGCAGGATCTCCATCGCCTCCGGCGTGAAGCCGACCACCGGGCGTCGATTCTCTCGCGCGTATTGCTCGCGAAAGTGCTCCAGCAGCATCGGGATGTCTTGTTTGCGCGCGCGCAGCGCCGGGAGCTGGATGGTGAAGACATTGAGGCGAAAATAGAGGTCTTCGCGGAAGCGCCCCGAACCGCGCAACGCGGTCACGTCGGCGTTGGTCGCGGCCACGACGCGCACGTCGACGCTCTGCTCGACCGAGCTGCCCAGACGACGGACGCGACCGTCCTCCAAGACGCGGAGCAACTTGCTCTGGAGCGAGATCGGCATGTCGCCGATTTCGTCCAAGAAGATCGTGCCGCGATGCGCCATCTCGAAACAACCCGAACGCGCGGAGGTCGCGCCGGTGAACGAGCCTTTCTCGTGGCCGAAGAGCTCACTCTCCAAGAGCGACTCCGGGATCGCCGCGCAGTTGATGGCGACGAACCGCTCCAGCGACCGCGGGCTCAGGTTGTGCAGCGTGCGCGCGACGATCTCCTTGCCGGTGCCACTCTCGCCCACGATCAAGGTTGACGCGTTGGTCGGAGCGACCTGCTCGATCAACCGATAGAGCTCCTGCATGGCGGGCGAGACGCCGACCAGATCTTGCAGACGGCCGCTCTGCATCAGCTCGCGCCGGAGGTGCAGCACCTCCTTGCGCATGTCGGCCCGCTCCAGCCCCTTGGCCAGGGCGTCGCGCAGCCGATCGATCTCCACCGGCTTGATCAGATAGTCGTAGACGCCGCGACGGGTGGCCTCGACCGCGTTGTCGATCGTGCCGTGGCCCGTCAGCATGAGGAAGGTCGCCTCGACGCCGCGATCCTGCAGCTCGGCGATCAACTCCAGGCCCTCGCCGTCGGGCAACTGGCGATCCGTGATGATCAGATCCGGGGCCCAGGAGATCGCCTTCTGCCGCGCCTCGGCGGCGTCGGCGGCGACCTCGACCTCGTGACCCATGTTCAAGACCGTGCGCGCGAGTCCCTTCCGGATGAACTCCTCGTCGTCGACGATCAGGATGCGATGCGCTTTCTCCATGTGCGGGAGTGACTCCTGACCTTGCGAGTTGGAGCGGCGGCAGGATAGCACGCGGCCCGAAATCAGCCTTCGGCGAACTCGTCGTCGACGCTGGCGCGTCCACGCAGCGCGATCCAAAGGCCGTAGAGCGTGAGCCCGAGGATCACCGTGAAGGCGAGCCCGGTCGCGCCGAAGTACCACGCGCCGCCGTCGAGGGTGAGCGGAAGCTCCATCGCCACTCTGCGGAGAAAGAGCCCGATCAGGAACGGGAGCACCCCGAAGCGCACCAACACCGTGATCGAACAGATCGCGAAGAAGACGCCGCCGATGAGGAGGTCGCGTCCGACCAGCGGATCGCCAAAGCCGCCGAGCAGCCAGAGGAGGGCGAACCCGGCGAAGACGAAGAGCGCGAGGCGCCAGGCGCCGCGTCGATCACTCCGGCCCAGTCGGACATTGCGCACGCCGAGAAAGATCCCTCCCCCCATGACCGAGATCGAGAGCGCGAAGAACATGTACTGGATCGCGCGGTCGGTCGGCGTGGACAGGCGGATTCCAGACGGATGCCCTCGACGTGAACCGCGCGCGATCGAGTCCCGCTTCGGTGAAGGCGAGATCCCAGATCGGCTCGAATGACGGAACGGAATCGCGCGCCGCCGCCCCTGGCTCGCTCTGCGGAATCACCTGCGGCGGAACGCCCTGGAGAAACAGCAATCTGCCCTGCGAATCGAGCCTGAGATTCGCCATGCCGGCGATTCGCACCGGAGGGTCCTCGAACTCGACCCTTCCACTCATGCCCATCGGCACGAGCGGACTCGGACTCTGTCGATACCAATAGAGCATCCCGGAAGGACGGTCGTCGCGCAGCCTTCGCCACTTGCCGGCCGTCGAATCGGAGAGCGCGACGTGCTCGATGAACTCGCCGTTACGATGAACACTGTGCGCGAAGTCGACCGGCTCGGGCGCGTCGAATCGATCGAGGAGCGTGCGCGCGCGATCGAGGAGCACGGCCGGCGGCTTCTCCAGATGGAAGTGCCGCTCCGGCTCGGACGACTGTCCGAATCGGAACTGCACGACGAGCGCCACGAGCACCGCGACCGCGCAGAGGACACCGACTCCTCGTCGAATGCCGCCCGGCGTGCCGGCCGGCGACGGCGAGCGCCGAAGCCGGACGACGCGCCGGATCTCGCGCCAGGCATCGCAGGAGCACGCGCTCGACCGCAGGATCGAAGTTGGCCACCACCGTGGAAGGCGCGCTCAGCGCGCCGTCGCGAAGATGTCGCTCTGCACCGTGGTCTTGCCCGACTCGAGCTGCTCCGGCGCCATGTCCTGGGTTCGTCTGGCCAGCACAGTAGAACGCGGACTATCCTTCTCGCGACATGCATGACGGCTATCGCACCCAATCTCCGGACACCAGCATCGAGGCGGAGCGATTCCAGATCGCTCGGCTCCGCGAGATGACGATCGGGGAGAGGTTCTTGCTCCTGAGGTCGCTCATCCTGTTCAACGACAGCGTCTCGCGGGCGGGAATTCGCCTGCGTTACCCCGAGGCGGACGAACGCGAAGTCGGGCTGCGCGCGGCCGCGTTGCGACTCGATGCGCAGACGATGCGCGACGTCTACGGATGGGACCCGGACCTGATGGGGCTCTAGGTGTTCGACTCCGACATTTTCGGCCCGATAGCTCGCTTCCTGGAGATGGTCGCCGAGCTGAAGCTCCGTTGTGTCGTTGGGGGCTCTGTTGCGAGTTCGCTGCAAGGGTTGCCGCGCCAGACGATCGACCTGGACGTTGTCGTCGAGCTCGAAGAAGTTGACATCCCGCGGCTCGTCGAGGCTGCGCGACGCCACTTCTACGTCAGCGACGCGGCGGTGCTCGAAGCGGTGCGTCATCGCCGCGGATTCAACCTCATCCACGGAGGGACGTCCTTCAAGATCGACGTGTACGTGAGCGGCGACACTGAGTTCGACCGACAACAGTTTGCGCGAGCCGTCGACGCTCGGTTGCCGGGCCTGGAGGGTCACGTCTTGCGATTGGCGAGCGCCGAAGACGTCATCTTGCGGAAGCTCGAATGGTGCCGACTGGGCAATGAGGTGTCCGATCGCCAGTGGTACGACGTCATGGGTGTGATGAAGGTGCAGAGCAGTCGGCTCGATGACGCGTACCTTGATCGATGGGCCGACCAGCGTGGATTGAGCGAGCTGCTCGCGCGGGCGCGGCGGGAGTCGACGGAGTGAAGTCACGGCATCAACGGAGAAGACAGATGAAGTGTGTGGGACGGGTGAGTATCGGTTTGGTTCTGGTGACGTCGCTGCTGTTGGGGGGCGCGACTGCGGGGTTCGGTCAGCCAACGGGGTTGCCGGTCGTTGAGTTGCCGGTCGTGCCGCTGCCTGAGGCGCCGCAGCGTTCGCGGACGAACGCTGCGGGGAACGTGATCATCGACCTCGGCCGCGGACCGGTGTCGGTCTCGATTCCGGCGTCCTATCAGTCCGGCACTCCCATGCCGCTCGTGCTGCTCTTGCACGGATACGGCGCATCGGGCGCCGCGCAGGAGGCGTACATGCAGTTCGCTCCGCTCTCGGAGCAGTACGGATTCCTCTATGCGCGGCCGGACGGCTCGATCGATCCGGGCGGCAATCGATTCTGGAACGCGACCGACGCCTGCTGCAATTTCTACGGCTCGACCATCGACGACTCGGGCTACCTCCTGGCGTTGATCGATGCGGTCAAGGCGCAGCTCACGGTGGATGACCGACGGGTCTACCTCATCGGACACTCGAACGGGGGCTTCATGTCGTATCGCATGGCCTGCGACCATCCCGAGACGATCGCGGCGATCGCGAGCCTGGCCGGCGCGACGTTCCAGAGCCCGATCGACTGTTCACCGGTCGCTCCGGTCCATGCGCTGCAGATCCACGGCACGAACGACACCGTGATCCGCTACCACGGCGGGAACCTGTTCGGAGCCCTCTATCCCGGCGCCATCGGCACGGTCGAACAATGGGCCGGCTTCGACGGGTGCGATCTGCTCCCGGACACGAGTGCGCCGCCACTCGATCTCGACGCGTCGATCGCGGGTTCGGAATCGACCGTCCGCCGCTACGCGACCGATTGCGCCGCGGGTGGATCGACCGAACTCTGGACGATCCCGGGTGGCGCGCACTCTCCGAACCTGTCGGCCGCCTTCAACAATCTGGTCATCGAGTACCTGCTCGCGCACCCCAAGCCGACCGCCGTCGACGCTGACCACGGAGACGACGCCGAGTTCGCGAGACGGCCCGAGCTCAGCGTCTCGCCGAATCCGTTCCAGCACACGATCGAGCTCCAGCTCCGCCTGCCGAACGCGGGTCTGGTGGCCATCGACGCCTTCAACGCCGGAGGTCAGCGGGTTCGCTCGGTCGTGTCGGCGGAGTTCGGCGCGGGGCTCCATCGGTTCGAATGGGACGGACGCGGGGAAGACGGCGCCTCGCTCGCGGCCGGACTGTATTTCCTCCGCGTCGCCAGCGACGGCCGCGCGCGTCAGACGAAGGTGATTCGACTGAACTGAACCCGATTTTGCCGGGTCGAAAGTAACGAGCGAGGAGTTTCTCCTCGCTCTCTTTGTTTCACTCGGACCTCTCGCGCACCCGTCGAGCCCAGGGCGCGACTCCTCAGATCAACCGCATTTCGTTGTGACGACGCGGTCTGAATGCATTCTGACTGCATTGCGTCGATCAACCCATTCGGCTGGCACGCGCCTTGTGTTGGGGGATCTCGCAACGGCGGGGCGCAGCGGCGCTCCAGCGACGACAGGGCATCGTGCCCCACCACGGGCACGCCGTTCGAAAGTGGGTCGGCGTCCGGCATGGAACGCAGGTCCGTCCTGGGGGGGACCACCGCAGCAGCGCGGAGAGGTCCTCAGATGTTCAACCGACGAGAGAATGCGACGCGAGCCGTTGAGCGCGCGCCCGCGGGGGCCACAGTCCCTTCGCGCGGTTGCGGCCTCACCGTTCGCCGGCCGAGCGTCGCGCGCCCGAGAACATCTGACGACGTGTCCCGGTCTCTGTCGAAGTGGGTCGCAACCGCAAGTGCGGCTTGCACGCTGCGTCTCGCCGAACGCACTTGTCAGTGTCACGCGGGTTGTCGGATCGGGCGTGCGCATCCTCGCCTCGCCGGCGTACTGCTCGATCGGACTCGTGTGTCTTCGGCGCGCGGGCTCGGCGGGATCACCCATCCCGTCGGCCCGCGCGCCGGATTTATCCCTCTCCTCTTCCTGGCCTCGATCCTCCCACTCGCTTGTTCCGCTCCTTCCGAACCGCCCGCTCCCCCTTCGGGCGGTGAGCGCCCCGTCCTCGATTTCGCTCGCTTCGTCGACGAGATCGAGCCGCTCTTCGCGCGCCACGGCTGCGCCATGGAAGGGGACTGTCACGGCGGAGGGATCCGCGGAACGTTCGCACTCTCCCCGCGCAGCGCGCCCGATGTCGCGTTCGACTTCGCGCAGACCTCGCTCCAAGTCGACGCGCTCGATCCGAACGGAAGTCTCCTCCTGCTCAAGCCGCTCGCGTTGACCGCGGGCGGACTCCCGCACTCCTCGAAGCCTTTCGCCTCGCGAGACGACGCGGACTTCCGCGCGGTCTCCGATTGGGCGACGGAGGTGAAGCCATGATGGGCAGCTCCCAACGTCGGCGATTCCGCCGCCGCCGACCGCTCTCGCGGCTGCAACGGGCCCTGCGCCGATGGACTCGTCGCTTCGCGCTCCTGATCCTCTTGCTCTTCTCGGACGCCGCCGTCGCGCACAGCGCCGACGGGGAATTCGGTTGGATCGACTCGCTCGCCGTAGTCCGTCGACAAGCCTTGTCCCTCGAGGAATCGCTAACCCGCCCTGCGCTCGTCGCGCTCGTCCCGGAGGTCGCGCGCGATGCGTTCGCGATCGCGCCGGGACCCCGCGCGTTCAGGCGGCGGATCTGGCTCTCTCCGGCCGGCGGCAAGTTGGGAGAGGAGCCGCTCTATGCGTTTCGCGTCGGCTTCCAACCATCTCGCATTCTCGGCTACGAGCTCTCTCTCGCGCACAGCGACGGCAAGTCCGCGCACGCCGCCCTCTATCGAGTGCAAGCGATGTTGCGCGCGCCGTTCCCGGGCCGAATCCAGCCCTTCGCCTGCTTCGGCTACGGCATGGCGATGGTGTTTCCCGGCCGCGCGCTCAACGCGGATCCCGTCACACGCAATGCGCTGACCGGCGGCGCGGGGATGGAACTGTTCGTGCGGGAGGATCTCGCGCTGCGCGGGGAATGGCAGCGAACGAGCGTGCTCGGCGCCGAGCCCCAGGGCGATCGCTCGGTCGCTTACGCCTACAGCGAATACTTGCTCGGTCTGACTTTCCACCGTCGGACCGGGGCGCCCGCGCCCGGCTTCGAATCGACAGGAGTCACTCCATGAGGATCCCGGCTTCGCTCTCGCATGTCAGCTCGATCTCTGTCGGCGTTTGCGCGCTGCTCGCGGTCGGAGCGCTCGGCTGCAAAGAAAGAGCGCCGGACGACCTGATCCAACAACCGGTCTCGACCGAGGCGCTCGTCTTCGTGAAGGCCGCGGAAGAGGAGAGCCTCAACCGCACGCGGGGCGAGAGCAATCTGTACAAGCTCTCCCCGATCTCCGCCGACGGCGAAGTCACGCCGTTGACCGGGTTCGTGGGCGCCGGCGTCTCGGATCCCTGCGTATCGTTCGACGGTCGGATGATCCTCTTCTCCCTGCGCCCGCCCGGGGCGAACAGCCGGAATATCTGGGAAATCGGCGTCGACGGGACGGGACTTCGACAGGTCACGCGCGGCGGCGGAGACGACTTCGATCCGATCTATCTGCCCGACGGTAAGATTCTGTTCACCAGCAATCGTGACGGCGAGATGGACGAGTACAACCACGCGCCGGCTGAACATATGCATATCTGCAACGCGGACGGCGGCGAGCTGGAGCGGATCTCGTTCAACCAGAGCGACGACTTCGATCCCGCCCTGATGCCGAACGGACGCATCTTGTACACGCGGTGGGAGCATTTCGGAACCATGAACCGGTTTCCGCTCTTCGCGACCAACCCCGACGGAACCGGGACCTTCCACAGCTTCGGTCCGCACGGCCGCAACTTCTTCCACGCGCAGCCGACGCCGGACGGCCGGATCATCGCCATCGAATCGACCGAGATCGAAGGGGACGCCGGTCCGCTCGCGCTGCTCAAGCCGGAGCAGGGCCCGGCCGATCCCGCCGACAACGGCGAGCACCGCCATTGGGATGTGCTCACCACCGATGTGAACACGGGCGGTTCTCCCTGGCCTTACGGCGTTTTCAAGTATCCCTTCCCGATCGGCGACAACCGGTACGTCGTGTCGTACTCCCTTCCGGCAGCGACCGAGGAGGAGACCGACTACGCCTTGTACACGTTGACCTTGGACCAAACGGGGAGCGGGACTCCCGAGGACCCCGCCACGTTGACGGTGCGCAATCTCACCTTCTTGTACAACGACTCGCGGACCAACGAGTACGACGCTCAGTTGATCGCGCCGCGCGAGAAGCCGCCGGTCATCCCCAGCGTGGTCGATCACAACCGGACCACCGGCGTTTTCCTGGCGCAGGACGTCTTCAACCGAGGCGCGAACGACGGGCAAGAGCGTCCGCAGCGCGGCGCCGACACCATCGAGCGGATCGCGGTGCTCGCGTCCCGGCCGACGATGCGCGGCGAGATGGGCGACTTCTCGGCCAATGAGTTCGAGAAGCGGTCGCTGCTCGGGTTCGCCCCGGTCGAGAGCGATGGGTCGTTTCGGATCGAGGTTCCCGCCGACACGCCGATCTCGTTCGCCACGATGGATGAGTTGGACCGCGGATTCGTGGTGAAACGGACTTGGCTCTATGTGAGGCCGGGGGAAGAGTTCGACAAGTGCGTCGGGTGTCATGAAGACAGGCAGTTGGGGGAGCCGGTTCAAACGAATCCTCTGCCGATGGCTCGGCTGCGGCCGGCTACGGATCTGAACGTTCCGCCCGAGGCGCGGCGGGTGATTGCCTACGAGAACGAGATCGGTCCGATCGTCGAGGCGAAGTGCGCGGGATGCCATCACCCTACGTACGTCCAGCGCGATTCACTCCTGGCCGACAGCACGTTCGTGACCGTGACCGACACTATTCCGCCGCCGGGCGAACTCGATCTCACGGCGGTCGTCGATACGACCGACATGATGGATGTCTTCCCTCGCGGCTATCTGAGTCTCTCGGGCGAGATGGAGTTCGAAGACGGGGACGAGGGCCGCAACGTCGTCGTCCCGGCCTTCGCCCGGCACTCGCCCCTCATCGACTGGATTCTCGGCGTCGGCGAGCGAAGTGGTGAGTCGCCGCATCCGGAGGCGGAGTTCGCACTCACCGAGGAGGAGAAGTTCCTCTTCAAGATCTGGGTGCTCTTGGGCGCTCAGTACCGCTAGTTCCCCCACCCCTCTGTCTCTAGGCGATGAGGAGCGTTCTCATGGGTCGAAGTGCGGTCTCGAGGCTGTTGGTCGCCGTCGGCGCCCTCTTGGCGTTGGCCGGTTGCGCCACCGTTCCGCAGTACCAGCGCGAGCACCTCGCCGATCCGTTGATGGATTTCGAGCGGACCGCGGCGGCCGAGCGGCGCGAGATGAAATGGCTGGAGGCCCGTGAAGGGTCGACCGGCGGCTCCGGCGGGGCCGGCGGAGGCTGCGCGTGCAACTGACCTCTCTGACGTCCGCGTTGGTGGCCGGACTCCTGGCGTACGCGATCGCTCCTGCAATCGCGGCCGCGCAGGAGTCCGGACTCGCTCTCCAAGAGGACGAGCGCGAAGGGGCGTATCTCTTCCGTTTCTTCGCCGACTCGGACGACGTGCACGTCGTGTCGCACTACGGCGCCTGGGACGGTCAGGTCACACCGGCCGCGCATCTTGCCGTGCAGTGGAATCACGAGCGCGTCACGGTCCCCGGTGTGCGGGCCCCGGTGGGGAGCGACGAGGCGGTCGACGCCATCACGACCGCGAGTCGCCCCATCTCCCAAACCAACGGCGCTTACGCTGACTATCTGAAGGTCCGCAATGAGGCGACGGCCAAGCTCGACTATCGGCGACTGCGCATCGGCTACTACCTGTCCCGCGAAACGGACTACTTCGCGCAGCAGCTCGACACCCGCTTCGATCACGATCTCTTCGAACGATCGCTCAATATCTCATTCGGGACGAGCTACGGCTGGGACGACATCGCGCCGCTGACCGACGACGACACCCCCGGCCAGGGCGGCGCCCGTCGGACATGGCACGGAAACGTCACGGCGACGCAGATCGTCACGTCCACCACCGTCGCGCGGGTCGGAGTGGAGTTGAACCGCGTCAGTGGCCTGCAACACAGCCCCTACCGCAACGTCTACGCGGCGGGAACGCACGCGCCCGAGCGGCATCCCGACGAACGGCTGCGGCGCGATCTCTTCGTGCGCGTCTCGCGGTGGTTCGGCAACGAATCGAGCGTCTGGGTCGACTACAAGCTCTACGGCGACGACTGGGGCGTGCGATCGCAGACCGCGGCGGTTCGTCTCGCCCAGCGCATCACCCCCGCAGCCACGTTCGAGTGTCGCTACCGCTTCTATGCGCAGGAGAGCGCCGAATTCTTCCTGACGGAGTACCCGACGCTCGACGGAGTCGACGGCTACCGCACCGGCGACTACCGCCTCGGTCGGTTCGACGCGCATCTCTTCGGAACGCGGCTCGATCTGGCGCTCGGCGAACTGATCGGCGGCCCCGAGTGGACCCATCCGCTTCGCCTCGGCCTCGGCTACGAGCGTTACTTCAACACGAACGACTTCTCCGCGAACGTCCTGGAGACGGGCGTGTCGCTTCCGTTCTGAGAGGAGATCCGGCCATGTTCAGGAAGTTCTGCTCGGACACTCTGCTGCCGGCCGTCGGGCTGATGGTTCTCGGCGTGGGATCGATCTCCGCCGCCACCTTCGAGCCGGTTCCGCTCGCAGCCGAGGTCGGCGTGACGCGATTCGATCGCGCGCAGGCGCTGCGCTACTTCGAACGTTCGCTCTTCTTTGCGCCGACCGCCTCCGTCGTGGTCCGCACGGTCGATCTCTACGATCGCTTCCCTTATGTCGAGACGCACTCGATCCAGATCGTCGCCGATGCGGCGTGGAATCGACTGCTGGTGGGGGAGACGGGCGGCGAACTCTCCAGTTTCGACGGCGTGGGCGACGCCATCGGCCCGCTTTCCGACCCTCGTGGACTCGCCGCCGACACACGCGAGCGCGTCTATCTGTGCGACGCCGGCAACGACAGAGTGGTGATCTTCACGCTGGAGCAGCAGCTCGAGCGTGTCCTCTTGCAGCCGCTGGCCGTTCTCACCGACCTCCACCACCCAATCGACCTCGCCCTCTCCCCCGGCGCCTCGGCCCTGGATCCCCTCGACGACCGCCTCTACGTCCTCGAGGCCGGCGCCAGTCGCATCGTCGCCTACTCCCTCGCCTCCGACCCGCCGCAGCGAATCGGCGCGATCGGCGCACTCGGGGCCGGTCCCGGCCGCTTCGCCGGACCCACCGCGATCACGGTCCGTCGGGTCGACGGCGCCGACGAGCTCTTGGTGGCCGAAGCGCACGGCGAGCGATTGGTGCGGCTTCGCGTCGACGGTTCCACCGCCGCGGCCTCGCCGATCCTGTTCACCTGGCTCGCCGCCACTCCGCTCCCGGGATCGGTCTCCGCGCTCGAGTCCGATCGTTGGGGGAACGTGCTGGTCGCGACGACCGGTTCCAACGCCATCGTGAAGCTCTCCCCGCAACTCACGCGGGTCGCCGAGTCGAGCGCCGGTCTCCTCGCACCGCGCGACCTGCACATTCCGTGGGTCACGCTGCGCGACCATCGCGGCGGAGCGAACCGTGTGACCGAGTCGCGCATGCGCGACGAACAACTCCTGGTGCTCGATCGTTGGACCGAGGAGAGCGGAGTCACGCTCTGGCGCCTCGGAACCGAACTGCGTGACGTCGCGGTCTCCGCGGATGGCCGCAGCGGCAGCTTCGTGCTGACCGACCGCGCCGAAGTCGAATGCGAGCGGATCGACCTCGCTTCCGGCCGAGTGATGGAGAAGATTTCTCTGGGACTCTGTGACGCCGGAGCGCGCTCGGTGGAGTTCGATCCGGCGGCGGCGAACAACGCGAGCGAGTCGAGTGAGTGGCGCGTGACGGCTCGTTCGGCCTACGGCGATCGCGCCGTGGTCGTGGCGCGCGCACTCTCTTCCCCGAACGCGAGCGGTAGCGATGGCTTCTCGACCGTTGCGTGCGAACCGAATCCTTTCCGCGAAACGACGCGCCTGCGTTGGGTCGCTCCGAGCGCCGCAGCCACGATCGACGTAGCCGTCTTCGACCTGGGCGGACGCCGGGTCCGCCAGGTCGTCGTCGAAGCGAAGTCCGGCCTCGCCGAGTGGACGTGGGACGGGCGCAGCGACTCCGGCCATGCGCTGCCCGCCGGGCTCTATCTCTACCGCGCGGTCTCCGCGGGGCGCTCGACGCACGGCCGCGTCGTGCTCCTGAGATAGCCGATGCGAAGCGAGGCGAGGCGCTTTCTCATCGGACTCTCTGCGGCGCTCGCGGTGAGCTCCGCCGGTTGCCTGGGCGATCCGCCCATCGAAGAACGATGGACGCGGTTGGAGATCCTCGACGTGCGCACCGCCAACGGGGATTCCCTCCGCGCGGGCAGCGGCGCTGACCTGCTCGTGCGCGGTCGCATCACCTACCGCGGCATCGTGACCGGGTTCGTCGCGGCGCAAGTCGTGAGCTCGGACTCGCTCGCGCCGCGCGGTGTCCGCTTCGACGCGGACGACGATCCCGAAGCGATGGCTCGCGACGTGGCGCGCGTGCTCGCCCAGGGACAATCGCTCTCGGGCGCGAGCCGCGCCGTAACCGGTTTCGATCACCTGATCCAGGGCGTCGAGTTCGAACTCGCCGTCACCGTGCCGGCCTTCTCCGAGGCGCGCGACTCACTGCATCCGCCGGGCGTCTTCGTCGTCCTCTATCTGGGGGAGGGCGAAGAGGTCGAGATGTCGGCCGACGAAGACACACTCATCGTGACGCCGTTCGATGCCGACGAGCGCCAAGTGCTCGCGGCCGGCCTCGTGCTCTATCCGATAGGGCCCGGGGAGCTGTTGCGTCCATGAGTACCGCGCGCGGCATGCTCGGACTCGCTCTCGTCGTTCTCTCCGCGTCGAGCTCGCTGGCGTCGACCGACCTCCGGCTCGGAGTGGGTGTCGGCGCCGTCGGTTTCGATTCATCCCTGCGCGGCTTCCGTTGGGAGACCGCGCCGCGCCCGGCGCCCGAGGTCGAACTCACGATCGCGCGCGGCCGATGGGAGACGGGACTCCGCGTCCGCACGACCTCGACCGAGCAAGCG
>CAZVYN010000057.1:0-29308 GCA_964631125.1 uncultured bacterium | reverse complement strand
CCACGTAGCCCTTCACGCGGTGACGGAGCGTGAGATCTTGCGCCCGCGCGGGCGCGCGGATCGGATCGGCCTGGACGAAGCCGAGCTTCTCGATCGCGCGGCGCAGCGTCGTCGGGGTGAACAGCGTGCGGTCGACCGCGTGAGCGCGGAGCTGGTCGAGGGTGATCGGCTTGGGCATCGGTCTCTCGGTGGGTCGGAGCGTTCAAGCCAGGGTCTGGAGCATGTCCTTGTGATACGGCGCGAGGTCGCGCCACCGGCCTGCGCGCACGAGCGATGTCCAGTCGGGGTTGGCAATGATCGCGCGTCCGACCGCCAACAGGTCCACCTCGCCGCGCTCGACCAGATCAATCCAGGGGGCGGGGTCGACGATCTCGCTCTTGCGCACGCCGTACGACTCGTCCATCCCGAGCGTGACCGACACCTTGCCGACGGCGATGGTCGGCAGCCCGGAGAGTTCGCGCGCCCAACCGGCCAACGTGCGCGCTCCGCGCTCTTCCCAACCCGGCTCGGTCGCGTCGCGCGTGCTGACGTGCAAGATGTCGACGCTCGCCTCGCGCAGCGCGACGACCCAGGGCGCCATCTCCTCGGGCGTCGGAAACTTCAGTTCGCGGTAGTCGTCGACCTTCCACTGGCTGAACCGATAGAGGATCGGGAACTCGGGCCCGACGACCTCGCGCACGGCGCGCACCACTTCGAGCGGGAAGCGCATGCGGTTTTCCATCGTCCCGCCGTACTCATCGGTCCGGCGATTGTTGAGCGGAGAGAGGAACGAGTCGAGCAGATAGCCGTGCGCGCCATGGATCTCGAGCGCGTCGGCGTCCATGGCGATCGCGCCGCGCGCGGCGTTGCGGTAGGCGTCCAAGGTCTGCGCGAAGTCGTCGGCGGTCATCTCGCGCGTCTCGGGGCGAGCGGATCCATCGGCGCGAAGTGGACCAGGCCCCGCGCTCGGACCGATCGCGTTCGCCGCCAGGCGCCCGGTATGCCAGAGCTGCGGCGCGAAGGCGCCTCCCTCCGCATGCACCGCCTCGACCACGCGTCGCCATGCCATCCACTGGGCTTCGGTCTGGATGCGTGGAACAGTGATCGTGTCGTACGCGTGCACGTCATCCAGCGACGTGCCTTCGCTCAGGATCAAGCCGACTCCGCCGCGGGCGCGCCGCGCGTAGTACTCGACGCTCGCCGAGGTGACGAGCCCGTCCGGTTCGGCCATCCGCCGGGTCATCGGCGCCATCACGACGCGATTGCGCAGACGCAGCGCGCCATGGGTCCAAGGTTGGAAGAGGAGTGGGATTCGTTCGGTCATGGGAGGAGAGAGTACACGGCGGGCGATGCCGCACGGGCTGCCGCACGGGATGCTGCCGCACGAGACGATCCGGAGATTGCGTCGGCCTCGGCGTCGGCCTAGAGTCGACCAGGCTTGGAACTGCCGGGGTAGGCAGAAGGCAAACATGACGGTCTTGTCGATCCGCGGTTCGCTGTTCCTCTTGGGTTTCACCGCGCTCATCGCTTCCGCCTGCTCGAAGGATCCCGCCTCGCCCGAACCGACCCGAGGCGACTCAGCCTCCCTCCCGACGCTGCCGAGTCCCGATGTCGTCCCCGCCGTCCCGTTTCCCGCGACGAGCGACGGGGCGCGAGAGGCGCGCGCGTTCGTGCGAGGGCAACTCCAGCGGGTGAATCTCGAGTTCTCGCGGATGGCGGGAATCCTCCGGAGCTACCGAGCGATTCCGTACGAGTCGATCACCGAGAACGAGTGGTTGGCGGACACGACGGACGGTTCGCGCGCGTGCCGGAGTTACTTCGCGGTGACTCGCGCCGGGGCGTCGCTTCGTTGGCAGTGGATGTCGACGGGGGCGTGCGGCGGTCAGTCCGCCGCCTACCCACTCTCCGAGATCGCGTCCTCGCTCGATGGTCGGCGCGGCTCACTCGATGAGCACTGGGCCGCCGGAGTTTTCGGAGGGCGCTATCAAAAGTATGGCCGCCTCGAGTGGGCGGTCGAACCGACGAGCGCGCAGTGGCGATTGTTCTCACGGGAAACCACGCCGTCGACGCGCTTGGTCAGTTTCGATCAGGGGCCCGGAGAGAACAGCACGGTCGCGCTCGAACTGAGCCGAACCGCGGAGTATCGCTGGGTGCTCGAGGCTTCCGCGGACAGCGCGTCGGGCGAATTCCATCTCTACCGCTGGGACGCGGACGGGAGCGAGTGGGATGAGTCCGACGATGTGCGGTGGAATGGTCGACATGGGAGCTGGGTGAGCCGGCCAGTCGACGGCGAGAGCGAGGAGCGTATTTGGTGAAACGGGCAGCGAGGACGAAGCCGCTCCAGTTGGTCGTTGCAGCATTGGTCCTTTTCTCGGCACTGAGTGCGTGTTCCGAGGATCCCACCGGCCCGAACCGAGACGGAGACGAGCTCGACGCGCTTCCCACGCTGCCGCTTCCAGAGGCGCGCGCCCTGGTGCGCGGACACTTCCAGCGGGTCGGACTCGAGTTCGGGCGCATGGCCGGGATGATGCGCAGCTATCAGACGATGCACTATTTCCCGACCGCCGCCGGCGAGTGGGCCGCCGATACCACCACCGGACATGCCGACTGCCGCGCCCAAATCCTCGTGGAGCAAGACGACGACCGGCTCGATTGGCGTTGGCTCTGGTGGGGAACCTGCGGATCCACCGGCCGCGTCAGCGCCTTCCAGCTCTCGGGGATGGAGACTTCGCTCGACGGTCGCCAAGGCGCAATTGATGAGTTCTGGGCGCTCGGAGAGCCGAAGCATTGGCGCCTTCGAGTGGACGGTGGATTCGTCGATCAACGAATGGCGCCTCTTCACTCGCGAGACGATCCCTCCCACGCTTCTCGTCAGCCTCGACATCGAGGAGCAGTCAGCCGGCGGCGTCTACGACCTGACGCGCACAGAAGACTTCCGTTGGCACGCCGAACTGCGCGACGACGGCGCCTCGGGCGACTTCGAGCTGTATCGCTGGGACGCCGCGGCGAACGAGTGGGACCTCGCCGAAGTCGTCCACTGGACCGCTAACGGCGGCAGTTGGACGACGCATCCGCTCTTCGGCGCCGCGATCGAGCGCGACTGGTAGTTCTCGTGAACTGGGTCCGGACCCAGTTCACGAGAAGTCCTCTCTGCCGTCAGATCCCGAATCCCGCCGGGACCGTTGTCACGCCGCGGGGCGCGGCGCGACGTTACATCAACGTCATCGGGTCGACGTCGGCCTGCACGCGGACGCCGGAGAGACCGGTCGGCGCCTTCGTGTCCATGACGAGACGCGCCAACGCGCCGAGTGTCTCCGGCTTCTTCCCTTTGATGGTGAGATGCCAGCGGTATTGGTCCTTGAGACGCGAGAGCGGCATGGGGGCGGGACCGAGGATCTGCACGGGCGTGCGATCGCGGAGTACGCGTTCGACGATGAGTTCCCTCGCCGCTTCGGAACGACGCCGAACCGCCTGCTCCTGCGCGCCGTCGAAGAGTAGGTGCACCATGCGGTGGTACGGCGGATAGCGGAGCTCCTGTCGGTAGGCCATCTCGCGCGCGGCGAAACCGTCGTAGTCGCCTTTGACCGCGCTGGTGATGACGTAGTGCGTCGGCATCAGCGTCTGGAAGATGACCTCGCCGGGACGATCGCCGCGCCCGGAACGGCCGGCCACCTGGGTGAGGATCTGGAAGGCGCGTTCGCTCGCGCGCAGGTCCGGCATCAGCATCTCGCGATCGGCCTGGAGCACGCCGACCAGGGTCACGTCGGGAAAATGGAATCCCTTGGCGAGCATCTGTGTGCCGAGGAGCAGGTCGATCTCACCCGCCTCCATCCGCCCGATGACCCGCGCATGTTCGCCGCTCTTGCGCATCGCGTCCTGATCCATGCGGGCGACTCGCGCCTCGGGATAGAGATGCCGCAGCGTCTCCTCGACCCGTTGCGTGCCGAATCCGCCGAAGAAGAAGCGGGAACCCTGGCAGGCATCGCAGGTCGTGACATCCTTGCGCTGGGCGTTGCAGTAGTGGCAGCGCATGACCTTCTCGTTCTTGTGCCAGGTCATGACCACGTCGCAGTGCTTGCATTCGATGGCTGCGCCGCAATCGGAGCACTGCACGACGGTGGAGTGGCCGCGTCGGTTCAGGAACAGGATCGCCTGCTCGCGTCGCGCCAGCCGGTCTTCGATCGCCGTCCGCAGGAGTGGCGAGAACAGTCGCCGCGCGACCTGCTCCTCGGGTGACGGCGGCGGCTCGTCCCCTTCGACCGGTTCGAGGCGCGCCTGGCGGCGCTCGGTCGCCTCACTCTCCTTCGCCGTCCGCCGCACGTCCGCCATATCGACCACCGTGACGTGGGCCGGCAAGCGGTGGTCGATCCGTTCGGGCAGCAGTAGCCGTCGATACTTCCCCAACTCGACGTTGTGGATCGATTCCAAGGAGGGCGTCGCCGACCCGAGGACGACGACCGCCCCGGCCGCGCGCGCGCGCATCAACGCCGTGTCGCGGCCGTGGTAGCGCGGCGTCTCGTCCTGCTTGTAGGCCGATTCGTGTTCCTCGTCGATCACGATCAGCCGGAGATTGGGCATCGGGACGAAAACCGCCGAACGCGCGCCCACCACGACGCGGAGCGATCCGTCGCTCGCACGGCGCCAGACCTCGCGTCGACTCGCATCTCCCGTGCGGCTGTGATAGAGACCGACCGCATCCCCGAAGCGCGCGCGCACCCTCGCGAGAATCTGCGTCCCCATCGCGATCTCTGGCACCAGGAACAACACCTGCCCGCCCCGCTGAACTACCTGCTGCACCGCCGCCAGATAGATCTCCGTCTTCCCGCTGGCCGTTACTCCATGCAGCAGGAACGTCTGATACTTCCCATCGTCCAGTGCCGCGAGCACTTCCCCCGTAACAGCAGCTTGGTCGGGTGACAACAGCAGCGCAGCGCCCCGCTGCGCTGCTTCCTCACCCACCGCCGCCTCCCCTTCACCCTCACCGCTGGCCGCCGAGCCCCCTTCTGCACCGTCCTTTCCCTTCCTCGCCCTCACCCCCGCCTTCACCGCCCTCGGCAAGATGCTCTCCAGCACCTGTCCCCAAGACGCGAGGTAGTAGTCCGCCACCCACTTCGCCAGCGACAAGATCTCCGGCGGAAACAGCACCTCCGGCGGATGGATCTTCTGCACCGCGCGAATCTTGGGGAGAGCGGGCCGCTTCTTCTGGAATCCGACGACGTACCCGCTCGAGAGGAGACGCCCGAACGGCACGCGCACGCGGTGCCCGATCTGGATCTGCTCGCGCAACTCCGGCGGCACCGAGTAGGTGAAGCTCATGCGTACCGCCGTCGGCAAAACGATGTCGGCGTAGGCCTTCGAGGCCGGCGTCTCGCTCATGCGCGGCAGGATAGAGTATGGCGCTCTCCGGCCGCCCCGCTGCCGTGTCATGCGGCGATCCACGGTCGAACCAACGCGTCGAGTTCGCGAAGGTCGAGTGACCGAAACCCCGGCCGAAGCCGCCCGCAGGTCTCTAGAATCCGGAGGCGCGCTCCATCGGCGAGCGGTCCATCAGCTCGCGGATCTTCTCCAGCAGGCGTCTGGGTGAGAACGGCTTCACGATGTAGTCGTCGGCGCCGGCGTCGAGTCCGAGATCGCGGTCCATCGGTCGACCCTTGGCGGAGAGCAAGATCACCGGCAGGTTGCGGGTGGCCGGATCTTCGCGGAGACGCCTGCAGACCTCGTAGCCGTCCATGCGCGGCATCATGATGTCGAGGACGACGAGGTCGGGTTCATCTTCCTCGACCCGCCGCAGGGCCTCTTCCCCATCGGCCGCCGTGATGACGTCGTACCCTTCCATCGTCAGGCTGAACTCGAGGATGTGGACGATGTAGATCTCATCATCCACGACCAAGATTCGCTTTCGCTCCGCCACGCGATCCTCCCGTACCCTCTTCGTCTCAGGTTCCGCGACGGTCCCAGACAATGATGCTGCGACGCTGTTCCTTACCGAACTTCTTCAACTCGGTGGCGATGTCGGAGACCTGCGCGACATGCACCAGCGCGCGCGCCTCGTTCGAGACGGCGGCGATGGTCAGCGTCATCAGGCTGTACCGCTCCAACTCTCCCTGGCGATTGACGACCTGGATGTAGCCGCGCGCGCGATCGGTCTTGCTGTAGAGATCGCCGATCTCCAGATCGAACCGCCTCAGCACGCTCTCGGCCACCTCGCGCGCCTTGGCGGCGTGCAGGATCATGACGAAGTCGTCGCCGCCGATGTGCCCGATGAAGTCGTTGGTCGAACCGATGCGATCGACCTCTTGCCGCAAGACGAGCGCGGTCAGGCGAAGCGCCTGGTCGCCCTTCTGGTAGCTGTAGAAATCGTTGAACGCTTTGAAATTGTCGATGTCCAGATAGAAGAAGACGAAGGGCGCGCCGGAGGCGAGTCGCGCCGTCAGCTCCGACTCGATGACATGGTTGCCCGGCAGACCGGTCAGCGGATTCGCGTCGCGCTGGAGCTGTCCCCACTGGAGGAGATTTCGCACCCGCACCAACAGCTCGCGCTGCTCGTACGGCTTCGTCACATAGTCGTTCGCGCCGATGTTGAGGCCGGCGAAGCGATCCTCGGGCGCCGTTCGCGCCGTCAGCATGATGATCGGGATGTGCGACGTGGCGTAGTTCGACTTGAGTCGCTTGCAGACCTCGTAGCCGTCCATCCGCGGCATCATCGCATCGAGGAGAACGAGGTCAGGACTGTCGGCCGCGACCGCCTCCAGGCCCTTCTCGCCGTCCTCGGCCAAACTGACGACGTAGCCGGCGTTCTCGAGCATCATCTTCAGGAGGAGACGCAGCGAGGCTTCGTCTTCGATGACGAGGATCTTGGCCGGTTTGACGAGGGTCTCGAGTGACACGTGGAGATCTGACCTCTTGATGTAGAAGCGTCTGCCCGGAGTACCGCTGTCGTGGACGAGAGTTCGGCGGTTCAACCGAAAGATCGGCCGGCCGGTTGGGCATGTTGAGTGAGGAGTCGGGGGGGACGACGAACCTCGGACGGAGGGGAGAGGCTAGAGCCCGAGGGGGTTCGGGCTCCAGGGTATGTCGTAGAGGGGGAGTGGGTTAGGAATAGCCAGTCGGCCTTGGGGCCGACTGGCTATTTCACTACCAAGATCTTCTGGCTGTCCGCCCTTCCGCCGACGGGGGCGATCTGGACGAAGTAGGCGCCGGCCGAGACTTCGCGTCCCGAGTCGTCGCGGCCGTCCCAATGGAGAATGTGGGGGCCGGCCATCTGCCAGCCATTCCAGAGTTCGCGCACGCGGCGGCCCGACGCGTCGTGGAGAACGACGGACAACACGCCACTCTGCGGGCTGGAATAGTCGATGCGCGTCGCGCCGTGCGTCGGGTTGGGGCTCGTCGAGGCGAGCCAGGCGCCCAGCCCCACCGGACCGTCGCCGTCGCTCGCGGGGCTCGGCGTCAACGAGGCCTCCTCAGCCAACGTCGCCTCGCGTCCGTTGCGGTCGGCCAGGACGAGGCGCGTCACGGTGAAGTCTTCGATCGACTGGCCGCCGTTCCAGGTCTGTCGCAGCGGCATCTCGACCACGAGTCGCCCCGACGCCCCCGCCAATCGCGCGCTGCTCGCATGGATGACGCAGGTCGTCTGTCCGAGCGATGTGTGCGACGCGATGGTCGCGCCCTGAGCCGCGTCGAGCAGGCGAGGTTCGCCGACGAGCTCGAATCCACGGGGGGCGATGAACGAGAGCTGCACCCCCGCCAGGTTCTTCGCGTCGAGGACGAGGCGGTAGCAATCCGAGGAGAAGTCTTCGCCCCAGGAGATGGGCGCAGTGACGGTAGCGGCGGATGGGGCGTCCGCCGTTTCATCGGCCAGCACGCTCGGCCCGAAGCCCAAGATGATGTTCACGATCGAGACCACATCGAGCACGTTGATCTGCGAGTTGTTGTCGACATCCGCGCACTCGCGGCCGGCGCCCAGCGGCACGGATCCGAGGATGTCGTTCACGGTCGCGACGGCGTCGAGCACGTTCACCGTGTTGTCGGCGTTGGCGTCTCCCGCGCTGGTCGCGCAGCCACCCGTCCCGCCGCCCGCCGCGTTGACGGCGGCCTGGACATCGAGCTTCCCGAAGCCGAACTCCCGGTTCCAACCCTGCCCGGTGAAGCCGTCGTGCCGCGCGGTGTCTTGGAGGATCTGCTTCACCTGGGCCGGCGTCAGCGCCGGATTGCGCTGCAACATGAGCGCGATGGCGCCCGCGACATGCGGGCAGGCCATCGAAGTCCCCTGTTGCGCATAGTGCTCGCCGTCCGCGTCGACCTGCGCCGCTTGCGCGCTGCTCCCCGCCGCAAAGGCCGAGAAGATCCACTCCCCCGGCGCAGCGATGTCCGGCTTCTGCGCGCCGTCGCGTCGCGGGCCGTTCGAACTGAAACTGGAGATCTCGCCGACGGTGATCGGCAGGTTGACGTTCTGACCGTTCCCCGCCGTCCACGAGTTCTTCGTCGCGTACGACGCCACGCAGATCCCGCCGGTCACGGTGCCCGGCATGCCAAGAATCGCCTCGCGGCTCGCGTTCTGCACCGCGAGCGGGAACTGATTCCGCTCGCAGTACAGATCGACCTGTCCGCTCGAGCCGCTCTCGGAGATCACGCGCATCCGCCAGGTCCCGGTCTCGGGAGCTAGCGTGCGGTTCTGCAGGAAGATGTTGCAGTACCCCTGCTGATTCGAGGGATGCGACGTGTCAGTGTAGAAGAAGACGGTGTCAGCGCGAGACGCCGCGGTCAGTGCTCCGGGATTCTGCCCTCCGGTGTCCGACGGGATGTCGACGACGGTTCCTCGCGGCGAGACAAGTTGGAAGCGGAAGCTGCGCCCGGCCGGATACCAGAGATCCCAGACCAGCGTCGGCAACGCCTGCTCCGGCGCGTTGATCGTATGCGTGAGCGTGAACTCGACCTGTCCGCCGGCCGCAACCGTGTTGCGTCCGTGCCAGTTCGCTTCCTGATCGTTGCCGGCCGCGATCGCGATGATGAGTCCGTTGTTCGTGATGAACTGCTGATAGGCCTGCTCGAAGAGGGTCGAACCGTCGTGCGGACCCATCGTCGTCCCTTGACTCTGATTCACGACCATCGGCCGCCCGAGCTGCTGCTTCTTCTGGAGCAGATAGTTCAGCGCATCGAGCGAACCGACCGTGGTCGGGTTCTGCAAGAAGGGCGGTCCGCCGCCGTAGCAGAAGAGATCGCAGCCGCCGTTTCGCACATGGATGATCTCGGCGTCGTAGGCGATCCCGCGGTACTTGCCCGGAGGATTGGAGGACGATCCGTCCCCGACCGAGATTCCCGCGACGTGCGATCCGTGGCCGCCGTCGTTGACGAACTGGGTGGCCTGACCCGCCTCGATCTGCGCCTTGGTGTACTCCCGCCCGTAGTTGAATCCGGCGGGCGCCGTCCCCCCCTGACCGGAGTGATCCCAGACGAAGAGGACCCGGCTTCCCCCTTGAGCGTTGCGGAAGTCGGCGTGTGTGACATCGATCCCGTCGTCGAGGAGTCCGTAGAGGACGCCTTGGCCGGTGAAGGCGCTCGGTCCGGTGTTGACCAGGTTCGCGCGCGTTTCGGGGATGGAGAGGTCGAGGTACGGCTGCATCCAGTACGAGCCTTCGATGGCGCCGATGTGGGGATCGCTCGCCAGCCGCTCCAGGTCACGCTCGCGCACGCGCGCGGCCACGATGTTCCCGACCCGAGTGCTGGGATCGGCGCCGAGCGCGGCGAGCTCAGCGTCGGTCAGCTCGGTCTCGATCAGCACCGAGAACTCCAGGTTTGCGCCGTCCGCGCCATGGATCGGGAGCATCTTGCCGACGCCGCGCAGCTCTTGGGGCGTGCGCACCGGCTGGGAGAGCGCCATCAAGATGCGCGGATCGACCTTCTGCGTCGCCGACGACGACAGACTGTGCCGGCGGACGAGAGCGGGGCCGGACTCGGCGGCGAACGAGTTGGCGGCGCTGAGCGCGACGATCAGAAGCGAAGTGGAGACGGACAACTTCATCGGAAACTCCTCGCCGTCAGCCGGCGACCTGGTTGGAAAGCTTCTGGAGGTGCGCGAGAACCGCGGAGCCGAAGGACGGGAAGGTCACGCCGTCGACCACGAAGGTGGCTGGATTGCTCTGGACGATGCCGCTGGCGCTGATCGCGTCGGCGGTCGTGAGCGCGCCGCTGAACTGCGCCGCGGCGGCGAGCGCGAACGCCTCGATCAACCGGAGGTCGGCCGAGTTGAACGTCGTGCGATGCTCGAAGACGAACGTGGGCGACGCCGTGCGCGCGGCCAACGCGTCGGTCAGGGCCGCATTCGGGTTGTTGCGCGCGAGATTGGCGGCGGCGCGTCCCCCGAGAGCATCGGCGCCGGTCTCTCCCAATCCGAAGGCGGTGGTGAACGACTGGATGGCCTCGTCGAGCACACCGTTGTTCTGCCCCAGATTGAGCCGCGCCCAGCCCAGACCGAGATGAGCTTCGCCGAATCCGGCCGAGTCGGCGGCGGCCTGTGCGAAGTCGCCGCGGGCGCCCTCGAAATCTCCGTCTTCGAAGGCATCCCAGCCGCTCTCGACCAATCCAGTCGGCGTGACATCACCCGGCGGCGTGATCCGCTCGCGTTCGGAACAGCCCGCCGCGCCCAACGGGAGTGTCAGTAGGAGTGTCAGCAGCAGCCTTCTGCTCCTGCCTGTCCGCATCGTCCCCATCTTGTTCACCGTCTCCCTTTCCGAACCTCGCGACTCGTGTGCGCGCATCAGAACGTCACCGTGAGCGCGGCGTTGCCCGTGCCGCCGCTGCTCGCGCCTTGCGCGGTCAGTTGCACGTTCCCGACTGCGCCGCTCAGCGCGATCGTTCCACTGAAGACGTTGTCGCCCGGGTCGACCAGGGTCATCGGGACGTTCGCCCCGCCGGCCGACACCGTCGGCGCGGCCAAGAGCGGTTGGGTCGAGTGGACGAAGATCTGGAGCGACCGCGTCCGGCCCGGATTCTTCATCGCGAAGAGCCGCAGGGTCGGCCCTGTTCCGCCGCCGCCGGTGACCGCGATCGAACCGGCGGCGTTCGTCACTTCGAGGGCCCGCGCATCCGGATCCGACAGGACGGTGCCCGACGGCGTCAGCGCCGATTGCGTCCCGCCCGCGCCGATCAAATTGAAGGTGAGGTTCGCGACCGCGCCGTTGCCGACGGCGATGCTCCCAGCGCCGGTGATGCTCAGGACCACTCGGACGATCTCGGGATTCGGCTGCACGAGCGCCGCGAACGAGAAGCCCGCTGCGCGCGTCGGGTCGATCGCGCCGGACGCGAAGCTCAACACCGCGTCGTCGAAGGCGATGTCGGTTTGAAGCGCCTTCACCGCGCTCGTGTTGGTGAGCGTGAGAGGCACCACGACCTGCGTGCCGCTCGCCCCCGAGCCCGTCCCGATCGAGAGCAAGTTGCCGCCGGGATCGATCTGCGTGATGGTGAAGGTCGCGTTGGAGACGTCGGTGGCCTGCGCGGCGCCGTCGTCGACGATGGCGCGCACGAGACACTGTGCGCTCGGCGTGGCGGGCGCCGTCCAGGCGAAGGAGTTCACTGTGCCGTTGACCGTGGTGATCGACGAGTAGCTCGTCCCGCCGTTGGTCGAGATCGAGAGCGCGATCGACAGGTTCGCCGCGGGTGTGTCGGGATCGTTGGCGGTCCAGGTGATGTTGTGGCTCGACGCGGCGGTCCAGATCTCGCCGCCGTTCGGCGCCGTGAGCTGAATGGTCGGCGGCTGGTTGCCGCCGCCTCCGCCCGTCACGCTGATCGATCCGGCTTGTGTCGTGATCTCGCCCGCCGGCTGTCCGTCAGGATCGGAGAGCAGCGCGGACGACGGCGTCAGCGCGCTCGTTCCGTTCTGCGTCCCTTCGCAGCGGAAAACCAGGTTCGCGATCGCGCCAGTCCCCGCCGTGATCTGTCCGCCGCCGGTGAAGTACTGGACCAGCCGGACGTGATTTCCGCCGACGACCGCCGCGCCGATGGCCGATCCGTTGGCGCGCGCGGCCGGCTGAGCCTGCACGAACGAGAGGAGCAGCGGATCGAACGCGACCTCGACCTGCACGCCGCTGACGGCGACGCTGTTCTCCAGCGAGAGCGGGACGGTGACGTTCTGCGGCGTCGTCCCCGCTCCGGAACCGACCGCGAGCAGGTGCGTCGCGCCCGGCTGGGTCGTGATGCTGAAGTTCGCGTTCGAGACATCCTGGACCGACGTGGCGCCGTCGCTCACCGTCGCGCGCACCCGCGCCTGGGCGGTCGCAGTCGCCGGCACGGTCCACTGGTGGTTGCCATCGTTGGCCAGCGACGTCGCGATCTGGTTGAAGCTCGTCCCGCCGTTGGTCGAGTACTCGAGCGCGATCGAGAGGTTGCCCGACGGAGTGTCGGGATCGGTCGTCGTCCAGGTGATCAACTGCGTCGAGTTCGCCGCCCAACTCTCCCCGCCGTTCGGCGCCGTCACCGCGATGGTCGGCGGCTGGCCCGCGCCGCCCGGGTACTCGGCGCGCAGCAGGTAGGAGTCGCTGTCGGTAAACGCGCCGTCGAACCCATAGACCACCACGTAGAGGTCGGCGGCGCCCTGAACGGTCCCTTCCAACAGTTCATTCTCTCCGGCCGGCAACTCCGAGACCGCCACGAAGACCAATTCCCCTCCGACGTCCTCGTAGAGGGCCATGTCGTAGTCGAGCGGTTCCGCCGGCACGGACGTCAGCGTGATCCTGATCGAGCCGGCCGCGGTCACCTGCATCCTGTAGTAGTCCATGTCGGCGGCCGTCCCGATGAACGACTCCAGCGTGATGTTGCTCGGCAGGATGGTCGCTTGAGCAGGCGTGTCGTTCGGTTCGAAGGTGTCGGCGCGTGCGACGGCGGCCCCCAGGCTGAGCGCCGCGAGGGCGAACGGGGCCGCGCGGAAACAGCCGCGCGCGGCGCGCAATCGGATCTTCTCGAATGGCGTCATCGATGGGGACTTTCCGGAGAAGGAGGCTGGAGACGGGCGCGACAAGAGACCCTGGAGCAAAAGCGCGCGCAGTTTACTCCGCCGCCGGAACGGGCTGCAAGGAACCCGGACTCGGGGAACCCAGCCTCGAGGAACCCGGTCGGGGTGCGCAGCGCGGCGCTACCTGAGGATCAGCACACTCGCTCGCGCCTCGCCGAGGGGACTACTGAGACGGGCGAAGTAAGTTCCGCTCGCGACGCCGCGGCCCTCGGCGTCGAGACCATCCCACCTCACGCGATCGACGCCGGCGACGTGCCAACCGTCGACGAGGGTGCGAAGGCGACGGCCGTTCAGATCGTAGATCTCCAATCTGGCCGGTCCGCTCGACGCGACGTCGAACTCGATCACCGCGGCGTCGGGCGACGGATTCGGCGAGATCGACACGATGCGCGCCGACCGCCGAGGCGCGAGATCCGGCGCGGACCGATCGGCCAGCGGCCACGGTCGCCCGTAGGAATCCGAGGCGAGAACGCTCGTCACCTCCAGTGCTGTCGCCCCACGCAATCGGATCTCGACCTCGGTCGCCGCGGCGTCGCTCTCGGAAGCGAGGTCGCTCGCGAACGCGAGGATCGTGAGGCGTGAGCCCTCCAGCGCCCAGTCGAGATCGAGCGCGCGGCCGGCGCGAACGATCCGGGGCGATCCTTCCACGGTGGCGCCGCTCGGTAACTCGAACGTGAGTTGAACCGCCGCGACATCCCCCGGACCCAAGACCACCGTCGACCTATCCGCCGCGCTCGAGAGCGACCAGGGCAACTCCGCGTCGTCGCCCGCGAGCGCTTCGCGGCCCGCCAGCGGCAATCCGAGGATGAGGCGGATGATCTTGACGACGTCGAAGACATCGAGGCTCGAGTCGGTGCGGACGTTGGCGCAGAGCTGCGCCGACTCGTCCAACGGATTGCTCCCCAGAATGTGGTTCACCAGGCGCGTCACGTCGGTCACGTCGACCACGCCGTCGCCGGTCGCGTCGCCCGTGACGGTGGCGCAGGCCGCCGCGCCGGTGAACCGCGCGGAGAAGACGCCGGCGCCGTGAGTGCCCGCGACGACCAAACGATCCGAGGAGCGGATCTCCAGGTGATCGACGAGCAGCGTCCCGATCTCGGTCGGGGCTTCTCGGCTCCAGACGGTGGCGCCGCCCGAGAGCGACGTCGTCGAGTAGAGGCCGGAGCTCGTGCCGGCGAAGAAGAGGCTCCCCTCGTCCGTGTCGAGGATACCGACGCTGCGCACCGAGGGACCGTCGACGCCGGAGAGATTCCCCTCCACCGCGGTCCAGTTGGCGCCGCCGTCTTGGGTGTAGAAGAGACTGACGACTTGGTAGTTGGAGAAGCCGGCCAACACCTTGTCCGCGTCCCGCGGGTCGATGGCCAGACTCGTCATGTAGCCGCCGGCGGGAAAGATACCCGCCTCGGTCACCTCCTGCGGCGTGGTGTTCTGCGGCGCCGTCGGCGCGTTCGGCACCTTGTACACGCGGCCGTCGGCCGTGCCGTAGTACAACACTCCCGCCGGATTCTCCGACGCCGCCAACGCGGAAACCGAACCCAACGTCGTGAGCTGAACCCAGTTCGTCGTCGCCCGATCGTTCGATTGCGCGGGGATCTGCTCCAGGTTCGAATTCCGCCAGACCCCGCCGCGCGTCGCCATGTACATCCGTCGCGTGTCGGCCGGATCGAGGATGAACGGATTGATGAACAGGACGTTTCCTTCGTTGATTCCGAGCGGATCGACCCGCGTCCAGGTGTTCTCCTGGAAGGTTCCATCGGGAGCGATCCCCCAGCGATAGGTCACGTTGTTCTGGGCCGAAAGGTAGTAGAACCCGCCCGCGGCCGACGCGTTGTCGGCCACTGCGCAGAACGCGCCGTCACCACCGAACTGTGAAACCCAAGGAACTCCGCTGTCGGCGCCGTTGGTCCACCAAGTGCCGTTGTCCTGCAATCCTCCGATGAGGACGTTGCTGCTCACGGCGTGATCGAGCGCCAAGGTATAGAACTGCGACGTGTGGTATCCGTTGTTCAACGACTGCCACTGCACGACCGGCGCGCGCACGTCCGGCGCCTTGTGGACTCCGCCGTCGCTCCCCGTATAGATCACATTGGGATCGTTCGGATGGAAGAGGACGACATGCTGGTCGGAGTGGTGCGTCTCGTCCTGCTGCGGGTCGGGGAAGAGCCATCCTCCGATCCAGGCTCGGTTCGGCGCGGTCGCGAACCCGTCGGTGGAGCGGATGAGATCGACGCCGCCCAGCACGACGAAGTCGGGATCATCCGGTTTGACCGCCACCACCAGGTCGTAGCCTCCCTGCGAATTGAACGCGAGGTTGTCGTTGTGCGGGCCCAGCGGCAGGTTCGCCAGGTGGGTCGAACGGTCGAGCCACTCCCCGCCCACTCCGCTGCCGTCGCCGCTGATGTACGTGTAGCGGTAGAGCGAGTGGTTCGTGGCGGTGAGGGTCCCGCTCGCCGCCACCCAGACCTGGTTCGGGTTCGCCGGCGAAACGCCGAGCACGACGCGATCGTAGGTCGCGGGAAAATTGGCCGGCGAGATCTTCGTCCAGCTCGTGCCGCTGTTCGAGCGCCAGATCCCCCTCTGGCCGCTCGCGCTGTCGAGCGCCGCGTAGAGAACGCCGTTCGGCAAGATGACCACGTCGGTGAAGTAGGCCGTCTCGTTCGGCTGGGTCGATCCGAGCACCGACGTCCACGACGATCCGCCGTCCGTCGACCGTTGGATTCCTCCGATGCAGGCGGCATAGAGCTCGTCGGCTTGCGGATTCGAAGGATCGGTCACCACGCGGTAGACGTAATCGAAGGGGCTGTCGAACTCGGTCTGCGTGCCTTGCGCCGTCGACGGGAGCTGCGCCCAGGTCCGCCCGCCGTCGAGCGACTTGAAGATGCCGTGGCCGCGGTAGATGGCGCCGGCTTCCGAAGCGGAGCTGCCGACGAACTCGCCGGTGCCGTAGTACCAGGTCGACTGGCGCCCGGCGCGCGTGTCCTGCGCGACGGCGGAGACGCCGATGAAGTCGTCGGAACCGGTGGTGAGCGTCCAACTCGCGCCGTCGTCGGTCGTCCGCCACATCCCGCCCGAGATTCCGCCCGCGAGGAGCGTACGGCCGGTCGGATCGCTCACGTCGAAGGCGAGCGCGCGGGTGCGGCCGCCCACGTTGCCGGGTCCGCGGAAGGTCCACGCAGCGCCGCCCGATCCATCGTCCGCACGGTAGGCGGGCCGCTCCGGCAGCGCGGAGGCAAACGCCAGCTCCCGCACGCGCATGTCGGCGGGGATCCGACCGGTGGCCGGATCGCGCAGCCGTTCGTGCTCCCAGCGCACGCGCGCCAACGGATCGTCGCGATCTCCGAGCGCCTCGCGAACGGTGAGCGGCCGCAACGCGCGCGCGTCGGGCCGCGTCGCCCAGAACCCGGCGATGGTCAACGCCCCGAGAGCGAGGGCGGCAAAGGTCTGGCGCCTGACGTGCATCGTCGAACTCCTCTTGCTACTTGCCCCATCCGAGGTCGTCCAGATTGGCGATGGCCGAGAGATCCAGCGGATCGCTCTCCCCTCGCGCGAGTCGCGGCAACGCCGCGAGCCCGATCATGGCGGCGTTGTCCGCGCAGAGCGCGGGCGGCGGCCAGGCCGCTTCTCCGCCGATCCGCTCGGCCAGCGCGGCCATTCCAGCGCGCAGCGCACGATTGCAGGCGACGCCGCCCGCCAACAGGATCCGCTTGCTGCCGGTCTGCTCACAGGCCTTGGCCGTCTTCGCCACGAGGACGTCGACGACGGCTGCTTGGAACGACGCGGCGACATCACGCACGAACTGGTCGCGCGCCGCGCCGTCCGACGGAGCGCGTGATTCGACCGTTTGCCGCACGGCGGTCTTGAGCCCGCTGAACGAGAGTTCGAGTCCGCCTTGGTCCAGCCCGAGCCAGGCGCGGGGAAACTCGAACGCGCGGGGATTTCCCTCGGACGAGAGTCGGTCGATCATCGGTCCGCCGGGAAAGCCGAGCCCGAGGAGTTTCGCCACCTTGTCGAACGCCTCGCCGGCCGCGTCATCGCGCGTCGCGCCGAGCAATCGATACGACCCCCACGTTTCGGCGTGCAGTAACTCGGTGTGTCCGCCCGAAGCGACCAACGCCACGAATGGCGGATCGAACCTGCGGACCCCTTGGATCGCGCGCAGGTGCCCCTCGATGTGATTGACGCCGACGAACGGCCGGCCCAATCCGTACGCGAGCGCCTTGGCCGTGGCGAGCCCTACGAGGAGACAGCCGATCAGCCCCGGACCTCGTGTCACGGCGATGGCGGCGAGGTCCTCGATTCGGGTCGACGAAGCGTCGAGCGCCTGGTGAATGGCGGGATCCAGCAGGTCCAGGTGCGCCCGCGAAGCCAGTTCCGGCACGACGCCGAGATACTCGGCGTGAATCCCTTGAGACGAGACAACGCTCGCCAGGATGCGGCCGTCGCCGGAGACGACGGCGGCGCAGGTGTCGTCGCAGGAGGTCTCCAGCGCGAGCACACGATCATCGGGAAGCAACATGAGGTCCCCGGCTCACATGAAATTTCGCGTGTGCATGGCGGAGAGCGAGGCGGCTTCAACGGGCGCGAATCCCAGCCGCTCCAGGCGCAGCCGCCGCCCCTCGTCCATCTCTTGCTTCAGACGCCCCACGCTCTCGTAGCCTCGAGCAATCGCATCGGGGGCCCACGAGCCCGCGGCCAAGAGCACGAGCGCGTCGAAAACCTCTTCGTTGAGTCCACTCGTGTGCTCGAGCGTCGAATGCCTCCGCTCGATCGCCTGCGCCAACCGTGGACGCAGTCCCGGGTCGAGCGAGGCATGCCGCTTGAGATGCGCGAGACCGAAGGCGACATGCCGCGCTTCGTCCTGCGCCGTCAGGGTGGCGACGGCCCGCGTGACAGGATCGGGACCGTGCTCCCGCAGGAACCAGAGGAGCGAGAGGAAACTCCCTTCGCCCAAGACCGACAAGAGAAACGAGGCGAGCGCGAAGTCCGGCTCGTCGAGCAAGGTCTTGAGCGATGCCTGACCGCCGCTGGTGGAGAGCCCGAGTTCGCTGCGCCGCAACAGCGCGCGACGCGTGAAGACCTCGATGTGCCGCGCCTCATCCGCCGCCTGGATCGCCAGTAGCTGCATGACTTCCCGGAAGTGCGGATGGAGCCGCCCGAGGAAACGCGCCGGGACGATCAACGCCGCGGTCTCGTTCTCGATCAAGTAGGTCATCACCTGCACGACTGCGTCTTCGACCTCGACCGGCAGGGTGAACTCGGCGCCCCAGTCGATCGCGGTCTCGGGATCCCACTGGGCGGCGGCCGCCTGCGCGTAGAGCCGCGCTGCTTCGTCGGCCCAGACGACCGCCTTGTCGGAGAGCGTGAATTCGAAGGAGGGCGCTCCGGCCTCGATCCTCGCGCCACGCGCCGCCAGGCCCCAGTGCGACGGCGGTCGCTCGACGACGTCGCTCTCGGCCACCGCTTGCGCGGAACCGGTGCGCTCGGCGCCGGCCCAACGCCGTCGCACGAGATCCCCCGCGACGATGACAGCGACGAGCGGCGCACCGTTGTTGCTCCGACCGACGGGCCCCTCGAGCGGCTCGACGGCGAGTCCGTGAGCCCGTGTCCAGGCCCCCAGATGCACGTGCAGATGAGGATCAGCGCCGTACACGCGCAACCTATCGCCGGGGGAAAGCGGCGCGAGCCCCCGCTGGACGAGCAGATGCCCCCCTCGATCGAGGCCGAGCGTTCCGAGATCGAGTTCGTGGATCACGCCGCGCCGGAATTCAATTCGGCCAGCCAGGGCGCTAGCGTCTCGAATCGGTCAACCGCCCGCTCGAGGAGCGCGTATCCCTCGACCCGACCCGGTCGCCACGCCTTGAGGCCTTCCAAGTCCATCAACGGCCGAACGGCGGGATCGCCGTAGTCCATCGCGAGGAGCAGGGCCTCGAATCGCTCGACCAGGCGGGTCGGAGCGCCGTCGAGAATCGTGAAATTGCAGTGATCGTACCGATCGGTCTGGGCCAGGACGCGCGTCGAGCCGGCCGGCATCGTTCCTTCTTGGCCGAAGAGCAGGTGATTGCCGTCGATCATGCAGGCGGCGTCGACCGACCCGGACATCAGCGCCCGCGCCGCTTCCCGCTCCCCGCCGATGTGATCGCCGTGCAGCCCGACCAGGAGATCGTGCCGCACCACCTCGAAGTCGACTCCGGGGCGCAGTCCGTGGGCGGCGAAGTGCTCCAACGGGATGAGCGTCGCTTGGGGAGAGTCGGAGGCGCCGACCGCCACCCGCTTCCCGCGGAGGTCGCCGATCTCGCGAAACGGGGAGGCCGCCTGCACCACGATGACCGACGTGAGGTTCTGGTCGGTGTCTCGCATCGCGATGGCCGAACAGGAGCGCCGGAGCTTTCGCGACGCGCGCTGCGCTTCGATCCAGGCGAGCGGCGAATTCCACGCCACGTCGAAATAGCCGGCAAGGTGCGCCTCGACCTGCGTCTCGTAGTTCGAGAACAACATGTAGTCGAAGGCGAGTTCGCGCTCCGCGAAGTAGTCGCGGAATCCGTTCCAGATCGTCACAACCTTGGGATCATAGGCGACCGCGCCCAGGACCAGGGTCTGCTGCTTTCTCAAGCTGCCTCCAAGGATTCGGTCACGGCTAGAACAACGGCAGTCCGCAGACCGCTTTCCCGATGAAATCGTAGAGGACGTCGGTGGTCGGCGCCATGACGCTGGCCGCCTGCGCGTCCCGGAAGATCCGCTCGACGCCGACCTCCCGTCGGAAGGCGGCGCCGCCGCAGACCCGCATGGCCAGCGCGGTCACTTCCAACGCCGTCTCGGCCGCGGCCGCCTTCGACTCCAAGACGCGCAGCATCGAATCGGCGCGACCCTGTTCGACGGCGAGCGCCGCATCATAGACGAGCGCGCGGGCCATATCGGTCTTGATGCGCATGCGCGCGATGTAGGCGCGAGTCGTCGGATTGTCCGCGAGCGAACTACCGAGATGCTCGTAGCGCGTCTTGCCCGCATGCGCCGCCGTCCGTTGTGTCGCCGCCTCCATCAGCCCCAGGGAGCAGGCGGCGTTCATCAGTTGGAAGTGCGGCAAGACGATGCCCATCATGACGTCGAATCCCCCGCCGTCGGGCCCGAGGCGGTTCTCTTCGGGAATCCGAACTCCCTTCGCCGAGACCGGACTCGAATCGTTGCCGCGCAGTCCGAGTCCATCGAAGGGCGCGGGGATCTCCAGACCCGTGGTCTTCGCCGGCACCAGCCAGAGCGTGCTCGCGCCTGCGGCCGAAACGGGGCGGCTCGACCAGACATAGGCGTCGGCCTGGCGCGCGGAGGTGATCCAGCTCTTCTGGGCGTCCAGTTGGATCGAGCCGTTGATCTTGGCCGCCGTGCTCATCGGCGCCCAGAAATGACTGCGTGAACCAGCTTCCGAGAAGGCGAGCGTGCTCAAGTGTTTTCCTGCGGCGATGTCGCGGCGAGTCGGCTCCGGGCCGAGCTTCTCCAGCACCGTCGCGCCCGCGTAGTGCATCGTCATGACCATCGCGGTCGATCCGCACTCCTGAGAGAGCCGCTCGATCACGCGGACTGCGGCCGAGGGCGTCTCCCCCATCCCACCGACTTCTCTCTCGCTGACCAAGCCGAAGAGGCCGGCCCGCGCCATGGCGTCCACCGATTCGCGCGGGAACGCGCCTTTCGCGTCGACCTCGGCGGCGTGCGGCGCGACCACCGAGGTCGCAACCTCTTCGACTCGCTCCGTGTAGCTCAGACTCGATCCCGTCATGGTCTCTCTTCCTCATCGGCGTGGAGTTCGGCAGGGCCCGGCAAGATGGCGACTCTAGTCCCGGCCAAGCGCGCTTTCCAAGGCCGGCTTGTGGTCGCTCACCCCGCACGATAACGTCCGGCGCATGTTCGCTCGATCCACCGGCCTGCGCGAGTCATTCACGCTCAACCAGACGATCGAGCGCAATCTCCGCCTGAAGAGCCTCTCCGAGATCGGCGTGAAGGGGG
This sequence comes from uncultured bacterium, assembly GCA_964631125.1. Lineage (GTDB taxonomy): Bacteria > Eisenbacteria > RBG-16-71-46 > CAIMUX01 > CAIMUX01 > CAZVYN01. Next base: position 8,334 of record CAZVYN010000057.1, on the reverse strand, counting down.
CGCGGTTTCTCCTGGTCGTCCTCGCGGCGCGTCTCCTGGGACCCGAGGATTTCGGCCTCTACGTCCTGGCCTTCTCGTTCGGCAGCATCCTCTCGGCCGCGTCTGACTTCGGACTCCATCTGCGCCTCTCCCGGGAGGTGGCGGCCGGTCAACAGCCGCCGCGACGACTACTCGGCGAAACCGCGCTGGCGAAGCTGCTCCTCACCTGCGTCCTCGTCCCGGCCACGCTCATCGCGGCCGCGTCGTATCCGCGGACGCCCGATGTGCAGGCGCTGTTGTTCCTCGGCGGTATCCAACTGCTCGCGCAGTCGTGGAGCGACTTCTGGAATCATCTCTTCCGCGGCCTGCACTCGCTCCGTGAAGAGTCGGTGCTGAATCTCCTGCATGTCGGCGGCGCCACGCTCATCGGCGCCGCGCTCCTCTTCTCGGGACAGGGCGTGGGCGCGCTCCTCTTCGCTCTGCTCCTCGTTTCGCTCGCCGCCAACGGCGTCGCCTGGGCGGTTCTCTGGTGGCGTGATCTCACGCCCCGGCGCGCGCGGCTGCCCGAAGCGCTCGAAGCGCTGAAGGATGCGGCCCCGATCGGCCTCGCCATCCTGCTCTCGACCATCTTCTTCCGCATCGACATGGTCTTCCTGGAGCGGATGCGCGGAGACTCGGAGGTCGGCTCGTACGGCGCGGCCTATCGTCTGCTCGAAGGTCTGCTCTTCTTGCCGGCCATGTTGCTCGCGGCGCTCTTCCCGGCCATGGCCGACGCCGCGCGACGAGACGCGCGCGAGTTCGGCCGTCTCATCCGAGTCGGGCTCCGCTGGACCTTCCTCGTCGCCGTGAGCCTGGTCGCGGTGCTGCAGATCGCCGGGCCCTGGCTGCTCACGTTGCTCTACGGACCGAGCTACGCCGACGCCGGACCGCTCCTGCGTGCGCTTTCACCGACGCTGCTCTTCATCTTCCCCAACTACATCTTGGCGCACGCGCTCGTCGCGGCGAGGGCTTCGAGGTGGAACCTCGCGCTGGCCGGAGTCGGCGTGGTCGTCAACGTGGGGCTCAACTTTCCAGCGATTTCGCGCTTCGGCGCCATCGGCGCGGCGGCCGCGACCGGCTTGACCGAAGTGGCGCTCTTCGCCCTCGGCGCCTACGCCGTGAAACGCCGCCTGCGCCAGTTGGAACAGGCCGGTTGAGCGCTGCGCGGCCCTGGATCGTCGTCCTGACCTGGAATGGACGCGAGCGACTCTCGTTCTCCCTGCCCGCCGCCGACCGGCTGGAGGGCTCGCCCGAGATCCTGGTCGTCGACAACGCCTCCCACGACGGCGGCGCCGAGCGGGCGCGCGAGTTGTTGCCGCGGGTCCACGTGCTGCGCAACGAGCGCAACCTGGGTTTCGCCGGAGGCAACAACCGAGGGATCTCGTACGCCCTCGAACGGGGCGCCACGCACGTGGTCCTGGTCAACGACGACATGGCGCTCGAGCCTGATTGGTGGACCCAGATCTCGCGCGTGGCGACGCGCGAGCCGCGGGCCGCGATCCTCGGGGGCCTCGTGCTCTTCGTCAGCCGGCCGGATCGCGTCAACTCCACCGGACTCGTGGTCGATCGTTTCTGGCGTGCGCGCGACCGCGACTTCGATCGCCCGCTGGCCGAGACTCGAGAGATCCGCCGCGCCGCGTGGAGCGCTGGATCCGAGGTCGTGACCGGTGTGACCGGCGGAGCGATCTGTTTGCGCCGGGATCTCCTGGAGCACGTCGGTCTTCTCGACGAACGGCTCTTCGCGTATTACGAGGACCTAGACCTCTGCCTACGCGCGCGCGCGAACGGTTTCGAGTCGCGTTTCGTCCCGGCCGCCGTCTCGCACCACCAGTTTGCGGCCACCTTGGGCGTCGACCATCCGAAGAGACGCTATCTGCTCGCGCGCAATCATCTGCTCATCGCGCGCCGCTATGCTCCGCGCGCTGCGTGGCCGCTGATCGTCGGAGGGACGGCTCTCTATCGACTGCTGGTGAAGGCGCCGGCCGCGCTCCTCCGCGGTCGCGCCGACTTGGCCCGGGCCGAACTTCACGCCGTACGAGACGCGCTCTTCGGCTCGACGCCGGAAGGAGCCGCATGAGCCAGCCCTCGATCGTCTTCCTGTTGCCGGGTCCGGGACAGATCCCGGTCGGCGGGTTCCGCGTCGCCTACGAATATGCGCAAGGGCTCGCCGCGCGCGGCTTCGATGCGACCGTCGTCCATGTCGCACAGGTCGAGACCCTGCTCTCGCCGCGCGAGCGCGCTCGGGGCCTCGCCGGCTATATCCGCCGTGGAGTGACCGGATGGCGACCGGATCGCTGGTTCACCTTCCGCCATCCCGTGCGACTGGTCTGGCGGCCGTCGCTCTCCGAAGCGACGATCCCGCGCGCGGACATCTACGTCGCGACCGCATGGCAGACCGCGGAATGGCTCGGGCGAGCCACGCTGCCCTGGGCGAGCGAGCGTCTCTATCTGGTCCAACACGACGAGACCTGGGCCGGACCCGAGGAACGTGTGCGCGCCACCTGGAAGACGCCGCTGCGCAAGATCGTGATCGCCCCGTGGCTGCAAGAACTGGGCAGATCGCTCGGCGAGAGCTCGACGTTGATCCACAACGGACTCGATCTCGTTCGGTTCGGCATCGACGTTCCGATCGATCGGCGCGACGGCCAGCGTGTCGCCATGCTCGTGCACCCGGCCGCTTGGAAGGGAACCGAGATCGGCCTGCAGGCGCTCACGCTGGCGCAGCACGAACGTCGCGACCTGGTCGCCCTGCTCTTCGGCACGGGGCCGGCGCCTGAAGCGTTGCCCGACTGGTGCGTCTACCATCGAGACCCGACGCCGGAGCAACTTCGCGCCCTCTACAACCGCGCCTCGATCATCCTCTCCCCCAGTTTCGCCGAAGGGTGGTCGCTCATCGGTCCCGAGGGGATGCTCTGCGGCGCCGCCTTCGTCGCCACCGACATCGGCGGCCATACCGCCTACGCGACGCACGAGACCAACGCGCTCCTCGCGCCCGCGGGAGACGCGACCGGCCTCGCGCGCGCCATCGTGCGACTCTCGTCCGACCCGGAACTGAGGCGACGCCTCGCTCGCGCCGGCCAAGCATCGATGCGTTCATTCACCTGGGACCGCGCGGTCTCGAGCCTCATCGACATGCTGCGAGCCGGCGGTTCGGGCCGAGCATGAGGATCGCCCTCGAGGCCAGCCCACTGGCGCTCCCGCGCAGCGGGATCGGCGTCTACGTGGAGGAGGCGGCGCGCGCGCTGGCGCAGCGTGATGAGATCCGCGAGCTGCTCTTGCTCGCGCCGACGGCGCCGCCCGCCGCGTTGCTGGCGAACCCGCGCGTGCGGTGGATCGCGCCGCCACGGCGGCTGCCGCGCTCGCTCTGGCTGCAATTCGAAGTTCCACGCGCGGTGGCGAGAGAGAATCCCGACCTCACGCACTACCCCAACTTCGTGGCGCCGCTCGGCGCGCGCCATCCCTACGTCGTCACGATTCATGACCTGGTCCTGCTCCGACATCCGGAGACGACGTCGTTGCGCAAACGACTCTTCACACGGTCGGTGCTGCCGTCGATCGCTCGGCGCGCGCGCGGCGTGCTCACCGTCAGTGAGGCGGCGAAGCGCGAGATCGTCGATCTCCTCGAACTGCCCGAGGACCGCGTCGTCGTCGTGCCGTTCGCGCCGCCCCCCGCGTTCGAGCGGCCGGTCTCCCCCTCCGAGATCGAAGCGACGCGCCGCCGTTTGGGACTGACGCGCCCCTACCTCCTGGCGGTCGGCAATCTCGAACCGCGCAAGAATCTCGGGATGCTCTTCGCAGCATTCGATCAGCTCCGATCCCAGCACGGCATCGAGCACCAACTGGTCGTCGTGGGCGCGGGCGCCTGGGGCTTCGGGCCGACCCAGCGCGCACTCGACCGGCTGGCTTCGCGCGATTCCATCCAGATCCTGCGCAACGCGCCGCCGGATGACCTGCGCGCTCTCTTCGCCGGCGCCTCCCTCTTCGCCTTCCCGTCGATCTACGAAGGGTTCGGACTTCCGCCGGTGGAAGCGATGTGGAGCGGCGCGCCGGTGGTCGCGAGCGAGATCCCCTCGGTGCGCGAGGTCACCGCCGGCGCCGCGCTGCTCGTCGATCCCTACTCGGTGGAGGCCTGGGTCACCGCTCTGAAGCGTGTTCTCGACGACGCGTCCCTGGCCGATGACCTGCGACGTCGCGGCTTCGACCGCGCCCGCAACTTCACCTGGGAACGCTCCGCTCGCGGCCTGGTCGAGGCGTACGACCGGTTTCTCGGACAGGACGACGCGCGATCTCTCCGTTCGGTCCGTGCGGTCCGTGCGGTCCGTGCGCCGCACCGAGAGACTCCGGCCGATTCGAACGTTTCGAACGATTCGAACGATTCGCTCGTGTCTGCTCACCGCGACGAACTCCGCGCGATCGCTTCGCTGCCGTTCGTGCGGTTGGCCGCGCTTCGCGGCGACGAACGCAGCGACGAACGCAGCGACCAACTGAATCTCTTCATCATCACCGCACGCGGACGGGCCTACCTCGTCTTCACCGCGATCGAACTTTTCTCACGACTCTCGAGAGGCCGCCGGGTTGTCCGCGCGACCCGTCTCGTGGACGAGCGCGCGCTGGCTTCCACCGCTCGCGGCCGGCTCCTCGCGAGTGAACTCGTCCAGCTCCGGCCGCTCGAACCCTCGCCCGAACTCTTCGCGCTCTTCGACCGGAATCCGTGGATCCGAGAACACTTCCCCGAGGCGAGCCCGCGTCCGCCGCTCCGGCTCGGGTCGCGCGGCCCGATCGCTCGCGTCGCCGGGCGCGCGCTCGAGTGGTGGCTCACGCCGTTGGCCGCGTTGCTGGAGCCGATCGCGCGCGAGTACTGGATCCCGCGTTTGGCCGCCGGGAATCAGGACGGGCACGAGACGCTCATCGACGACGCCCGAACAGACGACGCCAGAAACCGAGCGGCGAGCGTTCCTCCCGCAGTGGGGAGAGGATCGAGCGGAGACGGCGCGCCTCCTCGCGTCCCGTGAGACTGGCGCCGCGGCCGGTCAGCTCCTCGCAATACGAGTCGACTTGGCGCAGCAGCACCTCCTGCTCCGGCGGGGAGAGACGCAGCGCGCCGCCGCTTACGCCTGATTCGGCGGACGCCAGGAGCATCTCCTCCAAACGATCGACCAGACCGCGCAGTCGCACCGATTCCACCGGCTCTCGCACCCGCCGACTCTGGTAGCGCGCGGCCTCGAGCAGCAGGCCCAGGTCTTCACGAGGGAGTGGTCCCGGCGCGGTCATCGTGTAGGCTTTGTCGCCATGAACACAGGCGCGTCTCTCCTCTGGTTCGGACTGCTCTCCGTCGCATCGAGTCTGCCCACCGCCACGGCCGGTTGGACGATCGTCGCCACGGCCGTCGAGGGGGACGGCGCGACCCCGGTCGCCGACGCCCGCTTCACGCTCTTCCCCGACTCGCTCGATTTCGTCTCGGACGAGCATGGGCACATTCTCATCCCTTGGGACGGCCGCCGCGGGTACATCCATGTGCGGGCTCCGGAGGAGCCGTTCTGCAAACGCATCGCGCTCTACGGTAAACCGACGGCCGAGGCCGATTCGACCCTCGATCTCGGATTGATCGTGTCCGTCCCGAGTCGACGTCCGGTCAGCCGAGGAAAGGCGATCGCGGCGTCGGGCTCGGTGGCGCCCGACACGATCCGCGCTGCGGGCCCGTTGCCGGGCGAACCGGATCGCTGCTGGATGATCATGCTCGTCGTGACCGACCTGTACGGCCAGCCGACGGTGGTCGAGCAATACAACACCGATGAGTTGGCGCCCGAAGGTCTGCGCCGCGCGGTCGTGGAGTTCCTGCGCTCGCTGACGTGGCAGGTGAACCTCGAGAGCCCGTGCGCCGACGCGGAGCCGTTCCGCAACATGGTCCCCTTCACCTACTGGTGGCGGGACGGCGTCTGGCTGTTGGCGCCCAACACGGGGTCGCAGAAGGATGCTCAGGGCGGGGCTGGCTCCGACCCGCACTCGCACAAGTAGCGGCGAGGGATCGCGACGAAGAGGCGAGGATTCTGCAGAATCAGCGGACGGGGCGAGGTCGGCTCCTGCCGGGGTGATGTGAGAAGCCGCCCGCCGCGCCCGTCCGCCTAATCGTCACAACTCAGTACTGCTCCATCACGATCTTCGTGCGCAGCGCGTCTTCGTTCATTCGACCATCGCCGCGCGCCTTCAGGTCGTCGACGGAAACGCGCGCGATGACACGTCCGACCTTCTCGCGCCGCAGGAATCGGCTGCCGTCGAGGCACCCGATGAGGACGACCGACTCGCCCGAGCGGAGTCCGGCCAGGTCGGGACCGAAGTCGACGAGGAAATCGAGCATCTCTTCCTTGCCGCGCTCGAAGTTGCGCCGCTCTCGACTGGAGCGACGATCCCGATCGTCGTCATCGTTGTTGTTGTCGTTCTCGTTGTCGTTGTCGTTGTCGGCGCGTTCGCGTTCGGCCCGGGCCCGATCGCGCTCCTTGCGATCGCGGTCGGCGGCGTCCTCGTCGTTATCCCATTCTTCATCCTCGTCGTCGTAGACCGACCAGCCGTCGCCGTGGCGTTTGACGCGGAATCCGCTCCACGACCAGTTGCTCGATCCGGTTGTCCAACGGGAGCCGACGAGCGAGGCCTGGAAGCTGATGACGAGTCCGACCCCGTCCAGGTAGACCGCGCGGGCATTCTCTCCGCCGGAGACGAGCCAATTGGGACTGTCCAGAAGCATCTCATCGAGGTCTTCTTCGAATCGGCCGGCGTCGCGCGCCACGGCTTGCCAAGCGGCGGGGGCCTGGGCGTCGGCCCGAGCGGCGATGTATCCGAAGAGAGCCAGCCCGGCCACGAGGCCGAAGGCGGCGAAGCGCAGCTTGCGTTGGCGAAGCAGGTACGTCATACGGTTCGACATGCGGTTGTCTCCTCCAGGCCCCACAGTCCCCCCCGAGATGCAGATGGAGCCTTCGAAATTCGAGCTGGATGCGCGGCCCGGGTTCCGAATCCTCCCCGGTAGGTACGCAGGCCGCGGTCGGCACACACGAGGTGCGAAGACGCAGGCAGGAGGCGAAAGGTTGCACACGATCCGTGGGCGTTCGGCGGCGCACATGCTCGTGTGCGTCGTCCTCTTGCTCGCATCGACCGCCGCGGTCCCGCCGACCGCCGCATCGCCGGAAGATCTGCGACTTGCCCTCTCCCGGTTTGCCGCGAGCCCCGAGGGGACCTCGCTCGACATCGGCGTCTCGTTCCTGCCGGCCGATCCTCGGCTCGAAGGCGACCCGCGCGGTGGCGGCTCTTCCGTCTCCCACGGAGCCGATCGACCGCTCATCCCGGCTTCGGTCACGAAACTGGTCACGACTTCGGCCGTCCTCGACCGATTCGGTCCGCGGCACACCTTCGACACGCGCCTATCTACCACGGGTCGGCTGGTCGACGGTGTCCTCTCGGGCGACCTTTGCGTGCGCGGCGCGGGCGATCCGTTCCTGGTGACCGAGCGCCTCTGGCTACTCGGCCATCTGCTCCATCAAACGGGACTGCGCGAAGTGCGCGGTCGACTGGTGATCGACGAGTCGCAGTTCGCACCCGAGGATGAAGATCCTTCGCGCGTGATGCGCGAGATCTCGGATCGACCGTACGCAGCGCGACTCACTCCGCTCGCGATCAACTTCAACACGATCGGGATCCGCGTCGACCCGGGCAAGCGCGCGGGAGACGACCCGATCGTCGAAGTCGACCCGGTGGCTACTCCCTACCTGCGGATCGAGAGTGGACTGCGCACCGTGCCGGCCCCGGCTGCGGCGGAGTGGACACTGCGGCTGCTTCCGGCTTCGCGCGGCGAGACCGACTCGCTCGGAACCTTCGAGATCGCCTCGCTGACCGGCGGGGTCGAGGCCGGCGGCGCGGCCCAGCTCGAGTATCGTAGCGCGCGCGAACCCGGGGAGTACTCCGCGGGGCTGCTGCGCGCGTTCCTGCGCGAGAGCGGCATCTCGATCGCCGGCCCGACGACCTTCGCGGCCACCCCGCCCGACGCCGTTCTGCTGCTCGAGTTCCCCTCGCTTCCGCTGGAGGAGCTGGTCGCGAGTGCGAACCGATACAGCAACAACTTCATGGCCGACTTGCTCTGCATGTCGCTGGCCGACTCCGGCGCGACTCTGAGCCGAGGCGCCGAGGCGCTCCGCGAGTGGGTCGAAGCGACGATCGCCGTCGACGATGCGATCACGCTCTACGACGGGAGCGGACTCGACCCGCGCAATCGCCTGACCGCGCGCCTCCTTGCTCGTGTTCTCCAACGGATGTGGGGGGACCTCGCCAGCG
>CAZVYN010000056.1:0-29330 GCA_964631125.1 uncultured bacterium | reverse complement strand
GGGGAAGGCGCGCCTTCCCCTTCGAGGCTGACGACGAGCGAGTCGCCGGAACCGTCTCCGAAGGCCGACATGTCCATCGTCTGGAAGTCGGACATCTCCTGCTGGGTCGCGATCGTCTGCGTGGTCGCTTGATAGTCGGGCACCGGCTCGGGCACACCGATGGACGGCGGCGTGACCTGCTGCGCCAGGTTGACCTGCGGCGCCTGCGCCTGGGAGAGCGACGGCGGGACCCCGAGGTCGGCGATGTTCAAGATGCGGACGACGCTGTCGACGGGAACATCCTTCTTTCGGCTCTCCATGATCATCCACCCCACCAGCACGATGACGTGGAGCCCGGAGGCGATGATCGAGCCCCAATAGAGCGTGCGTTCGAACGCTTTGCGGAGCGGATGCAGCGTGCCGACCAACGGCATGTGTTGGGAGAGGACGAGCTCCGCGCTGGTCAACGTTTCGGTCGCGAGCGCCCGCGGCGCGGGCTGCGTCATGGTTGCGCCTCCACCTCGAGGACATCCGCGTCGGTCATCGGAATCAGGCTGAACCGATCCATGCCGGAGAACTCCAGCTCGTCCATCATGTCGACCATGTCCTTGTACTTGGCCTTCCGGTGGAGCTTCACGAGGATGATCAGCTCAGGGTTGTTCCGGGTCTCGTCCTTGAAGGTCTCCTGCAGATCCTTGAACTGGATCCGCTGCAGCGGCAGGTCGGACATCCGGTAGAAGATGCGATTCTCGGCGTCGACGTAGACCGTCATGACGTTCGACTGCGCCACTTCGACCTTGGCATCCTTGGGCGGAAGGTTGACCTCCATCGCCTGCGGTTGCCGGAAGACGGTCGTCACCATGAAGAAGATGAGCAACAGGAACGCGATGTCGACCATCGGCGTCATGTCGATGCGGACACCGACGCGCCGTTTGGGCCGACGGAGACCTACGCCTGTCTTTTTTCCTTGTGACGGTTCTGGGGAATCCATGCCGGCCATCGGATCGGCTCCTCTCGCTCAGTCTCGAGGCTAAGGTTCAACGCACCTTGAGATCGGTCATGAGATTGAAGCGGTTCGCCTTCGCTTCGGCCATCGCGTCCATCACGTCCGCCATCACGCCGAACTCGGCCGCTTCGTCGCCCTTCACGATCCAGGGCGCCGTCGGATTCTGAGCGCGCATCTGCAAGATCGAGTTCGCGAGATCCGCCCGCGCGACCTCGCCGGTCTGCGACTTGTCCGTCTGCAGGAAGATGCGGCCGTCCTTGTTGATCGTGAGGATGATGATGCCGCTCTCGGGCGTCTTGATCTCCGAGGACGACTCCGGAAGCTGCACCGAGACCTCCTCGGGCGGCTTGAACTGCGTCGTCGTCATGAAGAAGATCAAGAGCAAGAACGCCACGTCGACCATGGGCGTCATGTCGATGCGGACGCCGATCCTGCGCCTACCCTTGGACACGCTTTCCCTCCTTGCCGTGCTGCAGCAAGGTCAGGACTTCGTACGTCGTCTCGTCCATCGAATAGTTGAACGCGTCGACGCGTTGCGTGAAGTAGTTGTAGGCGACGATGGCCACGATGGCGATGCCGAGTCCGCCGGCCGTGTTGATCAGCGCCTCGGAGATCCCGAGGGCGAGCTTGCTCGCGTCGGGCGCTCCCGCGTTCGACATGGCGGAGAACGACCGGATCATTCCGATGGTGGTGCCGAGCAGCCCCACCATGGTGGCGATCGACGCGATGGTCGAGAGTGCGATCAGGTTGCGCTCCAAGAGCGGCGTCTCCAGCGCGTTCGCCTCTTCGATCGCGCGACGGGTCTCGTCGACGACCTCGTCCTTCTCCATCCCGGCCTTCCCCTTCAACTGCTGATACCGCTCCAGTCCGGCCCCGACCACGTTGGCGAGGCAACCCCGCTGCTTGCGGCAGAGTTCGACCGCCGCCTGGATGTTGCCGTCATCCACGTCCTTCTTCAGTCGACGGATGAACTGTCCGATATCGCCGGAGCCGTTCGCGCGGGAGAGCACCAAGAGTCGCTCGGCGATGAAGGTGAACGTGAGGATCGAGAGCATGATGAGGAGGGCGACGAGCGGTCCGCCGGCCTGCACGAAGTGGGGAAGTTGCGTGAAGATCCACCAAGAGATCAGCGCCGACAAGACCAAGATGGGGACGAAAATATAGCTCTTCATTCCGTAGTACCTCCGTCGCTTCGGTTAAGCAGGTTCGACCCGAGCAGGGTCGGTCAGGCATCCGCCTTGTTCTTGCCGTCGATCGCCTCTTCCACGCTGTCGTACGTGTCGAAGACGAAGGTCAACTTGGTCACGAGAAACAAACTCTTGATCCGCTTGTTGATCCGCGCCAGCCGGATCCAGCCCCCTTTGTTCGTCGCACTCGTGTGTTGCGTCACGAGCGACCCCAGTCCCGCGCTGTTGAGGTACGAGATGCGCCCGAGGTCGATCACGATCTTGGGCGAGCCCGGCGAGATGATCGCCTGCAGCGCGTTCTCGATCTGCGTCGTCTCGTCGCCGCCCGTCAGGTCCTTCTTCAGCGTGAAGACGTGAATGTCGCCGCGCGCCTCGTGCTCGTAGGTCATCGTCCCCTCCCCGGTTCGATTCGGCGGCCTGCGGCGTCGATCGTCAGCAGGATCACTGGCCGGCCTTTCTGGCTCTCTGGATGACTTCGATTCCGGACTTCCCCGTCGGGTGCGCGGGGTTGATCTCGAGGCACTTGCGGAACGCGCGTTCCGCTTTGTCGAGATCCGGGATTCCGAGATACGCCTGGCCGAGTTGACCCCACGCGTCCGGGTTCGTGGGCTCTACCTCGACTGCTTTCTCCAACACCTGGATCGCCTTCGTGTACTGCTTCCCCTTCAGGTAACAGAAGCCGATCCCCCGCAGCGCCCGCGCGTTGTCGGGTTCGACCGCCAGCACCGCTTGGTACTCGACGATGGCGGCGTCGAGCGAATCGGCCACCGCTAGCGCCTGGGCGAGCGCGGAGCGTACCCCTGTGTTCTCCGGCGCGACGACGGTAGCCTGCCTCAGGGCGGCAATCGCTTCGAGGTTCATTTTCTGTTGCATGAACGCCACCCCGAGGTTCATCCAGGCGGGTGCGAACGTCGGCGCGATCTGCGTCGCCTTCTCCAGGTGTGGGACCGCCGCGGCCGGGACCTGGCGCTTGAGTTCCACCATCCCCAGTTGGAAGTGCGCTTCCGCCTTGGTGGAGTCGATCTCGACGGCGCGATCGAGATTCCGCTTCGCGGCGTCGAGGTCGTTGGCATCGAAGCGGAGTTGACCGAAGTTCAGGTAGTCGGTCGCGTCGTAGCGAGTCGTGTCGGTGACCGTCGCGTACAGCTCTTCGGCGCGAGGCCTGTCCTTCGTCTGGAAGGCCGCCCGCGCCAATGCCAGGCGAATCAGTTCGTTGTCGGGATCGATCTTGTAGGCCTGCTCCGCCGCTTCCAGCGCCTGCCCCCAACGCCGCGTCTCCAGACATGCGATCGCGAGTCCGTAGTAGGCCGCGGCGTCCCCAGGCTGGAGTTGCACATACCGCAGATAGGACGCGGCCGACTCATCCCACCGCTTGGCCAGCGAGTAGAGATCTCCCATGTCACGGAAGGCCGGCGCGAACGTCGAGTCGATCTGCACCGCTTGCTTGTACCGCTCCAGCGCGTCATTGTAACGCTGCACTTTCTGGTAGAGCTTGCCCAGATCGCGCAACGTCGGGGCCGAGGCCACCATCCCGGGGGTGGCGAGCGCCTTCTCGTAGGCGTCGATCGCCAGGGTGGGCGAGTTGCGCTGATCGTAGATCTGGGCGACAAGGGTGCCGTAGTCGGGATCGGCCGGGTTGATCGTGAACGCCTTGAGCGCCGAGAGCTCGGCCGCCGCGACATCTCCCTTCAAGAGCTGCACCTGGGCGAGGCCGAAGTGATACTTGTCCTCCCCTTCGACGCGCCCCTGGTTCGCCTTCCCCTTGTCGAGGAGTTTCTTCGCATCGTCGGGCTTGCCGTCCTGGATCAGGATCCTGGCCTGCCCGTACTGCGCTTCCCAGAGACCTGACTTCTCCTTCAGCGCTTGCTCGAACTCACCGCGGGCTTCATCCATCCGGCCCAATCTGAGCAGCAGCAAGCCGAGGCCGGCGCGCGCTTCCGGATAGTCCGCCTTGCCGGTCTCCTGCATCCGTCCGTCGAGCGCGCGACGGTAGAGCGGTTCGGCTTCGGTGTAGACGCCTTGGCGCACCAGGATCTCCGCTTCGCCGTAGAGCGCACGATAGGCTTGGTGTTCGTTCGCGATCGCCTCTTCGAAGTGGGCCTTGGCCTCGTCCAGCCGATTCTCGTCGAGAGCCTTCAAGCCGAGTCGGATCGGATCCTCTTCGAAGCTGTACTTCTTCTTGGCGGCGTCAGCGACCTCGGCGTATCCGCCGAGGCTCGAGAGTGAAAGGACGATCGCCGCGACGACGGTCACGATTCCGAGTCCATGTCTCATCGGCCGTTCGCGCGCGCCTGCCACCGCCATCTGGTCTCCTCCCGATCGCCCCATCCAAATCCTCTCGGCGAACCCCTCCGCCGCTCCCTTTCCCCCTCGCCTCAGGGGATCGCTCCCACCGGGTGCGAAACCACCTGCACCAAGCGCGCGACATCTCGCGCCGGGAGAAATCCTGAACGAGCCACCAGCCGCTGTCCTCGCCCGCTGAAGAGATGCGTGACGAACGCAGCGGCGGCCGGTCCGCCTTCGGGGCGACATGATACATATAAGTAGTGGAAGAGGGGATAGTCTCCCGCAGCCAACGTCGGTTCAGATGGTGTGAAGGCGCGTTGACCCGGCAGCCGTCTCAGCGCGACCGACTGCACGCGGGCGTGATCGAGGGTGGCCGAAGACAAGCTGCTGACGAATCCGATCGATGACGGATCGTTGCCGGCGGCCTCCAGCACTTCGCGATCCCCCGCCAGCCAGATCAGGCTCTCCGGCGCCGCCGCGCCCGGGAGCAGCGAGTCCGTCACCGCTTCCCACAGGCCGTTGTTCGGATCCGGGAAGTAGACCCGCTCGATCCGCGGTCGCTCGAGTCGCCCCGACCGCTCGCCGCCGAGGAGACTTCGGAGATCCGCCAACGAGAGCGAATCGATGCCCGAAGCCCTCCCGCTGACCACCATGACCGCGCCCAAGGCGATCGGGAAACAGAGAGCGGAATCGCCGGCCGCCCGGATGATCTCGCGTTCCCTCTCACTCGGCGGGCGCGTGAGGAAGGCGACGTCGGCGCGGTGATTGATCATCTCCTCCAGCGCTTGCAGCGTGCCTCCGCTGGAGAGGCGGAGCTCCGCGTCCGGGAACAGCCGTTGGTAGTCGGCGGCGAGGAGCGGAATCAGACTCGGCGCCGTGTCCACGCCCGCGATGACCAACCGCTCGGTCGTCTCGCGGAACAGATCGAAGTCGGGCAGGAATTTCTTGGCGTCGGGATGGAAACGAGCCAGGAGCACCATCACGAGCACGAGGAGATAGAACGCGAAGCGGAGCGGGAGGCGCAGCCCGGGTCTCTGGGACGAAGGTGGGGTCGGTCCTCGAACGGCGGCCGCCATCGGTCTACTCCCAATCGGCCTGTCTGCGTCGTCCGACCCTTCCGCATCCCCCGCGGCGGAGTCGCCCTCTCTTTTCAGCGGCGTCCCAAGCCGATCCCGATGTACGGCTGGACGCCGTCGGGATCCGCCTTGGCGCCGATCCCGAAGTGGAATCGCTCCTTGTAGAACGGTGAGTAGCGGAGACCCGCCGAGGCGTAGGCGCCCTGGTTGTCCCCGCCGGTCGGATTGGTCAGGACCGAGTAGCCAGCGGAGAGATCGAGCCCCAACCGGCGATGGATGAGCGAGCGAGAGAGCAGGAGCCCGAGCTTCTTCTCCGATTCGACGTCGCCGTCCCCCAGTCCGAATCCGGCCGAGAAACCGAGATCGTTGACGCCTTGGTTCCAAAAGGTCTTCTGCAGCTCGACCCCGGTCAGCCCACCTTCGTCGCGCGCCTCGCGTCGGAAGAGGACTCCCGCCGAGGAGGGCAGCCGGCTGACCGGCTCGTAGGTGATCTTCTCGCGCGCGCCCACCAACTCGCGGGTGCTCTGATCGAGATCTTGCTTCGCCTCGGCCAGACGCACTTCCGACGTCTCGGCCTGCGCGACAAATTGCGCGACCTCTTGTTCGCGGCCGACCAGTACCTCTTCGTACTCGTCCGCCTTTCGGACGGCGCTCTCACTCTGCTGGCGCATCTCCCAGACCCGGTCGGAGAGCTGGAACGCGGTCTCGCTCAGACGATCGCGTTCCTTGACCTCGGCTTCGAGCGCCAGGCGTCGCGCCTCGAGTTCGGTGGCGGCGCGCGCGCTGTCGGCTCGCATCTCCTCGAGCTGCCCCAACGTGACCGCCACGAGCGACTCGGCCTGGGCCGCGGATCGCCTCGCGTCGACTCCGACCGCGGCGCGTTCCTCCGCTTTCTCCGCGAGGAGCACCGCCCCTTCCCTCTCCATGTACATCTTGCCGACCACGCGGAAGAGCGCGACGACGATCAAGACGTCCAAGATCAGGAGGAGGTGCGACCACTTCGGCCGCAGATCGATGGGGGGTAGGCCTCTCTGCACTGCTGGCTCCTGTTACTGCTGGCTCCTGTTACTGCTGGCTCCTGTTACTGCTGGCTCCTGTTACTGCTGGCTCCTGTTCGGGCTGACCCGGGTCAGCGAGTCTTCAGACTGTCCCGGTTGGGAAACTGCCCCGCGCCCGTCCAGAGCGCCGTCGTCTTACGGAATTTGTCCGGATAGAGAACGCGCTCGACCAGACCCTGGTTCGACACCGCCTCACTTTCGAGCCGCACCCGCTCTTCATCGCGCGCCTCGATCGCGCCGCGGAGGGAGTCGACGCGGGCCTGCAGCGCGGCCACGACTTGCGAGCGCTGCGCGGCGGCGCCTTCTGATTCCGAGTAGACCGTCCGAAGCGAGTCGATCTGCGCCTCGAGCCCGGCCTTCTCCGCGAAGTCCTTCGACTGGAGGACGCGGACGCTGTCCAAGACGGAGTCGATCTGTTCGAACCGGACGGCGAACGTGTCGGCCAGCGCGTTCAACATGGACATGCGCGTCGAAGGCGCCTTGCGCTTCGAGAGGATGTCGCCGCGCACCTTCTCGGCCGCGGCCCGCTCCACAGCGATCGTCGTCTCCAACTCCTTCACCGCCGGCTCGACGCGATTGGTGCGATACCAAGAAACGGCGATGAGCGGGATCAAGACCAGCCACGTGCGATGCAAGACCGCCTGGATCCACTTGGGCGGCTCCGACTTGCGAAAGTCGTTCGCGCGGATGTCGGCGGCAGTTTTCGCGGACACGCGCCCTGTCCTCCTCTTCGATCGCTTCGACTTCTCTCGCTGGAGAGGGGCCGTGCAACGACGGCCACTCGAGAACCTTTTCTACAGCGACCGCAGGAGGGAGAGTTGGGACCGGCGGGATGCAACTCGGGCCTCGCGCGCCACTCGACCAACGCTCCAGCTCAGGCCGCCAAACAGCGGAGCCCTCGTACGTTCCCAACCTTGGCGCGGGACGATAACGAAGCCTTCACACTTGCGGCAAGAAACGATTTGCTCAGGTCGAGGTCTCGTCCGATCGCTCCGACGCGCGCAGAATCGCGCGCGCGTTGCGCCTGAGATCGTCCGGCTTGATGCGCGAGAGCGCCGTGGGACGGACCAGAGCGCGATACTCGTCGTCGGAGATCGAAGCCCATGCTTCGACCGATCGCTCGACCAACTCGGCGCGCTCCGCGAGTCGCGGCTCGTCGGTGACCGGCGCCTTGCGATTCCAAGGACAGACCTCTTGGCAGATGTCGCACCCGCCGAGCCAAGGGGGCATCGAGTCTTCGGCGCCCTCCGGGAGTGTCCCGCGATGCTCCAGCGTCCAGTACGAGATGCACCGGCGCGCGTCGAGCTGATACGGCGCGGGAAAGGCGCCGGTGGGACAGGCGTCCAGACACCGCGTACAGGATCCGCAGAGGTCGGTCACGGGCGGATCCGGCGGCAGCTCGAGATCGACGAAGAGCTCACCGAGAAAGAACCAAGATCCCTGTGTCGGATTCAGGACGCAGGTGTTCTTGCCGAGCCAGCCGACCCCCGCCTGGACTGCCCAGGCCTTCTCCGCGACCGGCGAAGTGTCGCAGGCGATGCGCGCGCGCAGCGCCGGATGCTCGACCCGGATCCGATCCGTCAGTGCGTGGAGCTTGTCTCCCACGACGACGTGGTAGTCCTCTCCGCGCGCATAGCGCGCGATTCGAGCCGGTGCGAGATCCGCCGCCGAGGGCGGCCCCAGATACTGCAGGGTGACCACGATGACGGAGCGCGCCTCGGGCAGGATCGCCGCGGGATCGACGCGGCGCTCCGGGTTGCGCGCCATCCACGCCATCGCTCCATGATTCCCGCCCGCCAGCCAACTGAGCAGCCCCTCACGCGCCCCCCGCGGTTCGACGGCCGGGCCGAATCCGATCGATGTGAATCCGAGCTCTCCGGCCCACTCGCGGATTCGCGCCTTCAGTTGTTGACCGCGATCGCTCACTCCGCGATCCACTCCCCTGTTCTCGCCAGCTCGGCGCGGAGGGCCGAGATATGGCCCGGTCCCGCGCCGCAACAACCTCCGACCCAGTCCAGCGCTCGGCCGCGGGCGATCCGCGCCGTGTCCTGCGCCCAGACTCGCCCGTCGCGATGAACGGCCGGCGTCAGCAAGAGCGGCCCGCCGAATCCCTCCGCGAGGGCGGCGAGCGCTTCGTCGAGCGCGACCTCGGGGGTCGTGCACCCGATGCCGGCGACCGAGACGCCGAGTCGCGCCAGGCGCTCGCCCGCGTGCGCGAGGTCTGAGTCGCGCAGCTCACGGGACGTGAAGGGAGACAAGATCGCCCAGACGTCGCCTTCGTAGCCGCCCGCGGCGAGCCCGTCGAAGGCACAGGAGACCTCAGCCCAGGATCGAAACGTCTCCAAGACCACGGCGTTTAGCTTCGGACCGATCGCTTCCGAGCGAGGAGGCAGGAGCGCGCGCGCCAGACCGGCGTACGGCCGGGCGCGGTCGGCGTCCGAAGCGTCGTGGTCGAGTCCGGTCGGTCCGAGACTGACGAGCAGGCCGGACGCCACGGAGGTGGCCGAAGCGACCGAATCGAGGAGAGCGCGCGCGGCTTCGGGTTCCGCCATCCCTCGAACCAGCGCCGAAGGAAGCGCGAAGGACGCAGTCCGCAACCGAGTGGCGCCCGCCAGCGCATAGGCCCGGTGGAGCGCGCGAACCTGCGCCGGATCGCCGAGCGGGCTCTCGCTCACACGACCGCTCCGAAGCCTCGCCCAGCATCCGATCCCGCCGTCCAAGAGGAACGGTCGGAAGGAGTCGACGGAACCATCTCCGCTCGTCGGGGCTAGGTTCGGGCTGCGCAGTTGACTGTCCACTCTTGCTTCCTCGAATCTCTGTCCCGGCAACTGACGCCGCTGGAGGAAACCGACCCGATGTCGTTCGATCTGAATCGCCCCACCTGGATCGCCGCCCGCCTCGCAGTCTCACTCGTCGTCCTGGCCGTTTGCCTGTCCGCTGCAGGCGCGCGCGCGGATGAATCGCCCGCGCCCGCCGCCGCGAGCGGGCTCTCGTCGGCCCCCGAATTCACGGTGGAGGGGCTCGACGGCAAGAAGTACGTCCTGAGAGATCTCCTCGCGAAGGGTCCGGTGCTCCTCGATTTCTGGACCACCTGGTGCAAGCCGTGCCTGAACGAACTGCCTGAACTCGACAAGCTGTACCAGAAGTACCAAGAACGTGGATTCACCCTGCTCACGATCGCTTCGGACGACGCCAAGACGTTGTCGAAGGTCAAGCCGATGGTCAAGTCGCGCGGCTTCACCTTCCCGGTCGGGACCGATCCGGAACGGAAGATCGGCAACGCGTACTCCGTGCGCAACTATCCGACCTCGTACCTGATCGGTCGCGACGGCAAGATTCTCTCGGTCGCCCAGGGCTACCGGCCGGGCGACGAGAAGAAACTCGAGGAAGAAATCGTCGCCGCGCTGGGCCCGGCGCCGGCAGGGACGGACAAGTGAGCGGACGGCCCCCCCGCCCGGGACCGCGACCGCGACGTCTCGCCTTCAGGATCGCCGTCGGGTGCTGCGTGGTCACGCTCTTCGCGCCGATCGCGGCGCGCGCGGACGACCCGCCGGTGGTCATCTCCGCGGCCGACCAGTTGGAGGCGTACTACGACCGCGCGTTGGAAGAGAGCGTCCTCGACAATCGCCTCGACGTCACGCTGGGCCGCGGCGCGTACACCCTCGGGGCGTCGTTCCTCTCGCACTCTCCCTCCGACGCCGGCCGACTCGACCCGAATGACTTCGGAGCGCAGACGCAGGGGATCCGCAAGCGTTGGCTGGAGGCGGCGACCGACGATTGGACGGTGCGGGTAGGCGATGTCTACTCGACCTACGGCCGCGGCCTCGCTCTCTCGATCTTCGAAGATCAGACCGTCGACTTCGACAACGTGCTCGACGGCGTCATGGCGCGGGGAGCGCTCGGCCCCGCCGAACTCCGCGTCATCGCGGGGACGAACTCAATCGGCGATGAATTCCAGGTGCTCAAAGGGGCGCGTCTCGATCTGCGCGGCGATCGGTGGGGGCGCTTCGGCCTCCAGGGGGTCTGGTCCGACTCGACGAGTGTGGGCGGGATCGGGCGCCCGGGGGGCGATCGTCTCTATGGGAGTTCTTGGGAGCGCAGCGTTTCGGATTTCGCGGACGTCTACGGCGAGTACGTCATCCGGCATCCCGAGAACTATCGGGCCGGCGCGCGACAGGGTCCGGACGGGCATGGCGGCTACGGCTCGCTCGCGCTCTACCTCGGCCGCGTGCAGGTCTTGGCGGAGTACAAGGATCTGCTCCGCTACCAACTCCCGTTCGTCAATCCGCCGACCACCGTGCGCCAGCACACCACGACCTTGATGAATCGGGGCGGACACACGCCGAACATCCGCCTGGATGACGAACGCGGCGGCCTGATCGAGGCGCAGTTCCAGCTCGCGGAGGCGACGCGGGTGGTCTCGAGCTACTCGAAGACCGAAGCGCGCCAGAGCAACCAGCCGTCCTGGGAAGTCTACGGTGAGCTCGAGCAAGACGTCGGGGAGTCGCTCGAACTGTTCCTCAAGGGAGGCGAGACGGAAGAGACGGTGCTCGAAGGGGAGAACCCCGTCTTCTTCGAGCGCAGGAACGCGGTCGCTCAGGCCATCTGGCGGGTCGACGACACCTGGAGCATCGAAGGAACGTTCGAGACGCAAGCGGTGCAGGAGAGCAACCGCGGCACGGCTCAGTTTCGGTTTCCGCTGGAATTCTCCAATCACCTCATCTCGACGACGGTCAGCCGCGCGCCGAACCTCTCGCTGGCCCTCACGACCGAGTGGACGGACGACGACCGGCCGGAGGATGATCTCTGGGTCTGGGGCGAGTGCAACCTGCGGCTCGGAGACCGACGCCAACTCCTCCTCGGCGGCGGTCGGTTGCGCGGCGGCCAGCTCTGTTCGGGCGGCGTCTGTAAGTTGGTCGACCCCTTCGAAGGAGGGCGCATTGAGTTCCTCACCACGTTCTAGCAGGCCTTTCTGGATGGTCCAGGCGGCCGTGGCCGCTCTCGCCCTTGCCGTGACCCTTCCACTGCTGCACGGTTGCAAAGACGACCTGGAGGATCCGACGCTCGGATCCGTCGCCATCGAGCTCTCCTCCCCTTCCGCCGGCGCGTACGAGAACTCGACCATCTACTGGGGTGACTCGGTGCTCGTGGCCAACGCCACCGACGCGAGCTACCACTTCTTGCTTCCGGCCGGTCCACAGTCGTTGCGGATCGAGAACGAGTGCGCGCGTGATTTCCTTCCGGCGGCCGAGCTGCAGTTCGACGTGCGGCGCGGGCGCGAACAGGTCGTTTCCTGGGAAGTTCTCCCCAGCCCCTCCGTCGAGGTGACCTCCACGATCCTCGGCGCCGAGATCGTGGTGGACGGCGCAGCAACCGGACGACGGACCCCCGCCACCCTCTGCCTCTCTCCCGGCGCCCATGAGATCTCGGTCCGCTTCGAGGGAGCGTCGGCCGGCGTCGATTCGGTGCAGCGGATCACGATCGACGAAGGTTCTGAGCAGGTCTCATTCGACCTCCAGCCTCTGCCCCAGCAAAAGGGCGCGCTGATGGAGCTGTTCACCGCCACGCTCTGTCCGAACTGCCCGGTGGCGGATGAGGCGGCGACGATCGTGGGCGAAGACCTTTCACTCCGCGCGCGCGGCGCGCTGCATCTCCAGGTGCACACCTTCTGGGGCGGGACCGACCCGTTCACGACTCCGACGTCCTTGGCCCGAGACGGCTTCTTCGATGCCGAAGGGGACGGCATCCCGGCCGCGTTCTTCAACGGAGGGGACATCATCCGCGGCGCCGCCGGCGGGGTCCCGATCCTGA
The DNA here is from genome assembly GCA_964631125.1 of uncultured bacterium. Lineage (GTDB taxonomy): Bacteria > Eisenbacteria > RBG-16-71-46 > CAIMUX01 > CAIMUX01 > CAZVYN01. The sequence goes on along the minus strand of CAZVYN010000056.1, from coordinate 16,927 downwards.
CGCAACGCTATCGCCAGAAGCTGGAGGCGATCGTCGCCAGCCCGGCGAACACGGCGCTCTTCTTGCGCGGGGTCGAGCACGCGCCTGGGGAGGAACTCCGCGCGACGCTCCGTGTCCTCTTGGTGGCCGATGCCGCGACCTGGGGGAACGACGACCCGACCAAGCTGGAGTTGGTCGCGTTCTACGCCAAGGATCGCCTGGAGGTCTTCGTCCAAGGCAAGGGAGACGCGACCTTCAACAACGTGGTGCGCGAGTATCGCCGCATCGGTTCGCTGCCGGAGTTGTCGCTGGCCCAGAGAGGCGATTACGCCGATCTGCCGATCAGCTTCTCGCTCGCCTCCGACACGCAGTGGAGCGAGGACCGGATGACCCTCGGCGTGTTCCTGCAAGACGTCGAGACCAAGGCGATCCATCAGGTGGTCTCGGTCGATCTCTTCTGAGGCGACCTCTGCTGGGACGAAGTTGGACCTGAAGACTGCGCGCACGCGAGTCGCCGAGCTCCGCCGCGACCTCGTGCGCCACGATCGCCTCTACTTCGTGGAAGCGCGACCGGAGATCTCCGACCGCGAGTACGACCGCTTGATGCGAGAGCTGATCGAACTGGAGGCGGGCCATCCGTCGCTCGTCGATCCGAACAGCCCGTCCCGCCGGATCGGCGGCGCGCCGCTCTCCGCATTTCGCAGTCTGCCGCACTCGCGCGAGATGCTCAGCCTGGCCAACACCTACTCCGAGGAGGAAGTCCGCGAGTTCGACGCGCGCGTGCGCAAGCTACTCGCGTCCGACGATCCGGTGATCTACGTCGCCGAACTCAAGATCGACGGCGTCGCCGTCGCCCTCCGCTACGAGGAGGGGCGCTTCGCGGTGGGACTGACTCGGGGCGACGGCGCTCAGGGCGACGACATCTCCGAGAATCTCCGCACCGTGCGCGGCCTTCCGCTCCGCTTGCCCGAGACGGTCTCGGCGCCGCGAGAGATCGAGGTGCGCGGCGAGTGCTACATCCCTCGCTCCGCTTTCGTCGCCTGGAACGCACAGCGAGAGGCGGCGGGAGAGAAACTCTTCGCCAATCCCCGCAACACCTGCGCCGGAACGCTCAAGCTGCTCGACTCGCGCGAGACCGCGCGGCGTCCGCTGCGCTTCTTCGCCTACGCCGTGGCCGATCCGGCTTCGCTCGGCTTCGCCACCCACCGCGAGACGCTGGAGTGGCTCCTCCGCGCCGGCTTCCCCGTCGAACCGCACTACGCCGTGACCGAGGGCGTCGACGGCGCACTCACGCACTGCGATGCGTGGCGCGAGAGGCGATTCGCGCTCGACTACGAGACCGACGGGATGGTGCTGAAGGTCGACCGGTTGGAGGCGCAGTCGCGGCTCGGAGTCACCAGCAAATCGCCGCGCTGGGCGGTCGCCTACAAGTACGAGACGCGCGAGGCGATCACGCAGGTGGAGGAGATCTCCGTGCAAGTGGGCCGCACGGGCGCGGTCACTCCGGTCGCTCACCTCGCGCCGGTCGAGCTCCTGGGAACCGTGGTCAAGCGCGCGACGCTGCACAACGCCGACGAGATCGCCCGGCTCGGCGTCCGCGTGGGCGATTGGGTCGGGATCGAGAAGGCGGGCGAGATCATTCCGAAGGTCACCCGTGTCTTGACGGAACGGCGCGACGGATCGGAGCAGGCCTTCGTCTTTCCGGAGCGCTGTCCGCAGTGTCGCGAGCCGCTGGTGCGCGCAGAAGGCGAGGTGGCGATCCGCTGCGTCAACGAGCACTGTCCGGCGCAGCGGCGACGCCAGATCCTCCACTTCGTCGCGCGCGGGGCGATGGACATCGAAGGGATCGGCGAGTCTCTCGTCGATCAGTTGGTCGAACGTGGGCTCGTCGTCGATCCGTCGGACCTCTATCGCCTCGAGGTCGCGACGCTGGCGGAGTTGGATCGGATGGGCGAGAAATCGGCCGAAAACGTCGTGGCCGCGCTCGAGGCGAGTCGCCGGCCGCCGCTCGCTCGATTCCTCGTCGCGCTGGGGATCCGACACGTCGGCGCCACCGTGGCCAAACGGCTGGGCCGACGCTTCGGCGCGCTCTCCGGTCTGCGCTCGGCGACGGCCGAAGAAGTCGCCGCCATCGACGGCGTCGGCGAGGAGATCGCGGCGTCGGTCACGCACTACTTCGCACGGCTGGAGACGACCGCTCTCCTGGAGCGATTCGCGGAGCGGGGAGTCGCGCCGTTGGAGACGACGCCCGAGGAACCGAGCGCGCCGCCCGCGGCGCTGCCGTGGAGCGGAAAGAGCTTCGTCCTGACCGGCGCCCTGATCGGCTGGACCCGCGACGAGGCGGCGGCGGAGGTCGAGCGCCGAGGCGGACGGGTGGTCGGTTCGGTGAGCAAGAAGACCGACTACGTCGTCGCCGGCGCCGATCCCGGCTCGAAACTGGAGAAGGCGCGCGCGCTCGGTTTGATCGTGCTGGACGAAGCGGCGTTCGCCGAACTGCTCGAAGGCGCCGAGGTCAGTCCGCCAGACGCTCCTCGTACAGCTTGAACTTGCTCGCCGTCCACTTCGTCTGAACCGCGCTCTCGACCTCTTCGTCGGTTCGCCGCGTCGCGAGCTCGGTGCGAAGCCGCTCGCGCGCTTGCTCGAACGTCAAGGGAACCGGACCGCCGCGTTGGGAGACACGGACGATTCCCCACGCTTTCGGCGTCTTGAAGACCTGCGAGAACTGCCCCGGTTGGAGCGGAAACGCCGCCTGATGCGCGCTGATGCCGATGCGATCGGTCGGCACTTCCTTGACGTCGACCATTTCTCCGTCCGGATCGAAACTTCCGCCGACCGCCGCCTCCTCCTGCGGCCCCAACTCGTACCAGAGCCTCGCATCGCCGTTCACCAGGCGCTCGCGCACGGCGCGCGCCCGAGCCTCTTCGCTCGGCGGGTAGAGGAGCTGGCCGAAGGCCATGCGGTCCCCGCTGACGAAGCGCCCTGGTTCGGCGGCGAAGGCCTCCTGGAGGTCAGCCTCGGAGATCTGCTGCCGCGCGACCAAGGTCTCACGCAGTTGATCAAGGAGACCCAACTCTTCCGGACGTCGCTGACGCTCGCGGAAAGCGGGGCGCTGATCGACTCGGAGCTTCCGCGCCTCCAGCTCACACATCAGGCGGGTGAGCCGATTCTCGATCTGAGTGCGAATGCGCTGTGTATCTCCCGTCGTCGGCCAGAAGTCCAGATCGACATCGCCGAGCGTGGCAATGAACTCGCGCGCCGAGTAGGTCTTGCCGAAGAGGTCGACGGCGGGACCAAGACCCGCCTCGTCCTCGAAACGCCAGGTCGGGGCCGGCAGATGGCGGAAGTTGACGCGCGTGCCGGCTTCCGTCACCGCCTCCAGCGAGTCCCAGTGCGCCCGCATGCCGGCCTGGACGATCGGCGTGGCCTGCGGATAGACCTTCCGCCCCGACGCCGTGCGAAGGCTGTCCAAGAAGTGCGTCGTGCGCTGCCGATACGCTTGGGTCGTCAACGCGTCGGTGATCCGCGTCTCCAGCGCCGGGTCGGTCGTGAGATCGAGGGGTCGGTACTCGAGGATCTCGCTCATGAGGAAGCCCTGCTTCGTGCGGACCGGCTCGGAGATCGCCCCCACCGCCAGGTCCTTCTGCAACGTGGCGCTGATCAACGCCGCCGGGAGACCGCTGGTGACCGCGATGTCGACTTCGTGCACCACACGTGTCCCCGGGACAACGGTGGGACGCGAATCGAACGCCGCGTACCGCTCGACGATCTGGTCGAAGTCGCTCCCACTCTGGACCGCCTCCCAGGCGGCGGCCGCGGCGACCGAGTCCTGCATCGTGGCGAGGCGCGCGCGCGCCGAGCGCAAGAGCAGACGCTTCTGCTCCGTCAGTTCCTCCGGAGGAATGCGCAGACGACTGCGCTGCACCTCGACCAGCTCTTGTTGGAGGTTCTTCTCGTACGCGACTCGGTTCAAGCGAGCGCGCATCCAGTCGGGTTGCGGGCAGGTTTCCTTGGCCAGGCGCAGGAGGATCTCCTTCTTGGCCAACAACTCCGCCATCTCACGGCGCTGCTCCGTTGTCGCGCCGACCCAGCTCCCCTCCCCGTTCGCGCGCTCGTACTCGCTCTGCAGGGTCGCCTTGTCGAGACGGAATCCGCGCATCGAGGCGACGGTGTCGGGCGAGTCGGGCGCGCAGGCGGGCAGCGAGAAGAGTGCACCAGCGAGAGCGACGAGGAGCGGCGCGGCGAGCCCGCGATCGAGGAGACGCGAACGGAGCATCGGGATGTTCTGTTCCTTTCCGAGGAGAGGTCTGAGTGATTCGCCCGCGGACTCTAGCAGGGCCGAGGCTCCGTGGGCGCCCGACTCAGAATCGCGACTCCAACGAGAGATGCAGCCGACCCTCGCCGAAGCTCGCCCCGCCGGGCAGACCGAAGTCGACCTGGACGGTGCGACTCTCGCTCTCGCTGCGGAGACCCGCGCCGTAGGCCGCGCGGCGGACCGAGCGGGCGCTCCCACCGATCTCCCGCGTCCAGCCGGCGTCGACGAAGAGGTAGGCGAACCCCTCTCCCGCCAACTCGGCCCCGGCCTCGATCTGGGCGAAGGCGAAGCGACGCAACAAGAGCGACTCCTCGGCCGTCCCCCGCAGCGTGCGCGGACCGCCGACGCGGTACGCCTCGACCTCGCTCCAACTCGACTCTCCGGCGATCCCGGCCGCGGTGACTCGGGCGCGCGCGAGGAGCCCGGCCGGACGGAGGTACCGTTCGGCCGAGAACTCCGCGCGATCGAATCGGACCGAGCGGGTCGCCTCGCCCGGGGGTCTCACGCGCACCCGCGCACTCCGCGCCACGAGTTCGACCCGTGAGCCGACGAAAGCATCGGGGCGAAGGCGGTCCCAGAGCACCCCGACGAGCGTGCCGGAGCGACGGCGCAGCTCCGCCGGCGCCAGCCCGAGCGTGGCGCGCTCGTACTCCAGTCCGGCGGTGACGACGAAGTCGGCGCCGAGAGGCGCCTCCAGCTTCGCGTCCGCCTGCGCGCGATCGAGCGTCGAGTCGCGCACCTCTTGTGCGAGCGAGATCTCCGCGGCGAGCGGCGTCCCCAGCAGGAGCGGCTCGCGGTAGCCGACGCGCAGGCGCCGCTCGCTCGTCCGCGGACGATCCCACCGGAGCGCGAAGCGACGGCCCGTGCCGAAGAGATTGCCCAGCTCGAGGGCGAGCGCCCCGCTCAACCGGCGCGAGGTCCCGTCATAACCGAGAGCGCCCTCGATGCGATTCGTGCGTCGCTCCTGCAGGGCGAGCGAGACGCGCACGTGTCCGTCCGTCCCGCGCGAGAGTTCGGGATCGCCGACCGTTCGGAACAGATCGGAGCGAACGAGTCTCCGCTGCCGCGCCTCCCACCGCGAGGCGACGAACGGCTCCCCCTCACGGAATCCGATCAACCGCAGCAGATGCGCTTCGCGCGTCGCCCGGCGACCTGGAAAGGCCACGTCTCGCACGACCGCGGCGGAACCGAGGTCGAGGCGGAGGCCGGAGACGACTCGCCCGTCTCGCACCAGCAGGCTCTCGACGGTGGCGACCGCGAAGGGAAATCCGCTCTCGGCCGCCTCGCCGGTCCACCGCGCCAGCCGTCGCTCCAAGGCGTCAGGCTCGAACGCCTGGCCGCGGAGCGCGCGCAACGAGGCCGTCGCTCGGCTCAGTCGAAGCGTATCGACGGAGGCGCCGAGGAGGAGCACCGTCGGTTCGTCCCACAGCGCGCGCGGGGCTCGCACGACACGCACTCTCGGCGGCGCCGCGTCGAAGCTCTCCAGGCGCACGGCGGTCTCGAGCCGCCCTTCCCTCGCCAGCCCGCCGACCACCCGAGGCAACGAGGCGCGCAGCGCGCGAAGCGTCGTCCCGGCGCCGCCGACCTCTCGTCGCGTGCGTTGCGCCAGGTCGCGGGCGCTGACCCCATCTCCCCCGACGAACGTGATCTCGTCCCACGACCAGCTCACTTCGGCGCGCGCGACGGCCGCGCCTCCGCCGATGGCGACGCCGACGCCGACGGCCCAGAGGACGAAGCAGACCGCGATCGACACGGCGCTCGGGCGCATCTCAGAACGACGCCCGGAGTTCGACGCGAGCATCTCGGATCGTGCGACCCTCGTCGGGCCGCGTCTCGCGCAGCGTGGAAGAGAGATCGAAGCTGGCGCCGAGGCGCACCGTCGCCAGCAGCCGCGACGTCCATCCGGAGCGTTCCAGCGTGCGGTCGGGCCGCGCCACACCGTTCTCTCGATCGACCGAGAGGCGCGTCGCCCGCAACTCGACTCGAGTGCGCGCGGCGCCGGTCCAGAGCGCGCTCGGGGTCGCCTCCCAGATCCGCGCGCGTTCCTCACTCTCCAGACGGTCGCGAAGGCGCCGCCCGAGGTCGAGTCCGAGCGAGACGCCTCGACCCAGGTCGAATCGCTGCTCGAGCCGCAGCCGCCGGGACGACCAGCCGCTCGCCTCGCCCGTGACGGCGCCTTCGAGATCCTGCAACTCGCGCGTCTCGCGATCCCATTCTTGCTCGAGATCGACGCTCCAGGCGGGCGTCGGCTTGGCGCGATTGCGGATGGCCGCGAGTCGAGTGACGCCCGCCTCGCGTGAGTCGACTCCGAGTTCGCCGAAGGTCCGTCGCTCCTCCAGACGAAGGCGCGGCGAGACGAAGCGGGCCGAAGGCAACGCCGAGAGATCGAGCCGCTGTTGCACCGACGCGCGCGGCGCCGACATGCGTCCGAGGAGCAGTTCCGGCAGGGCCCGCAAGAACCGCTGCGCCGTCCGCTCGGACTCGATCAACGCCGTCCAATAGTGCACGACGCGGAGTGTGCCCCAGACGCCGCGGGGACGCTCGCCGACCCCGCCGGCGGCGGCGCGTCCGCGATCGAGTTCGGTCCGCAGGCCCAGGTCGACGCGCTGCACCAGCCGTTCATCCGTGCGATCGAAGTAGAAGACCTCGTAGTCCCCGATCCCTTGGTAAACGCCCTGCTCGTCGTAGTGCCCGAGTCCCTCCCCGACGAAGACGATCTCCTTGCGGCGATCCTGTTGCTCCGACGTCGACACCTCGAGCCGACCTTCCTGCACGATCGCCTCGGAGAACTCGCGCAGCGCCCATTGCGCGCGACCGAGATGGCGCGTCTGCTCGGCCGCCCCGCGCGGTTGGAAGTGGCGCAAGACATAGCCGAGACCGAGCGAGCGACCGCCGGGAGAGGCCCCGTCGAGATCGACCGTCCAGGTGGAGCCGAGATCGCTCCGCTGCGCGGCGCCGTCCGACCACCGCCAACTCTCCCGGCGTCCCCAGTCGATGCCTCCGTTCCATCGTCCCGCCGAGCGCGAGACGCGAAGACCGGTCTCGTGGAAGTAGTCGCCGCTGCGGGCCGCGCCGTCGCCGCGCCGCGTGCGCTCGTGCCGGTAGCGCGTCTCGACCTCGAAGGCGCGCACTGCCCAGCCGAGCGTGGCGTCGTGCGTCGCGCGCAGACCGCGCGGGCGCAGGGAATCGGCGGCGTCCTCGCTCTGTGTGACCAGCGATCGCTCGCGCAGGCGGAACGGCCCGCGCCTCATCTGTAATTCGACCGTGCCGCGTCGCGCCTCGAAGTCACGCAGGTTGTCGAGCAACTCGGCGCCGATCCTCACGGTCAGCCCGGAATCGGCGACTTCGGCGGCCAGACCGCCTCGACGCTCGCCTCGCTCCAGGCGCCGCGGGTCCACATTCCAGTCCAACGCGTCGAAGGCCGGATCGATCCGATCGAGAGGACGGAACCGACGCCCCACCTCGCGCCACTCGCCGGTCACGCGGGCGCGGCTCGAGCCGAGCCGCACGGTCGGTGTGACGACGCGCGCGCCGGCGGCCAGCCCTTGATTGTCGCCGTCGTCGCGAGACGAGAAGGTGTTGGCGTCGAAGTCGGATACGGCGACTTCGGTCGCGATCCTCCAGTCCCCCGTCGCCGCCAGATCGCCCGCCACGACCAGGACACGCGCCGACTGCGGCCGCGGCAGTTCGCGGCCCGCGTCGTAGTCCCCCAGGTCGCGGCCGACGAAGCGGAAGTATTGCCCTTCGGCTCCCGTCGTGGTGTCGGCGTAGTCGCCCTCTTCGGCGCCGACGAATCGGAATGCGACGTCGTAGCTGCCCGCTTCGCGGCCGACGAAACGGAAGAACGGCGTCGCCACGGTGTCGCTCTCGACGCGTTCGTAGTCCCCCAGTCCCGGACCGACGAACTGGATTCCACTCGCCAGGTCGGCCGTCAGGCTGTCGCCCGCCGCCCGCAGCGCGGTTTTCTCTCGCTCCGAGAGGGCGAGGCCGAGCGGCGCTCCGCGATCGTCCCCTTCGGTCACCACGAACGCGCGCAGGCTTCGTCCGGCGACGACCTTTGCAGCGTCCGGCGACACCGCGAGCACTCTTCCGGTCGGCGCCGTCGTGACCGGCGCGCCGAAGGTGGCCCCGGCGTGCGTGACGCTGCGTCGGTAGTCGTCGGCCGAGACCTGGCAGTCGACCGCGATCCGCGAGTAGGCCGTGATCGGACGACGCGCGGTGAAGCGGATCGTTCCTTCGGCGTAGTCGATCAGGTAGTCGTCCGACTCGCCGCGCGCCAACCGCCGGTCGTCGAGGGTGACACGCTCGCTCCCGACCACCAGGGTCGACGCGCCTTCGTCGACCGAGGCCACCAGACGGTAGGGGCCCTGCTTCCCGTCCTCCCCGAGGAACTCGAAACGGGTGAGACGACCGGCCGAGTTCGCGAAGGCGCCGAAGGCCGTCTTGCGCGGCGGGGTGTAGACCGCGCTCGCTCCTTCCAACTGACGGCGCACGGCCGCGAACGCACTGGGCGGCGTTTCCAGCGCGAAATCCCCGAGCGTCATCCGGGCGCGCGGACCTTCGACCTCGACCAGGACTCGATCGAGATCCTGGAGCGCGGCGCTCGATCCCGAGGCGGCGAGCCCACTCTGCCGATCGGTCAGGACTGCCCGCACCTGCACGTCGCGTCCCACCTGGCCTCGCACGGTCAGATCGAGCGATTGATCGAGAGAGAGATCCTTCTGCGTCCCGGTCTCGATCGCGAAGGTCTTGCTCCCCGCCAGACGCAGCCGCGACGTGTCGATCGGGCGCCGTTCCCCTGGGGTCACTCGGACGAGGCGCTCCAGACCAACCGAGACGGAATCGCTCGAGGCGGCGCCTAGGGCGTCGCCCGCGTCGAACGGGGCCGCTGGACGATACAGACGGACCTCCCGCGAGGCGGGCGCCGGAAAGAAGCGGTAGCGCGCGAGGAGCGGCGGGTCTCCGCCGCGAGGCTTCAGGAGACGGATCCGTCCCCTGCGCGCGTCGAGCAGGTAGTCGACGGCGCGCACGAACAACGTGTCGCCGCGCGAGAGCGCGAAGGCGCGGGGATCGACCCACTCCTGCGGCAACGAGAGCCAGAGCGAATCGGTCGTTGGCGACAGCCGCACCTCGGTTTCCGCCGCGGAGTATGTGGTGTCGAAGAGCGCGGCGCCGCGCGCGAACGGCGCCGCCGACTGCGCGGCGGCGGATCGAGCGCCGGCCGCCAAGGGCAACATGAGACAGAGGGCGAGAACGCGAACGATGCTCCTCGCGCCCTCACTCTCCAGGTTCGACCGCACGGCCCGGCTCTGAGTCTCGCGTTTCGCCGCGGTATCGGATCCGCACGCGCGCCACATCCGGCGAGCTCGGGCGCGCCAGGTAGAGGATGTCATCGAGACCGGCCGCCAGGTCGGCCACCGCACCTCCGGTCAGCGCGCCGATCTCGCCGTGGTAGTCCAGATCGCCTTCCAGCCCGAAGAGACGGATCCAACTGCCGTCGTTCGCCGCCACCGCGAGCCCGCCTCTCGGCAACGCCGCCATCGCGCCCGGTTTCGCAGTCCCCGGCCGCAGTCCCTCGACGCAGGACCAGGCCGGCAGCAACGCTCCCTGTCGCGTCACGCGGTGCACTCGACCATTCACCGGATCGAGCAGGAAGGCGTCCCCGTTTCGATCACGCACGAGGGAGGTCGGACCGTCCGGCCGTTGCGCCCCTGTGCCCCCACGCAATAGGTCGGTTTGATAGCGCCCGTCACGATCGAACTGGAGCAGGCGCGCGCCGGCGCGGTCCAGGAGGAAGAGATCGCCGGACATGCCGAGCGTGACATCGACCGCATCGAGGATGCCGCGGTCCGCTTCGGCGGGCTCTCGCGATTGGCCGAAGTCGGTCCCACCGGAGAGCGCCGCCCCCAGGTCGATGCTGCCGGAGAAGTGGCCGTCGAGATCGAAGCGGTGCAGCGTGGGACCCGTCGCATCGAGCACGAGGATCTCGGTCCCCCAACTGGCCTCGAGCGCGATCAAGTGCGCGCTGCGCGGGCCGCCCTGCGCGCCGACGCCGAAGGCGATCCAGCCCGACTCGGGATCCCAACGTTGGATCTGTCCTTGCGCGCGGTCGAGCGCGAAGAGCGCGCCGAGCGGATCGACCGAGAGGCGTGCGGGGGCGAAGCGTCGATCGGGTCCGAGGAGCGACGGCAGCAGCTCCAGTGCGTTCGGGGTCTCGCGCTGCGTCGCGGAGAAGAGCGGCGCCGCCGCCAGGTCGGAGGGACCGCCGCTTCCGCCGAGAACTCCCGCGAAAGCTCCACAGACGCCGGCGGCGAAGAGCAGGCCCCCGCGGCGCCCCGGCCGCCCCGGCCGCCCGGGCCGCCCGGGCCGCCGTCTCACCAGAGACTCCGGCTGATCGCCAATCGGGCGCCGACCCTTCCCGATTTCACCGACGGTCGGAACTGCAGGTGCGTCGCCCCGTCGGAATCGCGGCCCGAGAGGACGGTCGCGTCGAACATGGCGACGAGACGGTTGACCACCGCCAGACCGGCCAGATTGCGCGCTAGCCGGTTCGACCTCTTGCTCTCGTTGCGCTTCTCGCTGTAACGCTGCTGCGCCGCGAAGCTCTCCCATTGCCAGGCCTTGTCGGCGGGGATCCGATTGGCCTGGAAGTACTCTTCCCTCCCGACCAAGTCGTCTTCATGGACGAAGCGGGCGTCATCCCGCACGAGCGCGTCATACGTTTCGCTCGACGCCCAGACTCCGAGCAGTCGGTAGTAGTCTTCGGTGCGCCCCTCCGCCGCCTGGACGCCGGCGTAGACATGCGCCATCTCGATGGACGACTCGCGTCGTTCGGCGCCCTGCAGGCGATAGGCGGCGAATCCGGTCCAACACGCCAGGTCGGCCGCGAGGAAGGCGATGCCGCGGGTCGTGTCCCCGGCGCGAAGTTGAGCCGATCCCGGCAAGAGCAGCGACAGACCGATGCGCTTCATCCGTTCGCGTTCGACCTCGCCTGCGTCGCTCCGCGGAGCGACGGCGGCGCACGCGACCATCGTCGCCACTCCGACCAGCGCGCACGTTCGCAAACGGATCACGGGAGACTCCGGACGAGTCGCAGTTCAGCGCGCGGCTCGTTCCAGGAGCCGCCCAGTCCGGTCTCGAGTCGAAGCGCCTTCTCGGCGGAGCGGCGCCGCCCGCGCGCGGTCTGGAAGGCGTCGATGCCGCTCACGATTCGGTTCAAGACAGCGACGGAGAGTGCGAGCTCTGACTTCTTCAGCAGATCGTTGCTCTTCTTGCGCAGATCGCGGTACTCGTCGCGATGCGGAGAGAGGCGCGCCGGGTCGGTCGGATCGTACGCCTCGCGGAAATCGTCCCAGCCGCAGCGGTACGCCTCGAGCTTTCCCAACTCCTCGTAGAACTGCTGCACGTCGTTCACTTCGAACCAGAGGATGAGCGAGTCGGCCCGCGCGGTCCAATCGCAGCCGTCCGCGCCGGCGGACTCGCGATAGCGCGCATGCAGCCAGTGCTGCCGCGCGTACGCCTCGTACTCGCCTTCCTTCTCGTCGCCGGCGTCTTTGTAGCTGGCGCGGGCGAACCAGGCGCCCGCCTCGACGCCCATGTAGAGGTACCCGCGATCATCGCCGTTGTAGAGCTGCCCCAATCCCGGGACGAGGACCGAAAAGAGCAGTGCGAGGCCGGGCTTGCGCGCGGGCGGGTCGGCGGCCGCCGCCGCCGTGGGAACGGAGGCGAACGAAGTGGCGAAGAGGAGGCAGCTCGGCAGAACCCACGCGACGACGCGCGTCATTCCCAGATTTCCGACGTCGATCCTCATCTCGATCTCCTCGTTCGCTCGCCTCAGCGCGCGATCGCCAGCCGGTGGAACTCGTCTCGCGGATGCTCCCCGCCTTCGACCCGGACGCGGACGTGGTACAGACCCGGCGCGAGGCGGCTCAGATCCCAACTCGAGAAGTTGCCGTTCGCTCCCGGGGCGAGATCGAACGCCGTCTCCGCGACGCGTGCTCCGGTCAGATCGAAGGCATCGAGCCGCATCACCGTCGGCGCCTCGACCGTGACCTGGATCGTCAGATGATCCTCCCGCAACGGATTCGGATAGAGGACAGCGCGCGCGGTGGCAGCACCCTCCTCCGCCGGCCGCGGTTCGGGCCGCAGCGCCGCGGGATAGACGCCCGAGCGCCGCAGGTCGACTCCCGGACTCGGAAAGGCGCCGGGCAGGTCGATGCGCGCCTGGGGGTGGCGCAGCACCGTCAGCTGGTCGGTAGACTCGCCTCGCCCGTTCGAGCCCAGATTGCCGAGCAGCATCCGGGTCCCGGTCACTTCCGTCGCCGCGATGTAATCGGGCCCGTGGAGAGCCCTCGGTCCAATCGAAAGCGGCCATCCCGGAGTCGGCGTTCCGTCACCACGCAGCGCGACGACGAAACCGTCCTCCCGGTGCACGAGCAGATCGATCGCCCCGTCGCCGTCCGCGTCCCAGGCGCGGAGCCCGGCGGTTTGCACCGGAGGATCGAGATCGTCATCCGACCAGATCGAGCGGGGCCAATCGGCCTCGGGCACTCCGTTCCATCCGAACACATGGATCTTGCCGTCATCCGTCAAGACGATCGTCTCCAGCACACCATCCTGATCGGCGTCCGCCACGATGGGGGCGCCCACGGGTCGACCGTCGACCTGGCGCGGCCAACCGTCGAGCAGACCCCCGGCGGCATTGCGCCACTCGATCCGCCCGTCGCCCCATCCCAGCAGCGTGTGCGCGCCATCGCCGCGTCCGAGGATCAAGAGCCCGACCGGATCGAGGTTGGCGCTCGAATCGACGACGGCAATCTCGTCGCGCTCCTGGGTCCATTCGTCGAAGCGGCGTCCGGTCGACGACGACCAGGAGAACCCGCCGTACTCCCGACCGTCCGCGCTGGCCCAGGCAAAACGAAGTGGCCCAGATGCCTCCGACCGCCCGACGGCGAGCGAGCCGACGGCGCGGTTGATCAGAGGAAAGCCCACCCGTTCCGGATCGATGAACCCGACGCCGATGCCGCGGATCTCGCCGTCCGAGCATCCGATCCAGGCGAGGCTGTCGCTCAGGGCCGGATCGGACGTGACGAGCGATTGTCCGACCGGCCAGGCAGCCGCGATGCGCGCGTCGCCCGAGACGAGCCAGAGGACACCGCCGCCGACCGCGGCCACGATCGGTTGCGGACCGGTGCTGGTGGACATCTCGGGCGCGACCGCGAGACGCGACTCGATCGCCACGGGCAGCCGTAAGAAGAGCGCGTCGGTGTCGTCGCGATACGGCTCGCCATCGTCGCGAAACGCCAGGATCGAGCGGCCGCTCACCGCGAGGATCTCGGTCCGGCCGTCGAGTTCCAAGTCGAACGGAACGACCTGTCCGTCCCGCGGCGCGGCGGTCAGCGACAGCGGCCAACCGGCGATGCCCTGACCGAATCGACCGGCGATCCTCATGGAGACTCCGATCGAATCGAGGACCGCCAGTTCGAGCCCGCTCCCGGTCCCGTCGTTCGTGTCGCTCGAGGGAACTGTCTCTGGCCCGAGGTGCGTGTATCCGCCGACGAAGTACGGATCGAACGGACCACCCAGGAACTCAGCGCTGCTCCCTCCGATGTCTCGGATGCCATCCGCTTCCACCAGTCCGACTCCGGGCCTCGAGTAGAAGACGTTGATCCCGCCGAAGTCGGCGGAGAGGCCGGCGGAGATCGCCTTCTGATCGACGTGCCAGACCAAGATCCCTTCGCCCGGCAAGAGATAGTCGTACTCGCGGAAGGCGAGCCGATCGTTGCTCTGCGTGGAGTCGGGCTCCGGCCCCAGGATCACGCCGGTCTCTGGGTCGCTCCTCAGCAGGAGCGTCGAGTCGCCGTTGAGGTCGATCTTGCGATTCTCGATCAGGTAGTACTCCGCGAGATTGAGCGGCAGATAGAGCACTTCATTGCGAATGTTGCTGGCCGGCAGCGTGATCTCGAAGGAGTCGACATCGCCGAAGACCAGGTCGGTCACCGAGAAGAGCTGCACACTCGGCACGGGAAGTCGGATCGCCTTGTGCCACGGATCGAGGCTCGGCGGCACCATCCCTCGCACCGCCACCAACTCGCCGGGAGACCGCGGATCGTCCAACGTGGCGTAGAGGTTCGTGCCGGAGTCCATCAGGCTGTACGCGCCGACGAACGGATTGCCGGTGAAGACGTCGTAGAGATCGAAGAACCCCAATTGGTGACCGAATTCGTGCGCGATGACCGAGTTGAGCGCGCCCTCGAAGCCGTCTTGGGATTCGGTCTCCGGCAAGACCGCAGCGTAGTCGACGCCGCAGGCATCGTCGCCTTCGCCGACGATGAACGGATCGGAGACGGCGAGGTTGAAACTCGGGATGTCCCACGGCGAGTCCCCGTTCAGGTCTCCCTGGAAATCGGCGCCGGCGTGGAAGATCACGAACGAGTCGTACGTCCTGAAGTCGATTTCGGGGCTGGTCGAGTCGGCCGCGGCGAGCGCGTCGCCGACCAGATCGATCGCATGTTGGAAGACATCCGGATTGGAGTTGCTGAAGATCCACGGCCCGTACCGGAACGTGTCGGGCAGGTGGTAGGCCGAGTCCTCTTCCGCCGGCCAGAGGTCGAACTCGAGGTTCAGGAAGCCGTCGGACTGCACGTCGTAGTACCGACGCAACGCCTCCATGTGCGCGGCGAAGTAGGAGCGATTGTGCGGCGGCGGGTCGACCAACGGTCGGTTCGGATCGGTCGAGTCGGGCGGCGTCAGCATGAAACGGCCGTCACCGGTCGTCTTCGTTCCCGGCGTATCGTCGAGGAAGTCGACCCGCAGCACACAGACCCGCACCGTGACCGCGCCGGAGGCCTCCCGCGCCGTCGCCCTCTGCTCGGCCGCGAATCGGTCGGCGGGCGCGTGGAAGAGGCGTTCGGCGCGTCGGCGCAGCGCCTCGGGCAGAACCGAAGGAGGCAGGCTGCTGGCAGGATCGAACGACGGCGCCACACAGAGATCGACCGCGCTGCGCATCAAACGGTGCTGATTCTCGCCCCGCGCGATCAGGAGGTGCGGGAAGTGCGGGTGGGCCTCGGCGGCTGGAATCGAGAGATCGCGCCTCGGCTGCGATTGCTGATCGGGGCGCTTCACTCGCAGCGTCCCTGCCCAGGCCGGCGCCGAGAGCATCCCGGCAATGAATGAACAGCTCAGCACCCAGACAACGAAGGGGGCCCACGCGGCCCCCCGGTGTGAGCGCATGCTCGCTCCCGTTCTACCGAAGTGTGTGGTTCTACTCAATACACACGGCTCGTAATACACACGGCTCGTAATACAACCAGCCGGACAGTCTAGAAGTTGTACGAGAGCGAGAACTTGCTCACTCGGTCCAACCCCTCCGCCTGCGGAACGCTGGCGTAGTCGGCGGTGAAACGACTGACGGCGAAACCGACGCCGAAGGTCGTATCGGTGATGTCGCCGTCGGTGTCCTGGATGTAGCCCAGGCGCAGCGCGAACATGTCGTCGTACGAGACCTCGGCCCCGAAATTGTGAATCGGCGTCTCGTCCGTATAGACCAGCGACTGGTTGATGTCGTAGGCGAGGAGTCCGCGGAATCGTCTCGGCGAGGCGCCGGAAGGGTCGGCATCCTGGCCGAAGAAGCGCGTCGCGAATCCGACCTTCAAATTGCGCCCGATGTCGTCGGCCTGGTCCTGATCGATGTAGGCGATCTTCGGTCCGAGATTCTGCACGTTGACACCAACATTGGTGGGCCACCCGAGTAACGGCAGCGCCTTCATCCGGTAGAGCATGCCGATGTCCGCGCCGAACGTGTCCCCCGTGCCCGCCTGCTGGTCCTGGGTCGCCCACTTCGGCGCGAGGTTGATGTAGACGTACTTCAGGGTGATTCCCGCCGAGAGCCCTTCGGCCAGATTGGTGCCGAGTGAGACCTGCGGAGAGAGCTCGTAGCTGGTGAATTCGCCCAACTCGCGTCCCGTGCCGTCGGTCGCGATACTCTTGCCGTAGCCGAGATAGATGAAGCTGACGCCGATGCCGCCCCATCCTTCGACCGGCATCGAGTAGCCGAGGAACTCGTAATAGACGTCGTCGGCCAAACCGGGGACGAGCGCCGCGTGCATCAAGGAGAAGACCCGGTCCTTGCGATCGGCCAGGGCGGCGGGGTTCCACCAGTTGGCGGTGGCGTCTTCGGGCAGCGCGACGTGGGCGCGGCCCATGCCGTCGGCTCGTGCGCCCGGCGTGATGTTGAGCGACTGCGCCCCCGACGTGGCCTGCGCGAACGCGCTCCGACCGGATCCGTCGATCCCCAAGAGGACGAAGAAGACGACGGGAGCGACGAGCGACGCGACGGCCGCGTGTCGGGTTGATCTCATGGGCTCCAAACCTCCCTGTGGCGACTCGGCTTCAACGGTTTGTCAGGATCATTCGTGACAATCGGCGGATCGAGGCAGCTCCGGCCGCGGATCCCGGCGCTGAACCCGGCCGTCCGAGCCGAGTTCCGGCGCAGTCTATCATCAGCGCAGCGCATCGACTACGGCCGCCGAGCGGCGGAGAGCCCGGGGACCGATCCCCGGGCTCTCCTCTCGAGCGCTCGTTTCGAAACGGGGGCGCGTGGGGCTAGTAGCGAGAGTCGCCGTAACCGCCGCCACC